>JAIKZG010000040.1 GCA_024682415.1 Prevotella sp.
TTGCACTATCTTTGCAAGCGAACAACAAATAATAAGAGATGAAAATACTCGTAACGGGTGCCAGTGGATTTATCGGCAGCTTTATCGTAGAAGAGGCTCTGAAACGCGGCATGGAAACATGGGCGGGAGTAAGAAAATCAAGTTCACGACAATATCTCACCGACAAACGCATACACTTCATAAATCTTGACTTCTCTTCGGAAAAGGCAATGGAGGAATGCCTCAGAGGTCATGATTTCGACTACATAGTACACACGGCAGGCGCGACAAAATGTCTGCACACAGAAGATTTCTTTCGCATAAACACGGAAGGAACAAAAAACTTCGTACATGCTATACTCAACCTCGGCATAAACCCTAAAAGGTTTGTCTACCTCAGCTCGCTGAGCGTATTCGGAGCGATAAAAGAGAAAATGCCTCACGCTGAGATAAAGGAAGACGATGTGCCAAAGCCTAACACTGCCTACGGCAAAAGCAAGCTGGAGGCGGAGAAATTTCTCGACTCTATAGGCAACGATTTCCATTATGTGATATTGCGCCCCACGGGAGTGTATGGCCCGAGGGAAAAGGACTATTTCATGATGGCGAAAAGCATAAAGGGGCATTTCGACACGGCTGTGGGCTACCGACATCAGGACATTACATTCGTGTATGTAGAAGACGTGGTGCAGGCAGTGTTCCTCTCGCTCGACAGGGCTATGGACGGCAGAAAATATTTCCTCTCCGACGGCAATGTCTACACCTCTAAGGATTTCAGCGACCTGATACACCGTGAGCTTGGCTCGCCATGGTGGATAAGGCTGAGAGTGCCTCTCTTCATACTGAAGGCTGCCACATTCATAGGACAGCGCATAGCCAACATGACTGGCAAGATGACTCCGCTCAACGATGATAAATACAACATATTGAAACAGCGCAACTGGAAATGCGACATCGAGCCTGCCATAGACGAGCTGGGCTATCATCCCCATGTGAAACTCGAAGAGGGAGTGAGGAGGGCCATGGCATGGTATAAAGCCAACAAATGGCTATAAGGAAAAGAGATTTTACACGCTAAAATAAAAATAACAACTCACACGGAAGAAAACATAAGAAAAAGAAAGAATGAAAAATTTCATAAAGCAACAATTTGCTATCGACAAGAAACCACATAAAGGACTGTTCGGATATGAGTATGCCATAATAATCTATGCCGCCATAACACTGCTTTTCGGATTGTTTTTCTACACTAAGATGGCAAATCCGCAGGCATTCCTGTGGGGAAGAATACGCATCGTGGCTATGCTTGGCGGAACATGGGTGGTGTATCGCCTCATTCCATGCAGAATGACCGTCCTGATAAGGGCCACGCTACAGCTGGCACTGCTGGCGTGGTGGTATCCCGACACTTACGAGATAAATCGCATACTGCCCAACCTCGACCATGTGTTTGCTGGATGGGAGCAGTCGCTGTTCGGCTTTCAGCCGGCATTGGTTTTCGCGCATAACTTCCCCTCGCCCATCATCAGCGAGCTGCTCGATTTGGGCTACGTCTTTTATTACCCCATAATTGCGCTGACGTGCCTCGCCTATTACGCCATGAGATATGAGGAATTCCAGAAATGCCTATTCATAGTGATGGCATCGTTTTTCACATATTATCTAATCTTCGACTTCATCCCCGTGGTAGGCCCTACATTCTATTATCGCGCGATAGGGCTCAACAACGTGGTACACGGAGTGTTCCCAAGCGTGGGCGACTATTTCAACAGCCACACGGCATGCCTGTCGTCGCCTGGCTATTCGCGCGGAATATTCTACGGACTGGTAGAGTCGGCAAAGGAGGCAGGCGAACGCCCTACGGCGGCATTCCCAAGCTCTCATGTGGGCATTTCCACAGTCTGCATGCTGCTTCTGCTTCGCCTACGCTATAAAAAGCTGCTCTATGTGGTAACGCCGATTTACGTCTGCCTGTGCCTTGCCACGGTATATATTCAGGCTCACTACGCTATCGACGCTATAGCGGGATTCATATCAGCGCTGATATTCTTCTATCTTTTCAACAGCGTTTACATAAGAAAAATAAAACAATGACTCTTAAAAC
Source organism: Prevotella sp. (assembly GCA_024682415.1). Taxonomy (GTDB): domain Bacteria; phylum Bacteroidota; class Bacteroidia; order Bacteroidales; family Bacteroidaceae; genus Prevotella. The sequence goes on from JAIKZG010000040.1 coordinate 2,084, forward strand.
ACACATATTAATAGGACTATTCACTTTTATGTCGTGCTTTGGCTACGCTGCTAAGGCGCAAGCAGAGATAAAGCCCGACACTCCTGAATATCTGGAACAGCTGAAAAAGACGCTTGCAGGAGCGAAAGCCGCCAACGACAAGGGGCAGACAGCTAATGCCCTCTCAAAGATAATGACCTATTATGCCAATCAGGGCATGACCGACGAGCTGGAGAAAATATTCCCCGAAACGAAACGCGCCGTAGCGCAACTGGGCGTATGGAAGGCGTATTACAACGTGTGGGGAATGAAGATAAACTACACCATCAACATCGGCAAGCCACGCTATGCGCTTAACGAGCTGAAGCAGATGTATTGCGACGCGAGAAAGCGAAAGGATGAGTTTGGCCTTGCCACTGCCTATCTGTATATGGGCAACGCCTACGCCACGCTCGACAACAAGCAGGAGGCTTACAAGAATTACGAGAAGGCTTTGCAGGTGAGCAAGAATATGCACTTCTCAATTTTGCTCCACTACACATATTTATATTATTCGTCGATGCTCATCGACGACAGGCAATACGACGAAGCCCTCAAAGTGGCAAGGCAATGGCTCAACCGCATTATTCTGAGCGAAACATCGCCTAATGACAAATACCCCAAGCAGGAAATGCAGTCTTACCAATGCCAGCGACTGGAATGCTACACAAGGTTTATCGATGCCTACGTGGGGCTGAAAGATATTGAGAAGGCGAAAGAATATATCGCCAAGGGCGACAAGCTGAGCGTGCCGCCTCTCGCCACCAGTGATTTCATAATGGCGAAGTCGCATTTCTACAAGGCTTTGGGCAAATATGAAGACGCGCTCGTGTGGCTCAACAAGGGCTACACCATGTGCAAGCTGCGCAGCGACTCGGTAGGCATGGTGTCGCGCTTGCGCGAAAAGGCGGAGCTGCTCTCCATGATGGGCAGAAACGACGAGGCTGCGAAGCTGTATCGCGACGACATTCTGCCGGGCATAACTAAGATAAACAATACGAAGACTCAGCAGACTATCGACGAGCTGAACTCGCTTGCCGGCGTGGAGGAGCTGAAATTGCAGGAACGCAACACGTGCAACATTCTCTACACCACTACAGCCGGAGCTATACTTCTCGTATTGTTTCTCATTTCAGTAATCGCCAATCAGCGCAAGATGCGCGCTAAGAACCGCGCCATCTACGAGGGTATCATCGCCAAGCTGAAAGCCGAGGACATAGAGGAAGAATTGGCATTATCGGGAATGTCGCCTACACAAGCCGACGACATTTCACGCAACCGCCGACTCTACAACAAGATGGTGCTCTTGATAAGGGATAAGCAGCTATATAAGAATGCCGACATATCAAGAGATTACTTAGTGGAGCAGCTTGGCATCAACAGAAATAAGTTTACAGAGATGATGAGGGAATGCTGCACCGATTATAAGAATTTCAGCGACTTCATCAATCATTATCGTCTGCGCGTGGCAGCGAGGATGTTGCTTGAAGACGATGATATGTCGATCACGCAGATATACATCTCGGCAGGCTTCAATTCGCGCACTTCATTCTACACAAATTTCCGAGAATGTTATGGAATGACGCCATCGGAATACAGAGAAACGTCTAAGGAAAAGAAATAAAAACGCATGGCTGGAATGCCCCTGTTTATCGGCATTGTGACAAATCTGAACATCTTTGTGACAAATCTGTACAGCCATTTCAGCCCATATTTCTATCTTTGCATAGTCAAAAAATAACATAGATGGCGTAGTGATACGCGCAAAGTTTTTTTATGCCTAACACACACATATAAATAGAACCAAATCACATTAAATTTAGATTTGAGATAATAGTTAATAAAAAGCTGAATTGTGGGGTGAGTTCACAACTCATAACTGATTGTATCCCCCACAACCGCCCATCCTTACACTTATCTCATTTTTGACTAACCTTGAAATTCTTCATATAATTTTTTATAACACTCTCATGTTCGTTGAAGAATGTGGGAGTGCCTTTTTTTTAGGAATTCTGAAGATGTTATTATCAATAACATCGTGTTCTGTCTTCGCTTTGCACTATCTTTAAAGAAGATAGGCGGCGTTTCGGCATAAAAAATAAATAAATTTATTTTGTTCTGCACTCAACTTGCGCTATCTTTGCATTTGCATAAAACAATAGGTATGGCACAAAGACTGATACAGGAACAGACTCAGAAACAACAGCAATTGCAACGACTGTCTTCTCAACAGATGCTGCAAATAAGACTGCTGTCTATGCCTATCGCGAAACTTGAGGAACACATCTCAGCAGAAATAGACGATAATCCCGCCCTCGAACCGTCAAAAGAGGCTATGGACAACGAAAGGGACGACATAGCCGACAACGATGACGACACTCTGACCGACGAGCAGCTCACCGAAAAGGAAGACAGAAAAGAAGCAATGGACGACGCTTTGGAAGGATTTGGCAAAGACGACGAAATGCCTACCCTCCCCTTTCAACGCCGCTCTGATGGCAACGCCGACTACGAGGAAATGATGTATGGCGACACCACTTCTTTCTACGACAAGCTGAAAGAGCAGATGGCGGAAATGGTATTGACCGAGGAGGAAAGCAATATCATGGAATATCTCATAGGTTCGCTCGACGACGACGGACTGCTGAGAAAGAGTATCGACAACATCACCGACGAGCTGGCTATATACAACAACATATATGTGAGCCAGGAGGATGTGGAGAAAATGCTCGGCAAACTACAGACTTTCGACCCTGCCGGAATAGGGGCACGCTCTCTGAAGGAATGCCTGCTGCTACAGATAGAACGAAAGAAAGACAGCCGACTGAAAGAGCTTATGAGAAAGGCTGTAGACGAATGCCTCGACGACTTCACCTCACGCAAATGGGGAGAAATGAAGGAAAAGCTTGGCATTGACGACATGCAGCTCGACGACTTGCTTGCCGAGATAAAGAAGCTTAACCCTAAGCCAGGAGCCTCGCTCGGAGAAACGGAAAGCATTAACAGCCAACAGATTATCCCCGACTTCATTGTAGACACGAGCGAAGACGGAGATATCACTTTCTATCTAAATCAGGGCAATGTGCCCGAGCTCACGGTATCGCCATCGTTTACCGACATGATGAGGACTTACCGCGACAAAAAGGAGAGCATGAGCCAAAGGGAGAAAGACGCTTATCTATATATTAGAGAAAAGGTGGAGCACGCGCAAGGCTTCATCTATGCCGTAGAGATGCGCCGACAGACGCTTTACAAAACGATGAAGGCGATAATAGAATGGCAGCAGAAATTCTTCCGCAGCGGCGACGAGCTCGACCTAAAGCCAATGACGCTGAAAGACATCTCGGCAAAGACAGGGCTCGACAAGAGCACGATATCGCGCGTGAGCAACATAAAATACGCGCAGACACGCTGGGGAATATTCCCATTGAGATATTTCTTCAACGACAAATACACCAACAGCAATGGTGAGGAGGCATCGGCAAAATACATTGTAATGCTGATAAAAGAGCTGATAGACAACGAGGACGGCGACAACCCACTGAGCGACGAGGCACTGAGCAAGGCGATGAAGGATAAAGGCTATTCCATAGCGCGCCGCACCATCGCCAAATATCGTGAGAAGCTCGGAATACCCTCCGCACGCACACGCAAACATAATAACCAAAGATAATGACTTCTGAAATAATAAGCGAGAAGAAGATAATTCTCACGGCGAGAATAATGAGCATGATATTCACGCCGTTTTATCTGCCGCTGATAGGACTAATAGCACTGTTCGTGTTCAGCTACATGAACAGACTTCCGCTAAGCTATATTCTCACCGTTCTTGCGATGGTGTATCTGTGCACCATCCTTCTGCCGTCGCTGCTCATTCATATGTTTCGTCGCTATCAGGGATGGACGCCTATGGAGTCGGCAAAGAGAGAAAGCAGAATAGTGCCTTACATCATTTCCATTGTGTGCTATTTCGTGTGTTATTACCTTATGACATTATTGCAGATGCCGAGTTTCATAGGGCGCATAGTGATGGCAGCCCTGCTGATACAGGTGATATGCGTGATAATCAACATCTGGTGGAAAATCTCCACCCACACAGCAGGAATAGGCGGAGTGACGGGAGGAATAATGGCTTTTGCCCTTTTTTTTGATTTCAATCCGCTATGGTGGCTTTCGCTTGTGTTCATAATAGCTGGAATGGTGGGCACGAGCAGAATAATATTGCGCCAGCATAGCCTTTCACAGGTGTTGGGCGGCTTCGGCGTAGGACTTATAACAGCATTTATCGTAATATTATAATAATGAAACCTTTAGTTAGTATAATCATGGGTAGCACAAGCGACCTGCCAATAATGGAAAAAGCTTGTAAATTGTTGGAGTCAATGGAAATTCCTTTCGAGGTGAATGCCCTCTCCGCTCACCGCACACCGGCAGCAGTGGAAGAATTCGCGCGAGGCGCTGAGTCACGCGGACTAAAAGTGATCATCGCCGGCGCCGGAATGGCAGCAGCACTGCCAGGAGTGATTGCCGCTTCAACTACATTGCCAGTAATCGGAGTGCCTATCAAGGGCATGCTCGACGGACTTGACGCAATGCTCAGCATTATACAAATGCCACCTGGAATACCTGTAGCCACGGTAGGCGTAAACGGCGCGCAAAACGCTGCCATACTCGCTTGCCAGATTATGGCATTGGGCGATAAAGACATAGCTAAGAAAGTAGCAGACTACAAAGCAGGTCTTGGCGCGAAGATAGAGAAGGCCAACAAAGACCTCGCTGAAATAAAAGACTATAAGTATAAGACAAATTAATGGACTTATTCAATTACAGACGTCGTGAGTCGAGCGTAGCGAAAGCCGGCACAGTGGAGATTGGCGGTGATAACCCAGTAAGGGTGCAGTCGATGACTACCACCAACACCAACGACACCGAGGCTTGCGTGGCTCAGGCAGAACGCATCATAAAAGCAGGCGGTGAGCTTGTAAGGCTCACCACACAAGGCTCTCGCGAGGCAGAAAACATGAAGAATATTAGCGAGCAGCTGCGCAAGGATGGATATAATACTCCGCTTGTGGCAGATGTGCATTTCAATCCTCATGTAGCCGACGTAGCAGCCCTGTATTGCGAGAAAGTACGCATCAATCCGGGCAACTATGTAGACCCTGCCCGCAAATTCGTAAAGCATGAATACACCGACGAGGAATACGCTCAGGAACTGAAAAAGATAGACGAGCGATTTACTCCTTTCCTCAACATCTGCAAGGAGCACCATACCTGCATTCGCATAGGCGTGAACCATGGTTCGCTCTCCGACCGCATACGCAACCGCTATGGCGACACCCCGGAGGGAATCGTTGAGAGCTGCATGGAGTTTCTGCGTATCTGCAAGCGTGAGAACTTCAAGGATGTGGTGATTTCAATAAAGTCGTCGAACACCGTTGTCATGGTGCGCTCAATGCGCCTGCTTGTAGACACGATGGAAAAGGAGGGCATGAGCTATCCTCTGCATCTCGGCGTGACGGAAGCCGGCGAGGGCGAAGACGGACGCATAAAGAGCGCAGTGGGAATAGGAGCGTTGCTTTCCGACGGCATTGGCGACACTATCCGTGTATCGCTTAGCGAAGAGCCAGAAGCGGAAATTCCAGTGGCTAAACATCTTGTGGAATATATCACAAAGAGAGCTGGCCATCTGATGATTCCTGCCACGGCAAATAAGGATTTCGACTGGCTGCGCCCTACCCGACGCAAGACAAAAGCAGTAGGCAATATCGGTGGCGAGAATGTGCCTGTTGTGATAAGCAACAGACAGGATTTGAGCGGACTTAACATAAAATCTGCCATCCCTCAACCCGACTATATCTACATCGGCAACAATGAGAAGCTACTTGGCGAGATAAAGGAAATGAAGGATACGAAAAGCAAGTTTCTCGTGGATTTCTCTATCTACGACGGCACTGTGGGTACTTATCCTATATTCCCTTACAATGCCGTGCCTTTCCTCTCGCAGATTAAGGCAGACAGAAAGTTCCTCGTGTTGCAATACGGAGCGCCTTCTGAGGAATATATCCCTTGCCTGAAACATCACCCTGAGATTGTAGTTGTCTGCATGACTACGCATACCAACAAGCTGGGAGAACAGCGCGCTTTGGTGCATGAGCTTTCTAATGAAGGCATAACCAATCCTATAGTCTTCGCTGAAATGTATCAGCACTCAAAGGAAGAGAAGAGCGACTTCCAGCTTGAAGCAGCTGCCGACCTCGGCGCGCTGATGATAGACGGACTCACCGATGGCGTATGGCTCATGAACAATGGCGACATAAGCCAGGACGACGTGGAAGCCACAGCATTCGGAGTGTTGCAGGCAGGCAGACTTCGCACGGTAAAGACTGAATATATCAGTTGCCCTGGATGTGGCAGAACTCTTTACGACCTGCGTGAGACTATAGCTAAGGTGCGCGAGGCTACGAAACACCTCGTAGGACTGAAAATCGGCATTATGGGCTGCATAGTAAACGGTCCGGGCGAGATGGCCGACGCCGACTATGGATATGTAGGCGCGGGAGTAAACCGCATTTCTCTCTACCGCAAGCAGGAATGCGTGGAGAAGAACATTCCAGAGGAGCTTGCCGTGGAGCATTTGCTCGCTCTCATAGAAAAAGACAGAAAATAAGAGATTATGGAACTAAAAAGCAAATATCTTGCTTCTGAACACAGATACGACGATAGTGAAACATTCTATCGTCGCTGTGGAAAATCAGGAGTGCTATTACCTAAAATATCGCTCGGTTTTTGGCATAACTTCGGCGGAGTGGATTCCTACGAGCGAAGCAGAGCTATCACTCATTATGCTTTCGACCACGGAATCACTCACTTCGACCTCGCCAACAACTATGGCCCTCCTTATGGCTCGGCAGAAGAAACCATGGGCAGACTTATGAGCGACGACTTCGCTCCTTATCGCGACGAGCTGTTAATATCCACAAAAGCTGGCTACGACATGTGGGAAGGCCCTTACGGCAACTGGGGCTCAAGGAAATATCTTATTGCGAGCCTCAATCAAAGCCTAAAGCGCATGGGCTTAGACTATGTAGACCTTTTCTACAGCCATCGTTACGACCCCAACACCCCTCTCGAAGAGACATTGCAGGCACTGGTAGACATAGTGCGCGCCGGCAAGGCATTATATATAGGCATAAGTCGCTGGCCACTTGAAGCATTGAAGACGGCAAAGGAATATCTCGCCAAGAGAGATGTGCCCCTGCTGATATATCAAGGCAGAATCAATATGCTTGACCATGCTCCGATAGAGGAAGGAATATTAGACTATTGCGCCGACAACGGCATAGGCTTTATATCATTCTCGCCATTGGCACAGGGACTTCTCACCGACAGATATCTCAATGGCATTCCAGAGGAAAGCAGAATGAGCAAAGGAAGATTTCTTAAGAAAGAAATGCTCACTCCCGAGCTTCTCGCCAAGCTGAAAGAATGGAACGCCGAGGCTGAGGCACAGGGGCTTAAACTGTCTGAGCGCGCGTTAAGATGGATATTGGAACAGCGTGGCGTGACAAGCGTATTGGTAGGCGCGAGCAGCCCTGAGCAGCTTGCCCGAAATCTGAATATTTAGGGTATTAGTTTGTCGTAATGCCAAAAATCACTACCTTTGTAGGTATAAAATAAAAGATAAAATTACATGCAAGAGACAAGACAAAACCGCATATCAAGACTTCTTCAGAAGGAATTGAGTCTTATTTTTGAAAGTCAGACACGCAAAATGCGCGGAGTGATGGTAAGCGTTACACATGTTCGCATTTCGCCCGATTTAAGTATCTGCACAGCTCATCTTAGCGTATTCCCAAGCGAGCGTGGCGAAGAGCTTCTTGAAAACATACGTGCCAACGAGAAGACTATCCGCTTTGAGCTTGGCAAGCGTATTCACAACCAGATGCGCATCGTGCCGTCGCTGAGATTCTTCATCGACGACTCACTTGACTACATAGACCATATCGACGAGCTGCTGAAGAAGTAATGAACTTTCCCTTTTTTATAGCACGTCATTATCTCTTTTCTAAAAAGAGCACAAATGCCATTAACGTTATCTCTGCCATATCTGTAATAGGCGTGGCAGTGGCGACGATGGCCCTTGTCATCGTGCTTAGCGTGTTCAACGGGTTCCACGACCTCGTGGCGTCATTCCTCACCAATCTCGACCCACAGCTTGAAGTAGTGCCTACACGCGGAAAGACTGTCGCTGCCAACGACCCCTATCTGGCAAAGATAAAAGCCATGCCCGAGATTGAAGTGGCTACGGAGTGCGTGGAGGAAATGGCTCTCGCCGAATATCAGGGCAAGCAGTCGATGGTGACTGTAATGGGAGTGGACGACAATTACGACAAGCTCACCAATGTGCGTGATATTCTTTATGGCGACGGCACATATCAGCTTCATGTAGCCAACTTGCAATTTGGCATACCCGGCGCTCGACTTGCGCAAAATCTTGGCTTGTCGGCACGATGGGATGGCTATCTCCACATCTACGCGCCACAACGAAACGGACAGCTCGACATGATGAACCCCGAAGGAGGCTTCACCGTAGACTCTCTGTTCTCTCCTGGCGTAGTATTCGCTGTGAACAACGGAAAATACGACAGAGATCACATCATCACGTCGATAGAGTTTGCGCGCAACCTGTTCGGGCTCAACGGAAAGCTCTCCAAGCTGCAACTCCGCATGAAGGCAGGCGTAGACATTGAGCAGACAAAGAAGAAGATAAAAGCGATAACAGGCGACAGATTTCAGGTGCTCAACCGATTTGAGCAGCAGGCCGACACATTCCGCATAATGGAAGTGGAGAAGTTTATCGCCTACATCTTCCTTACCTTTATATTAGTCGTGGCATGCTTCAACATCATAGGCTCGCTATCAATGCTTATCATAGATAAAAAAGCCGATGTCGCTACTTTGCGCAACCTCGGAGCAACGGATAAACAGATAACGCGCATCTTTCTTTTCGAGGGAAGAATGATAAGCGTGATAGGTGCTATCGTCGGCGTAGGGCTTGGGCTGCTGCTCTGCTGGCTTCAGCAGCAATACGGATTGGTATCGCTTGGCAACAGCAGCGGCAACTTCGTGGTAGACGCTTATCCAGTGAGCGTTCACTACAGCGACGTAGCCATAATATTCCTCACCGTGATAGCCGTAGGCTGGCTTGCCGTGTGGTATCCTGTGCGCTATCTCAGCAGACAACTTCTATAGCAGCGTTATAGATGATAGCGATTGAAGCTATCGAAAAAAACACATAATAACGGATTTTTGCCTTAGGTATTATCTATACTTTTGCAATCGAAAAAATTAAAACTTCAGGATTTTAAAGCAAAAGTATAGATAATATGGCAACGTTTGAATTAATCTCATTATTCTTTGTTATCGCGCTCATAGTATGGGGCGCAGCGTCACTTCGCAACACATTCAATCATCATAAATTCTTTGAATATGGTGATTTGACTGTCAATGCCTACGACTTTGACAACAACAAGGAATGATAATCCTCTCCAAATCTTCAATAAGCAAACAAATAATAAACATACCAATCAACGTTCTTATATAAATATTATAAAGCAGTAAAGAAGTATGGAGAAGAATGGCATTCACGAAGAGATGAGAGCTGTCACTAAGTTCTTAGCCAATTATGCAGCCACGCTCATGGGCGTGGGAGTGCAGTCGTCGAGAATATTGCTCAACACCGAGCGTATGGCCCGTGCTTTGGGCTACACCACGGATATTGTGCTGTTTCAGAAGACTCTGAGCATAACTCTTCATAGTAAAGACGGCGCTCACAACTACACTTCGGTGAAAGTCATTCCTTCGATGGCGCTCAACTTCAAAATCAACATGAAGTTGTCGCGCCTGTCGTGGGAAGCTCTCGACAATCACCTCTCTCTCCCCGAGATAAAGAAAAGATACGGCGCGATCGTAGGCGAGAAGCGCGAAAGCCCATGGACGGTGCTTATTCTCGTTTCCTTTGCCAACGCTTGTTTCTGCCGTCTGTTTGATGGTAATCTCACATCAATGATAATTGTGTGGATTGCCACATTTATAGGTTTCTTCATCCGCCAGCAATTAACTAAAAGAGGTATGCTTCCGCTTGCCGTCTTCGCTATCTGCTCGTTTGTTTCCACAATGATAGGTGCAAGCGACTACCTCTTTTTCCATGGCGGCACTGAGGACATGTCGCTCGGCACGAGCATGCTCTATCTTGTGCCCGGAGTGCCATTGATCAACGGCGTGATGGACATCATCGACCACCATGTCCTGAACGGCATATCACGCCTTTCTAATGCCTGCCTGCTCGTGATAAGCATGACCATCGGGCTTATGCTCACCCTGCTCGTTACGGGCATCGACGTGACCACGTTCACCCATGTGGTGCGCCCAAATCTATGGCTTGCCTCTATTGCCGACGGACTCTTCGCTGCCGTGGCAGGTACTGGCTTTGCCATCATCTCCAATCCTCCGCGCAAGGCTCTTGTCATCTCAGCTTTTCTTGCCTGCGTAGGTCATGGCATACGCTATTTCCTCATGCACAACAGCGAGATAATGATGGATCAGGCTTCAGCTTCCACCATCGCCGCCTTTGCCATTGGCATGCTCGCCATATATTTCGGCAAGCACATCCACTGCCCTTCAGAGTGCTTCGCTTTCCCTTCGTTATTGCCTATGGTGCCAGGTATGTTCGCCTATAAGTCGGTGATAGCGTTGATGAAAATTGTGAGCAGCCCCGAAAGCAATACCATGGAATATGTATCTATGTTCTTCCACAACAGCATGCTCACCATTCTGGTAATGTTTGGCATGGTAGTGGGATGCGTGATTCCAATTTTCATATTCTATCGCGAGTCGTTCTCGGTGACGAGAATGAATGCCGACGGCAACCATTCCTCACGACTTTCAGCGCAAAATATCAAGCACATGTTGGCTTCTCGAAAAATTATTTTAAATTTGCAACATAAATAACAGCCGATTATTATCGATCGGAGTATGTAAAAAACGAACGGGAATTATACCACGCCCCTACCTCAATAAACACATTACAGCATGGAATTACGACAGTTAAGATACTTCATAAAGGCGGCTCAGACGCTTAATTTCTCACAGGCAAGCAAGGAGCTTTTCATCACTCAGAGCACTCTCTCACAGCAGATACACCAACTGGAAAAGGAGCTTGGGCTGCTGCTCTTTCAGCGCAACAGCCATGAGATGACGCTCACCGAGGCCGGCGAGGAGCTTCTGCCTTATGCCCGACGCACTGTAAACAGCGCCGACACCTGCATCGACAGGATAGTGGATTTGCGTAAGCTGCTATGCGGTAATCTCAACATTGGCGTCACCTATTCCTTCAGCTCGATAATGACCGACACTCTCATAGAGTTTATGCGCAAATATCCGAAAGTGAAGCTGAATATATGTTATAGCACTATGGAAGACCTCATGCTTAAATTGCAGGCCCACGAGCTTGACTTCGTGCTTGCCTTTAAGCCTACGCGCCGTTACGACAAGATAGAGAGCCATGTGCTTTTCAACAACCGCCTGGCGGTAATCGTGAAAGACAATCACACCCTTGCCAAAGAGCAGAAAATCACTCTTGAGGATTTGCAACGCTACGACCTCGCCTTGCCGGCAGGAGGCTTGCAGGCACGCAACGCCTTAGAGTTTATGCTTTCGCGAAAAGATTTCGACTATAATGTGCGCATAGAGCTTAACGATGTGAACATACTTCTGAAGCTCATCCGCGAAACCAATTATGTTACGGTGCTCTCTGAATCCACCATTCACAATGAGCTTGGTCTGAAATCCATCCCTATCGACTCTCCTTATGCCGACATGGAGGGCTGCATTCACATCCTTAAAGGAGCATACATCAAGAACTCGGCACAAGAGTTTATCCGACTGCTCAGCCAGTCTACCGCCATCTGGCAGAACTCTTCTCTTGCCGACCTCATTTCATAACAAAGTTCTTCATCATTAGTTTGCCGTGAGCATATCTATTGATAAAACTCTTCATCGGTAATCTGCCGTGGGCATATCTATTGATAAAGCTCTTCATCGTTAGTTTGCCGTGGGCGGATCTATTGATAAAGCTCTTCATCGGTAATCTGCCGAGGGCGGATCTATTGATAAAGCTCTTCATCGGTAATCTGCCGAGGGCGTATCTATTGATAAAGAGCTTCATCGGTAGTTTGCCGTGAGCATATCTATTGATAAAGCTCTTCATCATTAATCTGCCGAGGGCGTATCTACTGATAAAACTCTTCATCGGTAATCTGCCGAGGGCGCATCTATTGATAAAACTCTTCATCGGTAATCTGCCGAGGGCGTATCTATTGATAAAACTCTTCATCGGTAGTTTGCCGAGGGCGTATCTATTGATAAGGCTAATTGATGTAGATTAATAATCTGATGATTTTTTGAGCTTATTCACGAAATAAGTGATAAAGCGAAATAAGTAATCTTACATATTTCTCAAAATACTGTAAGAATCGCTACTTTAACATAATCCGAACGCCGTTCGAACGCTGTTATAATGCTGTTCAAACGGCGTTCTTGTTATTTCGTGGAGCTTTTTGGGGACGGCAATAGGTTCTCAATCGTTAATTTTTTAGTGACAATGATTGATAATGCAAGATGGAGTTTATTTTATATATAATAATGTATAGATTTACTTAAATATTAAAAATAAGTTAAAGTATATCTAATAGGATAAATAATTATGCCTATTTGGGGTTTACTATGAAAATAATATTGTACTTTTGTAAACGATAACAACATAAATTATATACAAACAATGATGGACGAAAAAGAAATATTCGCGAAAAGGCTGAAACAGGCAAGGCTGAAGCAGAAGCTCACGATGGAGGCTTTGGGAGCCGGATTGCGAATACCGATTTCAAAGCAAGCAATCTCGAGGATGGAGCATGCCAAGCTTTTCCCGTCGGGAGCAACATTGGGCGAAATAGCGCGTGTGCTCCGCACGACGGTAGACGAACTGACGCAGCCGTTTGATTTTGACACGGAAAAGATGGTGATGTCGTTCAGAAAGAAGGCAAGTCTTCTCAAGATAGAGGAGAAGTCGCTGAAAGTGAGAACGATGGAAACGATTGAGAGCTATCTTGAGGTGGAGGAGCTGCTCGGCAGACTGCCGATAGCTATCAGGAAGACCGACGCCGTAATCTCTACCGACGAGCAGATGGAAGAGCGAGCCAGAGCAATAAGGCAGAAGTGGAATCTCGGCAATGCCCCTATAGGTAATGTGGACAATCTGCTTACAGACAAGGGCATTGAGGTGATAATGCTCGACGGGCCCGAAGGGTTTGACGGAGTGAGCGGCGTGGTAAACGGCAACCACTATGTGATAGTGCTCAACTCTAACGTGAAGCACTCTGAACGCCAGCGACTTACCTGCTTGCATGAGGCTGCCCACCTGCTTTTCAACGAATGTATGGATAAATCCCTCTCGGAGTACAACAAAGAGAAACTCTGCAACGTGTTTGCAAGCGAAATGTTGCTGCCTACGGAGGTGCTGAGGGCAAAGTTTGCCGAAAACAGAAACATCACCATGGCGGAGCTGATAAACCTACAACAGGTGTATGGCATTTCGATAGACGCTATCGTGTATAAGCTGCACAAGATGGGTATCGTGACCGACAGGAGATACATATTATATATGAAGCGCAGAAATAGCCAGCCGAAATATATGGAGATGGTGCAGAAGAGCAGATATGAGGAAAGCCATATCGACAGATTCTCACCAATGGTGTATCAGGCTTTGGCAAGAGATTTGATAAGCGAGGGCAAGGCGGCTCAGCTGCTTGGCTGCTCGGTAAGAGTTTTAAATAATAACAAATTTTTGATTTAATGACAGAAAAAATTTTTGATAATTTATTCGTCACTTCATGCGATGGAGTGGATGAGCTGGCAGAGAAGTTGAATTCTCTCATGTCGTCAAAACGTATCACTGTATTCGTGATGGATTTCGTCAAGGCAAGTGCCGACGATGAGCAGCAGAAGCGGATAGACGCTTACGCTGATGAGGGCATGGTGAGGCTCGTGGCGACAGATTCCGATGAGCTGAGCGGGCTTGTCCATTCCTTTTACAGCGACAGCAAGCTGCGCCGTGAGTGCGTATTCAGCGAGTACTCCACAATATGTGCCGCAAAGGGCAAAGGGGGAACACTACTGACCGACAACAAACATCTATCTGCCATAGCAGGCAAGATGGGTGTGGCTACGATTAACACTGAGGAGATTATTAAGCTGCTTCACTACCAACAATCGGACGAAGCCGTAGAGCGTGACTTTTATTATGATAACGACACGGAGCAGATATGTTGTTATGAAGAACGCTTCATGGAAAACGCAACTTCAACTCAGGAAAGCAATTTTGTAAAAATAAATCCGATGTCTTATTCTGATGAGAATGGGGCTAATAAATACTTATCTAATTTATTATAATTATGAGTAATACAATTGAAAAGAAAGGGCTGACGGCTTTGAGAAAGCCACAGCTCGACAGCATTGCCAAGGTGGTGAACACATGGCTCAACGCTGAGGTAAACAGTAAGTCAGAGGAAGGCAAAAACGCTTTTGCCGACGATATGAAAGTGATTAACAGAGCAAGCGTGGCTTGCGACAACTTCATCAAGAATGCCTATAAACCAAGGAAAAGTTTGCAGACCGAGGTGATAGACAAGGAGGGTGATGTGTGCAAGGTGTGCGCCGGAGCGCTGCGCGACATGCTGAAATTCTGCACTAAGCTGCGCGACGCTGAAAAGGCGAAGACAGCCAAAATGCTGTATGAGGAGGTGAAGACGCTTGGCATAAGCACAAAAACAAGACCTTCTGATTTGGTTTCAAAATCGGAGCAGCTCGCCGGCAAGCTGGAGCATGAGTATGCCGACGCCGTGAAGTCGCTTTCGCTTGAAATCTTCGCAAGCGATTTCGTAAACGCGAGCAAGGCGCAGAGTGAAGCTTACGACAAGCGTCGCGCGGAAGCCATAGAGAAGAAAGGCGTAAAATACAGCGTGCTTAAAAATGAGCTTGTAGAGGCTCTCGACGACTTGTTCGTTATAGCCAATGCCGATATTCTGCGTCATGATGATTCCAAGTATCTCTCTTTGGCTAAGAATTTCAATCAGCGTGCTGATGAGATTGACAAGTGTCAGAGCATTCAGGACGGTCAGAGAAACGCCAAGAAGAAAAAGGAAGAGGGTGAAGACGCTGAGCCTAAGGCCAAGAAAGACAAGGCTGATAAGG
Organism: Prevotella sp.; assembly: GCA_024682415.1. GTDB lineage: Bacteria > Bacteroidota > Bacteroidia > Bacteroidales > Bacteroidaceae > Prevotella. The sequence goes on from JAIKZG010000040.1 coordinate 17,411, forward strand.
ACAAAACTTCCAAGAACAAGGATAAGAACGGCACTGAAAAGGACGGCAAGACTGAGCTTCAGCCGGAGAATCAGAACGCAGAGCCCTCAGGCGACGCTCCAAAGACAGAGCCTGAGAAGCAGCAGCCGAGCAGCGGAAGCGATAATGATAGCCCACAGCCAAGCAGCGGTGAAGCTCATGCGGATAATCCAGAGCACAACGGAAGCAGTGGAGATAAGGGCTTAACTCCTGCTATGTGACGATATAATCACTAAAAAGGAAAGAAGAAAATGTCTTATTCAGGTAAGCATTGTTCTTTGTATTGTGTAGTAAGTGAATAGCGCGCGATTCAATGTAAATAAAGACTTTGTGTCGCGCCTATTCTTTTTTAATCTGTGGGAATTTATTCTTTTCTTACTGGTTCATCCACTCTTTCAGCATCTGCAGCTTGTCACGGCTCACGAGGATATACTCGTCGGCACCGCCATTGAGTATTACCTGCACTTTCCCGCCATAGAAATAGCTCACTCGCTTTATGGCGTTGATAGAGATGATATATTGCCTGTTGGCTCTGAAAAACTTCTTAGGATTGAGCATCTTTTCCAGCTCATCGAGCGAATAGCCCAATTTGTCTTCCGTGCCGTCGGTCTTATAAGCTATGGTGGCCCTGTTCTTTATTGAGATATACATTATCTCGTCTACGCTCAGAGCTTCGAAATAGTCGCCTTTATACACAAGAAATCTGTCCTTGCAGCCCACGTTCATATCCTGCAATGTCTGCCTAAGCATAGACAGCTCTGCCGAAAGCTCGGCATTGTCCTTGTTCTTCTCCAGCGACTTATTTATATCCTTCAGTTTGAGGGCAAGGCGTTGGCACTCATCTTCCAGCCCAATGTTTATCTTTCTAAACTGTCGGCTGCAATACAGATTGGATATAAACATTATAAGCAAACATCCCACCACGATGTCCTCATTGATGTCGATATCCTCAATGCTGTTTCCCCACACCAAGTTGGCGAATATTGCCAATGCGTAGCTTATGGCGAACGTGATTATCAGGAAGAGCAACGACACAGTAAACTTTCTGTTCTTAAAATACTCGTCAAACTTCACGCTGCGAAACAACATTTCCATTGTGCCCATCGCCACGGCAGTAGACGAACAGCACACGAATATATCTTCAGCGAAATCTAAAAGGTTGTAGTTTCCGTTTATCAAAGTCATCAGAAATTCTCTGTCAAGAATGCAATAGAAGGAATAGAATATTAAGCAACTTACAATGCAAAGCTGTAGATAAGTGAATAATATTTTTTTATACATAATATACCCTGTTATAGTTTTAGTAATTCGTGTGGCAAAAGTACAAAATTTATATTTATTACAATAATATTGGGGTTAGAAATATAAAATTCACCATTTCAAACACGCTTTTTACTGTTTCATACATATAAAAGCATAAATTCATGCTTATATAACTTAATTTTGCACTCAAATTTTAAAAAAAGATAATGGAAAAATTAAAATCGTATTTAACATTAATCATACTAATGTTTATCAGCGTAAATCTTAGCGCACAGATAAAACAGGATTTCTTTATAGAAGCATTGGGAGCTTCCACCACGTTTGGCATACATTATGACTCTCGTTTCAGCGAGAATACCAACTGGGGAGGAAGAATAGGTCTTGCTTATACTAACTCCAAATCAGATGACTTCTTTGATGATAATCCCCAAAAGACAACAGGTATTACGATACCTGTTGCCGTGAACTATCTGATAGGTAAGAATAAACATTTCGCTGAAGTTGGGACAGGCATCAGTTTCGGATGGTATAAATGCACTTATAGAACACAACGTTTTGAAATGGAGAGAGACGTAAATGCAAACTTCGTATTCCTTGATTTGGGATATAGATACCAGCCCACTAAAGGCTTGCTGATAAGAGCTGGTGTAAATCCTAGTTTCGCTCTCGACTTATATAAAGATTCACACAAGGAACATGGTGCTCAGCGTGCAGCCGTAATATATCCATATATTGGAATAGGATATTCATTTTAATAATAACATATATGAGAAAAATTATTTATTATTTGTTAGCACCAATATTTAGTGTTAACATGTTTTCATGCAGTCAAAATTAAGACATTGAGACTGCTAATGACAATATTTCAACTGACACCGAGTCAACTGGAATAATGGAGTTTACTAGTAAAGAAGCATTTTCTAATGAAATTGAAAATTTCAATATAGCCAATGCTTCAGCAATAACACGTGCATGTCCAAATTTTGAATCTGCTGAAGATGCATCTAATGAAAATATAGGTTTCTTAATCCCGAATGATAAATATAGACATTTTCTTAACAAGAATTTAGAGATTATCGTTGGAGATTCCATCTATAAAGTAACATCATCAGGCACACTTTGTACAGCTATAAAATACAAGAATGAATTAGAATACTCTTGTAATGATATTAAGAACTTTAAACGCATTAATCAAAATACAAAAGAATATGGTCATATCAAATTAATTAATACATTTGATAATTGGGACAGCAAAGAAACATCTCCACTAAATGATGCATCATATTTCGACAACGATAGCAATGATGTTGTTATTAACAATAAATCAGCTACACGAGCTACAAATCAACATGAACTTACACGCGAAGATGTAGAACAATTTCCTGTTATTGGGACTGTAAGAGTTAGTATATTAGACAAAATTCTGCATATGTCTCCACGTTATATGAAATATGCAAAGCTCAGATTTAGTTCTAATTCTCATAGAAAACTTTATGTATCTGTATATAGATATGATTATGGTTTTGGAGTGTCTATTGGAATTGACTGTAAAGTCATGAAAAAATTATGGCATGGCATGAGTTGGGGACATATGGAAAGATGGGACGATGGTATTTATTACGGATTATCATCCTTAGTAATACGCCAATCAATCAAGCAACCTATCTTTGAGGATTTCATGAAGAATGGCAAAGATTTGCTAAAGAAACAATGGCAATCAATTAACAATTGCAATTTTACCACATATGCAGATGCAACAAAAAACTTCTCTGGTGGAATTCAGAACCAATGGACAACAGAGTATAATGGAATACCATCTACTAATAAATACAATATACCAATTATTGGTGAAAGGATAGAGGATTTACTAGGAGGTAATAAGCAATCTACTCAAATTGCAAAATCATTTGATAATTTCCTTGTAAAAAAAGGTATTCACTTCTGTTCTACGCTTGGTAATAAAAATGCAGGAAAAGAAATTCAATTCTTTTCAGAAAATGATCAATCTATATACAGTTTCTACAATAATGATTTAACATGGAACGGAGGTGGTTACAGAATTAAAGAAACATTTATGAAATATTATAGAAATATTGTATTCAACGTTTCATTTAATTTGGGGAATGGCAATCCGAGCGCTAAATTTAAAGGAATAAATATTAGCGACAATGATATAGTTGGAGCACCTGAAATATTCTTCTGTGAAGGATTAGTTTATACTCGTGACGGAGACGGTTGGATTGGAGTTAGAATACTTCAAGACGAATCAAATGGAGTGTTTAGAAATAGCGATGGTAGCTTTGGAAATGGTCATTCTTACAATAATACAGGTAATAAGCCAAATCCAAATAATGATCCGAACAAGAACAATAATGGTGGTCATTTTAGTGGTGGTGGCCATTTGGGTGGTAGAGCATAAAATGCTATAAATAAATTAGTAATAAGAAATTATGTATAAAAATATTATTTGTACATAATTTCTTATTATACATACTATAAATAGTATTATTTGTTTTTAACCTAAAAATCAAAATAGCTCATATTTTGCATCTGTAGATTGGCAATATTTCTCCACGAGCTTTACTATCATATTGGCAGTGGCTTCCACATCAGCCTTGTTGCCGTCGTAGCCATTCACGAAGCACAGCAGGCGAGTGGTGTTTAGCGATAGCTTTGTGCGCTCATTGTCGCTTGTAGGAGTGCCAAATCCGCCTATATCATCACGATACACGGGCATACCCTCAATATTAAGTATTCCGCGCCCGATACCTTCGTAAGGCTCATCTTTGCGCCCCACGCCGAGCACTACCTCAGAGCCGCAAATCTTGCATTCATCAAATCCGCCAATGCTATATCCATAGCGTAGAGAAGCGAGATTCACAAGATCCACGAGCGTATTTATCTGGTAAAGTCCCTTGCCCTGCAGTATGCGACGCATAAGCTGCTCACCGCTCGGGCGATAGCGACTTGGATCTTTTCCCAAAGCCTTATACACCTTTCGTGTAGCAGCGATAGCCGATATGCGCTTTATGTCGTCGGTGGTATGCGTAGCCTGCAACTCAGCGTCGAGAGCATGTATCTCCTGCCACAATCCCTCGTCCATCTCCGTGTTCACCACGCTTGCCTCTACGGCAGCACCCACAAATTCTGGGCACACCTCCCTAATCTCATCAGAAACAATTACCTTTTTCATTATTACTGTTTTCTTTTTCTGCTGCGACCTTATTTTCATATATGATTAAGATCTATCCCATGACGTTTAAATGTTTCAATAATACTTTTTGCCACATGATACGCAAGATTAACAGGAACCGCATTCCCAATCATTTTATATCCCATATTTACATCATCATACAAAAATGTAAAATCATCAGGAAAACTCTGAATACGAGCTACCTCACGTACTGTCATACGACGATATAGATGTTCGTAACCAGGTACAAAACGTTGAAGATTCTTTTCAATTTTTTCCATTTTAGGTGCTTGTGGATGTAACTGACACTGACGACCACTCGCCTGAACAGTAAAACCTGGCTCATCCCATGATCTTACTCTATTACGAGACATAAAAATTGGCGAGAACGCACCTATATAATATTCATTATTGGGCACATGACAAGAATCACCATTCGTATGGTTTTTCTCACGAGCAGGTATTGCTGTATCTTGCAAATCCCAAATAGCCTCACGCAACGTTGGTTTATGAGATAGAGGTTTAGGATATTCATAATCATGAATATTTAAATCCTTACGAAAACCTATATAAAAAACACGATCACGATCTTCTGGTACATCAAAATCATTTGCATTTAGCATTTTTAAATTTACATCATAACCTGCCTTATCAAATAAGTCCATAAAACTTTTTACCGCAACAGCATGACGCTTTGCTAACATACCAGATACATTCTCCGCAACAAAAAACAGTGGCTGTTTGTCACGAAGAATACGAATATACTCATAAAATAGCTGTCCACGAGCATCCTCTATTCCTTTCAAAGAACCAGCTTCACTCCACGATTGACATGGAGGACCTCCGATAATACCAACAATATTATCTGGAAATCTATCTGATGATATATTTCTGATATCACCTTCTATAAGATTTACATTAGGAAAGTTAGCCCTAAATGTCGGACAAATTTTTTTATCAAACTCATTGGCAACAACAGTACGAAAACCTGCATTATGGAAGCCACGATCAAGACCTCCAGCTCCCGAAAAAAGACTAATTAGACGCATCTACAGAATCCCAATTACAATTATTCTTAATGTTTACTTCGGCTGGCATACCAATAATTTGAATATCAAATTTTAATGACGTATTGACTTTTTCTTCTGCATTATGAATACGGAAAGAAAATTGCCAGCCATTATCAAAGCTCATCAATACTGTTGTTTTGCTTGATTTTTTAAAACCAATATACAATAAATCTGTCGGTAATTCAATCTTTGGAACAACCATATCAGGTTTCTTAGCCTTACTCGGCAGATTTAAAGTGCCATACATATTGAAAGACTGAATTATCGTAACACGTTCACTATCAATACTTATCACTTTATAAAAATCGTATTTACTCAACAAATACTCTACAAGTTTGCGTGGTACACTATCATCTTTATCTATAGCCACTTTTACTTCTTTCATAAAAGCATTCAAAAGTGGCACATAAACTTGGTCTTCCTTCGATTCCATATCACGGAAGTAAGTACCTTTCTTCTTACCATCGTTTAATAAAGCAAATACAGGATTTACATCCTCCCAATATTGCTGAGAACATTTTACTCCATACCATTTCTCACCAAAATCTATATCTTTTGACAGACGACTATGTTTAACTGCAAAATGATTATGTTTTATACTCAATCCTATTTCCCAAACAATATCAGAACGTTCAATTATAATATCACGAACATCAGCTTCCTCACCACGTTTATCTGTCTGAATATAAAGTTTAAGAATATCATTGGTCTGCTCAATAATATTCGGTTCCATAGCAAAGATTGTTTTAATAGTAGATTTCGCACTCAATTCATACATTTTTTTTTCATCCGAACTCAGTGTATTCCATGCCAATTCAGCTGCCGCATAACTACTATTATTAACTATCTCTGCCGGTCTTTTAGACTTTATTGCATCATAGATAGAATGTAAGCATATAAATTCATATGCCCTTCCTTGATTATTACTATTTGCGCTCATTTCTTATATGACATTCGATATTATATATTCCTTAATTAATCAGTGCAAAAGTATATAGAAAATATATAATAATAAAGTAAAAGTTATTATTTTAAGTATTTTAATTTAATCCCCTATCGGGTATAATATAGAGATAAAATATTATATTTGTACCCGAAATGGTATAAAATCATATAGATATGACAGACCTATCAGCAACAGTAAAGGCATTACGCAAGGAATACGGCTTAACCCAAGAAGACCTATCATTAAAATCTGGTGTAGGTCTTCGTTTTGTGCGCGACTTGGAACAGGGCAAAAAGACTCTACGATTAGATAAAGTGAATCAACTTCTTGATTTATTCAACTATGAGATGAAGCCGATGGTAAAAACTAAAGAACAGTAAGTATGAGGAAAGCCAATGTTTAAATCGCCTGCAAAAGTAATATAATTGCGCATAACGGCAAAGCTTTTGACGCTTTATCCCATTGGTAGAAAACCCTAAAATGGAAAATTTGCCACTTTCTGACGGTGGTAGAAAAACCCGAAATGAAAAATTTGCCACTTTCTAAGGGCATTAGAAACCATTAAAATTTGGATTTTGACTATTTCTAAGGGTATTAGAAAGGTATAAATAGCATGAAAACAAAAGGAGTTCGACAGAAAGAATCCATCGAACTCCTTGTAATAGGTATAAATTATATGGAGTGGTAACCCCTATATATTTCTTTTGGCAAACTCCCACACGATGATACCGGCAGTGACGCTGACATTAAGGGAATGCTTCGTGCCAAACTGTGGTATCTCAAGGCAGTCGTCGCTTGCATCAACGACACTCTGATGCACGCCTTTCACCTCATTGCCCAATACTACCGCATACTTTCTGCCTTGCTCAAGCTGCAATGTCTGAAGCTTGGTGCTGCCCTCAACCTGCTCTATGCTATACACATAGTAGCCGTCCTCGTGGAGCTTGGCGACAGCTTCGTCGGCACTGGCAAAATATTTCCAGTCTACGCTGTCCTCGCCGCCAAGAGCAGTCTTATGTATCTCGGCATTAGGAGGAGTGGCAGTAATGCCGCACAGATAGATAGCTTCCACACGGAAAGCGTCGCATGAGCGAAACACAGAGCCTACATTATAAAGCGAGCGTATGTCGTCGAGAACAACGATAAGGGGCAGCTTCTTTGCTTCCTTAAACTGCTCTACCGACAGGCGGTGCATCTCCTGAGTTTTTAACTTTCTCATTCTTTTCTGATAATTAATAGTTTCTCACAGATTTCACAGATAATAAAAAATCCGTGCCATCTGTGAAATCTGTGAGAGCAATCTTATGCCTTAGCCTGATAAGCCACGGCGTAAACCTTAATCTGCTTAATCATGGCAAGAAGACCGTTGCTGCGAGTAGGCGAAAGATGCTCCTTAAGGCCTATCTTATCAACGAAATAAAGGTCGGCATCGATTATCTCCTGCGGAGTGTGATTAGAAAGCACACGGATGAGCAGCGCTATTATGCCCTTCACGATAAGAGCGTCGCTGTCGGCAGTGAACACAAGCTTGCCATCTACCATGTCGCACTGCAACCACACGCGGCTCTGGCAGCCGTCGATAAGATTGTTTTCCGTCTTATACTTCTCATTAAGCTCGTCGAGGTCGTTGCCGAGATCAATGAGCATCTGATATTTATCCATCCAGTCGGTGAAGTCCTCAAATTCCTCGATTACTTCATCTTGAAGTTCATTTATAGTCATTATGATATATATAGCTTATTCTGTAACCTCTGTTTTTACCATCTTAAACAACTTGTCGTTGGGACGCACCTTGCCTGGCACAGGAATAGACACGCGCTGTCCCTTCTCTGCCTTGTCGGTCTTCTCAAGGTCGAAACGTATCTCATCGGCATTGAGATACATAGCGCCTGTGGTAGGCCCTGTGATAAGAAGCTTGTCGCCAAGGTTGAAGTCGGAAGCCTGCACAGCCACTTCTGCCACGCTGAGTTTGCTGAAGAACTTCTTCACCACGCCCACGAGCACCTTCTTCTCGGTAGCCAATGAGCCGTAATGCTTGTTCCATTCGCCCATCTTCTGACCCTGATAATATCCATCCCAGAAGCCACGGTTGAAGACAGTGGAAAGACGCTCGTCCCACTTATCTTTCTTCTCCTCGGTGAATGTGCCGTCGATTACGCTCTGAATAGCCTCACGATAGCAGCCCACTACGGTGCTTACATATTCAGCGCCACGGGCACGACCCTCTATCTTGAACACTCTTACGCCAGCCTTCATCATGCGGTCAATAAAGCGCACAGTCTTCAAGTCCTTAGGGCTCATTATGTATTTATTGTCTATTTCAAGCTCGGTGCCTGTCTCCCTGTCGGTGACAAGATAAGAGCGACGACACAACTGCATGCACTGACCACGGTTGGCAGAGCGGCTCGCGTTGTCAAGACTGAGATAACACTTGCCGGAGATAGCCATGCACAAAGCACCATGACAGAACATCTCGATGCGTATCTGCTCACCCTTAGGGCCACACACATTCTGCTCCTCTATCTGCTTATGTATGGCTGCCACCTGATCCATATTGAGCTCACGCGCGAGCACAGCCACATCGGCAAACTGAGAATAGAATTTCAGAGCCTCGATATTAGATATGTTGAGCTGAGTAGAGAGATGCACTTCTACCCCTTTCTCCCTACAATACATCATAACAGCCACGTCACTGGCGATGACGGCAGATATCTTAGCCTCAGCGGCAGCGTCGATGATGGTGTGCATCATGTCGATGTCGTTGTCGTAGATTATGGTGTTCACCGTGAGGTAAGTCTTAATGCCGTGAGCGTCGCAGGTGGCTGCTATCTCACGCAAGTCGTCAATAGTGAAGTGATTGGCTGAATGGGAACGCATATTCAGCTGTCCGATACCAAAATATACTGAATCCGCTCCCGCATTGATAGCAGCTGCCAGACTCTCTCTTGAGCCCACAGGAGCCATTATTTCAAATTCTTCTCGTTTCATGCGTGCAAAATTACATTATTTTGATGAGATTTCTTGTTATAATGACTTTTTTTCATTTATTTTGCACGATATAGACAACGCTTTAAAACGACAAATTACACATGGGTAAAGGTAAAAAGAAAAAAGGCGGTAAGCGAATGAACAAGAAGCAGCTCAGCGAAAAGCTGCAACAATTTTTCGAAGCTAATCCCGAAAAGACATATAAGCTGAAAGAAATATTCAGCAGACTCACTCTCAACACCCATCCTCTCAAAATGCTCGCGATGGATATTCTGGAGGATATGGCGTGGGACGACTATCTGAAAAAGGTAGACGAAACTTCGTATAGCCTCAATAGAGAAGGACAGGTGCTGGAAGGCAGATTCGTGAGAAAGCCAAATGGCAAGAACTCAATAGTGCCCGACGGCAGCGACCAGGGCATATTCGTGGCAGAAAGAAACTCAATGTTTGCCGTAGACGGCGACAAGGTGAGAGTGCAGCTGCTCGCGCGCCGACAGAACCACATAAAAGAAGCGATGGTGATAGAGATATTGGAACATGCCAAGGACACTCTTGTGGGCACGCTCGTAGTGAGAAAAGACCTGGCATTTCTGCATACTCCCAACAACATTTTCTCAACCGACGTTATCATTCCTAAGCGTTCGCTCAAAGGCGGCAAGCACAACGACAATGCCATTGTGCAGATTGTGGTGTGGCCAAGCAATGAGGCAAAGAACCCTATAGGAAAGGTTATCGACGTGTTAGGTCCGAGCGGCAACAACGATGCCGAGATGAACAGCATTTTGGCTAAATATCAGTTGCCATATAATTACCCGAAACGCGTGGAAGAAGCTGCCGAGAAGATTTCAGCAGAGATTACGGCAGAAGACCTTGCGGAACGTGAGGACTTCCGCGATGTGTTCACCTGCACCATCGACCCTAAAGATGCGAAAGACTTTGACGATGCGTTGTCTATACAGCAGCTGCCAAACGGACAATGGCAGGTGGGAGTGCATATCGCCGATGTGTCTCACTATGTGAAAGAAGGCTCGATAATAGATAAGGAAGCATTCAAGAGAGCTACGAGCGTGTATCTCGTAGACCGCACTATACCAATGCTCCCTGAGCGTCTTTGCAACTTTATATGCTCTCTGCGCCCTAATGAGGAGAAGCTCGCCTACAGCGTAATCTTCAATATGGACGAGGAAGCCCATGTGAAATCTTATCGCATAGTACACACTGTGATAAAGAGCAACAGGCGATTTATATATGAGGAAGTGCAGCAGACACTGGAAGAGAACGGAGTGAAAGATGGAACAGGACGCCCTGCTCCGCGAATGCCGGTGCCTTACATAGGAGAATATGCCGACCAGCTGATTATGCTCGACCGCTTGGCAAAATGCCTGCGTGAACGCAGATTCAGAAACGGCTCTGTGAACTTCGATTCAGAGGAGCTGCATTTCGACGTAGACAAGGAGGGCAAGCCTACACGATGCTATGTGAAGCGCTCAAAGGACGCTAACAAACTCGTGGAGGAATTCATGCTATTGGCTAATAAGACAGTGGCTGAAAGCATAGGCAAGGTGTCAAAAAGAAACGGCAAAAAGACTCACAAGCCAAAGACCTTGCCTTATCGTATTCACGACAATCCTGACCCACAGAAGCTTGAAGCTCTGCACGGCATAATAAGTAAGTTTGGATATAAGCTGAAGACAGCAGGCACTAAGGGGCAGACGGCACGCTCGCTCAACAAACTGATGGAAGACATCAAAGACCACCGAGAGGAAAAGCTTATTGAAGCCCTCACGCTGAGGTCGATGATGAAAGCCAAATACAGCGTTCACAACATAGGACATTTCGGTCTGGCATTTGATTATTACACTCATTTCACCAGCCCAATACGTCGCTATCCCGACACCATGGTGCACCGCCTGCTCACCAAATATGCCGACGGCGGACGCTCTGCCAACGCAAAACATTATGAGGAGCTATGCCAACACTGCAACGACATGGAAGTGGTGGCACAGACAGCGGAGCGAGAGAGCATAAAATATAAGATGGTGGAATTCATGGGCGAGAAGCTCGGCGAGGAATTCACTGCCCACATCAGCGGTATTACAAGCTATGGCATATATTGCGAGATAGACAAAAACCACTGCGAGGGCATGGTGGCACTCCACGACCTCGACGACGACTACTATTTCTTCGACGAGAAGAACTATTGCCTCGTGGGCAGACGTCATCACTATAAATATCAGCTTGGCGACAAAGTTACCATCAAAGTGGCTGCTGCCAATCTGGAGAAGCGTCAGCTCGACTTCGTGCTCATAGGCAGCGAGAGAGATACTCGCCGTGGCAGCAGAAAGAGCCTTGAGAAGCTGGGATTGCTGCCTGATGAAGACAAGGCGGAGGAAGAAGCCACCGACAACTCAAAGAAGAAGAAAAAGGCTAAAGGCAAGAAGACAAAAGAAAAAAAGGAAAAAAAAGATAAAAAGAAATCTAAGAAGAAGGCATGAAACTAAAGATTTTCTTCAATCACAAAGAAGAATTATGGAATAGTTGGTCACATGCCGGAGGAATAGTGCTGGGGCTTGTCTTCGGCACTATTTTTCTTGTCATGTGCTTCAAGCATGGTAACGGATGGGCTACGGCAGGAGTAATTCTCTATCTTGTGGGAATGCTGATGTCGTATGTAGCGTCCACAGCGTATCATTCTCTTTCAGCATGGTCGAAATGGAAAGGCAGACTTAGAAAATGGGATCACGCTGCCATATATTGGCATATAGCAGGCTCTTATTCTCCCATCACGCTTATAGCCTTGCGCGACCAAGGGTATTGGGGATGGAGCATGTTTATCTTTATTTGGGCATGCGCGTTGGCAGGCACTGTTATCAGCTTCGTGCATCTGAGCGACCACAGCCGAATAGAAACATTCTGCTTCGTGGGCATGGGATTATCTGTGCTCATTGCGTTTAAACCATTGATTGACAGCGTAAGCGCGGCTGCCGTTACATGGATTATAGCTGAAGGCGTGGCTTACGTTACGGGCGCTATGTTCTACATGATAAACAAGAAGCGATTTATGCACACCGTGTTCCACTTCTTCGTATTGGCAGGCTCTATATGCCACATCATTGCCGTCTGGGACATACTGATGCTCTACCTCTGATTATCAACACGGCACTCCCTATAATAACATAAAGCAGGCACAGATGGAGCATATCAAGATTTATGCCGTCATAGCTTGCCCATCCTATACGCGAGAGAAGCGCGAGAGCCTCATTCATGTATTCCGCAATCATGACAATAGCCTTGGCTACACCGCTTTGCAGCAACGCAAAAGGCGAAGATAGAAAGAAAAGCAGCGCGCCATAGAGTAGACATGTGGCAGCAGGAATGGCAATGAGATTGGTAACGAGAGAAAGGCATGAGAAGCGTCCGAAATAATAGGCTATGAGCGGAGCTGTGAACAGTTGCGCTGCAATCGACACTGCCGTCATATCCCACACTATGCCTATAATTCCGCCACGCACGGAATAAGGCAACATGGAATGCAATGGCTTATAAGCCATGAATATGCCGAGCATTGCCATAAACGACATCTGAAAACTCACGTCCCACAGGCTGAGAGGATTGATAAGAAGAAGTATCAATGCCGTGAGCGACAATGTGTTAAGAGAGATAGTTTCCTCATTAAACATCGTGGTAACAGAATAAATAGTTATCATCAGGGCAGCGCGGGTTACGCTCGGCGAAAGTCCTGTAATGGCTGCGTATGCCCAAACAGACATGATGATGAATAAATGAGCGTAAGGCTTTATCACCAATGCTCGCCTACGACGATAAAACAGCAATGAGAATAAACCATAGATAATGCCCAAATGCAAACCAGAAACGGCAAGCAGATGCGATGCGCCCGTTATGGAATAAATGTCTTTTGTTTCTTTGTCGAGCATAGATTTGTCGCCAAGCGTCATCGCTGCCACCACGGAGTAATCCCTGTCTGTCATGCCGAGCCTTTGATATCTGCGCAAAAGGCGACCTCTGAACTTGCTTACCGCCAACTTAAATCGCTCTATGCTCGACACATCATTCAGGCTTATGCGCTTAATGTGCCAGCAACTCGGCAGAATAAACGCCGTTGCCACATAGTCATGTATCCGCATCCATCTCTCATAGGAGAAATTACCTTTATGAAAGGCTTTTGGCTGCTCAAGGCGCGAATAAAACTCTATGCCGTAGCCCACGGAAAGCCTGCCCTCTCTCCCACTCACCGCATCTCGCAATATGCTTGCCTTTATCTTATGCCCTTTAAAGCGTCCGTCGGTTATCAGCGCGTCCATCATCAGCACCTTGCCATGCACCTTCGGCTCGCTCACTATTACGGCTCTGTATTCATGCTCCCTTTCGGGCAATCTCACCTTGCAGCGATATTCCTTAAAAGCTACCAGCACCACTCCGCACATCACGCCTGCAATTAGCAGCATAATGCTCTGCGCTCGCTCGCTTTTATAGCAGGCCATAGTGATTATTAGCAATGCCACCATAACAGCTAAGCTCACCCCGAAAGGCACGGCAAAGACATCGCCAATCACAATACCGACGACAACGCATATCAGCGCTTTAAGAAAGGGATAGACATTGAAATCTGCCATACTATCAGCAATCCACTTTTTGAAATCTCGCTAATCAAAAGGGAAGCGTATCACTTCCCAGTCGGCATTATCCACGACGAAATGGAATGTGTTGCCGTCTTCCGTTTTCTCATCATCATCATTCTTCTTTTCGTCATCATCCTTTTTATTATTATCAAAAAATGCGCCTTTCATCTCCGTATTCACATTCCGCATTACGCGAGGCTCAAACGTGCGCTCACGCAGCGTGTTATCATTCTTATCAAGAGCGCAAACCTCCATGTTGAGCTTCTCTGAATCGCTGCGAGGAAATGTATATACTTCATACGCATTATTGCTTTGGGCAGAACGATATTCCGTCTGTCGCGACCTTACGCAACCATTGCCTGCCACCGCATCGAATGTAGAGCTTCCGCCAGTATAGTGAAACTTCCATTGGTTAAACTCGCTCGGCAGTTCATCCATAAGGCGCAACGTCACCTTTGCCACGGCACGCCTCATATTCATATTCTCGTTGATGGCTTCACCCTTCACATTTATAGTATCGATGAAATAAAAGGTATCAGTCACTTTATTGTCGGGGAATGTTATCTTCCTTGGATTGGTCATCGTAGCCTTGCCTTTGCCGTTATGCGCAATGGCCACTACCACATATTCGCCCTCATTAAGGCTCATGCTTACTGTGCCGAAACCAGTCTTGTCGCTCGTCTGATTCACCTCAGCCAGCTTATTCTTATTGCCCGCTCCGAGCTTATACACAGCGAAATCAAGCCTTGCGCACAGCTCGCCCAATTCTTGCTGAGCCCTTGTGCCAATGGCGTTGTCCATAGCCTTAGCTTCGCTCTCGCTATGCGTAGCACCCTGCTCTATCGTTCCCAATGAGAAATTCACGGGCACATCTCCCAAGTCTATTCTTGTCTTGTTGGAAACTTCGTTGTCATCTCCGTCAAAGTTTGGTTTTTCACAAGCCACACACATCATCATAAGCATCATTATGCCCAATATAGTTTTTGTAGTATTCATAAGTTATTAATTATTTGAATGCAAAAGTAACTAAAAACATATTAACAGCACTACATATCATTTAATATTTATTTGGAAAGCAAGGAAATAAGGAGTAAATTTGCAATCCTGAATTTTAAATAGAGAGAAATCATACACAACAACAAAGATAATGAACAAGAAACATTTACTCGCTATCTTGTGCATGGCAGTAGCATTTACGGCCAACGCGCAAAACGGAAGTATCTCTGCCTCTATGTTGCAGCAGATACAGAGCAAACAGAAAGGCTGCGCAGGTCATCGTGCCATTGCCAATGCCATGGCTACCAACCCTATCGACAACTTGGCAAAAAATCATGCCAACGAAGGAGCTATTGATACTTATTTCAAATATGAGACTCCTAAGCAAAGCATTCACGATCAGCAGAGCAGCGGTCGCTGCTGGATGTTCTCAGGACTGAACGTATTGCGCTCTAACTTTGCCAAAGAGCATGGCGACTCTCTCACAGTGGAGTTTTCTCACGACTATCTTTTCTTCTGGGATCAGCTTGAGAAAGCCAACCTTATGCTTCAGGGCGTCATCGACTGCGCCAAGAAGCCTATCAACGACCCTAAGGTGCAGTTCTTCTTCAAAAACCCTATCAACGACGGTGGCACATTCTGCGGCGTCAGCGATTTGGCAGAGAAATATGGTCTTGCTCCTAAGGGCGTAGTGCCGGAGACATATTCTTCAGACAACACTTCACGCATGGGCAAGCTCGTTTCATCAAAGCTTCGCGAGTTTGGTCTTGAACTTCGCAAAATGGTAAATTCAGGCAAGAATCAGAAGGCTATCAACGACCGCAAAACTCAAATGCTCGCTACCATCTATAATATGCTGAGCATGACTCTCGGCAAGCCAGTAGAGAAGTTCACCTACGCTTTCAAGGATAAGAACGGCAAGACCATCGGCAAGCCAAAGACTTACACTCCTAAGGAGTTCTACGACGCTACCGTAGGCCATAAGCTCAACGGCACATTCATTATGGTGATGAACGATCCTCGCCATCCTTACCACAAGACTTACGAAGTGGAATACGACCGCCACGCCTACGATGGCCACAACTGGAAATATCTCAACCTCCCTATGGACGAGATAGAGCAGCTTGCCTTGGCTTCATTGAAGGACGGCAGAAAGATGTATTCAAGCTACGACGTGGGCAAGCAGCTCGACAAGAAGCGTGGCTATCTCGACACCGAGAACTACAACTATGGCGATTTGTTTGAGACCAAGTTTGGCATGACCAAGGCTGAGCGCATCTCTACATTCGACAGCGGCAGCACTCACGCCATGACTCTCACCGCCGTAGATACCGACGACAACGACAAGCCAACAAAATGGAAGGTGGAAAACAGCTGGGGCGCTGACTATGGTCAGGGTGGCTGTCTTATCATGAGCGACCGTTGGTTTAGAGAATATATGTTCCGCCTTGTAGTCAACAAGAAGTATGTGCCAGAGACACTGCTCAAAGAGTTTGACCAAAAGCCGACAATCCTCACTCCGGAAGATCCTTTGTTCTAAATAGATATTTTCTCACAGTTGTTATGTTAGCGTTTGCGAAGCATAATAACTGTGAGAGATATAATACTTATGTATATCTCCAACCACACAAACGAACTACTTATCTAAACCAGCGTTCTTTACTAAGTTCAATAATTCTTTAATAGATATGCTTTCCTGTTCTTCTTTGTCATAAATATCTATTAAATAAAGCGTTCCGCTATTATCATCTGCCAACATTTTTGTAGTTAATGTGATAACTCTTGCGCCACCGCTTTTCCCCTTATTCTTAGATTTTATAGCAAGCCTAATTTTACGAAAGCCACTGCCCAGATTTATTCCATGATAAGGAGTATCTTTCAATAACTTCAGCAATTCAAAATAATCTTTCTCAAACGATTTATACCTTTTTCTTAATACTTTTGCTTGTTTTGCAAAATATGGTGTAGCTATAATATTTAGATTTGATGACATTATTATTAATCAAATATGTTCTCAGCAGGAATACCTGCAAGCTCTCCGTTCTCTATTTTCTTAACTTCATTCAGTGATATTTCCAATCTCTGCATTAACTCTTTCTTCGATATCATATTATTTGCTTTTAACGTAGACTTTGCACGCTTCAAAGCTTTAGCGATAAACTCCAATATATCAATATCGTCTATATTCAGAATATCACGAGCTAATTTATCACGAGTTGTATATACATTTACTGCTTCCATATCAACATTATATTTCTTATTTGCAAACTTACATATTATTTTTGAAATTCACAAAAAACATAAAGCATTAATAAATCATCCAATCATGTTTGATTTTGTGTCGCCAAGAAATCTCTAAAGTGTGCCAATTTATAAACTTAATGCAAAGATACTTTGCGCCATGTAACATGCACTTTCCTTTACGATACGAACATGTGTCGCATTAACATAAAATTACGATTAAGATTGATATAAAAGAAAGTATAGAGCTACTTTTGCCACGACATTATCCGAATGCTTTCGGAAAACTTAAACAATAAAACAATGCAAAAAATAACAAATCTTTTAGTGGCTTTTCTTGCTGTCTTATTTATATCTTGCTCAGACGATGAAAAGAAATATTCACCAGAATTTGCTTCCGTATTTTCATCTGACGTGTTGCTCTCTGTTACGGATGAAGCTGG
>JAIKZG010000042.1 GCA_024682415.1 Prevotella sp.
GCATTTTAAAAGAAACTTCAGCTGTTCGTGAGAATAGCTTTATAATATCATAATTTCAAATTATGGTTATAGCCAAGCAGCCCTCCCGAAATCGAGAGGGCTGCGTTTGTATATATCTTTGATTAATAATGATGATATGACAAAGATTAATAAAGGTGATATGGCAAAAATTATGTGGCGCATCTTCATGCGATTTCTCTTTCGTATTCGGCAAAAAAGTAGTAACTTCGCACCCCGAATACATCAAAAATATCGTTTTATTTTCATGAAACTACAAAAAATTAAGAAAATGGTTGCGGCAGTGGTGCTGTTGCTCCATTCGGTCGTGCTGGCGTGGGCACAAGGACCAAACAATTCGGGAACGTATTACGAGAATGCCAATGGCACACGAGGCAAACAGCTAAAGACGGCTCTCGCAGCGATTATCAACAAGCATACGGTTTTAAGTTATGGCGATTTGTGGGACTGCTACAGCAAAACTGATGTGCGCAGCGACGGCAAGATTTGGGATATGTATTCTAATTCTACCGACTTCGACCCAGTAAAAGATCGCGACAAGGGAAATCACGATGGTGAAGGCGCAACTTATAACAGAGAGCATTCTTTCCCTAAGAGCTGGTTTAACAAGAAAAGCCCGATGGTGACCGACCTTATGCACATCGTGCCTACCGACAGCTATGTAAACGGAATGCGCAGCAGCTATCCTTTTGGTGAAACCAATGGCGAAATATTTCAGTCGGAAGGTAGTTTCAGCAAGCTTGGCGCAAGCAAGACTCCAGGATTTAACGGCACAGTTTTTGAACCTGCCGACGAATATAAAGGCGATTTCGCCCGTATCTACTTCTATATGGTAACATGCTATGAAAACGACTTACCTCATTGGAACTGTGAAATGATCGACGGCTACACTTATCCTGCATTTAATGAGTGGGCTTTGAAATTGCTTCTTCGCTGGGCAAAGAATGATCCTGTAAGCGAAAAGGAAATCAATCGTAATAACGCAGTCTTTGGTATTCAGAAAAACAGAAATCCGTATGTGGATTATCCTGGATTGGAACAATATGTATGGGGCGGAATGATGGATGCTACATTCAATTACGCAGATTACGACGCTAAGAGCGTGAAGTATGAAGTGGATAAAGTGCCTACTACAACTGATGAACAGAGGGGCGAGGAAGATAATAATGGCGGTCAGGGCACGGATATAGAAATTACTGGCAGCGGTGAGTTTGTAAAGGTGGCTTCGGCAGCCAATCTTATTGTGGGCAATCAGTATATGATTGTGTATGAAGATGGTGCTAACAGTCATGCTATGGGCGCAAGCAGCAATGACATTCGCAGTGATGTGGCAATCACCGTAGACGGCAATACTACTAATGGCGGTAATGGTGTACACTTGCTTACGCTTGGCGGTAAGGTTGGTGCTTACACTTTGTATGACGCAGCGGAGAATAAATATCTCTCGCTAAACGAGAAGAAAAACAAAATCCATACTGCCGACAATGCCGACAGCGACAACGCTAAATGGAGAATATCATTCAAGGATGATAAGGTGGAAATCATCAACGTGAAATTCAATAATAATCAGATTCAGTTTAATTCCAGTCTGCCTCGTTTCGCATGCTATAAGGGTACTCAGAAAGCAATCTCTCTTTACATGAAGAAGACTTCTGCTGCTACAGGCATTTTCTCTGTAGACAATGGCAACGTGGCTACTATCATGGTAGATGTTTATTCTCTCGACGGTCGCCGAGTGAAGCACGGCGTGGAGAAGAAACAGGCTCTTAATGGTTTGCAGAAAGGTATCTACATAATGGATGGCAAGAAATACGTGGTAAGATAGTCCTTACATCTTATCATGATTTCTTTGAAGAGTCTTAGATTTAGTTGATAGTATCTCTGGTTAGTACTATAAAATTTACTCAAAAAAGGGAAAAGCCTTGCATGATTAAGGCTCTTCCCTTTTTTATTTTTAGGTTATTACATTCTGTTTTTCTGACTGCTTCCCGCGCCCTGACCTTTATATTTGCTTCGGGCAGTGTTGAACTTGTAGCGGAAAGTGAATTCGATACCTCTTCGCGCAGTCTGTAGGTTTTCCAGCTCACGCAGACCATTATATACCATCACTTTATGGTTTTGCTGATTGAAAGCGTCGCTGATTCGCAGGCGAGTTTCTATCTTATCCTTGCACCATGTCTTCAAGATGGTGAAGCTGAACTCTTGAATAGGAACATACATGTGGATGTTGCCGAAATATCCTGACGTCTGGTATCTGTAGTCAGCGTCAAGGTGCCAGTTGTGGGGCAGCGCGAAGTGATTACGCAGCGCGAAATTCGCTGTAGGGTGATTGAAGATGCGCTTGCCATCCTTGGTGTCGGCATGATAGTTCTGCCCACGAAGATAGAACACAAACTTTGGCGACCATAGCGGCTGGTTGTTCCATCCGCGTCCGATGCTTGGAGCGATGTTGAGCGCGAAATGCCATGTGTCGTAAGAGTCAAGCTCCACAGGATGAAGATAAGAAATCTCAGGATGTTCCACTCCGTCGGGAGTCTTGTAAGGTTCAGAGAAAAGGCTTATCTCATTCTTGATATGAGAAAATCCCGTAGAGATATTCACCCATTTCCATGCCGCGTTGAGAGAAATGTTGTCGGAATAAGTAGGGGAGAGCAGAGGGTTGCCACCTTCAAGAGAGTATTTGTTGTCGTAGTGTATGCCGCTGCGTAGGCTGCTGTAGTCGGGGCGGCTTATGTCGCGCGAATATGAAAGGCTCATCTGCACAGGCGCTTTCTTAATCACCGCCACAGGCATGCTGAGCGAAACATTTGGAAACCAGTCGTTATATTTTCTGCTCTGCTCGTCGATGCGCTTGTCGTATTCATAATAATTGCTGTTGGTATGCTCAAAGCGCAGCCCAAGGTTGGCGTATAGTTTGCCAAACGTATGGTTATACTCCGCAAATCCGGCAAGCAACGCTTCGTTAATCTTGCTCTTGTCGTCTTTCACTATGTGCTGCGGATTGGAATATGAGTTTTTGCAGCGAGAGTAGCTGTCTTCCGTGCCGAACGTAATCTGTCCGCCCCACAGAGGGTGGGCTGCCACAGCCTTTATTGCGTAAAGACTATTGCGAGTAGGATTTTCAGTCGTCACGTTAAAGGTTTCAGTAGTGTGGTCAGTGAGGTTCTCCACCGTCTCTGCCGTGCATCCATGAGTGCGGTTGTCAGAGAAATACATATCAGCGTTTACGTCTATCTGCCAGTCGGAAGTTTTTCCGCTGTAGTATAGATTGGTAGCGTGATTCCATGTGCTGTATTTCGAGGTTATCAACGCCATTGAGCGCTCCATGCTCACATCGTTGCGCCTCACGTCGGTGTCTATGAAGCTGCCGTGGGGCATTTGTTTCGGCAAGCGATAATAGCTGTAGCGCATTCCGAACGATTTGTCTTCCGACAGTTGCCAGTTGAGCGTGAGCGTAGGTGCCCAGTGCCACGATTTGTTGCGTATGTGGGAGAAAGCTGCCTGAGTCAACTTCTCATCGAGATAAGTATTCTGGTTTACGATGTTGTCGTGACCGTAAATCTGCCTTTCGCCCCATAGTTTCAGCCCGATGTCGAAGCCGTCTTTTCTGAAGTTGAGCGCAAGGTTTTCCCACACTGTGTGGTCGTAGATGTAGCCATAGCGTGTTTCGTTGTCAAGACTGAAACCCTCGCCCTGCTCCTTTTTCAGAAATATGCGCACAACAGCTTTAGTGGAAGCCGAATATCGTGCTCCCGGATTCTGCACCACCTCCACGCGCGCTATCCTGTCGCTTTGCAGCTGGCTCAGCTCCTTCAGGTCTTTTATCTCGCGTCCGTTGATATATATAGTGGCATTTCCGCGCCCCATGACGCTTATGGCTTCATCTTTCGCCTCCACCATAGGCAGACGTTTCAGCACATCAATGCTTGAACCTGCCTTTTCGAGTATCGAACCAGCAATGCGTGTTATCTGCGCATCGCCTTTAATATGCGTTTTCGGCATAGTGCTTCTCACCACCACCTCTTCCAAGTTTATCGCGTCGTGAGAAGGATTTGTCTGTGCCCATGCTCCGACAGCCGTCGTGAGCAAGAGGGCTAATGTTGCTGTTTTTTTCATTTCTATGAATTCTTTTGGCAGCAAATTTAATTATGCTAATATCATTGTTGATTACTCTAAACGGAAAATATTGCATCCGTCTTTCTTTTTGATTTGTCGTTAGACGTAGTTTCTTATCATAAAGTTTCATTCTTTTAGGATTTCTCTGTAGAGTTGTGCAGTGAAATCTTCGTTTTAGGATTTGCCTGTAGAGTTGTGCAGTGAAATCTTCGTTTTAGGATTTGTCTGTAGAGTTGTGCAGCAAAATCTTCATTTTAGGATTTTTCTGTAGAGTTGTGCAGCTAAATTTTCATTTTAGGATTTTCTTGTAGAGTTGTGTGGCGAAATTTTCGTTTTAGGATTTGTCTGCAGAGTTGTGCAGCAAAATCTTCGTTTTAGGATTTGTCTGCAGAGTTGTGCAGCGAAATCTTCGTTTTAGGATTTGTCTGTAGAGTTGTGTGGCGAAATTTCATTTCACCGCCTTTTTGAAACAATTCTTAAAGCAAAAAATATGAAATAGGGAAAAGCCTTACATGATTAGGGCTTTTCCCTTTTTTCTTTTAGCGGGCGGAGCTATCTTTGCCTATAGAAAAAGAAATAATTCACTATATATAAAAAGAATACGATTATGAAACGCTTTATTATATTAATCACGGCAATGCTCACATTGGTGGTGGCTTCGGCAAACGCAATGAGCTACAGCAAGGCGCGTGAGCAGGCTCTGTTCCTCACCGATAAAATGGCGTATGAACTCAATCTCACCGACGACCAGTATGAAGCGGCTTATGAGATAAATCTCGACTATCTCATGAGGATAAATGATTACGATGATGTGTACAGCACTTATTGGCGCAACCGTAATCTTGATCTTAGCTATGTGCTTCTCGACTGGCAGTATGAGAGGTTTATAAATGCCCTTTATTTCTATCGCCCTATATATTGGGACGCAGGATATTGGCGTTTCAGAGTCTACGCGCGCTATCCTCACAGAGATTATTATTACTTCGGTCGCCCGGCGTTCTATACTGTTTATCGTGGCAGCCACTCATGGTATAACAATGGCGGACGCTCATGGTATCGCAATCGCACGTTTGGCAACGGACCGCGCAGAGATGGCGTGTTCTTCGGACTTCGCGACAGCTATCGTCGTGGTGACTTCGGCAACGGAGTGAGAGGACTTCACTCTACAAACGCGTCTCGCATAAGCCAGAGAGGAATTCAGTCGTTTGGAGGCAGAAGCAAGGTGGAAACTTTTGATGGCAGAAGAAGCAGCACTCGCCAGACAGTGACTCTGCCGAATAATAATGGGGCGAGATATGGCAATAGTCATTCTTTCGGTGGTCGCAGTAATGCAACGACGGATTCTCGCACAGAGCGCAACACTGTAAGGACTACTCCGCGCAACACATTTAGCCCCGACAATAGTAATCGCAGCGGCAACTCTTCATCTTCGGGCAGCTTTGGCGGACGCAGCGGTGGATTCAATCATTCATCAAGTGGCTCATTCGGTAGCGGAAACAATTCATCAAGAAGTGGCTCGTTTGGTGGTGGAAGCAATTCATCAAGAAGTGGCTCGTTTGGTGGTAATCGCCCATCGGGAGGTTCATTTGGCGGAGGAAGCCATTCGTCGGGAGGCGGCTCATTCGGTGGACGCAGATAATTCCAAAATTCTGTATTCCACGTTCTTCATAGGCATGATCTCATTCATCGGTTTATTGAAAAATACGCTCTGAATGGCTTTGTTGATTATGCCATGCCCCACGGCAAGAACTGTCTTGCCGTGGTATTTTTTTGTTATGAGCTGAAGAAAATCTGTGGCTCTCTGCTTCATCGCTTCAAGAGATTCTATGTCGTCGGGCCATGTCTTGTCTTTCAGGTCGGGAATATACATGCCCGTAAACTCTCCCCAGTCGCGCTCTCGCAGCAGTGGGATGGTGACGACTGGTTTATTGTGAGGCTTCGCAATGATATCGCAAGTGTCGATGGCGCGTTTGAGGTCGCTTGCCATAAAAATGTCGATGTGCTCATGGCTTAATTCTCGGCTTAATTCCTCGGCCTGAGCTATGCCCTTGGCATTGAGCTTGCCTTGAGTCTGCCCCTGCATTATGTGAGCTTCGTTGTCTACCGTTTCGCCATGTCTTACCAATATCAGTTTCGTTGCCATAACCTTTATTATATAATATATGCTGATTACTTTCCTTTAAATTTGTGGGCACAAAAGTAATAAAAAACTTGTTTTTATCTGCTGAAAATCTTATTTTTGCTATGCAGAAAACCAAATGATAATACACATAAAAACTTAAGTAAAAATGAAAGTTCTTCAAAGTACAATTTTTCGTGCCGTGTGCGCCATCGTCACAGGCTTGCTGCTTATAAAATACAGCAAGGATGCAATCACATGGATAACGCAGCTTATCGGTGTGCTGTTTTTCATATCCGGGGTGATTTCGTGCGCGACGTATTATAGTATGTTGCGACAATATAAGGAAGTAAGCGCCACCGATGGTGAGGGTAATATGGTGGTCAATGCACCGTCTTTCCCTATTGTGGGGCTGGGAAGCGTAATCCTCGGAGCTATCCTCATATTCATGCCAACATCGTTTGTTACATATATAATGTATGTGTTTGCGGCTCTGCTTATTCTTGGCGCGCTCAATCAGTTTGTAAATCTCGCCACAATAAGCAAGACGGCAAAGGTGGGCATATTCTATTGGATAATTCCTTCGCTGCTGCTACTTACTGCCATTCTCATCATCGTGCGCCCGGTAGCTATGGCATCAACTCCATTTTATGTGCTCGGATGGTGTATGCTTGTGTATGGCGTGATGGAATGCGTTAATGCTTTGAAGATAAGGAAAATCACCGATGCTGCGCAGCGTGAAGCGGAGCGATTGTCGCAGCCGAAAAGTGATGAGGCTATCGTGATAGAGGAAAAGCAAGAATAATGAGCAATAATAACAGAATAGAAAAGGGAAGCACTCGATATATGCCGAGAATGCTTCCCTTTTTAGTTGCGTATTTATTTCTTTAATGCGTCTCTTATCTCACGCAGAAGTGTTACCTCCTCGCTTGGTTCTGCAGGAGCAGCTGCGTCTTCTTCCTCTTTCTTCGTTCTCTTCAGCTTGCTTATGCCTTTCACCATAAGGAACACGCAGAGTGCTATAATCACGAAGTCTACTACATTCTGCAGGAAGTTGCCGTAGGCAAAGACAGGAGCGCCTGCTTCCTGTGCCTGTGCCAAAGTGGCATAAGAGCCTTCACCGAGATTAACAAACAAATCCTTGAAGTCTATGCCGCCAGTGATTCTGCCGATTACTGGCATCATCAAATCGTTAACAATCGACGTTACAATCTTGCCGAATGCGCCGCCGATGATTACACCTACTGCCATGTCAATGGCATTGCCCTTGACCGCAAAGTCTTTAAATTCTTGAATAAATTTTGCCATAATATTAATAGTATGATTTAGAATTTATGCTTCAAAGATAATAAGTTTTCTTTTATCCTCCTAATTTTTATTATGCGAAAAAAGAAAGTTGCTCTAAAATATTTGTGTATTAAGATTATTGTATTACTTTTGCAGCACTAAGATATAACGATATGAAGAAACCAAAGGCATTAACATTGAAAACACTAAGTAAGAGTAATGTTTGGGACCTCCAGGAGAACGATGTGTTCCGACTTCTTGCAACGGCAGAAAAGGATGCAGACTTAAAGGATAACTTCCGCCGATATGTTGATATATTCCGCAGCGCGTTTGAAATAGAAACAGTGGCTGTGGACAGACCTCAGGTAATAGAAAAATACGAGGCAAGAGGATTTCAGGTAGACAGCGTGGAAGATGGCGACAGCATGGCAAAATGGGCCGTGAAAAAACGTCCTATCATGCGTATTACAGACCTCACATACGAAAACATTCACCACATTTCTGCCGCAAAACTTATTGAAGTGTTGGAACGAAATTTCGGAGGTGGCTGGGAGTCGCTTTCGCAGAGCATTCAGGATATTATCCAGAGCGGATTTGACATCAGCACGACTACTCTTCCTGCCAACAGACTGCATAAGGAAGGTGGAATGTATGAGCGCAAAGTGGCTGACGGATATGAGGTGCTCGAAATTCCTAAGGGCTCATGGGTGGAGGCTATCTTTGCCAAAGAGAAGCCTGAGCTTGACAAGCCTCACATGAAGTTTGACGACGAAGCTAAGGAGAATATCTCAGATGAAAATGGCGACGACGACATTGAGATAGACGACAAGAAGCGCGACGACTTTGATGATGAGGATGCTTTCGATATCGACGACGACGCTCTTACCGAGGAAAGCTATCGCACTACCTATGATGCCAACCCAGATGATTTGAATCTTGAAGCGGCAGATTTGTCAGATGATGACGACGCTTACTAAAAATATTTTTTAGGAATAAATAAAAAAGATTTGGAGTTCTGAAAGGAACTCCTTATCTTTGCACTTATAATATAACATATAATATAAGTGCATTCTTTTTACTGCTAAGTATGGATTTGCCTTATGTGTATATATTATGAAAGTAAAATGTATTAATGTTTAAAAACCGAACGCCTATAGAACTATATTTACTTAGAATTTATATGTTTAAGTAAAAATAATAATTAAGATGAAAAATCTAAATGATATGAGCGACGAGGAGTTAGCTCTATCTTACTCTGACGGAAACAACCGAGCTTTTGATGTTCTGCTTGAACGTCATCAATCAAAGTTGTTTACTTACATTATGTTTGTTGTAAAGGATGATGATCTTGCCAATGAACTCTTTCAGGAAACATTCGTCAAGGTCATTACAAAATTACAGCATAAGACTTACGCCTCGACAGGAAAATTCGAGTCGTGGCTGATACGTCTTGCTCACAATACCATCATGGACTGGTATCGTCATCGCAGAGTGGTAAACAAGACTGAGGTGAGCAATGAAACGGCTCTGGCTCTTTACCTTGATGAGGATTCCTCTAATTTCCGTAATTTTGATTTCGTAAACGCTCAGATTTCCTCGGAGCTTGAAAGGATGATCGACAGCTTGCCCGACAATCAGCGCGAGGTGCTTAGAATGCACTATTATCAGCTCATGCCATTTAAGGAAATAGCCGAGCTTACAAATGTGAGCATCAATACTGCTTTGGGGCGTATGCGATATGCCATAATCAATCTCCGCCGTATGCTTTACAGCAAGGGAATGACTCTTGATGTGCTCTGATTTTCGGTTTTCGCAAACCGCGGTTTATCGCTGATAAGATAAAAGCGACTTTATCGTTGCTTTGGGGTCGGTGGCTTTGAATACATAGCTTCCGCTGACAAGTACGTCTACTCCTGCCTTTATCAGTCGTGGAGCTGTCTCGCCGTTTACTCCTCCGTCTACTTCTATTAATGCGTGTGAACCGCTTGCCGTAATCATGGCTTTCATGCGCTCCACCTTGTTGATGGTGTTTTCTATGAACTTTTGACCGCCAAAACCTGGATTTACGCTCATTATCAAAACTAAGTCTATATCATTTATCACATCTTCCAATGTGCTGATAGGTGTCGCGGGGTTTAATGCCACGCCTGCCTTCATTCCTGCTTCGTGAATCTCGGAAATGGTGCGATGCAGATGTGTGCATGCCTCCTGATGCACAGTCATGATTTTTGCGCCGGCGTCTGCTGCCTGCTTGATGTATTGCTCGGGATGAACAATCATGAAATGCACGTCTAATGCTTTCGTGCATTCTTTTCCAACGGCGTTTAATACGGGAAATCCAAATGAAATGTTTGGTACGAAAACTCCGTCCATTATGTCCATGTGAAGCCACTCGGCTTCGCTTTCGTTTATCATTTTCACTTCCTCGCTGAGGTGAAGGAAGTCGGCAGCCAATAGTGATGGCGATATAATTGTGTTCATTTCTTTGCGAAGATAATTATAATTTGAAGTTACTTTAAGTAAAGACAATTTGAGGGGATTACAATTTAGTTGAGGCAATAGGCTATCTGTTTGCCATTGATTTTCATCACCCTGTATGTGTAAGCAATCTGCTTGATAAGTTGCAAAGTCTTTTCTTTTGGCTTCATTATCTGCTTTGGGGTAGAATAATTCCTCATAGGCGTAAACCTTTTGTTTTGTTATTACTCTGTTATCTAACTCACACAGCGGAGTTTGCATTCTAAATGTTTCCTCCCTGTACATTAAAAACGAGATAGCTTGCGCTTTATTATATATTTTGGCAAAATATTTTTTTGAATGTAGCGAATTTTGTATTATCTTTGCGATAAATAATAAATACAAATGAATATATCAAAGAAAACATTGCAGCAGATTGAGCGCGCTATAAGAAAAATCGCTCAGAAGTTTCCGGTAGAGGAAGAAGTGTCGTTGCTGACCGATATTCATTTGCTTGTTTCTCAGGAAACAGGTGAGCTGAGGGCTTTTGATGACGACGACAACGAGATTACTCGTGTGGTCATTGATGAATGGATAGATAATAAGGATGACGACTTCTTTGACGCTGTTACGCGCGCGCTTCGTGATGTGCTGAAAAATCTGCAAGACGTGGTCGATAACCTCGGATTGCTTAAGCCTTACAGTTTTGTGCTACAGAATGACGACAAGGAAGATTTGGCGGAACTCTATGTCGCTGATGACGACACGATTATTATCGGTGGCGACTTGATGAAAGGCTTGGATAAGGATTTGAATGATTTCTTCAAGGACTTGATGAAGTAATCTTTCTGATTTGATTGAAATTCGCATTCAATGATTTGATGAAATAATATATTTATTGGCATAACGCCATAAAAGCAATCAGCCTCTTGCTTCGTGTGAAGTAAGAGGCTGATTGTTTTATTATTGATAATAAAGTGCCAATGTTATTTGCTGATGTTCATCGAGAGCTTTCCGCTATATGATATGGTAACTTCTATCTGATAGCTTGTGTCGCTGTCTGGCACTACGAGTATTGCTGTGTAAACAATGCCGTCGGCTGTTACTCTATCCAGCACCATATCGCTGAAAACGCTCTGCTCGATAAACTCTTTCGGAACAAGTCTTGCGAAGTCGTCTTTGTGGAAGTCTTTAGAGAATAATTTCTTACTGCCTTTGAATATGCTTATGTGTATGATGTTGTCGTAATATACATTGTCTACCTCTACGCCGTCTGTGGTATACGATGTCTTCATCACCTTATACGTCGTAGGGTTTATCTGCGCATAGCAATGATAGCGATTTTCATTGTGAGAGACAATGGTATCTCTTTTTATCAGTTGGTTCTGATTAAGCGCGGCTGTAGCTTTGTGCATGAAAGCATATCTGTCGCTCCTGTCGTCGCTCTTTACCAATTTTATTTTGTCGCCGTTGGTGTTAAGAAATACGAAGAGATGGGCAGCTTGTTTTAATATCGGGTATTTCACGATGTTGCTGCCCTCCATTATCAGGGTGTCGTGTATGATTTTGAAATAAGCAGGCTGACTTGTAGAGTCTGGATATGATATCGTGTCGCCGATGGCGCGGAAGGCGATGTTGCCGTCTTCCTCGTTGATCCATATTCCCTGCAATAGTTTTTTCGCATTGACATCTTCTTTCTCTATCTGCCTGTCGTTGTCTTTGTTTTTGCATGATAAGAAAGTGGTTGCGCCTAATA
Source organism: Prevotella sp. (assembly GCA_024682415.1). Lineage (GTDB taxonomy): Bacteria > Bacteroidota > Bacteroidia > Bacteroidales > Bacteroidaceae > Prevotella. Next base: position 11,754 of record JAIKZG010000042.1, read on the forward strand.
ATAAGCCACAGCCGATAATCAATGATGATATATAACTAATTTTTTTCACTATCATATAAATGATTTAATGATATTCTCTATTTGCCTATGCAGTGATATTCAAAGCCTGCTTCGGCAACCTCGTCGCCGTCAAAGATGTTGCGTCCGTCGATGATAAGTTTCCTGTTCATCACTTTAGCAATGACATCCCAGCTTGGCAAGCGGAATTCCTTCCACTCCGTGAGAAGCAGCAGAGCGTCAGCGCCTAAGACAGCGTCGTACATATCCTTGCAGTATGTCACCTTGTCGCCTACGCGTCGTCTGCATTCATCCATGGCTACAGGGTCGTAGGCACGAATGTTGCATCCTGCTTTTGTCAGCAAATCGATTATCACAAGGGCTGTAGACTCGCGCATATCATCAGTTTCAGGCTTGAATGAAAGTCCCCAGAGGGCGATGGTCTTGCCCTTGAGTTCCTTTTCATCATATACCTTTTTCAGCTTCTCGAATAGAATGCGTTTCTGTCTTGCGTTTACTTCTTCCACGGCTTTAAGCACGCCCATCTCATAGCCATTGTCGGCTGCCGTCTTGATGAGTGCCTTCACGTCTTTGGGGAAACAGCTGCCGCCATATCCGCAACCGGCATATAGGAATTTGCGACCGATTCTTAAATCAGAACCGATACCTTGACGCACCATATTTACATCAGCCCCCACCTTCTCGCAGAGATTGGCGATGTCGTTCATGAATGATATTCTTGTGGCAAGCATTGAATTGGCAGCGTATTTCGTCATTTCCGCGCTTGGAATATCCATGAATATCACTCTGAAATTATTTATCAGAAATGGTTTATACAGACGCGTGAGCAATGTCTTCGCGCGTTCGCTTTCCACGCCTACGACAACTCTGTCGGGACTCATGAAATCCTTTATCGCGCTGCCTTCTTTTAAGAATTCAGGATTGCTCGCTACGTCAAATTTTACGTCTACGCCACGTCTGTCAAGCTCTTTCTGAATTGTTTCGCGCACCTTGCGTGCTGTTCCTACGGGGACAGTACTCTTGGTGACTACTACAATGTATTTATTAAGGTTTTCGCCAATAGTCTTGGCTACTTGCAATACATACTTTAAATCGGCAGAGCCATCCTCGTCGGGAGGAGTGCCTACTGCCGAAAATACTATTTCTTGATCGTTAAGCACATCGGCAAGCGAAGTAGTAAACTTCAGTCTGCCTGCCTTAACGTTCTTTGTTACAAGTTCATCGAGTCCCGGCTCGTAGATAGGAATATCTCCATTCATAAGGCGGTCGATCTTGTTTTGATCTACGTCTACGCATGTCACTTCCGCACCGGTATCGGCAAAACATGTGCCTGACACCAATCCTACATAGCCAGTACCAACAATTGCAATTTTCATGATTTGTTTTGTGTATTCCTTATTCGAAAACCTCAGCTTCTTTCAGTGAGCATGCCTTAAGGTCTTTCTCACTTGTAAGAACATCTTTGGCATCGATAGGCCATTCAATGTTGATGTCTTCATCATTCCAGCGAATGCTCGCTTCATGCTTAGGAGCGTAAGCGTTATCCACCTTATATGTGAAGATAGCCTCATCGCTCAATACAAGGAAACCATGCGCGAAGCCTCTTGGAATGAAGAATTGACGCTTGTTTTCATCGCTCAGCTCCACCATTACGTATTTTCCGAATGTAGGCGAGCTTTTGCGAATGTCTACTGCCACGTCGAGCACTTTTCCTTTAATCACTCTTACGAGCTTTGCTTGTGAGTATTCTCCTTTCTGATAGTGAAGACCTCTCAGCACGCCATAGCTTGATTTCGACTCATTGTCCTGAATGAAATCCACCTTGCCGATATGTTTCTCGAAGTCTTCCTTCTTCCAGGCTTCAAAGAAATAGCCGCGCGCGTCGTTGAAAACTTTTGGGTCGAGAGTCCACACTCCCTTTATTTCCGTTTCCTTATATTCCATGGCTTATTTCTTCTCCTTCTTGTTTGCTGTAGTAGCTTTAGAAGGCTTATAAGCCTTGTTGAGTCCTGCGATTACTTCCTTGGTGATGTCGTAAGATTTGTCGGCATAGAGAATATTGTCGCCAGCCTTGCTCAGGATAAGACCATACTTCTTGTCTTTGTTGTAGACAGCAAGATAGTGCTGAAGGCTGTCGCGCAAAGCCTTGTTATAATTGTCGGTCTCTGTCTGGAATTCGCTGCTCAGGCGCTGATTCAAAGCCTGCAAATCCTGACTCTGCTTCTGCAAGCTTGCGTTGATGGCTTCTGCCTGCTGCTGAGTATATTTGTTCTGCTGCACATCCTGCTGGAATTTAGCTGCTGCTGCCTGTAGCTGCTGCTGTTTGCCTGCAAGAGTGTTCTGAATGTTCTGACCTTTCTTCTGAAGAATGAGAGAATAATCCTTGCAGAACTGATATTGCGACATTATGCTGTCTACCTCTATGTATGCTATTTTTGCTGATGTGGTAGCAGTTGAAGTCTTTTCTGTTGTGTCGTTCTGTGGCTGCTGTTTGTTGCATGAAGCAAGAGCCATTGTAGCCATAGCTGCAATAGCCAGGCTGCGTGCGATGTTCTTTTTCATTATGTGTTATTTAATTATTAATTTATTCTTCTGTTTTCTTTATACATAAATTCAGACAAAGAGCTGCATAAAAATATATTAGAATGCCTTTCCTTTCATTCGTGATTCTTTGTCTTGCTCAAGCGTGCAGTTTATGCCGCGTTCTCTCATTGCTTTGCTCTCGCCTACATCGTGAGCCGAAAAACGTCCGTTTTTCTTGATTATTACGCGGATGCTAAGCATAAAAATGCTTATTGCAATAATTAACACAGTGAGGAGCAATGTTTCGACCATTTTTATGTACTTTTGTGTCACTTTATAAATCGGTACACCTTTTTAATATATCTTTTATATACCGATTTCGGTGTCTTTTTCTGCCTACAAAGATAAAGTAAAAGTATCGAAAACCAAAAGAAAACGAACAAAAATAAATATAATATGGACAAAAGCAATTTAAAACCTGCTTGCGTTTTTGAACAATTCGCGGCGATAAATAAAGTTCCTCGTCCTTCTAAGCATGAGGAGAAGGTGATAGACTATCTTAAAAACTGGGGCGAGAGCCACAATCTCGACACTCATGTAGACGAGACGGGCAACGTAATTATCCGTAAGGCAGCTACCAAGGGAATGGAGAATAAGAAGACGATTATTCTTCAGAGCCACATGGACATGGTATGCGATAAGCTCGTAGATGTAGATTTTGACTTCCATAACGATGCTATTCAGACTTATGTAGAAGGCGACTGGATGCACGCTAAGGGCACAACTCTCGGTGCTGACGACGGTATCGGCGTAGCGATAGAGCTTGCCATTCTCGCAAGCGATGATATTGAGCATGGCCCTATTGAGTGCGTGTTTACTCGCGATGAGGAAACAGGCTTGACGGGCGCTCAGGGCATGAAAGCCGGCTTTATGAAGGGCGACTATCTTATCAACCTCGACTCTGAGGATGAAGGACAGATATTCGTATCATGCGCTGGCGGAAAGAACACCGAGGCTACATTCTCTTTCGCTCGTGAGAACGCTTCTGCCGACGATTTCTTCATGCTTGCTTCTCTGAAGGGACTCAACGGCGGACACTCTGGCGATGACATCAACAAGAAGCGTGCCAACGCCATAAAGGTGCTTGCCCGTTTCCTCTATAATGAGAATGAGAAATATGGCGTGCGTTTGGCAAGCTTCAATTCTGGCAAGATGCATAACGCTATTCCTCGCGATGGCAAGGTAGTCTTTGCTGTAAAGAATGAGTTTAAGGAAAATGTGAAGGCAGATTGGAATGTGTTCCAGACAGAGGTGGAGGATGAATTCCACGTTACCGACACAAATATGGTATTCGCTCTTGAGAGCACCGATGCTCAGGCTGTGCTTCCAAAGGCAGTTTCTGATAACTTAATCCGTGCTATTCAGGCAGTAGACAATGGTATTCTTACTATGTGTCAGGATGAAGCTTTGGCTTGGATGGTAGAAACATCAAGCAACATCGCAAGCATCGCCACTTCAGAAGATAAAATAGAGATTGTTTCAAGTCAGCGCAGCAATGTGATGAGCAATCTTGATAATATGGCCAACAGCATTAAGGCTTGCTTCCAGCTGGCAGGCGCAGAGGTAAAGCAGGGCGATGGCTATCCTGCATGGAAGATGAATCCCGACAGCAAGCTCACAAAGATTGCCGTTGATACTTACAAGCAGCTCTTCAATAAAGAGCCTAAGGTGCTCGGCATTCACGCAGGCTTGGAGTGCGGTCTGTTCTCTTTGCGTTATCCTAATCTTGATATGATTTCGTTTGGCCCTACGCTCCGCAATGTGCATACTCCTGACGAGTGCCTCTATATTCCTACCGTTCAGATGGTGTGGGATCATTTGCTCGCCATCCTTAAGAATGTGCCTGAGAAGTAATTCACACATTAATATATATAATAGGGTTAATATTTAGTGGATACAAGAGATAAAAGATACGATCAGTTTGTAGTAGAGCATGAAGACACCTTGCTTAATTGGCTTCTTGCTCACATCAAGGAAAGCAGAACCAAGATTAAGGCTACGCTTTCCGGTCATGGAGTGCACGTAAACGGCAAGATAATCTCAAAGTTTGATTATCCTTTAGCTCCGGGCATGAAGATTGCCGTAAGCAAATCAAAGAAGAATGACACGTTTAAGAACAAGTATGTGAAGATAGTCTATGAAGATAAATTCCTTGTAGTGCTTGAAAAGAATGTAGGCATTCTCTCTATGGCGGCAGGCCATTCATCTCTCAATGTGAAAGCCGTGCTCGATGATTATTTCCGTCGCTCGAAGCAGCGTTGCACCGCTCATGTGGTGCATCGACTCGACCGCGAAACAAGCGGACTCATGATTTACGCAAAGGACAAGCAGACGGAGCTGAAATTGGAGGAAGACTGGCATCACACCGTATATGATCGTAGATATGTAGCTCTGCTGAGTGGCGAGCTTATGCAGGATGAGGGCACGATAGAAAACTGGCTTAAAGACAACAGCGCTTATTTCACATATTCAAGCCCGGTGGATAACGGTGGTAAATATGCCATCACCCATTTCCATGTGCTTCGTCGCGCGCATGGCTATTCTCTTGTAGAATTCAAGCTTGAGACGGGACGTAAGAATCAAATACGCGTTCATGCCGCTGATATGGGCACACCCGTGTGTGGCGACATGAAATATGGAAACGGTGATGACCCTATCGGCCGTCTGTGCCTCCATGCCTATGTATTGTGTTTCACCCATCCTGTCACCCATCAGCGTTTGGAATTCAACACCGCCATGCCATCTCAATTCTTGCAGGTGGTAAATGGACATTTAAAATAACCCCTATATATATCAGCTCATTTTTTATAAGATGGACAATTTATTATATTACGTGTTTTGCATCGTCGCTCTTATCGTAGCGTTCATATTCGTAAAGAAAGTGGCAGGATGCTTAATAAAGTCGATAGTTATGGCGGCAGTTATTGCCGTGCTCCTCTTTATCTATTTCATGTATTTCAAATAGAATTTCATATAAAGCAAATAGATAGCAAAAAAGGCGTACCTTGATTTTAGGTGCGCCTTTTTTTGTGTAGAAATCTCATTTCTGCACTGCATTTGCGGTTCTGCAGTTTTTGCAATGCTATTTCAGCAACAGCATTGTCCATTCGTTGTCAATGGTGCGCTTCTCCTCGTGAAGACCGAGCGATGAGGCTTTCTCAAGCAGCATTGGCACGTCGTTTTCATAGAAACCGCTGAGGATAAGTGTGCCGTTCGGCTTCATGGCTTTGGCGAAACGTGGCATGTCGGCAAGGAGAATGTTGCGGTTGATGTTGGCAAGCACGATGTCGAATTTTTCATTGGTACATTCTATCACGCTTGAATCGCCACATATCACTTTTGAGAATTTCACGTCGTTGTTGGCAGCATTAAGCTCGGTGTTGTTGGCACTCCATTCGTCGATGTCATATCCTATTACATTTTCTGCTCCGAGCTTCATGGCGGCAATGCCGAGAATGCCTGTGCCGCATCCGCAGTCTAACACGCTCTTGCCTTTAATATCGAGATGGAGCAGGGCGGAAACAATCATGCGAGTGGTCCAATGGGTGCCTGTGCCGAAAGCCTCGCGCGCCTCAATGCCGATGTTGATGGGGAAAGAGTCTTTTGCGGTGTCGTGGCGAGCGTCGAAGATGTTAATCTTGCCGTCGATGTCGATGCTCTCAAAGCCTTCTTCCTCCCATGTGGTGTTCCAGTCTTGGTCTTCCACAGGCGAAATGGTGTAGCTTATCTTTGCTCCCTCGATAGGGAAGTCGGCAAGATTCTGCGAAAGAATTTCTTTGTCAAAAAGCGATTCCTGCACATAGCCGTTGATGCCCTCGGCAGTGTCTTCAAAAGACTCAAAATTTGCCATGCCTGCTGCGTCGGCCACGAGGTCGCGACACACCTGAAGCATGGATTCCTCACACTGTATTGTAAATTTTGCTGCTAAATATTTCATGAAGTATGTAACTCTTTTGTTAAAAATATATTGCAAAGTTACAAATATTAGGGAAAAACCTATCCCTTCTTAGGGAATTTCCTTACTTTTGCACTGCCTACAAATATTATTTTTGTAGCGAGTAAAATAAAAAACTTTCGTTATGAAAAAGAACGTTTTATCATTATTGCTTGCAGGATTGTTTCCGCTTTCTCTTATGGCTCAGGATGATATGTATTTCACCCCTGCTCCTAAGGCGGCAAAGCCAAAGAAGGTGGAGCAGCCGACATATTACAGCGGCAGCAATCGCGATGTAGATGAATACAACCGTCGTGGCGACATATTGCCCGATTCAGTCTTTATGGACTCTACCTTTGTCAGCAAATATTTTAAGGGCGGCAAAATAATGACCGACCAAGATCTCGACGACTATTATTACAGCCGTCGTCTGCATGATTTCTATGGATACTACGACCCATGGATATATACTCATGCGTGGGGATATTCTCCATGGTATTACAGCCGTTGGGGATGGACTGATCCTTGGTATTATGGAGGATATTATGATCCGTGGTATTATGGCTACTATGGCTATGCCGGATGGTATGACCCTTGGTATTATCGCGGATGGGGATATTATGGCCCATATTATTGGAACAGACCGGCAATATATGTAGTCCACAACAATACATGGGGCAGAGGATGGCGACAGAATACAGGCACGTTTGGCGGACGCTCATTCGGCAACGCGCGCAACAGCGGCTCTTTCTCTAACTCTCGTTCTTGGGGCAACAGAAGCAGCAATGCCACATTTGGCAATCGCAGCAGCCGAAACAGTAACAACAATAGCAATTGGAATAATCGCAGCAACAGCAATTTCGGCAACGCGCGCTCAATGGGCAGCTTCGGCAACAGTCGCTCTTCAGGCACATTCAGCAGCCCAAGTAATAGTGGCAGCTTCGGAGGCTCACGCTCTGGCGGAGGAAGTTTTGGCGGAGGTGGCAGTCGCTCGGGTGGCGGCAGCTTTGGTGGCAGAAGATAAATCGTGCTTTTGCCGTAACTCACGACAAAGTCCTTACATATATATAATAATGTAGAAACAATAAATTTATTTATATGAAATTAAAACACATAATAATGTTTGGCGCTGCTATGATGGCATTGCCGACAATGGCGCAGGAGACATACCAAATGGCGCAGCTCGAAACACAGGATCTTAACGGAACTGCTCGTTATGTGGGTATGAGTGGAGCGATGAACGCTCTCGGTGCTGACATCTCTACTATCGGCAGCAACCCTGCCGGCATAGGTATATTCCGCCATGGACAGCTTACCTTTTCTGGCGGACTGCTTCGCCAGAACGGAGTAGAAAAGGTGGGCAAGCAGCATAAAATGAACCCTTCGTTCGACCAGTTGGGTTTCGTGTATAGCACAAAGCCTAATTACAGTGGCACGAGAGTGTCTTTTGCCTTCAACTATCATAAGAGCCGCAATTTTAGCCAGATTCTTTCTGCTGCTGCCGGATTGAACAGAGCTTCGCAAAACAAGCTCACTTCAATGAAATTCAATAGTGGCGTGATAGGCTCTTATAATAAAGAGGGCAACAACGGCGCAGGTTCTTTCAATGAATATGAATATGCCATAACAAGTGTTGATAGAGCATATATTGACGAATTGCTGAAGAGCGACACTGATAACGGCGTGGATTGGTATGACGCTAATCAATATGCGTGGTGGCAAGAAAATCATGGCTTCATTTCAAACTTTGATTTTAATATCTCAGCAAGCTTCAACGACCGTGTATTTCTCGGCGCTACAATCGGCGTGAAGGATGTGCATTACCATACTGATATGAGATATATGGAAGCAATGGATTTCAGCCCTAATGATGCAAATCCTTTGGGAAGTATATTTCAAGAGGAAGTAGAGAAAATAACAGGTACTGGTGTTGATTTCTCTCTTGGTGCAATCTTCTTGCCGATAGAAGGCTCTCCGTTTCGTATCGGAGCATGGCTGAAGAGTCCTACATTCTATGATTTGGATAATAGAGTGGACATGGAAATGAAAGGAGCTCCGTATATAAATAGTGCGGCGAGTGTATATAATGGATTTATGTCGCACAGATTTTCTGATTACAATTTCAAATTCAACACTCCATGGAAGTTTGGCTTGGCAATGGGTAGCACAATAGGCAATCAGTTTGCTTTTGATGTGGAATATGAGTTTGCCGACTACAACAGCACCGATGCGCGTCAGGATAATAATGATTATTATGACTATTATTATGGCGATGTTTATTCTACTACATCAAGCGACAAGGAGATGAACCGCAGCGTGAAGCAGGCATTGAAAGGCGTGTCTACATTCCGTGTAGGTTTTGAATATAAGCCTGTGCCAGAGCTTGCTTTCCGTATGGGTTATAACTATGTTTCTCCTATGTATGATAAATATGGCTTCCGCGACCCGACATTGCAGGCACGAGGCAATAATTTGTCTGCTCGTACTGATTTCACCAACTGGCGTGAAACAAATCGTGTGACTGCCGGTTTAGGTTATAAGTTCGCTAAAAAATGGAATTTGGATCTTGCTTATCAGTTTGCTTCTACTCGTGGCGAGTTCTTCCCATTCGCAACCTACACTTATCATGACAGAACAGACCCTAATGCAGCCAATTATGATAATATAGGCACATCGGCAAGGGTGAAAGACATCAGAAGCCAATTCCTTATGACATTGGGCTATTCATTCTAAGAATGCCGTTTCGCATAAATACAATAAAGAGTGTGTGCTATTTTTGGCACACACTCCTTTTTTATATACCTACGTTTTTTATGAAATAGTTATTTCCGTGAGGAAATCATGATGTCCATTTTGAGATATTGATATTTCCGTGAGGAAATTGCTATGGTCAGTTTGAGATATCGAGATTTCCGCAAGGAAATTGCTATGTCCATTTTGAGATATTGCTATTTCCACGAGGAAATTGCTATGTCCAGTTTGGGATATTGGTATTTCCGTGAGGAAATCATGATGTCCATTTTGAGATATTGGTATTTCCGTGAGGAAATCATGATGTCCATTTTGAGATATTGATATTTCCGTGAGGAAATTGCTATGGTCAGTTTGAGATATCGAGATTTCCGCAAGGAAATTGCTATGTCCATTTTGAGATATCGAGATTTCCACGAGGAAATTGCTATGTCCAGTTTGGGATATCGAGATTTCCGCGAGGAAATCGCTATGTCCAGTTTGAGATATCGAGATTTCCACGAGGAAATTGTTATGTCAAGTTTTGGATATTGGTATTTCCGTGAGGAAATTGTTATGTCCATTTTGAGATATCGAGATTTCCGCGAGGAAATTGTTATGGTCAGTTTGATATATTGCTTTTTCCACGAGGAAATCATGCAACAATAGAAGATGCGGGCAAAATGTGCGTGCTGTTTCAGATTAAATCTGTGAAATCTATTAGAATTCAAAATCTGTGTTCATCTGTGCCATCTGTGAGAGATTATAGCTTCATAAAGCTAAGTTTATAGCCAGTGGTGCGCAGTTCGTGAGAATGTAAGCACCACTTTTTACAAGATCATTTTGTAGAGTATGGCGAAATCTTCGTTTTAGGATTTTCTTGCAGAGTTGTGCAACGAAATCTTCATTTTAGGATTTGTCTGTAGAGTTGTGTAGCTAAATCTTCGTTTTAGGATTTTCCAGTAGAGTTGTGCAGCGAAATCTTCATTTTAAGATTTTCCTATAGAGTTGTGCAGCGAAATCTTCATTTTAGGATTTGTCTGTAGAGTTGTGCAGCGAAATCTAATTTAATTTTTCTTCTTTTTTGCTTGCAGATTCAAAAATAAGGTTTATATTTGCAATAGATAGATGACGTTGAAGCTTTTCAGCGTAGAAAAGCGGAGTGTCTGTCTAAACACATATATAGGAAAAGGCGTTTACTTAACGCTTGTTTTTGACCTTGTAGAAACCTAGCAAGTTTTACATTCCTATCAAGAACAAGAGCAATAGAGTAAATGTCCCAGTGTAGATTATGTACAATAGTATACACTACTTTGAGTAGGAGCCTGCGTGCAGCGGTGCTCTCCGCTATGTCCTTTTTCCTTATTTACACATATATATAATTGTGTATTACGCGCGTGTGCATATACTGGCTTTATTGGCAGTAAGTGTGTATATCTGTGCGGAATAATGTATGTATATAGGTGGGTAGGGGAAATTGCGCCTATTGGGGGAGATTGTATCCGTATGCGTGCAGACTCTGAAAAGGAGTAGGTGTATACCTATTTATATATATGTATATCGACGCGGGATGTTTGTATGATGTTCATTCTTATAGGAATAAGGCAATGCTAGGGCCTCTGCAAGATAAGAATGAGCAAAGAGTACAAGCTCCTGCGTCTTTTTTTGTATATGGCGATACAAAAAACTCCTTCATGCGAAAGAGTTTAGGAGAAAAATGTATTTAGAAAGAAACAAAAGGATTAATTCCGACCAGGGGAGCGGTCGGGGCATTTTATTCTAAACGAAGGAAAATATGAATGCAACACATTTTTATCTAATGATAACATTGGCATTGAGCAGCATGCTGTCGCTAAGCAGTTGTTCAAGTGCTGATGATGTGTCGGGTAGCAAGGACGCAGCCAAAGGCAAAGCCTTAACTCTTGACGCAAGCATATTGCGAACGCAAGACTTTGAGATAAAAACTCGTGGCATAAAGCTCGAAACCGCTCCGATGAACCCCGACAGAATAATAGAAAGCACTTATGAAGTTTCGGCGGAAGACGAAACTCGCACTCCTATGGACGCAACTCCCACATGGGCTGGCATGACGAGCCGAGATATAGCAGTAAAGGTTGGCGGCAATGTGTATCAATACAGCGTAGCTGCCGACGGCAAGATAACGTGCGGCACGCCTTATTATTTCACGACGATGAACAACGTTACGGTAGAGTCGTGGTATCCTTACACAGCGTCTTATCCAGAGAATTTCTCTGTGCAGACCGACCAGCGAACGTATGCCAATTATGAAAAGAGTGACTTTATGTATGGCTCTACTTCTTCGGCTAATCAAGCTAATCTTGGTAATGCGGTTACTTATAATCATAAGATTGCCAAGCTGATAGTGAAAGTAAACGTGAGCGAAGCCAACTATATGAAAGGCTATGGAGCGATAAACAGCGTTTCATTCACAGGCGCACAGATTTCAGCCACTGTGGGAGCTTCTGGCGCACTGTCAGGCAGTGGCGCAACCACATCTACGGTGAGGATGTATGCAAAAGTGCCTTCCGCAAGAAATAACAACTCGGCTACAGCCACATTCGAGGCTTGCGTAATTCCACAGAGCGCGAAGCTTTCGTTTACGCTCGACATCGGTGGCGTAACCTACACCGCTGCTATGGCTTCCAATCATACTTTTGCTGCAGGCTCTGCAAATGAGCTTACCATAAATGTAAATTCAGCGAGAGCTTATATATCTTCGGGCGGAACTATCGCTAATGGCGACTACTATTGCACCACTCCAAGCGGACAAGCATGGGTGGTAAAACAAGCTGACCTTGCTTCCTCAAAGACAGCTCGCAACACAACCCCTATTGCCGTAGTATTCTCTACTGCAACAAGCACTACTGATAAAGGTCACGGCTGGCAACTTGGCTACGCCATGGCTCTGCAATGCGCCACTACAGGCAGCGGAGCAAATGGCACTTGCACATGGGGACCGGCTAATGAAGATTGCTCTTATCTCACTAACTGGGACAACGCCAACCCACGCACCACATGGAAGAACAATAAGGACGGCTACACAGAAACAATGTCAATTCCATCTGGGCAGCGCGCAAGCTATCCGGCATTCCAATACGCTATCAACTACCAAAGCACTGTGGCAGCACCCAATACGACAAGCAAATGGTATCTGCCGAGCAACGGACAGTGGTATGACATCTGGGTGAACCTTGGAGGAGCTAAAGCCGATGGCACATATATTAATTCAGGCGGAAGCGTGCAGTGGGATGAAATCGTGTGGTATGGACCGAGCGACAACCCAAAGAATGAAACAATGTATTGGGTAAACCTTGTGCAGACCAACATAAATGCTCTGCTCAATGCCGTTAGCTCTTACGCAAGTATCTACACCATAGATTATGAGGCTCACCAGCTCTATTCATGGGGTGAATACTTCTGGTGCAGTTCCGAGCGTAGTGCCGTTTGTTCCTACGTCGCGAGCGTGAACAAGAATGGCTACGTCCGCGTGCACGCGCGTACAGGCAGTCCCAAGTCGGACACGTTCCGTGTGCGTCCAGTCTTAGCTTTCTGATCCCTTTATCGCTTCATCGCTTTATCCCTTTAGGGGCGTAAGCCCCCAGAATGAGGCGAGAAAAGAAAAATGAGTGAAGAGGGTGTGAGTGGAGAGCAAATATTGGTGTTTGAATTGTGAGCAGAAAAGCATATTAAAGAGTTCCCCCCTCGGGGGACAGGGGGCATAACGAGGGCGCACGCGAAAGCAGCGCCCCCGATTACCGGAAACCGCCCCTTGGGGCGGTCGAAATAGAAAAGATATGGCATTATCGCATGAATTACCGATATATAAGGATTTGTTCAGCCTCGCCGACAGAGTGATGAGCATGCAGCGCAATTTTCCTAAGATGTATAGATACAACTTAGGCGACCGCATGGTAAATGCCAACCTCGATATGCTCACGCAGGTGGTGCTGGCTAATACCGCCATCGACGAATTGGAGGAACGCCTCGATGCGCTGAAAACGCTCATGGCGCAATATGAAACTCTAATTATGCTCTTTCGCTTGTGCATAGCGCAGCGCATAATCACGGCTGAGCAATATGCCGCTTTTCTGCCCACGCTCAACAAAATTGGGCAGCAGATTACTGGCTGGCGCACATTCACAAAGAAGCAGATAGCAAAAGGCAAAATTACAGAATAAGCCTCGCGCCTGTTGGCGAGAATTCGTGCGGCTACGGCTTCACGGAGAGAGCTGATTTAAAATTTTAAAAGGGTCATCGACAGGCTAAATTCACACATGTGATTTAGCTCGTTAAGAAGCAAAAGAAACTGATGACAAGGACAGTTCCGAGCGTAGTGCCGTTTGTTCCTACAACGCGAACGTGAACAAGAATGGCAACGTCAACGTGAACGCGAATACAGACAATCCCAAGTCGAACACGTTCCGTGTGCGTCCAGTCTTAGCTTTCAAGGTTTTAATCCTGATGCAGCAAGGCGTGGGGCTTTTTTAGAAAAAAGAAACGAAAAAACATATATAGATATAAATGTAGAATGAGAAAGAAACGACCGACAGCAGCTGAGCCTATGCTCTTTCGGGAAGAGGAAATGGGCGGAGTGGCGCTTAAAGATGTGTTGGCAGCTTATTTCGACTGCCGACAGCGCAAAAGCAGCACGCTCAATTCTCTTGCCTATGAGATAGACTATGAGCGCCGTTGCGAAGACCTGTGGCGGAGGATAAACCAAAGGAGGTTTAGCCCCGGGCGCTCCACGGTGTTTATCGTGACGAAGCCTGTGGTGAGGGAGATTTTCGCGCCTGCCTTTGAAAGCCGTATTGCCGACCACCTCATTTCCATGAAGCTCACTCCGCTGCTCGAAAAGCAGTTTATCGACGACAACTATGCCACGCGCAAAGGGCGAGGCACTCTCTACGGAGTGAAGCGAGTGGAGGGATTTATCAGGGAATGTTCTGCCGACTACACTCGCGACTGCTACATAATGAAGCTCGACATAAAAAGCTATTTCATGAACCTCGACAAGGAGAAGTGTTTCCGTGATATGGCGCGCTTCGTGAATGAGCATTATGATGGCAGCGACAAGCCTACGCTAATATATCTATTGAAATGTATCGTGATGGACAATCCGCAGAAGCATTTCGTAAGGCATTGCCCAAAGAGGGCTTGGGACGATTTGCCGCCGAGCAAAAGCCTCTTTAATAAGGACGAGCGCCACGGACTGCCCATAGGAAGGCTCACAAGTCAGCTTTGCGCGTCGTATAATCTTGACCCTCTCGACCACCTTGTTACCGAAGAGTGGGGCATAAAATATTATGGCAGATATGTAGACGACATTGTGCTCATTGACGAGAGCAAGGAAAAGCTACAGGAGGTGGAGAGGAAGATAAACGCATGGCTCAGTGAGCGAGGTTTTACGCTTCACCCACGCAAAAGGTATCTGCAACACTACTCTAAGGGCGTTTCCTTCGTTGGCGGAGTGGTGAAGCCGGGGCGGAAATATATAAGCAACCGCACCATTGGTTTTGCCTATGATGCGATAAGGAAATACAACGAGATAATAACGAAGCGTGAAGAATTGGTTTACATGATGGCACCGGCTTTTGTGGGAGTGATGAACTCTTATCTGGGCGCGACGCTGCATTATGATGCCTACAACGTGAGGCGGAAGCTCATGGGGCAGATAGCTCCGGCATGGTGGCAAGTGGTGTATGCGAGGAATGGATATAAAAGCTTGGCAGTGAAGCCACGGCTTAGGAAAAACTCTATTAATGCGCTGAAGACGAGGCGCGCACTTAAGGATAATCGATGGTTAGCACAACAAAAACAGACTACAGGAGATGATGAAAATGGAAGAGGCGCTGCGTAGACAGCAGGAGTGTGGCGACAAGGTGATGTATCTTGTAAATTCGGGACATTTCTACAGAGGATATGGCGCAGCTTCGTTTGCTTTGCATAATCTGATGGGGTATCAGATAGTGAGCGACACATTTAAATCGGTCGGCAAGGTGTTTTACAGCGGTTTCCCCGTCACCCAGATGGAACGAGTGCAGAATGAAATCGTGGCGAAAGGTGGAAAGTTTCGCAAGCTTGACGGCGGAATGACAATAGAATTTTCAGGCATTCCCACAAAGGTGGAGGATGGCGTTAAGATAATAGACAGACATGATACCACGCCGCACGCGAGAAAGGCGGCTGAGAATGAGAAGACATCTGCCGATGGCAGCCTCGCTGAGGTGATAGCGTTGAGCCTTGAGCGTTTCCTTTATGGTGGTGAGCGCAGGCTTAAAATGCAAATCAACGTGGTGCTTGAAGCGGAAGAAAAGATATAATTAGCCTTCTTCTTTCTCGTTTCGGGAAAGTTAGAAGGGGCATTAAGATATTTTTCATAGCTTCATAAGATTAGATGAAAGCTAAGTTTATAGCCAGTGGTGCGCAGTTCGCGAGAATGTAAGCACCACTTATATAAAATAAAAAAGGGAAGGTTGTTCTTCCCATTGAGGGCAATCAGAATTTTCGTTTTCAACAGATTGCCCCCTCCTTGAGTTGCGATGCACTGCTCGTGAGAGTGAGTGCATCGCTTTTAATGCTCATTGAATTATTCATATTCCGTGGTGTCTTCAATGCCTGCATCGCGAAGAGCCTCTTTGCGCTCCATGCAAGTGCCGCATTTTCCGCAATGCTTCTCGCCACCCTTGTAGCAGCTCCATGTTTCGCTGTAGTCTAATCCCAAGCGCTTGCCTATGCTTGCTATTTCGCCCTTGGTGATGTCGGTGTAAGGAGCAGAAACTTCCACGCCCACGAAAGTGCCAGCCTTTGCCGTCGTGTTGATGGCGTTGATAAATTCAGGACGGCAGTCGGGGTAAATGGTGTGGTCGCCTGCGTGATTAGCTATGAGCACCTTTTTCAGTCCGTTGCTCTCGGCAATGCCAATGGCTATGCTTAGCATTATGCCATTGCGGAAAGGCACTACAGTGGATTTCATGTTGTCTTCATCGTAGTTGCCCTCTGGAATGGCGTCGGCGCCTTCGAGCAGACTGCTCTTGAAATATTGGTGCATGAAGTCGAGAGGAATGGTGATATGCTTAATGCCGAGACGCTTGCAGTGCATTTCAGCGAATGGAATCTCACGCTTGTTGTGATTGCTGCCATAATCAAAAGATATGCCGAGCGCGATTTCGTCTTTCTTGTCGTAGAGCATGGTGATAGAGTCCATGCCGCCGCTTACGATAATGATAGAATCTTTCATATTTGTCTTTTTGATTTGTCTTTTAAAAATGTTGTTTATGTTGTTATTGCCTGTTATCCGAATAATGTTCGCAAAGCCTCTTCCACCTTTTTCACAGGGTGGATTTCTATGTCGTATTTCTTAGGGTCGAGGCCCTTCATGTTGTATTTCGGAATGATGATATGGCTGAAACCTAATTTCTCGGCTTCGGCAATGCGTTGCTCAATACGACTTACGGGGCGCACCTCGCCGCTAAGTCCCACTTCGCCTGCCATGCACCAGCCAGCCTCAATAGGAGTGTCTACATTACTTGATAATACAGCCGCTATTACGCTCAAATCCATGGCAAGGTCGGTAACTCTAAGTCCGCCGGCAATATTCAGAAACACGTCTTTCTGCATCAGCTTGAAGCCTACGCGCTTTTCCAAAACTGCCAAAAGCATATTGAGTCGGCGATAGTCGAAACCTGTAGCCGAGCGCTGCGGAGTGCCGTAAGCTGCGCTTGAAACGAGGGCCTGAGTTTCTACAAGGAATGGGCGCACGCCCTCGATGGCGCTGCTTATGGCAATGCCCGAAAGTCCTTCGTGGTCTTGCGTGAGAAGAAGCTCGGATGGATTGCTCACTTGGCGCAACCCAGATTGCTGCATCTCGTAGATACCAAGCTCTGATGTGCTTCCAAATCTGTTTTTAATGCTTCGCAGTATGCGATACATATAATGTTGGTCGCCCTCAAATTGAATAACAGTGTCTACAATGTGCTCCAATATCTTTGGTCCGGCAAGAGTGCCTTCCTTGTTTATATGCCCGATAAGGACAACAGGCACACCGCTTGATTTGGCGAAACGCAGAAGGGCGGCAGCACATTCCCTCACCTGAGTAATGCTTCCGGCGCTGCTGTCTACATCGGCAGTGGCAATAGTTTGAATGGAGTCGATGATTACAAGCTGAGGCTTTACCTCCTTTATGCTGTCGAAGATGTTCTCTAAGGATGTCTCGCATAGTATCTGCACATTGTCGTGCTCATTTGCGATAGCTTTACCGCCTTGTGTGGACGATAGTCTTTCGGCGCGCATCTTTAACTGATGGGCGCTTTCCTCACCGCTCACATAGAGAACCTGCAAATCGTGTATGTTGAGAATAGTTTGCAGAGTGAGCGTGCTCTTGCCTATGCCCGGCTCACCGCCAAGCAAAACGATAGAGCCTGGCACAAGTCCGCCACCTAAAACTCTGTTCAGCTCAGCGTCGTGCATGTCTATGCGCGGATCGTCTTTGCCTGCAATGTCTTTGAGCAGTTGCGGACGATTGGCGTTGCCACGAACGCTGCCAACACTATGGGCGGCAGAGCGTGCTGCCATCGTGCCGGTGTCTTTGCTTACTCTTATTTCCTTGAATGTGTTCCACTGATTGCAGCTGGGGCATTTGCCTATCCATTTGGCTGATTCGTAGCCGCAATTATCACAGACGTACATTATTTTGTCTTTTGCCATGCTTCTCACTTTTTGTTGACACAAAAGTAATAATAATAATCGCATGTTACAAAATAAATTGCTACTTTTGCACCTAAACATTTTACAGATTATAATCGTATAAATAAATTCATTTATTATGAGAAGACTTTGCCTGTTGGCATTCGTTTTGACTTTGTTTTTTGCGTCGTGCGGTCAGTCGTATGAGAAAAAGCAGCGTCTTTCGCGTGAGGAAAGAGCACGTTTGGCCAAGATAGATTCTCTGGCTCTGAAAGTAGCCGTAATGCCTACGCTCGACTGCTTACCTATATATATAGCAAAGGATGAAAATTTATTCGACAATGAAAAGGTAGACGTAAGCCTGAAAATATTCAATGCTCAGATGGATTGCGATACTGCCGTCGTGGGATATACTGCCAACGGTGTGGTTTCCGACTTGGTGAGAACTGTGCGCATTATCCGCAAGGGCACACCGCTTGTCTATCTCTCGTCTACCAATGGCGCATGGCAGCTTATCTCAAATCGCACGGCACGCGTGAAGGAACTTTCACAGCTTGGCGACAAGATGGTGGCTATGACACGTTATTCGGCTACAGATTTCCTTACGGATAAAGCTCTTGATGGCGTTAAGACCAAGGCTAAGGTGTTTCGCATTCAGGTGAACGACGTGAGAGTGAGATTGGATATGCTTCTCAATAATGAAATGGACGCGGAGTGGCTTATGGAGCCTCAGGCTACTATGGCAAGAATGCGCCATAATCCTGTGATTGCCGACAGCAAAAAGATGGGGTATAATCTCGGCGTGATAGCCTTTCGCGAGGATTGCTATGCCGACCGTCGTCGCAGAGAGCAGATAAGGAGTTTTTCTCGTGCATATAATATGGCGTGCGACTCTATAAACAAGAATGGCGTGCGCCATTACGAAGAGGTGTTGAAGAAATATTATCACCTTGACGATAAAACGATAAAGGCATTGCCAAGTTTGCGCTACAGCCATATCGCGAAGCCTGCCGCAAAAGATGTTGAGGCAGCGCGCAAATGGAATTAAAGGTATGGGCGCGCATGGTAGACATTATGCGAAGAATATAATCTTTGGGTAAAGATGAAGGATAATAGTATGAATAGCGGAATAGACAGAATACATAGCGACATAACATGCCACATGGAATTGGGACTTAGCCTGAAAGGGCTTACCGACTATGTGGAAAAACATAATATTCAGAGTGCCAAGGAGGAGCTTGACAACATCACTACTGAATATAATATGATGAAGGAGTTTTTCCTCAATGGTTATAAGGACGAGAAGCGCGCCGAAGTATATGAAGCGCTGATGAAGCGTCTGAATGTGGTGGCTCAGAATATCAGAGTGAGCTATATGCGTACTAATAATAAGGCGTATGCCGACGCTTTGGTTTTGGCAAAGAAAGTGCATCTTGACCGTGAGGTGGTGAAAAACACTTTGGCTAAATTTCAAAGCGACGCTGCGATGATAATGCTTGAACATCAGGGTGAGGAACAGCATAAGTTGCTTAATGAAGTTTATGCCCGACAGCATGATTTCATGGCTTCTCTCTTTTCTGCCATTTTCATCGCGAAGCAATGGCAGGAGGCTACGGCTGATTTCTATGTGGAGCTTATCACATCGCCTATTCTCGACCGTGTGAACGCCTCTACGCTTGTGAGCGCAGTCATGCTCTCATGTATGGGCATATTTGATATCAACAAGTTGCGTGCCTTGTGTCAGATTTACAGCAAAGCACAGGATGAATATGTGCGTCAGCGCGCATTGGTGGGTTTGGCATTCAGCGTGCCAAGTTTGTCGGAATATAATTTCTATGAAGACGAGATAAAGGCAATGCTTGCTGAATTGTTTGTAGACAATGAAAAGGCAAGCCGTGAGCTGCTCGACACTCAGAAGCAGGTGTTTTATTGCATGAATGCTGACAAGGATTCTGAAACTATTCAGAAGGACATAATGCCTAAGCTCACTAAGCAGTCTACAAAATTCCGTTTCGGCAGACAGATTCAGGAGAATGAGGAAGACAAACTGCAGGACATTCTTCATCCCGAAGCTGAGGACGACGCGATGGAGCAGATGGAAAAGAACTTCGAGCGCATGATGGATATGCAGAAGAAGGGGGCTGACATCTATTTCGGCGGTTTTGCGCAGATGAAGCGTTATCCATTCTTTTATCAGCTCATCAACTGGTTTGTGCCATTCTATTTTGAGCATCCAGCATTGGCTAATGTAAGAGAGAAGTTTGGTGATAATTCCCGCATCTCTGATTTGCTACAGACAGGGCCTTTCTGCAATTCTGATAAATATTCGTTTGCTCTTTCTATTTCATTCGTTTACGACAATATGCCGGACGAAATGAAGAAAATGCTTACCGACAATAATGCCATGTGGCGTGATTTCAAGCCTGAGCAGAATGAGAATCCGGCATTTATCCGCCATATGTATCTGCAAGATTTGTATCGCTTCTTCCGCTTGTATCCCAATAAGGAATGCTTCAAAAATCCGTTTGTGCTCGAAAAGGGATCAGGCGTAGGCTTCTTTATGCACCAGAGCGCGTTTTATTATGGTATGGAGCTTGACGACTGCAAATTGGAGCTTTCTAAGTTTCTGTTTAAGCAAGGACGATATGAGGAGTTAAGATATTTCATGTCTTATTATCCTGATGAGCCATATAAGAGTGAATATGCCCGATTGGAAGGTCTTCTTCTTTTTAAAGAGGAGAAATATCGTGAGGCTTCAGATAAATTGAAAGAAGTCTCAGATAAATTTCCTGATGATGAATATATGCACAGATGTCTTGCGCGCAGCTGTTTCTATAATTTTGATTACGACGACTCTGTAGCGCAGTATGACTTGTTGTTAAAGATAGCTCCCGACAATATAGGATATGCGCTTAACGGCGCTATCGCTTGTCTAAAGGAGGCTGTGCATACCTATATCTACGACACTGCTTATTATGATGAGGAGTTCTTTGATGAGCTGGAGGAGGAAGACCGCGTGCGCAATGCGGAATATTGCGACACGATGGATTCTTATGAGGAAAGCATAAAGACTGATTTCGACTATGATCCTGACGACGACGCTGAAACTCGTATCGCGAAGAAGCGTGAGGCGAGATATGCCAAGGCTCATAAGAATCTTGATGAAGCGATGCAGCGTCTTTTCAAGCTCAATTATGAACATCCCGACAATATTCATATCACTCGTGCTTTGGGTTGGGGATATATTCAGACTAAGCAGCCGGAAAAAGCCCTTGAAGTGTTTAAGAAGTTGGATGCCAACGGACAACTTAATAAGGACGACATCGTGAACATGGGCTACAGCTATTGGTTCCAAGGTATGCTTCATGAAGCGGTAGACACTTTCCGACGTATTCCGCTTGAAGAGGATGAAGATATGCGTCGCGCGATTGCGTTGGCGTTTATCGGTGATTCAGATCTCCTTGAGGATATATATGAGGTTTCTGATCTTGACAAGACAATGATTATTGATTCTTGCGTGTTCTGATATTCGTAATCAGAATGCAGATGGCAGAATTAAATAGGAAAAGAAATAAAGAACGAGTATGGTCAATTTTGGCTGTGCTCGTTTTTGTTTTTTTAACCACTATTTCCTCTTTTGACCACGCTTATTTCCCAAAAGTAATATGAGATGTGGAAATAATTGTCTATTTTTGCACGCAATATTGTTAATAAGGCGATATAAGTATCGCGAAAAAAAGAAAAGTTAAAACATTATGATAGACAATAATCTTTATACAGTAAAGATCGGTGATATTCCGGCTGATAAGATAGGAGCCAACTATGCCGACAGCGATATGGTGCTGATAGATATAGACAATGCTGAGAAGTATGAGAATTTTGAGGCGATAAAGTTGGGCTTCAACCAATTTATATTATGTTATGGTGGAAAGATGCAGGTAGACGTAGACGGTCGCACTATGAACTTGGGCGAGAACCAGTTGCTTGTTTGTCCTTCTTATGCTGTAATCAGCAATCTCATGCTTAATCCTAAGCTGCGCTGCGTTGTGATGTGTCTTACGGATGACTTGTTGAAGTCTGTGCTCCGCTCTTATACAGATATCTGGAATAAAGCTCTTTATGTACACAAGATTAATATCATAAATCTGCATGACAACAGCATAAAGAAGCTTCACAACCTGTTTAGCTTGGTGCAGGAATATGTGGAGGATGAGTATCTCGTGTTCCGTCCTGCCATAATTCATTCTTTGCTTCAGGCGGCATTGCTCGATTTATGCTCTAATCTGGCTTATAAGAGTGAAGGTTTTGACGTGGAATTGAAATCACAGAGCAACACTTTGTTCAATCGTTTTATTGACTTATTGACAAAGACGGAGGTAAAACGCCATCCTGTTTCTTATTACGCTCAGGAGCTTAACATTTCCACAAAGTATCTCACCCGTATCTGCAATGAGGGCAGCGGCAAGACGGCTTTGGCATGGATAAAGGATTATATCAATGAGGATATCAGCTATTACATGAAAGATCCTAATATGAACATCAAGATGATAGCTCATCGCACAGGCTTCCCAAATCTTTCAGCTTTTGGCAAGTATGTGCGCAAGATATATGGCATGTCGCCGAGCGAGTATCGTCGTAAGTTGATAATGAATTGATTGCGGTGAATAATTTTAAGAATTAAAAAATATATTATTATGAACACATTTAAAAGAATTGTTGTAGTTGTAGTCGGCGCAGTTATGTTGGTCGGTTCTTCTGCGTCAGCTAAGAAATTGGCTCGTCCGAAGTTGGTTGTAGGTATCGCGGTGGATCAGATGCGATGGGATTATCTTTATCGCTATTATAATGATTATGGCGACAATGGATTTAAGCGCCTTATTGACGAGGGATATAGCTGTGACAACACAATGATTAATTATATTCCATCGACTACTGCCAATGGACATACTTCTATCTGGACAGGTTCTGTGCCTGCAATAAGCGGAATAGATGGAAATAATTTCTATGTGAATGGTAAGTTCCGTTATTGCACTTCCGACGAAACTGTGAAGGGAGTGGGCACTACAAGCCACGACGGACAGATGTCGCCTCGCAACGAGGTGGTTTCTACTATCGGCGATGAATTGAAAATTGCCACTGAATTTCAGTCTAAAGTAATAGGCATAGCGTTGAAAGACCGCGCTGCCATTCTGCCTGCCGGTCACGCTGCCGATGGCGCATTTTGGCTTGACTCAAAGACTGCTAAATTCGTTTCAAGCACTTATTATATGGATAAGTTGCCACGTTGGGTGGAGAAATACAACAAGTCGTTTAATGCTTCTTACGACAGTATTTCCATGACTCCGCTTGGCATCGACCTTACAGAGCGTATGGCTGAGGCTGCCATTGAGGCAGAGCAGTTGGGCGTGCACGAAAATACTGACTTGCTTTGCGTGAGCTTCTCAAGCACCGATAAGCTGGCTCATGCCATAGGAGGCCACAATCCACGCATTAAGGCAATGTATCTCGATTTGGATAATCGCTTGGCTGATTTGCTGACTTATCTTGACAAAAAGATAGGCAAGGGACAGTATCTCGTATTCCTTACAGCTGATCATGGTGGAGCTAACAATGTGGAATTCCTTAACAAACATCGCATTCCGGGCGGTAATTTCTCGGATAGTGATATAAAGAAAGGGCTTGAAAACGCTTTGCAGCAGCATTTCGGCAAAACGGATAAATTTGTTGACAGAATATTCGACTGCAAAGTGCAGTTCCAGCATGAGAATATAGCTTCTATGGGTTTGACGATGGAAGAAGTGAAGAAATTTGCTATAGATTATCTGAAGAAATCTACTGATTTCGCGTATATCGTAGATATGGATAATCTTGGTGCGGCTACAGTGCCGAGCTTGATTCGCGAGAAAATCATCAATGGCTATAATCGTTTGCGTGGAGGTGATATTCAGATGATTCCTCAGACGCAGTATTATTCTGACTATGTGGGCAAGGACGGAACTACTCATTTCGCATGGAATCCTTACGACGCTCATATTCCTTTCCTGCTTATGGGCTGGGGCGTGCCACATGGCAAAACTGTTCGTGAAACCCATATCACGGATATCGCTCCTACGATTTGCAGCCTGATTAATATTCAGATGCCGTCGGGATGTGTAGGTAATGCCGTGGAACTGAAATAATGCCTGGCTGCGGTTTGCTATAAAATTTTTCATAGAATTTGTTAAATAGACGTTTTTTTTATATCTTTGCGCCTTATTAATTAGAATAGGAAAATTAAAAAGCAAAATATTATGTCTAAGAAATTTGCCGAGCATAAAGGCTTGGATTTAACTCAGGTAAACAAGGACGTGCTTGCTCAGTGGATGGAGAACGATATCTTCCATAAGACAATCTCTGAGCGTGAAGGCTGCCCTAAGTTTGTGTTTTTCGAAGGTCCTCCTTCGGCTAACGGTCATCCTGGTATTCACCATGTACTTGCTCGCAGTATTAAAGATACTTTCAATAGATACAAGACTATGCAGGGCTTTCAAGTTCCGCGTAAGGCAGGATGGGATACTCACGGACTGCCTGTAGAACTTGGTGTAGAGAAAGAGCTCGGCATTACAAAGAAAGACATTGATAATAAGGATAGCGAGAAATATATCTCAGTGGAGGATTACAACCATAAATGCCGTACAAACGTGATGAAGTTTACGGAGGAATGGCGTGATCTGACTGAGAAAATGGGTTATTTCGTAGACCTTGACCATCCTTATATTACATACGATAATAAATATATTGAAACCCTTTGGTGGCTTTTGAAGCAACTCTATAATAATGGATTGCTTTATAAGGGTTATACCATTCAGCCTTATTCACCAGGCGCAGGTACAGGATTGTCAAGCCATGAGCTTAATCAGCCTGGATGTTATAAAGACGTGAAGGATACTACGGCTACAGCTTTGTTTGAGGTGGTTAATCCTAAGCAGGAATGGACAGAGTGGGGTAAGGCGAAGTTTGCGGCATGGACTACAACTCCATGGACATTGCCTTCAAACACCGCGCTCTGCGTAGGCCCGAAGATAAACTATGTAGCTGTTCAGACGTATAACTCATACACTGATGAGCCAATGACAGTCATCATGGCTGAGGCTCGTATGGCTGCTTATCTTAACCCTGACGGAAAGGTTGAAACTGTTGATGAGCTGAAGAGCCGTTATCAGGAGATAATGGACGCTGCCGCAGCAGGTGATAAGAAAGCCTTGAAGATGGCAGTGCCTTATCGCGTAGTAGGTTCTTATATGGGTAAGGATCTTGAGGGATTGAAATATAAGCAGCTCATGCCATGGGTAAAGCCATGCGAGAAGATGGGCGATTTCGCTCCTGAGTTTGTTAATGCTTATGCGGCAGCTCATGCTGACAAGGTATTTACAGGCGAAGATGGCAGAAGCAAGTTTGTTGAGATGGAGAGCGAGGCTTTCCGCGTAATTCTCGGCGACTATGTTACTACAGAGGATGGTACTGGTATTGTGCATATCGCTCCTACTTTCGGTGCTGACGATGCTAAGGTGGCAAAGGATGCTAATATTCCTGCTCTTTATCTTATCAGCAAGAAGGACGAAACCCGTCCGATGGTGGATTTGCAGGGTAAATACTACGAGGTGGCAGAGCTTGACAAAAACTTCGTGGAGCGTTGCCTTAACGTGGATGCTTATTCTGTTCATGCCGGCGACTATGTGAAGAATGCTTATGATCCTAAGTTTAATCCTGATGGAGTTTGGGATAAGAAAGCTTCTGAGAAAGAGCCTGATCTGAATGTAGTAATCTGTCTTGAAATGAAGAAGGCAGGCACTGCGTGGAAGATAGAAAAGCATGTACACAACTATCCTCACTGTTGGCGTACTGATAAGCCAATTCTTTACTATCCTCTGGACTCTTGGTTTATCAAGGATACAGCAAAGAAGGAACGCATGGTTGAACTTAATAAGACCATTCGTTGGCAGCCTGAATCAACAGGTTCAGGTCGTTTTGGCAACTGGCTTGAGAACTTGAACGACTGGAATCTCTCTCGTTCTCGTTTCTGGGGTACTCCTCTTCCTGTTTGGCGCGATGAAGATGGCGCTGAGAAGTGCATCGGTTCATTGCAGGAACTCTTCGATGAATGCGAAAAGGCTGTTGAGGCTGGCGTAATGAAGAGTAATCCATTGAAGGATAAAGGCTTCGTTCCTGGTGATTATGCTCAGGAAAACTATGATAAGATTGATTTGCATCGTCCTTATGTAGATAATATCGTTCTTGTAAGCGATGCAGGCAAGCCAATGACTCGTGAGACTGATCTTATCGACGTTTGGTTTGATAGTGGTTCTATGCCTTACGCTCAGATTCACTACCCATTCGAGAATAAGGAACTTATTGATGATAAGATAGCATTCCCTGCCGATTTTATCAATGAGGGCGTAGATCAGACTCGTGGCTGGTTCTTCACATTGCATGCAATCGCTACAATGGTGTTCGACAGCGTTGCTTTCAAAAATGTAATCTCTTCAGGTCTTGTGCTCGATGCTAAGGGCAATAAGATGAGTAAGCATGTGGGCAATGTCACCAATCCATTCGAGATGATAGAAAAATATGGTGCCGATCCTGTTCGCTTCTATATGCTTACCAACAGTGAGCCATGGGACAACTTGAAGTTTGATCCGGAAGGAGTAGACGAGGTGCGTCGTAAATTCTTCGGTACTATTTATAATACTTATTCATTCTTCAGCCTTTATGCTAATGTTGATGGATTTGACAATAGCCAAGAGGATGTGAAGTTGGAGAATCGTCCTGAAATCGACAGATGGATTCTTTCATGCTTGCACTCTTTGATTAAGGGCGTGACAAAGGAATTGGATAATTATGATCCTACTCGTGCGGCTCGACTGATTGACGCGTTTGTAAATGACGACTTGAGCAACTGGTATGTTCGCTTGAACCGTAAGCGTTTCTGGGGTAAGGAAATGAGCGAGGATAAGTTGAGCGCTTATCAGACTCTTTACACTTGCTTGGAAACTGTTGCTAAATTGCTTGCTCCGTTTGCTCCGTTCTATGCAGATCAGCTGTATAAGGATTTGACCGGCGCGACAGACAATAATGCTTGCGAATCTGTGCATTTGGCAGAATTCCCTAAGGCTGATGAGAAGTTTATCGATACTGAGCTTGAAACTCGTATGGGCATGGCTCAGAAGATAACATCTATGGTGTTGGCTTTACGTCGTAAGGTGAATATCAAGGTGCGCCAGCCATTGGCTCAGATTTCAATTCCTGCTACAAGCGAGGAACAGAAGAAACACATTGAGGCAGTTGCCGACTTGATAAAGAACGAAGTAAATGTGAAGGCTCTTGAATTTATTGAGGGTCAGGGCATGCTTGTTAAGAAAGTAAAGTGCAACTTCCGTGTGATGGGTAAGAAGTTCGGCAAGCTTATGAAGGGTATCGCAGCCCAGATGGATGGATTGTCACAAGACGAGATTGCTAAGCTTGAAACCGAGGGTAAGATAAACGTTGAGGTTGAAGGTCAGGCAGTTGAGGTTGAGGCAGCTGATGTCGAGATAATCAGCGAGGATATTCCTGGATGGCTCGTAAGTAATGAGGGCAATTTGACTGTAGCTCTTGAAATTGAGCTTACCGATGAACTCCGTCAGGAGGGTATGGCTCGTGAACTTATCAACCGTATTCAGAACATTCGTAAGGAGAGTGGATTTGAAATCACAGACCGCGTGAATGTAACCGTAGCTCCGAATGAGTTGGTAGAGAATGCCGTAAATAATTTTGCCGAATATATTAAGAGTCAGGTTCTTGCCGATGCGATTACTATCGCTGCTAATGATGGAGCAGAGGCCGAATTTGATGACTTCAAACTGAATATAAAGGTAGAACGTAAATAGAAAGTGTGTTTACACCTCACATACTTTCTATTCCCTAATAACGATAATATTAATCCTATAACTCTATACACATATTATGGCCGAAACAAGAAAGCGATATAGCGATGCCGAGCTCGAGGAGTTTCGCGCGCTGATTGATGAGAAGTTGGCGGTGGCTCGTAAGGACTATCGTACAATGATGGATCAAATTTCAAATGTAGACGACGCTGATGCTGATGACACTCCTTCTACATACAAAGCCTTGGAGGAGGGTAGTAGCAGTCAGACTAAGGAAGAATTAGTCCAGATGGCTTCGCGCCAGCAGAAATATATTCGTGGACTTGAAGCAGCGCTCGTGCGTATTGCCAATAAGACTTATGGCATAGACCGCATTACGGGTGAGCTTATTCCTAAGGAGAGATTGCGCATAGTGCCACATGCAACTCTCAGTGTCGCTTCAAAGATGAATCGTAACAAATAAAACACAACAAAAGGGCTGGTCAGTAAGGCCAGCCCAATTTTTCGAAAGATATATCAATGAAAAATAGATTTCACTTGAAAGATGGTCATTGGGCAATAATTATCTTCCTTGCTCTTACTATTATTGATCAGATAATAAAGATACAGGTAAAGACTAACATGACGTTGGGCGAGAGTCTGCACATTACAGACTGGTTTTATATCTCGTTTGTAGAAAATAATGGTATGGCTTATGGTCTTACTTTCTTTAATAAACTTGTGTTGAGTCTATTTCGTATCGTTGCGGTTTCTTTCATAGGCTATTATATATACAGAGTGGTGCGTAAGCCTGATCATCGCACTTCTTATGTAATATGTCTTTCGGTGATTATCGCAGGCGCGATGGGCAATATTATTGACTCTATGTTTTATGGGCTCATTTTCGATAGTTCAACGCCTTTCTCTGTATCTCAATTAGTTCCTTTTGGTGAGGGCTATTCTTCTTTCTTACAGGGCAAGGTGGTAGATATGTTTTATTTCCCGCTTATTGTGACGACATGGCCAGAATGGGTGCCTGTCTGGGGCGGTAATGAGTTTATATTTTTTTCGCCTGTCTTTAATTTTGCCGATGCTTGTATAAGTTGTGGCATCGTCTGTTTGTTCTTGTTCTTCCGTAAGGATTTGGAAGATATAGGTGATGTGTTTAAAAGAAAAAGTAACGAATTATAAATATAAAATGAAGCAGAAAGCGATTTCAATATTTGTTTGTATCGTTGGCATTGTTTTATCATTGACATCGTGTAAGCCATCAACGCCAAGTGATATAATTCAGCCTGATGATATGGAGGACATTCTTTATGACTATCATATTGCACAGGGAATGGCAGGACTTAATCAGACTGATACTATTACTTCCAGAGTGTATAAACTGGCAGTATTGAAAAAGCATGAGGTGAGTGAGGCTGAATTTGATTCCTCAATGGTGTATTATATGCGACATACAGACAGTATGCACAAAATATATGAATCGCTTGCCGATCGTTTGAGCAAGGAAGCTCAGGCGCAAGGTATATCTATAGCTCAGCTCGGAGGAACTTCTTCTGATGATTTGAATGGTGACACGGCAAGTGTTTGGACAGGGCCGAAGGCATTCGTGCTAAACAGATATTCACCTTTTAATATGCAGTCTTTTGCATTAGACTGTGATACGTCTTATCATAAGGGCGATGGCATAATCCTTTCTTTCCAGTCTTCGTTTATTCAGCAGGATGGTTCGCGTAATGGTACGGTAGTGTTGGCTGTGACATTTAAAAATGACAGCACGGCACAGCAAGTAGTAACCGTTTCTTCTTCAAGTGATTACACTCTCAGAATATTTGATGATAATAAATTGGGTTTAAAATCAGTGCGTTGCTTGTTTATGCTCGGTAGTGGCAATTCGTTAGGTGATGTCCAGTCGCTTACCACATTGCAGATGATGGTGATATATAATGTAAACCTCATTAGAATGCATCGCAGTAACTATAAGTCGCCTTCTGAATTGGGAAGTTCATCTGATTCGGTGGCAGACAAATCAAATCGTCCGATGCCGCAGACCGTGCCGCCAGGTGGTATGTTGCCGATGGGAGCGCGTCCTATGCCAATGAAATAATCTGTGGTTATGGATGAATTGCGTAGGATAGGTGTTCATGAAATCGTGTTGCCTAATGGAGATATTCTTCATCAGGCTGTTGTGGAAATCATGAACGACTTTGTGGTAAACTATTATGAGTTTCGCGATGAGCTGCCGATGGTAGAGTGGTTTGGCGGAACAATAGAAGTAATGCGTGAGGAAGAAGGACTTACTGCCTATCAAAATGGGAAAAGAATAATGAATTAAAAAGTTAAAACAATGTATACAGTAGACGAATTAGAAGATAGACTTATTGACTTGGCTTTTGCTGAGGATATCGGTGATGGTGATCATACAACCCTTTGTTGCATTCCTGATGATGCTATGGGCAAATCTCATCTGCTCGTTAAGGAAGAAGGAATTCTCGCAGGTGTAGAACTCGCTAAGAAAGTGTTTGCGCGTTTTGATAAAGATCTTAAAATGGAGATTTTCATCAACGATGGCGCGCATGTGAAGCCAGGTGATATCGCGTTTGTTGTCAGCGGTAAAACTCGTAGCTTGTTGCAGACAGAGCGTTTGATGCTCAATATTATGCAGCGTATGAGCGGTATCGCTACAATGACTAACAAATATGTAGAGCGCATTGCTGGTACTGGTGCTCATGTGCTTGACACCCGTAAGACAACGCCTGGTATGCGTATTCTCGAAAAGCAGGCTGTAAAGATTGGCGGTGGTATGAACCATCGTATTGGTCTTTTTGATATGATTTTGTTGAAGGACAACCATATTGATTTCGCTGGTGGAATAAACAATGCAATCAATCGTTGCCATGATTATTTGAAGAAGAATAATCTGGATTTGAGGATAGAGATTGAGGTTCGTGATTTTGATGAGCTTCAGCAAGTTATCGACAATGGTGGCGTTAATCGCGTAATGCTTGATAATTTCAGCGTAGCAGATACAAAGAAAGCTGTAGATATTATCAATCATCGTTTTGAAGTGGAGTCAAGCGGTGGAATTACATTTGATACAATTCGTGATTATGCGGAGCAGGGCGTAGATTTTATCAGCGTAGGTGCTCTTACACATTCAGTTAAAGGACTCGATTTGAGCTTTAAGGCATGCTAACGGCATTATTGCTAACAGCGTCTTTGGTATTTAGTTCGCCCGTCCACTATCCTATTAGTTTGGCGGGCAACTACGCAGAGCCACGTCCTAATCATTTTCATGGTGGTATAGACATAAAGACAGGGCAGGCAGAGGGAAAGCCTCTTTTTTCTGTTGCTGATGGCTATGTTGCAGCCGTGTCGATGGGTATAGGTGGCTACGGCAATGCTCTTTATATATGCCATACTAACGGCACGACAAGTCAATATTGCCATCTTAAGGCATTTGCTCCACGTATCGCTGCTATGGCTCGCGCATGGCAGTATAAGCACAGACAAAATGGCGGAATGGTAAAGTTTCGTCCTACAGATTTGCCTATTTCTCGTGGTGATTTAGTTGCGATTAGCGGTAATACAGGTTCTTCGCAGGCACCGCATCTTCATCTTGAGATTCACGATACTCGTTCCTGGGATATGCTCGATCCATTGGATTTTTTAGGTTCGTATGTAGCTGATCATTTAGCGCCGATGGCTCATGGCTTTATGGTTTATCCACAGGAAGGGGAAGGTACATTCTGCAATGGAGCGGATAAGCAAAGTTTTGGTTTTGCCGGTCATAATCTTACACGCAGATTTTATGCTTGGGGCAAAGTGGGCTTTGCCCTATGGGCGAATGATTATTCCGAGGTGACATATAATCGTCTGGGAGTGCGAAAAGTAGAATTTTTTGTTGATGGGAAACTACAATTTTCAAGTGAAACGACACGTATTCCGTCTACTGAGAATATGCAAGTAAACGCATGGGGCGATTATGAGCATTATATGCGTTATGGAGTGTGGTATATGCGCTCGTTTTTGCGACCGGGTGTCACGCTCCCTATATTTCAGACTAATGAAAACCGAGGAATAATAGATTTTAATCAGGAGCGTGATTATAACATGAAATATGTGCTCACTGATTATAAAGGCAATAAGTCTGTATATACGTTTGTGGTTACGGCACGCAAAACAGCGTTTCATAAAAGAGCGCTTTCGCATCCTCTGTTTACGCTTTATTGGAACAGACCGAATGTGTTCAATTATTTAGGAATGTCGCTATCCGTAGGTCGTGGCTATTTGGCTGATAATGTTGTCCTCCGACCTGTTGTTAAGCATGTGGAGGGAGGACTTAGCGATGAATATCGACTTATGCCTGTAAGCACGCCTATGTTTCATTATGCTCGTATCGCAATCCGTTTGAAAAATAAGAATGTAAGCAATCCGCGACAGCTATATATAGAGGGCAATAATGGTATTTCTCATTATTGCGATGGAATATATCAGAATGGCTATGTTGTGGGTAAGGCTCGTGATTTGGGCGCTACTTATTGTGTGAAACGTGATGCGGAAGCTCCCCGTCTTAACGCTGTGAATATAGAGGGGTGGGGCACTCGCAAAGAAATAAAGATGGGTATCATTGACAATGAATCGGGCGTAAGAAAATTTGCCGGTTATGTGGATGGCAAGTTCATGGTGTTTGAGGAAGTGCCGAAAAGCCCATGGTATCGTTGCGATTTATCTTTAATGCCGATACATAAAACAGGCAAAATACATACATTCCGTTTCGTTGCCGAGGATAACTGCGGAAATAAGCGAGAATTTAAGACTCAATTTAAATATTAGAAGAGATTATAAGACAGATATAGTAAAGAGTCTTGTAAACACAACATTAAAGTAACTTATGAAAAAAGCATTTTTAATTGCTGCCCTTGTTGCAGCGTCGTTTCAGAGTGCTGATGCCTGCACTAATTTTATCGTAGGCAAAGGCGCAAGTGCCGATGGTTCCGTCATCTGCACCTATAATGCCGATGATTATGGCATGTTTACCAAGTTGAATCATTGGGCGGCAGGAAGCCATAAGAAAGGCGAGGTGCGTAAAATATATGATTACGATACAAATGTTTTTCATGGTTCTATTCCAGAAGCTCCTTATACATATAATGTAATCGGCAATATTAATGAATATCAGGTTACGATAGGTGAAACGACTTATGGCGGACGTGAGGAAATGGTTGATACTACAGGCGTTATCGATTATGGCTCACTTATGCACATCGCTCTTCAGCGTTCAAAAACCGCTCGTGAGGCAATCCATGTGATGACGACTCTTGCTGAAACTTATGGCTACTGTTCAGAGGGCGAAACCTTTACCATCTGTGATGCCAATGAAGCTTGGATTATGGAAATGATGGGATGCGG
Source organism: Prevotella sp. (assembly GCA_024682415.1). Taxonomy (GTDB): domain Bacteria; phylum Bacteroidota; class Bacteroidia; order Bacteroidales; family Bacteroidaceae; genus Prevotella. The sequence goes on from JAIKZG010000042.1 coordinate 45,021, forward strand.
AGCAGGCTCAAAAGCTGTAGTATGGGTCGCTATGCGTATTCCAGATAATGCCGTTTGCGCGCATGCTAACCAGAGCCGTATCGGCAAATTCAATATGAAGGATAAAAAGAATGTGCTTTATAGCAAGAATGTTGTAAAGTTTGCGCGTTCTAAAGGTTGGTTTAGCGGAAAGGATTCTGATTTTAATTGGAAAATGACTTATGCAAAGCCTGATTTTGAAGGCCGTCGTTTCTGTGACGCCCGTGTATGGTCATTCTTCAATCATTTCAAGGATATGACTCGTTGGCTTCCTTGGGCTATCGGCAAGGATAAGAACGCTGAGGATATGCCTCTCTGGATTATTCCTAACAAGAAAGTGAGCGTGCAGGATGTAGAAGCATGCATGCGCGATCATTATGAGAACACTCCGCTTGCGCTTGACAGTGCAGATATGGGAGGCGGTATTTACCAAATGCCTTATCGTCCTACTCCTCTGACCTTTACTCATAACGGCAAGAAATACTTCAATGAGCGTCCTACAAGCACTCAGCAGACAGGTTTTTCTTATGTAGCTCAGATGCGCTCATGGCTTCCTCGCGAGATAGGTGGCGTGTTGTGGTTTGGAAATGACGACGGCAACATGATTGCCTATACTCCTATCTATTGTGGCAATACTACGCAGCCAGAATGTTATAACACTCCGGGTGCTGATGCTTTGACTTTCTCAATGAAGAATGCTTTCTGGGTGTGCAACTGGGTGAGCAACATGGTCTATCCACGATATAGCCAGCTTTTCCCATCTTTAAAGCAGGTGCGCGACAGTCTTGAGAACAGCTATTTCGCAGAGCAGCCTAATATCGAGAAACAGGCACAGGCTCTTTATGCAAACAATAAGGCAGAGGCTTTGGCATTGCTTAACAACTACAGTAACACAAAGGCTCAGCAGATGCTTGCTCGTTGGAAGCAGTTGGCATTCTATCTCATCGTTAAGTTTAATGATATGGCTATTAAGCCGGAGAAGGATGGCAAGTTCTTGCGTACTCCGGAAGGTTTGGGCGCAAGAGTTTCTCGTCCTGGTTTCCCAAATGCGTTTGCAGATAAATATGTGAAATCCACTGGCGACAAGTTTGAGTATCCTGTAGAATAATTATAATAATATATTCAGAGTGGGGCATGCCTATTGGGAGTGCCCTATTTTTTTGTTCACATTTCAAGATGTGCGTTTCGTCAGCGTGTTTTGGTGTTCACATTTCAAGATGTGCGGTTCATCACAGCGTTTTGGTGTTCACATTTTGAGATGTGGGGTTCGTCAGCGTGTTTTGGTGTTCACATTTCAAGATGTGGGTTCGTCAGCGCATTTTGGTGTTCACATTTCAAGATGTGGGCTTCGTCAGCGTGTTTTGGCGTTCACATTTCAAGATGTGGGCTTCGTCAGCGTGTTTTGATGCTCACATTTCAAGATGTGCGCTTCATCAGCGCATTTTTGTGGCCACATTTTAAGATGTGGGGTTCATCAGCGTGTTTTGATGCTCACATTTCAAGATGTGCGCTTCGTCAGCGTATTTTTGTGGCCACATTTTAAGATGTGGCAAATTTTGGCATTTGTTATTAACGCAATATACAATAGATATTGTCTTTCTTGATTTTTGGCCTTCCTTTAATTGCCCGGTATCTTTTTTGGAAGAATAATATGTGCTTAAAACGCTATGCGACTATGGGCTAATAAAATAAAAAAGCTCGGTTTCCAAAATGGAAATCGGGCTTTTCTTCTCTCAAATAATTTCTGAATACGTATAACAAAATTCGTATTGTAAACATTTCTCTCTCCTAAATCTAATCCTTTTATGTGGCTCTCTCTGTTTGTATCTATCACGCTATTAGGTAAATTCTCTCCTAAGATATAAATCTAATCAATTATTAATTGAGTAATCTCTATTATTTTCGATACAAAGGTATATAGTTTTTCTATAATGTGCAAACATTTTGATAAATGCAGAAAATTATTCTGTGAAAGCCAAAATATTGCCGTTTTTAGGATTTATATTCTATAAAATATGTGTTTTGTAGAATAGCGAATTTGTGTATGTAAGCAAATTCTTTTTATTAGTGCGCCTACACAACTCTACTGCGAAATCCTAAAAGCAAGATTAGTCAGCACAACTCTACGCAATAATATGAAGACGCGACTAACTAAACCTACCTCAAAATAAAACAATTGTAAAAAAGATGTAGCTACATTTAAAGAGCCGTTAAGCCAGTAATCTGAAATGTTAAAATGGAATAAAGATATTGTACATTTCTACCCAATTACAATATTTGCTTCTATATTTGCAGTCGAAAAAACATACAATTAATAAAGAACGAATTGAAAGTAAAAACCAAAACAGATAGAATATGAAACAAGTAAAAAAGTATGCTCTTACAGCTGTTTGCGTTGCAAGTTTGGCCTTGTCGGGTGGTGCTTTCTACCAGGCATGCGCGTCTGAGGCTCCGGCAGCTGTTGCTGGTCAGCCAGTCGATTTAACTTTTGCGGCAAAGAAGGCAGTGCCTGCCGTTGTTCATATTAAATATGTGCAAAATTCAAAGGTGCGCGAAGTGGAAGTGCAAGATCCGTTTGCTGATTTCTTCGGCGATCCGTTTGGCTTCTTTGGCAATCCTAACCAAGGGAACGGCTCTCGCAAACAGAAAATGCAGACTCCTAAGAAGGAGGCTACTGGCTCAGGCGTGATTATATCTTCAGATGGTTATATCGTAACCAACAATCACGTTGTTGCTGACGCTGATGAATTGACAGTTACTTTGACTGATAACCGTGAGTATTCAGCGCGCATCATCGGTACGGATAAGACTACCGACTTGGCTCTTATCAAGATAGATGGAAAGAATCTGCCTACATTGCCTATAGGTAATTCAGATGATTTGCAGATAGGCGAGTGGGTTATCGCAGTAGGTTGTCCTTACAATCTTAACTCTACTGTTACGGCAGGTATCGTAAGCGCTAAGGCCCGCAGCATAGGCGCAAATGGTGTGGAATCATTTATTCAGACCGATGCGGCAATCAACCCTGGCAACTCTGGCGGTGCGCTCGTAAACACAAAGGGTGAACTTATAGGTATCAATGCCATGATATATTCACAGACCGGTTCTTACAGCGGTTACGGATTTGCTATTCCTACCACTCTTATGAATAAGGTAATCGACGACTTGAAGAAATATGGCACTGTGCAGCGCGCTCTGCTTGGCATTCAGGGCATGGACTTGCTGAAATATAAGGATGCTCAGAAGGAGCAAGGCAAGGAAGTGAAAGATTATGGCACTAACGATGGTATCTATGTGGCAAAGGTAGACGAAGAGGGTGCCGGTGCTGCTGCAGGATTGAAGGAAGGCGACGTAATCGTTTCTGTAGACGGCAAGGAAGTTACCAAGATGAGCGAGTTGCAGGAAGTGGTATTCAATAAGCGCCCGGGCGATAAGATTACTATCGGCTATATGCGCAATAAGCATAAGGTGACAAAGACCGTGACATTAAAGAATGCTCAGGGCAACACAAGCGTTGTAAAGCCTGTAGATATGGATGTACTTGGCGGTAACTTCCGTCCTGTAACGGCAGCTCAGAAAGAAACATTGCATATCGGTTCAGGTCTTGAGGTAATCAAGGTGAATAACGGCGTATTGAAGGATGCCGGTATCAGCCGTGGATTTATCATTCTTGAGGTGAACGACAAGACAATGAAGACCATCAACGATTTGCAGGAAGTGGTAAAGGCTGCTTCTACAAGCAAAGACCCTGTATTGTATATCAAGGGCGTATGGCCTACAGGCAGAAAGGCTTATTTCGCTGTTCAGGTGGATGGCAACAATAAATAAGATTTTCTGGAAAACAAAGAAAAATATAACATTATATAATTAGCTGACATGATAAAGTGCTTTAGTTCTTTGATGAGAGCTAAAGCACTTTTTTTATTATTTAATTAAGGTGATAAAAGTGATTAAGGATAGGGCTTACCTTATATTATTTAAAATGATTAAGGTAAACTTTACCATTTAATACTTAATCCTTATTTCTTCTTGGTGGTGTCTCTTGGCGCGATGATGTCGCTTTTGGTTTTGAATTTGAATATCTCATTGAAGTGTTGCAGCTTTCTACGCCACATAAAACCTGCTCCGAATTCCTCAATGTTGCCTTCGAGCCAATCGTAGCTGTTGCGGTTGTAGAACACGTTGATGTATTTGTTAGATGTGTCAGAAAGACGATATTCAAATGTAATATTGTCGAAGAACGTGTTATTGTCGTTTGGCGCGTCAGAGCCTGTGGAAAGTTTTCCTCCCACTACTATTCTAAGGCGGTTGTTCCAGAATCGTTTCGCGAATTTGAATGAATAGTCTGTCTGAATGTCGCCTGTAGCCGTGGTGGTGTTGTCTACGCCGAAGCTAAGGTCGAGAGTGCGCATGGCGCTGTTGCTGATACTGTTTATCTGGCTATTGAGGAATGCGCTCAATGCGCTGTTCATGGTGAATGAGCCCATGCTTTCTTCTGCCATATACATGCCTGTGGTAAGCATTGCTACTGCCAGCTTGCCTCGCTCTTCTGTAGACATCGACTGAAGCTGACTGTGCAGAGTGAGGTCTTCTGGAGCATCGATTATGAACTCCAGTCCCATATCTTTCAGCGTCTTTGTAATTTTCACTCCGCATTCAAATTTCACTTGTCGCGCTGCATTGCCTGTTCCGATAGACGATTTGGAAGTTTCCGTTGCTGTGATATTCAGTTTCGGATTCATTGGGTCGCCTGTAAATTCCACACTGCTTCCGTCTTGTATGGCAAATGTTTTAAGCGGAATTACAGGCAGAGAGTATTTCATCTCGCCATTGTTGAGGGTGTATTTTCCTGTAAGTCGCAAGTCGTTCTGATAATATTGCAGTCGCAGGTCGCCTCCGCCTTCGAGGTCAATATAGTTGGTCTTTTCGGCATTAAGCTGCGCAATGATATGCGCTCCCTCGTCTATACTCAGCGAAAGGTCCATATTGAAACCAGAAAGTGGCGGACGTGTTACGTCGTCGTTGAAAGTATCTCTCGGGTCTACGAATGTTACCAGACCTTCCAATTGATTATCAGTAGATATTGGTGTGTCGCGCATTATGTAGGTCATATCAGTAGAGCCAAGCACATCGAGCCTTCCTCTCATCATCAAGTTGTCTATAGGGCCGTTTATCATCGCGTATATATTCACAAAGGCCTTTCCGAATGTTTCGGAGCGTCTGTTTTCCTTCGCGTCGATTATCTGGAAATTGCGTGCGCGCATTCTGAGGTTGAGCATCATTCTGTTGAGGTCGGAGAAGTCTAATGCGCCAGACAAGGTGAGAGGCTGGTCGTTGTGAGAATACATTTCAAAATTCTCAAAAAGAAGATTGCTTCCCACAATGCGCACTGGGTCGTTGTCAAATCTTAGCTCTACGCCGTAAGGCTCGCTTACGAGATAAGAAGAGTCAAGATAAATTTCACCGTTCACCTGTGGCTTGCTTAATGAGCCTTTCACGCTCAGCTCGCCTTCGCCATATCCTTTCAGTCCGATTAATTTGTCGGGTATGAATCCGTTTATCAGCGACAGTGGAGTGCGTGCCATTGTCAGCGTGGCATCAAGGTTGCCTTCGCCTTTAGAGTCGTAAGTGCCTTTTAGATATGCCACTTCATCGTTGTTCACGGTAAGATAGCCGTCTACATGATGTGTGCCATCGTTCTTTGGCATATAAACAAATTCCGTGCCTACATTTCCCATCGCGCTGCCTTCATACACCATCTTGTTTATGTTTATGGCAGTAGAAACGGTTATGTTTTCTGGAGTTTGTATTAAGTGGAAATCACCGTCCATAGTTCCCGATATCTTTGGCATATAAGGTATTACGGCAGTTATCTTCTCTAATTCAAATTTGTGTAGTCCTATGGTCACGTCTTGCAAAGCGTCGGTGTTGGTGTCGTCAGTATAAATCTGCACGCCTGTGCCGTCGTCGGCAATCATCTTTAAGTTAGCCGACACTCGCTTATCGTCACCGAGAAAAGCATAATTATCCTCGTTTATGCTAAATTGCTTATATCCCAATATCGGTTTGGTGTCGGTCATCGTTACGCGAATGCCGTGTTCTTCCATCGACGCTGAAAGCCCCGTTGATATGCCGAGTCTGTTTCTTGCGTCGTATATCTTTCCATTGAGATATGTTCCGTGCTCGTGGATTCCACCATTGAAAAGAGCATTAAACACATATTGTGGATTCTTTTTGTTGTTGCGTATCTGTGCCTGATATGTCATTTCGTTGGCGTCAGACGCTAACCTTAGTCGTATCGTGTCAAGCTGAATGCCGCTGGCGTTAAGGGCGTTTATTTCAAGCCATCCGTTAAGTCCGCCAATAGGAGATGACGTTAAGTCCATGTCGGCATTGTTTATGCTGTAGCCATATTTTTTAAGCACTCTGCAAATAAAATTTTCACTGCCTGTATTTAATGCTATATGAGCAATGGGAAGATTTTTTCTCAGCAGAGCCTGGTCAATATAGCGTTTGTCTATCTGGCGGTTAATCTCGTTTACGAATTTATTACCGATGCTCATCAGCTTTTTGTATCCTCCGTGAGCGTCCATGTTTAGACGGAAATCTCCGCAGTCTATTATCGCGTGAGTAGTATCTCGGCGTGTCAGAATATCGAGCACGATGTCATCTTCTGGTCTATATAGCTTATTTGAGTCTAAAACGGCAACATCGCCTATACGTCCTTTCACTATGTAAGTTTCCTTCATGTCGGTTTCTGCGTCAATATGTCCGCAGAGAGCCGCCACTATTGGTGTGGAGGTGATATGCAGATTATATAAATCTATGTTGGTGATATCACATCCAAGCGTGGCAAGAACGCGTTTAGGATTTATCAGAGCGTCTAATGTAACTGTGCCTTTGAGCAGCTTGTTTTTGCTGTCGAGATTTATATGTGCTTTTCGGTTGCCGATGTTGGCATATAGTTTTATATTACTGAAATCATAACCGCTCATGCCGAAACTTTTCACGTTGGCATTGGCCTTTAGCTTTGCGTTGCCCTTTAAAAAGTCTGTGCCAGCTCCGTTGGCGGCAAATGTTCCGCTGAATGGGCGCAGTCCCATTCTTGGCAAAAACGCTTGTATAGGGAAAGCTGTGGCATTTAAGTCGGCATTGTAAATCATTTTGTCAGCATTTATGCTTGCTTTGCCGCTGATTTTTCCTTTGCCTTGCATGAGAGTGAAAACAGAAGCGTAGCTGTTGCCGTCAGCTTTTATGTTTCCATCAAATCCTATTCCGTTTGGAATGTTCACGGTCTGCTTTATCTCCTTGCTTAAAAGGCAGGAAATAAAGTCAAGATTATACGTTTTTGCGTTTACATCTACGTTCGCGCTCAGGCGTTTTGTGTCTGTAATGTTGTTTATAAATCCGTTGGTCTTTATCTGGAATGCTGTTGGTAATTTTATGTTCAGCCCGGCAAAATCGGCATGCCTGAGATTGCCTTTTACCACTCCGTCTACATCAAGAGGGTAGTTAGGCCATGCTTTGCGGAAGTCGCTTGGCATATCGCCCATAAACATCATTAAGTCTTGCTTGCCGAAGCTTCCATGCAGCGTGATGTCGAATTTGCCCGGATTCTTGTCGGCAAAGGCATTAAAATTCAGATTTACCTTTGCTGTGAGATTTGATTCCGGCGTTCTGAAGTTAAGTTGTGGCAACTTCAGAGATAGTGAATCCATCGCTACGAGTCCTTGCAGCTGGCTTACTTTTATTCCGCTTTTCTCCTCAAAAGAGCATGACGTGAGGTTGAGGCTAAGTTGCGGAGCAAGATAGTATATATTCCGCAAGCCTATATTTATATTGCTCAGCGCCAGGTGGTTATAGTCTAATCCTTTGGTGGTGCCTTTATATACGTTGTCGTAATTTAGCGTGCCGTCTTTCCATGCAAAAGATTTCACCTTATATAATCCTTTGTATAAGTTGAAAAATCCGTTGGCGGCATAAGTCTTGCCCATGTATGCAGCTATTCGCATGGTGTCGCCGGGCATGTGAATGGTTGCTTTTGTGCGCTCTATATTTAGCTTTTCAGCATATATCTTCCAGAAATTCTCGCTTTCCGTAGTGTCTTCCTTCACGGTGTCGCTCAATGCAACATCTATGTTAGCGTCTTTCAGTTCAGCATTGTTTATTCTTATGAGTTCTTTGCCTAAGTCTATTCCGTGGGCTTCTATGGCAAGCAGCCCTACATGCCCTTTTACTCGTGCCTCATGAATGAAATTGGTGGTGTTGAAACTCATTTTGTTGAATTCCAATCTGTCAATTTCTATCTTTTTGTTGAATAGTGGCAATAGCTGTATTTCCGCAACGGCCTGATGAATGTTTGCCACTGTGTCTTTTATCTGTGGCAGACTATCGTTCTGCTTTATCGCGCTCATTCCGTTTATTCCGAGTTTCAGAGGGAAAACGAGATTCACGCTTTTCACGCGGATGTCCATCTTAGTTTCTTTAGAAGCGTAAGATGCCACTTGCTTTACTACAAAATTCTGTATCGGGGGAATGTATATTGCTACGGCGAGTAGTAATATTATAATAAAAGGAGCAAAGGCAATGCCCATGCTCCAATATATAAGTTTCTTTTTATTTGTGTCCATAACAAAATAGGGGCTCTGGGTAAGTTTTAGTAAAAACTGTTTTCAGTAATACAAACTTACTACTTTTTATTCAAAAAAGCAAGTGTTTGCCCTGTTTCGTTATATCTTTTTATTCGTGTTCAGCTGTTTCAGCTATAGCTTTCCACAGATTGTCATCGGGTAGGGGAGATTCCAATACTATTGTTTTCTTTGAAACAGGATGTATGAATTCCACTTTATGTGACAATAATGAAATGCTGCCGTCGGGATTGCTTCGGGGTGAACCATATTTTAAGTCGCCTTTAATAGGACAACCCATATGCGACAACTGGCAGCGTATCTGATGATGACGCCCAGTGAGCAGATTCACTTCTATAAGCGTGTAGTTGTCTGTGCCGCCTGCTATGCGATATTTCAATATCGCCTTTTTCGAGTTAGGCATATCTCTGTCGTAAGCATAACTCTTATTCTTGTCTTCGTTTCTCACAATCCAGTTGGTGAGAGTTGCGGCTTTTATTTTCGGGCGATTTTTTGTTATCGCCCAATATGTTTTGTGTATTTCTCCGTTTCTGAACATGTTGTTCAGTCGGGTTAATGCCTTAGATGTTAAAGCAAACATAACGAGTCCGGCTACAGGTCTATCCAAGCGATGCACCACGCCGAGGAAAACATTCCCCGGCTTGTGGCGCGTCTCTTTGATATAATCTTTCACCGTCTCACTAAGAGGCTTATCGCCGGTTTTGTCGCCCTGCACGATTTCTCCTGCCTCTTTATAAACGATTATGATGTGATTGTCTTCGTAGACTACCTTCATTTCTCAAGATTACATGTTCATACCACCATCAACCTGGATCACCTGACCGCTTACATAGCTTGACAAGTCAGAAGCCAAGAATGTAGCTACATTAGCGATGTCCTCAGTAGTTCCGCCACGACGCAATGGAATCTTCTTGATCCATTCCTTGCGGATGTCGTCAGGCAAAGCCTGTGTCATTGCGGTGTCGATGAAGCCTGGAGCGATTGCGTTAGCGCGTACGCCCTTAGGACCCATCTCCTGACCGATACTCTTAGCCAAAGCGATAAGACCAGCCTTAGAAGCTGCATAGTTGCACTGGCCTGCGTTTCCATGAACGCCTACTACAGAAGCCATGTTTATGATAGAACCGCCACGCTGACGCATCATGATAGGTGTGCAGGCGTGGATGAAGTTGAATGCGCTCTTCAAGTTTACAGCGATAACAGCATCCCACTGTGCCTCTGTCATGCGGAGCATAAGGCCGTCTTTTGTGATTCCGGCGTTGTTTACCAATATGTCGATAGAACCGAATTCTTCCTTAATCTGGTTTACAACTTCTGTGGTCTGCTCAAAGTTTGCCGCGTTGCTGGCATAGCCCTTTGCTTTTACGCCCTTAGCTGCAATCTCAGCTTCTGTTGCCTTGCCGTTCTCATCGATAGTAAGGTCGGTGAATGCGATGTTTGCGCCTTCTTCGGCGAACTTCAATGCGATGGCTTTGCCAATACCGCGTGCAGCACCTGTGATAAGCGCTGTCTTACCTGTTAATAATCCCATTTTCTTATATGTTTTTAATATAGTTATTATTTCTATTTCTTATTTGCCTTGCCAAGTGCGCCGTAAACCACTTTTGCCACCAATGGCTTACTGCTTTCCTCTGTCAATCCATGGCCTAAACGTCCATAGATGAAAGGCACTTCCAGTCCTTTAATACAATAGTGGGTAATATCTGCCACGAGGTCTACATCGTCGATATCAAATTCTCCGTCGGCTTTTCCTTTTTCATAGACTTTGCGGAAAAGCTCTATCTCGTCTTCGTCAAAGCGTTTCCTTACTTTCTCCACCATCCAGATATTGCGGAAGAATTCCGCTCTCAGATTTCCGTTTCTTATCACGGTTTCTCTTATCATGCTCAGGTGGGTGTATATCAACTCTATTATCTTGTCAAGAGGACGTATTTTCATAGACGCCACTTCGTCAAGCATGTCGGAAAGACGTTCCAGCTCCGATTCTATCACTGCATAATAAATGTCGTCCTTGCTATTAAAATAAGTATATAGTGTTCGGCGACCTTTACCAGATGCGTTAGCAATATCGTTCATTGTGGTGTTGGCAATACCGTTCTTTGCGAACAGCTGTCTTGCTACGTCTACCAGCTTTTGTCTCGTTTTAGATATCGACATCGATTAACCTCCAAAATAATATATAAATAGGTGTAACTGTATTGCGCAGTCACTCTTTCGTGTGCAAAATTAGTTTTTTTATCCGAAAGCGCAAAAAAAAACAAGAAATATTTGCAGGATTGAAAAAATAGCTATACCTTTGCACTCGCAAATAAGGAATAACGGTAATCAACTACCAAACTTATTTGAATAATTAACATCGCGGAGTGGAGCAGTTGGTAGCTCGCCAGGCTCATAACCTGGAGGTCGCATGTTCGAGTCCTGCCTCCGCAACTGTCTAACGGATAATTTACATTTGTAGATTATCCGTTTTTTATCTGATATACAACAAATCGGCGGCTTTAGTTATACGCTTAGATATATCGTATAGTGCCTTGCGCAATTCTTTTATCTCTTGTTCTGTAAACTTAGTTTTGTTGTCTACATCATTTAGCTTGTCGTATATTTCATGCGCAAATACCCAATATTGATTGGATATTTCCAATAATGAAACTAAGGGGAGGATATCCTTTAATGTTTCTCTCACAACTTCTCCAGTTGGTGATTTTTTATCTTTTTTCTTTGCTATCCCAATAAGTACACCATAAGAATCATATCTCATTCCATCGCTTTTGCTGGTAAAATTACCCGTAATGGGGTCAATGTCTGTTTTATCAGCCTCAAGTGCTTCTCTTTGCTTGCGCTCATGTTCTTTTTTCTCATAGCGTTCTTTCATATCGTTATATTTTAATTGTATCCAAACGGCTATAATTAATATTAAAATCCAATCCATATTATTAAAACTTCTGTTTAGCGATGTAAATATACAATGTATTCCGAAATATAGCAATGAAAAGAGCGTTAAAATGAATTTCAATGGATATTGAAAATTGGCTATTATTTTCTTTTTATTCTGTTGGTATTCAATCGCTTTGTTATTATTTCTTTTTCTATAAAAAACATTAAAAACATTATGATGAGAAATGAATACTTTGATAAAACTTTGCTAAATCGAGAAAAAAATGTAATTTTGCACCCTGTTTGGAATAATTATCAATTAACGGTAAAAGCAAAGATAGAAATGTCTAAGATTTGTCAAATTACGGGAAAGAAAGCTCAGTTGGGATGCAACGTATCTCACTCAAAGCACCATACAAAGCGCAGCTTCGACGTGAACCTCTTCAGCAAGAAGTTCTACTATGTAGAGGAAGGCTGCTGGATTAGCTTGAAGATTAGCGCTGCTGGTCTTCGTCTTATTAATAAGGTCGGACTCGACGCTGCCCTCAAGCAGGCTGTAGCTAAGGGTTATTGCGACTGGAAGGACATTAAAGTTATAGGAGATTAATAATCATGGCAAAGAAAGCTAAAGGCAACAGAGTACAGGTTATCCTCGAGTGCACTGAGATGAAGAATAGTGGTATGCCAGGCACAAGCCGTTACGTTACTACTAAGAATCGTAAGAACACTGCTGAGCGTCTCGAGTTGATGAAATACAACCCAATCCTCAAGAAGATGACTCTTCACAAGGAGATTAAGTAATAAACCCATTTAAAACTATACTGATATGGTAAAGAAAGCGGTCGCTACCCTCCACGAAGGTTCAATGGATGGTCGCGCTTATACAAAGGTTATCAAGATGGTAAAGAGCCCTAAGACCGGTGCTTATGTATTCGATGAGCAGATGGTTCCTAATGAGGCTGTTAAGGATTTCTTTAAGAAATAATCAAAGCAAATCTATATAATAAAAGTCGCAGGTTTTAATAAATCTGCGACTTTTTTGTTGCTTTATAGCATTTCGCTTTTCCTTATTTCCTTTTCTAATGTTTTTATCTTAGCTCTGTTGGCAGATAGTCGGCGTTCGCATGAGAGGATGCGAGTGGAGAGAGCTTTTTTGTTGCTTGCGTTATGATAGGCGTTGCGCAGATTTTCAAGCTCAGCGGAAAGATTATAATTCTCTTTCTTTAAACTTACAATTTCATTATATTTCGCGCGATTAATGCCTTGTCTGAAATCAGCGACAGAATGATATACTATGTTGTCGTTGATTACGAAGTTAATATCATTTGCGGCAGTGTTTTTTTCTGAATTATGTTTTTTCAGATTAGCAAGACGCTTTATCGCAGCTGGCTGATTGCCGAAACGCCATGTTGAGCGTATGCTGCTGATGTCGGCAAATCCTTTCAGCTCTTTGTCTGTAATCTCTTCACCGCTATATCCTTCGCGTGTTGTGGTAGGTACAAAGGTGTAGACGCAGACTTTGCCTTCCGGTTGTCGTCTGTCGGTGACAAGCCATCCCAAAGAGTTTAAATCGTCTATGGCAAGGAAATAGTCGTTGCCTGTGGAGTTGAAAGGTAGACCATAGTTTTCTGGCTCATAGAAAGTGCCTTCGCTGGTATTGTATCTTGTCATGAAGATGTCGAAACCTCCGATTGCTTTCTTGCTTTTCGCAGAAAACAATATGGTTATTCCGTCAGACATAAGGAAAGGGTAGGAGTTATCCGTAAATTCGCTGTCGTCGGCTAAAACTTTTCTTGGTTTACTCCATTCTTTGCCTACTTTGTCGGCTACATACAGATGATAACCATTAATGCTGTCGCCGGAAGTGAAAATGCGATGATTGTCAAACTCATTGGTGTGGCTCATTATGCAGCCATCGCCTTCGATAGTGCCAAGTTCCTTGCTTAGAGGAATGGCTTTCAGAAAGTCGTGCTTGTCTACCACAACGCTGTCTATGAAAACAATCTTTGCCGTAGAGCGCAACATGCTTTCATAAATAGGGTTGGTTTCTTTCTTCACTACTTTCTTTACTACCTTGGCCTTACGCTTTTGTGCATAGCACTCATTCCCACCTAATATAAGTGAGGCGAGAATGAGTGATGCTGAGCATATTATGTTTCTATTTATTTGCATAAATAATATAGTTCTTTTTGTGTTATCCTTTAATCGTTGTCTTATAATAAAGACTTATTGTTTCTTGTTATGTAACGCAGCGTCCATGCTCTCAGCTGCTCGGCGACCGTCGCCCATGGCAAGAATCACTGTAGCTCCGCCCCTCACAATGTCGCCACCTGCATAGATGTCGCTGCGATTGCTTTGCATATTTTCGTTTACCACGATAGTGTTCTTCTTGCCAAGTTCCAAGCCTTCAATCGACTTTGGCACAAGCGGATTAGGAGAAACGCCTACTGCCACAATCACTTGGTCTACATCTAATGTGACTGTCGCGCCAGGAATAGGCTCCGGCTTGCGTCGTCCGCTTGCATCGGGTTCGCCCAACTGCATCTTCTGCAATACGGCAGCGCATACAGCACCATTTTCGTCGGCAAGATATTTTATAGGATTGTGGAGAGTAAGGAATTTGATACCTTCCTCCTTCGCGTGCTTCACCTCTTCAAGGCGTGCCGGCATTTCTGCTTCTGAACGACGATAAACCAATGTCACGTCAGCGCCCAGTCGTTTTGCCGTGCGGCATGAGTCCATGGCTGTGTTTCCGCCTCCCACTACAAGCACTTTCTTGCCTATATTCATAGGAGTGTCTGATATTGGGTTGGCAGCGTCCATGAGGTTTACACGAGTGAGATATTCGTTGCTCGACATGATGTTGATAAAGTTTTCACCCTCAATATTCATGAAGTTAGGCAAACCTGCGCCCGAACCTACAAAGATACCTTTGAAGCCGTCTTCCTCCAATTCGTTTACGCTTATTGTCTTGCCCACAATACAGTCTGTCTGGAAATGAACTCCCATCTTTTTCAGGTTGTCAATCTCCACGTCTACAATCTTGTTAGGCAGACGGAACTCTGGAATACCATATTTCAAGACACCACCTATCTCGTGGAGTGCTTCAAACACATGTACGTCATATCCTCGTTTTGCCATATCGCCTGCGAAACTCAATCCTGATGGACCAGAGCCAACAACGGCAATCTTGATATTGTTGCTTGGAGCAATTTCTGGTAGTGAGATATTGCCGCTCTCGCGTTCAAAGTCGGCAGCGAAGCGTTCAAGATAGCCTATGGCTACAGGCTTTTCGCCCATCTTCAAGTGAATACATTTGCTTTCGCATTGCTTCTCCTGAGGGCAAACTCTACCGCAGACGGCAGGTAGGGCGGAGGTGTTCTTCAACACCTTAGCTGCCGCAAGGAATTGTCCGCGCTCTATATTCTTGATGAATGAAGGGATATTGATGTTTACTGGGCAACCCTCCACGCATCCCGCTTTTGCGCAGTCAAGACAGCGTTTTGCTTCGAGGAGTGCCATTTCCTTTGTCAGTCCCTTGTTTACTTCTTCCGTTCTCGTCGTCGCGCGATAGGTAGGGTCAAGTTCCGGCATAATCACACGCTCTATCTGTGTGCGCTCTTTGCCTTTCATGCTCTTTCTCAGCGCATCGCGCCAAGGAGCGTTTCTGTCGGTGAGCATTTCCATTGAGTCGTTGGTTGGCTCTACGTCCATGCTGATGCTACCAGTCTTAGCGTTGCTTATGCTTTCTTCCACATTAGCCATGTGCTCCTCGAAATGCTCCATTTCTTCCTGTTCTGCACGCTTGAATGTGCCCATGCGCTTAAACATCTCATCCCAGTCTACGAGCGCGCCGTCAAATTCAGGGCCGTCAATGCAGACGAATTTTGTCTTTCCCCCGATTGTCAGTCGGCAAGCGCCACACATTCCTGTGCCGTCTACCATAATGGTATTTAGCGAAACATCTGTAGGAATGTTGTATTTCTGTGTGAGCAGACAGCAGAACTTCATCATTATAGGAGGACCTATCGCAAACACCTTGTCGATGTGCTCTTGGTTTATCAGCTTTTCAATGCCGATGGTTACTACGCCTTTCTCGCCATAGCTTCCGTCGTCGGTCATTATTATTGTCTCGTCAGAATTTTCGCGCACTTCATCCTCAAGGATTATCAAGTCTTTTGAGCGACCTGCAATAACAGAAAGCACTCTGTTGCCAGCAGCTTTCAATGCCTTTATTATTGGCAGCATAGGAGCGACTCCCACACCACCTCCAGCGCAGACTACAGTGCCGAAATTCTCTATATGTGTAGGATTTCCCAATGGTCCGACCACATCTGTGATATAATCGCCTACATTAAGTGAGCACAGCTTCACTGACGACAGACCCACTTTCTGCACTACGATAGTGATAGTTCCTTTTTCTATGTCGGCATCGGCAATGGTCAAAGGCATTCTCTCGCCTTTCTTTCCGATACGTACGATAACAAAGTTTCCGGCTTTTCTACTCTTTGCAATCAGCGGAGCTTCAATTTCAAAGAGATACACTTTCTCTGAAAACTGCTCCTTGCGAATAATCTTGTTCATAAAGCGTGTTATGGTTTAGGTTTTTTGTTTTAAATTGGTAATTAATCCCTGTTTAGAAAAGGATTAATTACCAATGTTTTCATAAATGTTTTTTGTCTTTATCTGTAAGAGGATAATGAGCTTAATCATTATCCTCAGATATTTCATATAAAATAGAAATGAAAGGTCGGGATTAGAATGTCTTTTCGTCGATCATTTCAAATCCGCAGTAAGGCACGAGAGCCTTTGGCACCTTAATGCCGTCTGGAGTCTGATTGTTTTCCAATATTGCCGCTACGATACGTGGCAAAGCCAATGCCGAGCCGTTAAGGGTGTGGCAAAGCTCAATCTTCTTTGTGTCTTGACGACGGAAACGGCAATGCAGACGATTAGCCTGATAGTTATCAAAGTTAGATACTGATGAAACTTCAAGCCAACGCTTCTGTGCCTCGCTGTAAACTTCAAAGTCGTAGCAGATAGAAGAAGTGAAGCTCTGGTCGCCACCGCAAAGCAAAAGAATACGGTAAGGCAATTCCAATTTCTTCAACAATCCCTCTACATGGTCGAGCATTTCCTTGTGGCTCTCCTTTGAGTGCTCAGGAGTGTCGATGCGCACCAACTCAATCTTTGAGAACTCATGCAAACGATTCAATCCTCTTACGTCAGAACCATAGCTGCCAGCCTCTCTGCGGAAGCACTCTGTGTAGGCGCAGTTCTTGATAGGCAAATCGTTCTCGTTGAGAATCTCGTCGCGATATATATTTGTTACAGGCACTTCTGCCGTAGGGATGAGATAGAAATCATCCTGATTGCAGTGATACATTTGTCCCTCCTTATCAGGAAGCTGTCCTGTGCCATATCCGCTTGCCTCGTTTACCACTGTAGGCGGAATAATCTCTGTGTATCCGCTCTTGCGTGCCTCGTCGAGGAAGAAGTTTATCAATGCGCGCTGCAAACGTGCGCCCTTGCCGATATATACAGGGAAACCTGCGCCTGTAATCTTCACACCGAGATCGAAGTCGATAAGGTTGTATTTCTTAGCGAGCTCCCAGTGAGGAAGTCTTGCTTCTGGTACGTCAGGATTTGTGTCCCAGTTGCCTACAGTGTCATTCTCATTGCATTCTCTGAGGCTGCTCTTTACCACCTTGTTGCTGTTGGCGTCAGAGCCTTCAGGAACATTGTCGTAAGGGATATTTGGAATAGTGTAGAGCAGTGAAGTCATATCGTTTTCAGCCTGCTGCATTTCCTCTTGCAGAGCTTTGTCGGCTTGTTTCAGTTCTGCTACCTTAGCTTTTATCTCGTTGGCTTCGTCTTTCTTTCCTTCTTTCATCAAGCCACCGATCTGCTTTGACAGCTGGTTGGCTTCCTGCTTAGTCTTGTCAAGTTTCTGCTGAGCGTTGCGGCGTGCTTTGTCAAGCTCCTGCACCTTCTTTATCGTTTCCTCAGCATTAGGGAAGCATTTTTTCTGCAAACCTTTGACAACACGGTCAGTTTCCTCATTAATGAGTTTAAGTGTAAGCATATATCTTTTATTATTTTAAACTGTTTAATTCCTATTTTTCAAATGTAGGGCAAAAATACGAAAAAAATGTCTATCGCAGTAATTTTTAAGTCATTATTTTACCCTTATTATCCTGATGCCCACCTGCGACGGGTGCTTTTGCATATATGCGCGCAGCAACATCGGTTCTTCCACCACTTTTTTGTGTATCTGCGAAGCGTTAAGCATGTGCAGACCGTCTTTGTGCCATACGGCTATTCCTATATGGCTCGTGTCAAGTCCTTTTTTGCGTGTGATTATCGCTATTATGTCGCCGTCGTGAATGGCAGCGCGGCACGCTTTATTGTTGTTTATGGCGTTTTTAGGGATATATCTCTTCTGCTTTCCTGATATCTCTTTCTCCAGCTTGCCTATCTCCTTTATCCATTCCTTGTGCGCCATGAGCATGGGGTATAGCTGTGGGTGAGAGGTCATGTAGTCCACGTTGATGTCCTGTATCCGTGTAAACGGAGGATTAGGCGTCTGCACTTCCTCCACAAACCCCATCTGTGTGTTGTCTGTTATCCATACCGAGAAATAATGCAGCCTATATGGATAGCCTATCTTTCCGCCTTTATATCTTATCTGTCTGAGATAATCGCAGTAGTCGCTGAATGTGCGCTTGCCGTGCTTCATACATTCCGTCAGGGCTACGACGCTTTCCACATACGTTGTGCAGTCGAGCTGTCGCAAATTTACTATCAGCCATTCCTCTTTGTTCTCCTCCAGTGTCTTTGCCACGTAAGGAATATCTCTTAGTTCCCTGGCGAAGAAAATCATGTAGTTAGTGCCTTTCTTCTGCTTTCCAGCTTTTTGCAGCAGCTGCACCACCTTTATGCTATCGGCGTGTGAATATTGAGTGCGTGCCATCATTGAGCGCATGCCTGCCATAAGGAGCAATGTTGCCAGCAATAGTATCTTGTTTCTCATAATGTGTTTGAATAAAACAAATATTTTCATTTCTTATTTTCTCCAAAAGTTCATTCCGATGTAAATCTTTAGATTGCCGAACATTGAGTTGGTGGAAAATTGCTGTTTATGATAATTATATGTGTGAATCACCGTGCTTGCGCCGGCAAACCATTTCGTGGTGTTCCACACAATAGCAAATCTTCCCACACCGTCTAAATTAAAGTTAGTCAGTCGGAAGTTTTTCAAGTCAAATCCGCTGTGCTCATTGTCAGCTGTAGCTCGTTTGTAGGCAAGCCCGAGTGAGAGCGATCCTGAGAAAAGCCAGTTCTTCGCAAACACCCAGTTGTAGCCGTAGCCACCTGTCAGCGAGAAATCAGTGTATTTCACCTTTCCTGAAACGATGTTGCTGTCTACCACCATGCTCTGATCTTCACCCATCCTCTTCGTTGTCAGCTCACTCAGTTTCTTCCAGTCAATGTCAAGCGTATGACGCATGTAGCCTATGCCGAACATGGGCGAACCGCAGCTTCTTCTCTGCACCGTGCTCTGTGCGAAAGCGGCAGGATAAGAAAATTTTCTGTGGTTGGTGATGTAATACAGGTTGAAACCCTTGATGCTTGCGTGAAAACCGTCAAATCTCACGTTGTGCATCTCCGGTATCTTGTCGTTGTCATACGACATTCTTTTTATCTTGTAGTTGCTGCCGGTCTTGCGATAGAATAAGTCTATGCCTATCTGCGAGCTATAAAGGTCGAGTGAATATTCCTTTCTGTTGTCTTCCTCCATGTGGTATACGTCGAAAGTGTAGCCCCAGAACAGAAACTTCCATCCTATGTAAGGCCCTATTTTCAGCGATGGCTCAGGCGCGAATTCTATCTCCTCACCATTGTCCGTTCCCACTGTGTATCGCTCGTAGGTGTAAGTGCCTTGCAGCATTGTCTGCATCACATAGTGTTGAGGCTCTATGTAGTTGGTGTCTACAGAGCTGAATCCGCGTATTATCTTCTTCAGCGTGTTTCTGAAGTTTTTTGCCTGCTTCTTATTTTCTGTCGGCATAGTGTTTAAGCTATCGGCAAAGGCAGATGTGGCTGCTGACGCCTCATCCGTGTCTTGCGCAAAAGTGCTCGTGCTCACTAATGTCAGAAGAAATAATATGTAGAAAACAATACGTTTCAAGATAATGTTTTATGTAGAAAATGCTTGTTTACAGTTTGCCGAGTATTCTGTCCATCACCCAGTTCACCGGTGTCGCGCTTATACTCGTGCATGTGCAAACTCCTATGCCCTGCAAATCTTCTATCACCGATTTTATTATAGGCATCTGCACATGCTCAGGGTTGGGCACGCTTATTCGTGTAGTGCCCTCGCTCGTTGTTATTCTGATAGGCTTGTAATCGAATACGGAGAACGACACAATGCCCTTGTCGCCTATAATCTCAATGCGGTCTTCTCTGCCGCTCGGATGGCTCACGAAGCACCACGACGCTGAGCCTGGCAATCCGTTCTCAAACATTATGCACGCGCTTATTGTGTCTTCCGCATCATAAAGATGCTCCACATTGGCACAGTAGCCATGAGCCTTTACTATTATTCCAAACAGCTCCTGCAACATGTCTATCTGATGTGGCGCAAGGTCGTAGAAATATCCTCCGCCTGCAATGTCGGGTTGTAGTCGCCATGGCAGATTATTCTTGTTGCTGTAGTCGAGTTCGAGTGGTGGGGCAGCAAAGCGCAGCTGCACATTCGTTATCTTGCCTATAGTGCCATTGTTGATAAGCTCTTTCACTTTAAGGAAATAAGGCAGATATCTGCGATAATATGCAACGAAACAAGGCACGCCCGTCTCTTGGCTCACTCTGTTGATGCGCGCGCAGTCCTCATAGCTCGATGCCAAAGGCTTTTCCACATACACAGGCTTGCCTGCCTTCATCGCCATTATCGCGTAGGTGGCATGGCTCGATGGAGGCGTGGCTATGTAGATGGCGTTCACGTCGGGATCGTTTATCAGTTGGTAAGCGTCAGTGTAGTATTTCTTAATGCCGTGACGCTCAGCGTAAGAGCGTGCTTTCTCCTCGTTGCGGCTCATTACGGCTTCCACATGTGAACCCTGCACCTTGCTGAACGCAGGCCCCGACTTTTGCTCGGTCACTTCACCGCATCCTACAAATCCCCAGCTTATTTCTTTCATTTCCTTATCGCTTAATTACTCTGTATCTATTTTCTGCCCTCTATCCATGCGTCAATTAGCTTTCTCGCTATGCTCAGTTTCTCCGGTATCTGTGGCAGATTGTCTATTGAATACCAGTGGGCATCGTTAAGCTCTGATTGTTGCAGCTTGATTTCACCGCTCACATAGTCGGCAGTGAATCCCACCATAAGTCCGCAAGGGTAGGGCCAAGGCTGCGAACCGAAATATTTCAGGTTCTTCACCTCAAGCCCCACTTCCTCCTTTATTTCTCGTTTGGCGGCTTCTTCCAGTGTTTCGCCTGTTTCTACAAAACCTGCTACAAGACCATAGAAGTCGCTTCTGAAGTTTCTCGCGTTTACAAGCAGTATCTTGTCGTCGCGTTTAATGAGAGTTATCACTGCCGTAGCCAGTTGAGGCCACAGCTCTTTGCCGCATTTGGTGCATTTCTTGCTTATGTCGGTGTGCATCTTCATCGGCGCGCCACACACTCCGCAATACTGCGTGTTGTAGTCCCAATACAGTATCTCGTGGCATTTGCCTGCCTTCTGATAAAGCTCCGCAGAAAGTTTGTAGTACGACTTTCTGAGTCCGCACATTTCATACTTGTCTGTTTCGCTGATAGGCTCACTGATGGAGCAAGTTCTCACCTCAGTGCCGTCGTTCATAGGCATTATGTGGTGAATAGTTGCGCCTTCCTCTATCGGCAGTGGTGAATGCTCGCCCTGAGGAATAGTGAATGTGCCGTCACACCGTTTCTCTAAAACAAGAGAATCCTTGCAAAAAATAAACCAATACGCTTTCATGTTATTATGTAATTCTCTTTTTCGCGCAGCTTACTTAAACAGCAGCTGCTTATCTTTTTCCAATGCAGGCTTTGTCCATCCCTCAGGCACGAATTTCCAGTTGCCGTGAGCCTTCGGATTCATCACTCCTGCCTTTTCTATCTCTTTCATCAGATAGTAGCGCAAATCCTTTTCGCTCTCATATACTATTCTGCCTGGAATATCCTTGAGAGCAATGCCAGCGCCACGAGTGAGCAGCTCGCCGCCGCCGTTTCCTCTGTAGCTGTTCATCGCCACTTTATACCATGCTTTCTCGTCGAAAGGCTTGCCGTTGCTCATACGCAATACGCTCACTTTCTGTCCGTCGGGCTTGGTGAGGTCTACCTCGTAGTCAATGCCGGCTGCGCTGTCGAAGTTGAACGCCAGATTTTTAAATCCGCATCTCTGATAATCGTTCCATGAGTGCTCAGTGAGCAGCAGAGCGTGGTCGTCCTTGCTCTTCATTGTGTTGCCCCAGAGGTCGTAGCTCATTTCAAGATGCTTGCGAATTTCCTCGCCTGTCATGCGGAGCACATATATCTGATTCTCAAACTTATAGAGATTAAACATATCGCTCACATATATGTCGCCCTCATTGATGCTTGCGTCGAAAGCAAGCGGAGCGTTGAATGAAACGTCAGCGCCTGTTATCTGCAATTGCAAATCGTGAATGAAGTCAACAAACGCAGCGCTGCCGAAATAGCAGTCGCGAGTGCTTATCGAGCTTTCAAATCTTCCTATCTTTCTGTTTACGAATGAGTTTACATTCTCCATGTCGTCCTTGAAGTAAGCCATAAACTTCTCGTCTATCTGCTTGTCGTTTATGCTTACCACCTCGCCCGTAATATCCTTTTTCAGCAGTCGGTGAGCTTTCTTTCCCTTTATTGTCTGCTCGTCGATGGTGAGAGTAATCTTCGCGTCGGCTACTTTTTCAGCGTTGCATGAAGGGTCGAGCAGCACAACGTCACCTCCACCCACGTTTTTTACCGTGCCCTGGTATGCAGTGTGGTCGTGTCCGTAGAGCACAAGGTCGATACCTTCCACTTCCTTGGCCACTCTCATCGCTTCGTCTTCCTCATAGTCGGCAGTCTTTATGCCGCCCTCTCTTCCAGAGTGGAGCAGTCCTATTATCACGTCGGGGTGCTCATTCTCTTTCAAGTATTTCACCCACTGCTTGCTTGACTTCACAATGTCGTCGAAGCGCAGACCTTTCCATAGGCTCTCGTTGAGCCAATTAGGGATGGCAGGGGTGAGCATGCCAAGCACAGCCACTTTCACTCCGTCGCGCTCTATTATCGTGTAAGGCTTCACGTAAGGCTTGCCTGTCTTTGTGTCGATGATGTTAGCGCCGAGCATAGGACATTTCACTTCCTTCACCCACTTGTCGTAAACGGCATGACCTGTCTCCACATCGTGGTTGCCGAATGTTTCAGCGTCGTAGCCCATGTAGTTTATCACTTTCGCTGCCACGTTTTCCAACTCAGGTCTTACGTAGTTGTAGTAATAACACGTAGGCTGACCCTGTAGAATGTCGCCGTTGTCGAGCAGAATAAGATTCTTGCCATAGTCTTTGCGCAGAGAATCCACATAGGTTATAACTCTTGCAAGCGAACCTTTCTTCGGCTTGCGGTTGATGAAGTCGTAAGGGAAGAAACTTCCGTGAACATCGCTTGTCTGAATCACTCTCAGCTCTATTGTCTTTGTCTTCGCCATAACAGGTGAGATGCATAGGGCAGCCACGCAGGCTGCTAACATTCTTTTCATATAAGTTGTTAAAAAATAAATATTGTTATCCTTTTATCTGTAAGCAGACATTATCTGCCAGCTGCCGAAAGCTCCGCCTTCATGTCATCGTCGGCATGAGTGATGTGAACATCGCATTGCGGGAACGGTATAGAGATGTTGTTTTCGTTGAGGGCGTTGTAGACGGCTTCAAGCACATATCCGCCTATGTAATATTGCTTCATCACGTCTACCCATACCAATATCTTCAGCACTATGCTTGAGTCGCCGAAGCTCTTCAGCACAATGTTTATCTTCTTCGTTTCTGTTTCCACTCCCGGCACTTTGGCGATTGCAGCGGTGAGTATCTGCTTCACTTTCGTGATGTCTGATCCGTAAGCCACGCCCACTTCCAGTATGTCAAGCTCCAGTCCGTGGTTTCTCGTGAGGTTCTTATAGTTTTTGCTGAATAGCTGCGAGTTTTGGAACGCTATCACTGAGCCGTCTGTGGTTTCCATCGTGGTGCTTGTGTAGGAAATGGAGTTCACCTTTCCTCTTATGCCGTCTATCTGAATCATGTCGCCTATCTTCACGCGACCTGTCATCAGCGAGATTCCATAATAGATGTTCTCCAATATATCCTTCATGGCGAAACCGATACCGGTAGACAGACCTCCAGAAACTACTACAAGCCATGTATTGCTCACGTGGAATGTCTCCAACACGCTGAGTATATATATGCCCCACACGATGGTCTGTATCACGTTCTTGCCCATTATGTTGTTGCTGTCGATAGCCTTTTGGTCGCCGAAGTTCTTATTTTCCAAATGGCGTTTCCACAGAGCTTTCGCTATGTTGCATATATAGCGGAACACGAAGAATAGGCTTATAGCTATAATTATGGTCTGCAAGCTTGCTTCGAAGCCCTCGGTCTGCACAAATTTCTTGGTAAACATCAGGCGTGCCGTGTCGCTGAGGTTGAACACGTCGGTAGCCCAATACATTGAGTAGGCAAACGACACTATGCCGAGAATAGGCAGCACCACTCTTCTCACAAGGCGTGTAAACCAGTGGTCGAGCAGCAGTCTTTCCTCGCTCATCACGATGTCGTCCTTATGCTTCATGTTGTAGTCGTCTACCCATTTCTGCACCTCGGCGCGCTTCTTGTCGGTGTATTGCTGCATAAGTCCTATTAGGCAGGTAATGGTAAGCACGCAGGTGAGCTGCATCACCCACCATATCAATATCTGCACGCTAAGCAATGTGTAGCCTATCCATGCCGAAATCAGCGAAGCGCAGAATATAGCCAGCGAGATGTGGGCGTAGGTGTAGTCGCTCTTTGGCAGACGGAATTCGTCAAGTTCTTCCTGTGCTGTTTTAAGAAGCTGTGTTGCCTTCTCCTTGCTCTTTCTCAATTCTGCAATCTCAGCCTTTACAATGCGCTCCTTTTCTTCGTCTTCTTCCGTGTCGGCATTCTTCAGCTTGGTTATCTTTGTAGAAAGCTCGTAAATCTCAATGTTGGCGTTGTTCACGTTTTCATAGAGAGCCTTTTCAGGCTTGCGCATACGGCTGATTATAAACCATTGCCACAGCGTGCAGAGCACGAGGATAGGAGGGAACACCAAGTCTACCAGGCTGTTAGGGATAAGGATTATGCGGAATGCTATCACGAGGAAGCCCACGAAAATGATAGGCGAATATATCTTAAATCCGCGCATTATCTGCTTGCCGTTGAGCCTTACGAGCAGCGAGATGAGAATCACTCCAAGCAGCCATGTGTATTCCACGAGCAGTCCGCTTGCCATGATGAGGAAGTTTTGGTCTTTCATCATCAGCTGCAGCAGTCCGAGGATTATGGCGAATGTTATCACCGAGCCTGCCATTATTATGCAGGTGCGCTTATTTTTAAATTCCTCCGTCTTAAATCGCTTCGCCCTCGAAACCACAAACCTAATGCTTAGGAAGTTGATTCCGGCGGCAATGCAGCCATAGAAGAATATCATTATAAATAGGAAGAATATTATGCGGCTGTCCCATTGCGAGGTAACGTTTTTCAGCGGAGTGTATTTCTCCGTTGCGCTCATTTCCGCCTTCATTATGTATTCAGGCAGCCCCATTATTATCGAGAAATAGTTGTCGCCGCCATTTTTGAATATGCTTTTTTGCAGCCCTGTGTAGCATTTGTTGGCATAATCGTTCATGTTTTTCAGGCGGCTGTCGGTTATTTTGTAGTATCTTATGTAGTTGCTCAGCTGGTCGCTGTTGCCTTTCAGCGTACGCCTTATATTAATGGCATAGGTGAGGCACACATTGCGGTCAATCTTAGCCCTTTCGCTCAGCAGTATCACCGGCATCTGGCTCAGATTGGTGATAAGGCTGTCGTATCGCGCTATCTCCATCTCGTTGCGGCTCAGCATATCCTTAAACGGCATCACGTTTTTCTGGAAATGAGCGTATTGCTCCGTAGCCTGATGGCAGGCATAAGTGAGGTCGAATATGTAGCCATTTTTCTGCGAATATAGCATTAAGGCATTCTGATTGCTTTTGTTTAAAATACTTATCAGGTCGTTTCTCACCTCCTCCTGCTGCTCCTTTATGTAGTCAGACATTATCTCAAGGTCGGAATGATACATCGTAAGCTCCGTTCTCAACACGTGCAGAGTGCTGTCGAGGTTTTTCTCCTTAAGTACGGCATTGGCAGGCATGACGAGCGTCATCGCCATGAGTATCATGAATAAGACACGTTCTTTCATTGTTATTGTTTTGATGATAAGTATGTTGCCTTTCCTTTTTTGAATAGGAATCTGAATTAAAGTTGTGACTGCAAATTTAATAAAAAATAAGGAGCAAATGATATGGGAAAGATACTTTTTATTAATTTTGCACGAAAATAATATACACAGACAATGATACTTATAGCAGATAGCGGAAGCACGAAAACCGACTGGGCTTTGCTCCACGAGGGAAGCCTTGTGGGGAAAGTGAAAACACAAGGCATCAACCCCATTCATCAATCTAAAGAGCAGATTACGGAAATCTTGCGCCAAGAGCTGTTGCAGGGCGATACATTTCGCGGCGTAACTACTTCGCAAGGCGATGGCGTAGAGGTTTCAGCCGTGAGCGAGATTTATTTCTATGGAGCGGGATGCACTGAAGCCATGAGCCCCATTGTGAGTAGTGCTTTGAAAGGCGTGTTTTCTTCTGCGAAAGTAATCGAGGTGAACAGCGACCTTATGGCAGCCGCGCGTGCTCTCTGTGGCAGAAGTGAGGGCATAGCCTGCATTCTCGGCACAGGTGCCAACTCATGCCTTTACGATGGCGTTCACATCGTGATGAACACTCCACCACTGGGCTACATTCTTGGCGACGAGGGCAGCGGAGCCGTTCTTGGCAAGCTCTTCCTCAATGCCCTTTTCAAGGGGGCTCTTCCTGCTGCCATGCGCGATGAGTATCTTGCAACGTATAATCTTTCTTATGCTGACGTTATCGACCGTGTGTATCGCAAGCCCCTTGCCAATCGTTTCCTTGCGTCGGCATCGCCATTTATCCTCTCTCACATTGAGCAGTGCCAAGAGCTTCGCCATATGGTGATAGAATCATTCCGTGATTTCTTCCGTCGCAACATCGTGCAGTATCGTAAGCCAGATCTTCCTGTCAATTTTATTGGCAGCATAGCCTTTGCCTATCGTCCTTATCTTGAACTTGCTGCCGAGCAGGAACATTTCGGGCTGGGCAGAGTAGAGAAGAGTCCGCTTGAAGGACTTGTGGAGTATCATAAAGGATAGCAACCGCGCCTACGAAATGACATTGTAAGAATTGCGAACCCATAACTGCACCTACGAAATGACTTTGCAAAGATTACAAACACGCATCGTACCCTACGAAATGACATTGTAATTCTTGCAAACCCATTTCTGCACTGCATCTGCGGTTTGCAGTTTTTACAATGTCATTTCGTAGCTGCTGTTTTAAAGTATGTGCATTCGCGAAAGCAAAAAAATAGCTTTCCTCCCGAATATAAATGTTGGGAAGAAAGCTATTCTTTATTTCCCCGGTAAAGGGGAACTAAGTGGCTGCGCTCTACTAAGCTTGATGGAGTTAGAGAGAGCTTACTTTATTGTCTTTGGGGAAAACAACGGTAGGCTTGAATGTCTTTGCTTCTTCAAAATCCATTGAGGCGTAAGACATGATGATGACAGTGTCGCCCACCTGCACTTTTCTTGCTGCCGCACCATTCAGGCAGATGCAACCGCTTCCGCGCTCGCCCTTGATGATATAGGTGTCGAAACGCTCGCCGTTGTTGTTGTCTACGATTTGTACTCGTTCGCCCGCAATCATGTTGGCTGCGTCCATGAGGTCTTCATCAATGGTGATGCTGCCCATGTAGTTGAGGTTGGCCTCGGTTACGGTTACGCAATGCAGCTTTGATTTTAATACTTCGATAAACATATCTCTTCCGTTTTTTGCCTTATTCCTTATATTTAATATGGTCGATGAGGCGGATAGGGGTATGTCCGCAATATACCGTTATGCAGCCTACGATGTAAGGGCTTGCATCCCATGACGCTACTGGCTGCAATGTGTCGCCGTCTACGATTTCAAAGTATTCCACTTCCAAGCCGTCGATGGCGTTGATGTCGGCAACTACTTTGTCGTGAGTAGCCTCTATGGTGTTGGTCTTGGCATATTCCGTGCTTGCCTTCAACGCCTTGTAAATGTTAGGGGCGATAGCGCGCTCCTCGGCGGTAAGCAATGTGTTGCGTGAACTTTTTGCCAAGCCGTCTTCATCTCTGATGATAGGGCACTCAACGATGTTGATGTCGAGCTTCAGATACTTCACCAACTGCTTGATGACAGCTATCTGCTGCCAGTCTTTTTCTCCGAAATATGCGTTGGTAGGTCGTGCGATATAAAAAAGTCTGCTTACTACCTGGCACACTCCATTGAAATGACCGGGGCGACGCGCGCCCTCCATAACTGTTGATACAGGTGGAAATTCAAAATGGCGATTGTCTGGAGTTGGGTACATTTCCTCTACAGATGGCGCGAAAACATAATCAGCTCCGCATGCTTCCAACAATTCGCAGTCGGCTTCCAATGTGCGAGGATAGCGTTCCAAATCGCCTTTGTCGTTAAATTGTGTCGGATTGAGAAAAACAGACACTACCGTAATGTCATTGTCCTTCACAGAACTCTTGACCAATGATGCATGTCCCTCGTGGAGCGCTCCCATCGTAGGAACAAGACCAATCTTCTTGCCTTCTTTATGGGCAAGAAACAATTCATTTTGTAAATCTACTTTTTTATTTATTACCTTCATATCTCTGACTTTAAAACAGGAACTTGCCTGTTTTGCGAGTGCAAAATAACTACTTTTTTCTTTAATATGGAAAAAATAGGTGGAAAATGTGTAATTGCGGATTGTTATTTGGCTGATTTTAAAGGCGAAATGTGTTATTATAAAATGTTATTTATATTGAATTAAGAAAATAAAAGTCATTGGTAAGAGTTTTTTTTCGTACCTTTGTACCTGATTTTAACAAACATATAAAATAGTATGGTCAAAAAAGTATTATTCATCAACCAGGAAATAGCACCTTATGTGCCTGAAACAGAGATGTCTGTGTTAGGTAGAGATTTACCACAAAAAATGTCTGAAAACGGATTAGAAATTCGTACATTCATGCCTAAATGGGGAAACATCAACGAACGCCGCGGACAACTCCACGAGGTAATACGTCTTTCTGGAATGAATCTTATTATCGACGATACTGATCATCCTTTGATTATCAAGGTGGCTTCTATTCCGCAGAGCCATTTGCAGGTTTATTTCATCGACAATGATGACTACTTCTTGAAGCGCAAAATGGCTGTAGACGAAGAAGGCAAGGAATATGAAGACAACGGCGAGCGTGCTGTGTTCTTCGCGCGTGGCGTGTTGGAGA
This sequence comes from Prevotella sp., assembly GCA_024682415.1. Lineage (GTDB taxonomy): Bacteria > Bacteroidota > Bacteroidia > Bacteroidales > Bacteroidaceae > Prevotella. Next base: position 74,252 of record JAIKZG010000042.1, read on the forward strand.
CAGTGAAGAAGCTGCGCTGGATACCTGATGTTATCGTTTGCCAGGGCTGGATGTCAGCCGTAGCTCCTGTATATATCAAGACTGCTTTCAAGGATGAGCCTGCTTTTGCTGAGGCTAAGGTGGTGACATCTCTTTATAAGAATGACTTGAAGAACGACTTCTGTGAGAATTTCAAGAGTTGTGTGGAATTCCGCGATACCGACGCTGAACTTTTGAAGGCTTATAAAGATACTTTCGATTATAATGAGCTTGCCAAGATGGCAATAGATTATAGCGACGGCGTAATCGAGGCAGCGGAAGGCGTTGACGGCGAGCTGCTCGCTTATGCTGAGGGCAAAGGTAAGCAGATGCTTAAATATCCTGGCGAAGACTATGCTCAGGCATATAAGGATTTTTTGGAAAAGATAGGCGAGTAATATAATAATATGAGAATCAATAAATCATGGGCAGCCGTGCTTCTTGCCGGACTGTTCTTTGCGTCGTGTGATGATACAACTGATGAGATAGGAGGCTCGCTGGTTGATAATATCGACCGACTGAATATCGCAACTGATACTTTCTCCGTGTCTACACGCTCTATTATAGCTGATTCTGTTTTGGCACGCAACACTACGGGTTATCTCGGAAAGGTGCGCGACCCGGAAACAGGCACTTATGTGACGTGTAATTACATGACTCAGTTCCATAGCTTGGATAACTATATTTATCCGAATATAGACAGCATAGTGAGCAAGAACGGTGCAGGACAGGTGATTGCCGATTCATGCGAGTTGCGCGTATTCCTAAGCGGTTTCTATGGCGACTCTCTCGCTACGATGAAGCTTACTGCTTACGAAATGGATAAGCCTATGGTGGATAATGGTTCTTATTATTCTGATTACGACCCTTTGAAGAAGGGATATGTGCGTGATGGCGGAATAAAGAAGACAAAGGTATACACGCTTCATGATTATGCCGAAAGAGCTGTTAATCGCAATATCCGCATCAAGCTCAATGAGCCATATACGGATAAGGACGGCAAGTCATACGAGAATTATGGTACTTATGTTATGCGTAAGTTTTATGAAGACCCAAAGAATTTCGCTAATTCGTTCAAGTTTACTAATAATGTAGTGCCTGGATTTTATTTCGCTAATTCGGGTGGTCTTGGCTCTATGGCCGATGTGCAGCTTACTCAGCTTAACATCTATTTCCGCTATATAGAGAATGACAGCGTGTATGTAGGTACTTCTTCTTTTGCGGGCACCGAGGAGGCTCTCTCTACTACAAATGTGGTAAACGACAAGGAAGCGTTGAAGCGTCTTGCAGCTGACAACACTTGCACTTATCTCAAAACTCCGGCAGGAATATTCACCGAGGTTACTTTGCCTGTGGATGAAATCTACAATGGACATGAGAACGACAGCATTAACTCAGCTAAAGTGGTATTCACCTGCATAAATAATAAGGTGGAGAGCGATTATTCGTTGAGCGCTCCTTCTACCTTGTTGATGATACCATTGGATAGCTTGCACTCTTTCTTTGATAATGAGGATATAGCAAACTATCGCACGTCGTTCCTCGCTACTCTGAATACTTCTTCTAACACTTATACGTTTAATAACGTCAGCTCATTGGTAAAGGCAATGTATGCTAACAAGAAGAGTGGCTCTGCCAATTGGAATAAGGCGGTGCTCGTGCCTGTGCAGACTACTTACAGCTCTCTTGGCAGTAATTCTACTGTCTTGACGAGCGTTATCAATGATATGGCAATGTCAAGCACTCGTCTTGTAGGAGGTAGCGAAAATACAAATTCTCCGATAAGGATAAGTGTGGTCTATTCTAAAAACAAGTAGTTTTTATCCATATATTTGTGATATAAAAATATGGCGGATAACTTTTTAGAGCGTAAACGTGATGAATATGAGGCTCGCAAGGCGGCATGGCTGAAAAAGAAAAAGCTTCATATCACAAAGACCAGCGCGACAACTGGTTTGCAGCAGAAATAGAATAAGGATAACGGATAATAATTGTTTTATATATAATGTTCAATGTTGAAATAGAGAGTTATTTGGAGAAACATTCTTATGAGAAGTTTGCCCCTAAGGTAGTGCTTTTCGATATGGATGGTGTTCTCTATAATTCTATGCCTAATCATGTCGTTGCATGGCAGAAGAGCATGGAGCAGTTTGGGCTTACTATGACTCCCGACGATGTGTATGCCTACGAGGGTATGCGTGGCTTTGACATAGAAAAGCTTATAGCCAAGCGATTGAAGAATGTGGAAATCTCTGATGAGGAGGCACAAAGACGATATGAGGTGAAATCAAATATATTTGAGACGTTGCCTAAGGCGCAAATCATGGATGGTGTATTTGATTTGATGACTAAGATAAAGCGCGACGGACTTACCATCGGTATCGTTACAGGTAGCAGTCAGCGTCCGCTGATTGAACGTCTGAAACGTGAATTCGCAGAGTTCGTAACTCCTGATCATGTAGTTACTGCTTTCGATGTTGAGCGTGGCAAACCTTATCCTGATCCTTATTTGCAGGGGTTGCATAAGGCTGGCTTGCAAAATCCATGGGAGGGTATTGTTGTAGAAAACGCTCCTCTCGGCGTGAGAGCAGGTGTGGCAGCTAATATCTTTACTGTTGCTGTGAATAGCGGTCCGCTTCCTAACTCAGCGTTGGCAAATGAGGGTGCGAATATCGTTTTTGATAAGATGACCGATTTGGCTTCTGAATGGGAAAATCTCGTGAAGAAATAATTTGATGATTACTTATATAATATAAAAAAGGTTGCGCCGAAAGACGCAACCTTTTCTTGTTTTATGCTTAGAGCAAGAACTGCTCAGTTGTTATAACTGAGCAAGTTCTATTACTTTGTCTACTGCTGCGCTAAGACCGTCAGCATTCTTACCACCTGCCTGAGCATAGTGAGGCTGACCGCCACCGCCACCTTGGATAAGTTTGGCAGCTTCGCGAACAATCTTGCCGGCGTTAAGCTCGTGGTTCTTAACCATATCATCGCTAAGCATTACGCTAAGCAAAGGTTTGTTATCGCTAACTGTTCCGACAACGCAAAGAAGATTCTCCTTGACAGCTTCGCGAATCTTGAATACCAAGTCCTTAGCTTGTGCGCCATCCATAGGAAGAACAGCCTTGATAACTTTCACGCCGTTGATCTCCTGAGCGCGTTCTATCAATGTGTTCTTGGCTTCTTCTACAGCCTTTGCCTGGAAGCTCTCAACTTGCTTCTTCAAGTTAGCGTCTTCGTCAATGAACTTTTTGATAGCTCCCTGCAAATCCTTTGCGTTGTTGAAGAAGCTGCGAATATCGCGAATGGTATCTTCAAGCGCATACATTGCTTCCTCGCAAGTCTTGCCAGTCATCGCCTCAATACGACGGATACCTGCCGCAACGCTACTCTCGCTAACAATCTTAAGCATTCCGATGCGACCAGTGCTCTTTGCGTGGATACCACCACAGAACTCTGCCGTTGGACCGAACTTGACAACACGCACCTTGTCGCCATATTTCTCACCGAAGAGGGCTATTGCGCCAAGCTTCTTAGCTTCCTCAATAGGGGTGTCGCGATGCTCGTCAAGAGGATAGTCGGCACGAATCATTTCATTGACAAGGCGTTCTACCTTGCGAAGCTCTTCGTCAGTAACTTTCTGGAAGTGTGAGAAGTCGAAGCGAAGAGTATCTGCAGAAACGTATGAACCTTTCTGCTCAACATGGTTGCCCAATACCTGCTTCAAAGCGTAGTCGAGCAAGTGGGTTGCTGTATGGTTGGCAGCGCTTGCGTTGCGTTTCTCAACATTTACTTTTGCTGTAAAGGTTGCGTTGATGTTTTCTGGCAACTTCTTTACAATGTGAATGCTCTGGTTGTTTTCACGCTTTGTATCGATAATCTCAACTGTTTCATTGCTGCTTACCAATACACCGCTTTCGCCTACCTGACCACCCATTTCTCCATAGAATGGGGTCTTGTCGAGAACAAGTTCAAAGAATGTGTTCTTCTTCTGAGTAACCTTGCGGTAACGAAGAACGCGGCATTCCTGCTCGTCTTTGTCATAGCCAACGAATTCCTGTTCGCCTGCCTGCAACTCTATCCAGTCGCCATTCTCAACGGCTGCTGCGTTGCGGGCGCGCTCTTTCTGCTTGGTCATCTCAGCGTTGAATTTGTCTTCGTCTACCGTCATGCCATTCTCACGGCAGATAAGCTCTGTAAGGTCGAGAGGGAAACCATAAGTATCAAAGAGACGGAAAGCGTCTTCACCGTTAAGGATATTCTTGCCTTCTTTTTTAATCTCCTCCATCTTGTCGCTCAAAAGGCTGATACCCTTTGCCAATGTGCGGAGGAATGAGTCTTCTTCTTCCTTGATTACTCTGCCGATAAGTTCTTTCTGTGCTTTCAATTCTGGATAAGCATCGCCCATCTCATGAATAAGAACAGGAAGAAGTTTATACAGGAATGCGTCTTTCTGCTCAAGGAATGTGTAAGAATAACGTACAGCGCGGCGCAAGATACGACGGATTACATAGCCTGCTTTCGCGTTGCTTGGAAGCTGACCGTCGGCGATAGAGAATGCTACGGCGCGTAAGTGGTCGGCTACTACACGCATTGCGACATCAATATCTTCATTGTCGCCATATTTCTTGCCAGATAGTTTGCCGATTTCCTGAATGATAGGCTGGAAAATATCTGTGTCGTAGTTGCTGTGCTTGCCCTGCAAAGCTCTTACAAGACGCTCAAATCCCATACCAGTATCGATAACGTGCATTGGGAGTTGCTCAAGGCTGCCGTCAGCCTTGCGGTTGTATTGCATGAATACGACATTCCATATCTCGATAACTTGTGGGTCATCCTTATTTACAAGCTCTCTACCCGGAGTCTTTGCTTTTTCCTCTTCGGTACGAGAGTCGAGATGTATCTCTGAACATGGACCGCAAGGGCCTGTGTCGCCCATTTCCCAGAAGTTGTCGTGCTTGTTGCCGTTGATAATGTGGTCGGCAGGTACATGCTTTGCCCAATAGCTTGCTGCCTCGTCGTCGCGGCTAAGACCTTCGTCGGCTGCGCCTTCGAATACTGTTACATACAAGTCTTTAGGGTCAAGATGCAAAACGTCTACCAAATATTCCCATGCGTAGTCGATTGCTTCTTTCTTGAAGTAGTCGCCGAAGCTCCAGTTGCCCAGCATTTCAAACATTGTGTGGTGGTAGGTGTCGTGACCAACCTCTTCAAGGTCGTTGTGCTTACCGCTTACGCGAAGACACTTCTGAGAATCAGTGCGTCGGCGTGGTTCAGGCTCGCGTGTGCCAAGGATAATATCTTTCCATTGGTTCATACCTGCATTGGTAAACATCAGAGTAGGGTCGTCCTTTATTACCATTGGTGCGGACGGCACGATAACGTGTCCTTTCGATTCAAAGAATTTAACGAAAGAACTACGTATTTCATTTGCAGTCATCATTATATTTTATTATTGTTAAAATTCGCTGATTATGTAGGCAGCAAAATTATAAAAAAAACGATAAATAGCCAAAATATACAATCAAACAACTGTTATTTTAATGAAATAATGAGGATTATGGAAAGGTTGATGAACAATAATATGTTTTTTTTAACTAACTTTGCGACATGATATATCATTATAGATTATTGTAAACATAACTATATATAAAATAATATTATGTCACTTAATCCTTTAAAAAGTACAAAATTATATTATTCCATTAAGGAGGTTGCGCAGAAATTCAATCTCAATGAGAGCACATTGCGTTATTGGGAGACGGAATTTCCATCACTCAAGCCTAAGACTACTGGGCAGAAAGTGAGAATGTATACAGAAAAGGATATAAAGGAGCTTGACGCTATTTATAATCTTGTAAAGGTGCGTGGCTTTAAGCTGGCCGCGGCAAGAAAATTGCTGTATAATAATCGCTCAAATGTAGACAAAACGAGTGAGGCTCTTAAACTCCTTATTTCCGTAAGGGACGAGCTGCAAACGTTGAAAGACCAAATCGGACGTTTGGAATAATACTTGATTTTGTATATATCCTATATTCTAATATCCATGTTTTAAATTCAAAAAAGAATGTGCCTTCGTTTTATTGACACACTCTTTTTTGAATTGAATAATATGCTGTTTTACTCATAAACTTCATCTATGCCGAATCCGCCGAGGGAATCTTTCGGCACTTCCTTGCCTGCGCATGGGTCGAAATCAGCAGGCAGTCCGAATGTCGCTGCCGATGAATAACCAAGACTCGTGTCGCGATACACTTTCTTCATGAAGTAAGCCCATATAGGCAACGCCATTGTGGCACCCTGACCCCATTGCATTGAGTCGAAGTGTATGTCGCGGTCTTCACCGCCTACCCAGCAGCCACTTACGAGCTGTGGAGTGAAGCCCATAAACCAACCATCAGAATTGCGGTTTGTAGTACCGGTTTTGCCACCTATCTCGCCCTCAATGTTGTATTTATAGCGAATGCGTCCACCCGTACCGCCATCAATTACTCCTCGCAGAAGTACAAGCATTTTATTGGCGCTTTCCTCGCTTATCACTTCATTCATGCGTGGATGGAATTCAGCTATTATGTTGCCCTCGTTGTCCTCAATGCGTGAAACGAGCAGTGGGGCAGTGCGAATGCCATGGTTGGCAAAGGTGGTGTATGCGCTCACCATTTCGCCCACCGACACTTCCACAGGGCCTAAGCAAAGTGCCATTGATGGGTGCATATCGGGATTGTTGATGCCGAAGTCGTGGAGAATGCTTACGAATTGTTGTGGAGCGAGTTTGCTCATTAGGTAAGCACTTATCCAGTTGTTTGATTGTGCCAATCCCCATTTCAGCGTTACCATCTGCCCATAGTTACGGCGGTTGGCATTGCGTGGAGTCCAAGGTCGGCCTGCTACCATGTATGTGGTCTGCACGTTAGGGGCTTTATCACAAGGAGAGAATCCGTTTTCCATGGCAAGGGCGTAAAGGAACGGTTTAATAGTAGAACCTACCTGACGTCGTCCACCCATTACCATATCATACATGAAATGCGTATAGTCTAACCCTCCGACATAGGCTTTTACATAGCCTGTCTTTGGATCCATACTCATAAAACCTGCACGAAGGAATGATTTGTAATATTTGATTGAGTCGATAGGCGACATCATAGTGTCAATATCGCCATGATAGGTGAATACCGACATTTCAATAGGGGTGTGGAATGAGCGATGAATTTCTTTCTGGCTTGCTCCTGCTGCTTTAAGCATTCTGTAGCGATCGCTTTGCTTTACGGCACGCTCCATGATTCCGTTTACTTCCTTTTGCGAAAGCTGGTCGGTGAAAGGAGCGTTTGGTTTTCTCTTGTTTTCTTTCGAGAAAGCTGGCTGCAAATATTTGGCTACATGAACGTAAACCGCTTCTTCCGCATAATGCTGCATACGAGAGTCGATGGTGGTGAACACTTTCAGACCATCGGTGTATAAATTATAATGTGAGCCGTCCTTCTTCGTATTCTTGTTGCACCAACCATATAGAGGGTCTTGCGCCCATGCTATTGAGTCGAGCACATATTGACGATAATTCCACGATGGATAATTGCTTTCCACAGGCTTTTCCGCTGTCATATATTGGCGCAGATATTCGCGGAAATAAGCGGCCTGACCGTCTTTGTGGTCAAGGCGATGGAAGTTGAGCGCAAGGTCTTTTCCGCAATACTCATTATATTCTGAGCGAGAAAGATAGCCGGCTTTGAGCATCTGCCCCAGCACCACATTGCGACGCTCTAAGCAGCGCTCACCATATCTTACGGGATTAAACAGAGAAGGATTCTTACACAATCCGATAAGAGTTGCAGACTCAGTTACGTTAAGTTCTTTCGGCTCTTTATTGAAATACACGTTGGCAGCGGTCTTGATACCTACTGCATTGTGAAGGAAATCAAAATAATTAAGGTAGAGAGCGATGATTTCCTCTTTGGTATATGTGCGTTCCAACTTCACGGCTATAATCCATTCTATAGGCTTCTGCAGAAGTCGCTCCATTGTGCTGTGAGCCGTTTCTGAATATAGCTGTTTGGCAAGCTGTTGAGTTATGGTAGAGCCACCGCCTGCGCTTGTCTTTCCTAAAAGTCCGCGCTTTACTATGGCGCGTCCTAAGGCAATGAAGTCGATGCCGGAATGGTCGTAGAAACGTTCATCCTCAGTAGCTACGAGTGCATGAACAAGATGGGGCGAAAGGCTGTCGTAAGGAATGCAGATGCGATTTTCTCGGTTGAAATTCCATGTGCCCATTACTTTGCCATCAGCTGAATACACCTGAGTGGCGAAACGGTTGATAGGATTTTGCAAATCCTCTATCGGAGGCATGTAGCCAATCCATCCGTTCCATATAGCGGTAAACGCTACGGCACTTGACAATATAGCGAGCGTGAGTAATATCCAAAGGAAATGAATTAATGCCTTTCTCATATATATCTTTTATTAAATTTAGCGCAAAAATACAATATTCTTTTGAAATAGCGTCTTGAAACAAAAAATTATCGTTAATTTTGCAGCCAAATCAAAAGACAAACAAACTCACAATAATGGAAAAACATGATTTTGTAACGATTGCGGATTTGTCGAAGGATGAAATAATCTACCTTATACAAATGGCGCAGGAGTTTGAGAAACATCCTAACAGGGAAATGCTGAAGGGACGTGTGATAGCGACTCTCTTCTATGAACCTTCCACCCGTACACGACTTAGTTTTGAAACAGCTGCCAACCGCCTCGGAGCTCGCGTCATTGGCTTCACCGACGCAAAGGTGTCGAGCGTTTCAAAGGGAGAAACTCTCAAGGATACGGTTCTCATGGTCAGCAACTACGCTGATATAATAGTGATGCGTCATTATCTTGAAGGCGCTGCCCAATATGCTTCGGAAGTGGCACCCGTGCCAATAGTTAATGCCGGCGACGGCGCCCATATGCACCCCTCTCAATGTCTGCTCGACCTTTATTCTATATACAAAACCCAAGGGACTCTCGAAAATCTTAATATTTATCTTGTAGGCGATTTGAAGTATGGTCGCACAGTTCATTCTCTTGTTATGGCTATGAGGCATTTTAATCCTACTTTCCATTTCATCGCTCCTAAGGAATTGGCTATGCCGCAGGAATATAAGCTATATTGCAGAGAACATGGCATTAAATATGAAGAACACACAGATTTTAATGAAGATGTGATAGCCGACGCTGATATTCTCTATATGACACGTGTTCAGAAGGAAAGATTCTCCGACCTTATGGAATATGAAAAGGTGAAAAACATATATATACTCAGAAATTCTATGCTTGCTAATGTGAAGGATAACATGAAAATCATGCATCCTCTGCCTCGCGTGAACGAGATAGCATACGATGTGGACGACAATCCTCATGCTTATTACATACAGCAGGCTCAAAACGGTCTTTACGCCCGTGAGGCTATATATGCAAAGGTTTTGGGATTCACTTTGGACGATGTGAAAAATGATAATACGATAATTTAATTTTTCGTGCAAGGAAAATTATTTTTTCCTACACGGATTTTATAAAAATCATACATGACAAAAAAAGAACGTTTGGTTGCCGCTATTGAGAATGGCACCGTTATTGATCATATTCCAGCAGAGAAAACTTTTCAGGTGGTTGCTTTGCTTGGCTTGCAGGATTTGGATACACCTGTAACCATAGGCTTTAATTATCCAAGCAAAAAGATACAATGCAAGGGTATTATCAAGGTTTCAGATAAGTTTTTTACCGATGCCGAGATAAGTCGCCTTTCAGTCGTAGCTCCTAATGTGGTTCTTAATATTATTAAGGATTATGAGGTGATAGAGAAAAAGACCGTTATCACTCCAGATGAGCTGAAAGGTATTGTGAAATGCAATAATCCTAAGTGTATCACCAATAATGAGCCTATGCCTACTTTCTTCACTGTGGAAGATAAGGCGACCGGCATATTGAAATGTCATTATTGCGACAAGGAGCAGAATATTAATAATGTAGAACTCGTATAAAAAGATTTATTTCTTTTATCTCAATTCTTCATTGATGAGAATAATTGCTATTTTTGCAACTCGAAAGAGAGATTTATTTTATTTCTAAATAATTTTATTAAAACAATGGAAAGAGACCAGGAGATTTTTAATCTCATCGAACAAGAGCATCAGCGTCAGCTTCGTGGCATGGAGCTTATCGCATCTGAAAATTTCGTGAGCGAACAGGTTATGAACGCTATGGGTTCATATCTTACAAACAAGTATGCTGAAGGTCTGCCAGGACATCGCTATTATGGCGGCTGCCAAGTAGTTGACCAGGTGGAGGTTTTGGCTATTGAACGCTTGAAGAAACTTTTTGATGCAGAATTTGCCAACGTACAGCCACATTCAGGCGCGCAGGCTAACATGGCAGTGCTCTTCACTTGCCTTAAACCAGGCGACACATTCATGGGACTTGATCTTGACCAGGGTGGTCATCTTTCGCATGGTAGCGCAGTTAACACTTCAGGTATGCTTTACAATCACGTGGGCTATCACCTTTCTAAGGAGACAGGTCGCGTGGATTATGATGAGATGGAACGCTTGGCTTTGGAGAATAAGCCAAAACTTATCATTGGTGGCGGTTCGGCTTATAGCCGTGAGTGGGACTACGAACGTATGCGTAAGATTGCCGACGAGGTTGGCGCAATTCTTATGATTGATATGGCTCATCCGGCAGGTCTTATTGCTGCAGGTTTGCTTAAAAACCCAGTTAAGTATGCTCACATCGTAACTTCTACCACGCATAAGACTCTCCGTGGTCCTCGTGGAGGTATTATCCTTATGGGTAAGGATTTTGAGAATCCATTCGGAAAGACCAATAAGAAGGGCGAACTTCGCATGATGAGCTCTTTGCTTAATTCTGCTGTGTTCCCTGGTATTCAGGGTGGTCCTTTGGAGCATGTAATCGCAGGTAAGGCTGTAGCTTTCGGTGAGAACTTGCAACCTTCATGGAAAGAGTATGCTCAGCAGGTGAAGACTAATGCCGCAGTTCTTGCTGACGAGCTTATCAAGCGTGGCTTCGGTATCGTAAGTGGCGGTACAGATAATCACTCTATGCTTGTTGATCTTCGTTCTAAATATCCTGAGCTTACCGGTAAGGTGGCTGAGAATGCTCTCGTTTCAGCAGACATTACCGTAAACAAGAACATGGTGCCTTATGATTCTCGCTCAGCGTTCCAGACAAGTGGTATCCGTCTTGGTACTGCTGCCATGACAACTCGTGGCGCAAAGGAGGACATGATGGTGCTTATCGCCGACTTGATAGAAGAAGTGCTTAACGCTCCTGAAGACGAGAAGGTGATTGCTCGTGTTCGTGAGAAGGTAAACGACACAATGAAGAATTATCCTCTTTTCGCGTATTAATATAATGTGTGAATGATATTATCGTTCTAAAAACCATTATTATATGGCGCAAGAGATAATCATATTTATAATACTGGCGTTCTGCGTTTTCTACGCGGGACGCCGTATTTATATTATTATAAAAAAAGCGGGAAATCCGTGTTATGGATGTAAAGGTTGTGAGCTTCACAATAAAATTTTAGCAAATTCACGAAAAAAGTGTGCGAAAAATTTGGAGCGTACAAAATAAATACATACCTTTGCACTCGCAATCAAGCAAACAATATTTGGTGCCTTGGCCGAGCGGTTAGGTAACGGTCTGCAAAACCGTGTAGGGCGGTTCGATTCCGCCAGGCACCTCAAAGTGAATCGAGAATATCTTTCAAATGAGATGTTCTCGATTTTTTTGTTTTGTAAATGCGTATCTTAATTTCTTTTTGTTATGTTTTCTTTAAATTGTGAGTAGGATAGGTGCTACGAGAGAAAATATTTCGCTTTTTGCTTCGTCTTTAAATCTTCGAGCCGTATTTCAGCGCAAAAAATAAATAAATTTATTTTGTTCCACTCTCAATTTGCAGTATCTTTGCATATTACAAACGAACGACTAATAAATAAAAAGAAAAATATGAATCTGAAAGTACGCTTGGCACTGATGAACTTTCTTGAGTTCGCTGCATGGGGTGCCTATCTGACATCAATGGGAAGATACATCGGACAGCTTGGTATGGGTGATAGTATCGGTTGGTTTTACTCTGTTCAGGGAGTAGTCTCGATTTTTATGCCTGCATTGGTAGGTATTATCGCCGATAGATGGATTCCTGCTCAGAGAACGCTTGGACTTTGCCATCTTTTGGCTGGTCTTTTTATGTTTGCCACCGCTTATTACGCAATCAGCGAAGGAGCAAATGTTTCGTTCTCTATCTTGTTTTCATTGTATGTTCTTAGCGTAGCTTTCTATATGCCGACCTTGTCTATAAGCAATTCCGTGGCATATACTGGTTTGCGGCAGGCTAATATGGATATCGTGAAGGATTTCCCTCCGATTCGTGTGTTTGGTACGGTTGGCTTCATCTGCACAATGTGGCTTGTAGATATTATGGGCTATCAGACCAATGCCGGACAGTTTATCACTTCGGGCGTGGTAAGTATAATCCTTTTCCTTTATTCATTTACATTGCCTTCGTGCCCAGTTTCTAAAGGCGCAGAGCGTCAGAGCTTTATCGATGCGTTTGGATTGAGGGCTTTTGCTTTGTTCAAGGAAACTAAGATGGCAGTGTTCTTCCTCTTCTCAATGCTCCTTGGTGTTTGCCTCCAGATTACCAACAGCTTTGCCAATCCTTTTATTAACAGTTTTGGCTATTTTGAGGAGTTTGCCAATACTTTCGCAGTGCAACACACTAACATAATCATTTCAATATCTCAGATTAGCGAAACATGCTGTATTCTTCTTATTCCATTCTTTATGAAGAGATATGGCATTAAGAATGTTATGCTTATCGCAATGTGCGCATGGGTTTTGCGCTTTGGCTTCTTCGCCATCGGTAATCCGGGTAATGGGGTATGGATGTTTATCGCCTCAATGATTGTATATGGTGTGGCATTCGATTTCTTTAATATTTCAGGTTCATTATTTGTTGACCAGAATACAGATTCTAATATTCGTTCGTCAGCCCAAGGCTTGTTTATGCTTATGACAAATGGTGTGGGCGCGACAATCGGAACTATTTCCGCTCAACAGATTATAAATCATTATACACATAGCGCAATGAAGGGTGATGCCGTTTTCACAATCGGCGACTGGACTTCATGTTGGTATATCTTTGCAGGTTATGCTCTCTTCATCGCTGTATGTTTCGCGTTGATTTTCAGACCTGCTAACAAGACTAATGAATAAATATATCAGACTGAATATAAAAAATGTGTCGGGTATATCCGGCACAGAAGAGATGGGAGTTATCGTTCTTCTTGATGAAGAGGAAGAACGACAACTCTCAATCACATGTGACAGAAACATGACTTATCAGTTTAGTTTGCGAATTAACAATATCGGCAATACTCAGAAACTGTTGCCTGAGGTTCTCGTAAACAAACTGCTGTATTCCGCAAGTTATCGTTTTGAGATTATAATCGACGGCGTGAAGGATGGTCAATATGTGGTGTTTCTTGAGGATATTGATTCTATGGAGCGTATGCCTGTAAGGGCGAGCGACGCAATGCTTTTGGCATATATCAGTGATATTCCTATTTACATCACTGAAGAATTGATGAATCAACAGAGCACTAAATATTCACCTAACGCGAAAGGTTTGGCATTGCCAGTCAATACTCTTTCCAATTCCATGCTTCGTCGCGCTCTTGACAAGGCTGTGGCGGATGAAAATTATGAGCTGGCTTCTAAATTAAAGGAAGAAGTAGATAGCAGAAAAAAGGGTAGTACGGAATAAAAACAATGAAAGAAGCAAGATATTTTTATTGTCCTGAGGCTGACGAAACAAATCTTTTACCACAGGAAGAAGCTACTCATGCTTTGAGGGTGTTGCGCCTGCAAAGCGGTGATGAATTGTTTCTTATTGATGGTAAAGGCAATTTTTATCGTGCAGAGGTGGCATTGGCTACAAATAAACGCCTGACATACAATATATTGGAAACTATGCCACAGCAGAAGACATGGCATGGCGATATTCATCTTGCTATTGCTCCTACTAAGAATATGGATCGCATAGAGTGGATGACGGAAAAAATCACTGAGATAGGTTTTGATCATCTTTCATTCCTCGAATGCAAATTCTCTGAACGCAAGCAGATACGCATTGACAGAGTTGATAAGATTGTAGTGTCTGCCGTGAAGCAAAGTCGTAAGCCGTGGAAGCCGCTTGTAGATGAAATGATTTCCTTTAAGCAGTTTATTGATGCTAATAAGGGTAAACATGGCTATATAGCGCATTGCTATAACGAATTTCCTAAGAAAGATTTGTTTTCTGAATTGCAGACGATAGACCGCAATGAGGAAGTGATTGTCATGGTAGGACCGGAGGGCGACTTCTCTGTTGATGAGGTGAAATACGCTCTTGACAATGGCTTTGAGTCAATCTCGCTTGGAGAAAGCCGTTTGCGCACGGAAACCGCCGGACTTATGGCTGTAACAATGGCACAATTAATAAAAAGACGATAATGAAAAAACTAATTCTGATATTATTCGCGATAATATCCCTTTGTTCGTGCACCAACAATGGATACCTAAACTCAATACCTGCCGACAGCAAGGCTCTTATCTCTGTAGATATGGGCAAGGCAGCAGGCATAAACAATAAGGCGGTGCTCAAGGCATTCCTTCACATGAAGAATGTAGATGAGTCGGGTCTTGATTTGTCGCATAAGGTTTTTATGTTTTCTTCTTCTGATGGCAATCTTGGTTTATGTGCCAAGGTGGGCAATGAGGATAAGTTGAGCAAATCATTCGAAAACCTTTCTCAAAAAGGAATGTGCTCTTCTCCTAAAGAGTTTCGTGACTATATGTTCACCATTGTGAATGAGGCATGGGTGATAGGTTATTCTGACGACGCTATGCTCATGATGGGTCCTGTAGAGCCAGCTTCACAGGCAGAAATGCGAGCAAAGATTGCCAAATATCTTGGTCAGGATGAAGATCGCAGTATCGTTTCTTCTCCTTTATATGCTAAGATTGATTCTATAGAAAGTCCTTTCGCTATGGTTGCTGCCGTTGAGGCTTTGCCAGAAAAAATGAGTGCTTCGCTAATGCTCGGTGCTCCTAAGAATGCAGATCCCTCTCAAGTGATGGTGGCTGCGGAGCTGAAAGTGAAACATCACAAACTCTTCATCAATAGCGAGCAATTCTCATTTAATAAGCGTATTGATAAGGAAATCAAGAAGTCGAATAGCGTGTATCGCCCAATAAAAGGCAGATATGTGCCATATATGTCGTCTACAGATATGCTTGGTATGTTTGTTAATGTAAAAGGAGAGGATTTTCTCCCTCTTTTGCAGAATGATAAGGCGTTTCAGGCTTTGCTTATGGGCATTAACACAGCTATCGACATGGATAATATCATTCGTTCCGTAGATGGCGATATGACAATCAAAATGCCAACATTCGGTGAGAAAAGCGCAAGCATGGCTATGACTGCCGAACTTGCCCATGCAAAATGGCTTGCCGATGTTGACTATTGGAAGCAGTCATGCCCGAGCGGTAGCAGTATTACAGACTGGATAAAAAATGGTTACCATTTTCAGAGTGCCGACAACTCTTTTTATTTTGCCGTTTCGCCGGATATGCAATTTTATAGTGGCAGCAATCCGGAGGAAACTGTAGCGTCGCTTCACGCTTCGGCAACGCCTCTTTCCGCAGATTTGCAGGAATACATCAAAGGCAAGAAAATGGTAATGCTTGTAAATTTCAATGCGTTCGACAGCAAGGCAGCAAAAGCCGTCACTTCAATGCTTAGTCCGATGTTTGGCAATATAGAAACAATTGTTTATTCGTTGAAATAAAAATGAAAAGTCCTTCTCATTTTTTTGTGGAGAAGGCATAAATAATGGAAAAGATAATATTTCAGGATGTTGTGCCCGAGGTTTTTGCTCAGCGCACAGATTTGAAATCAGATGTTTGGAATCAGAATTTCGCTCTTGAGCGTGGCAAGCTATATCTTGTCGAAGCGGAGAGCGGCAAAGGTAAGAGCACCTTTTGCAGCTATATTCTTGGTTATCGTCACGACCATAGTGGTAATGTGCTCTTTGATGATAAAGATACTCGCTCATTCAGCGTAAAAGACTGGGTGAAAATACGTCGTGAAAAGATAAGCTGTCTTTTTCAGGAACTGAAACTCTTTCCTGAGCTTACGGCAATGGAAAATATAGAGATTAAAAACAAACTTACAGGTTTTAAATCCCGTAAGGAAATCTTGGAATGGTTTGATGTGCTTGGCATTCCCGATAAGGTGAACAGCAAGTTGGGATTGATGTCGTTCGGGCAGCAACAGCGTGTTGCAATGATGCGTGCTTTGTGTCAGCCATTTGATTTCATCCTCGCCGATGAGCCTATATCCCATCTCGACGACAACAACTCGCGTATAATGGGCGAGATAATGATGGAAGAAGCCAAACGCCAAGGTGCAGGCGTTATCGTAACAAGTATTGGCAAGCACATGCCATTGGATTATCAGCACACATTAAAGTTATGAATTTAGTTTGGAAATTACTCAGACAACACGTTAGCATACCCCAGCTTTTAGGCTTTTTCTTTGCCAATCTGTTTGGCATGTTGATAGTGCTTTTAGGCTATCAGTTTTATCGTGATGTAGTGCCTGTATTTACATCCAACGACAGCTTCATGAAAGCCGACTATCTTATAATAAGTAAAAAGGTAGGCGCGGCGACCACCATCAGCGGACGTTCCGACCAGTTTTCGGCAGCCGACATCGACGACATGGAGTCGCAGGCATTTGTGGAAAGTTTAGGCAAGTTTACTTCCTCAAATTACCGTGTGAATGCGGAAATGAGCGTGCAGGGCACAGAGATTCTCAATTCAGAACTCTTTTTTGAGAGCGTGCCCGATAAGTTTGTAGACGCTCCTCTCGATGGTTGGAAATGGCATGAGGGCGACGATGTAGTGCCTGTGATTTTGCCTCGCACATATATTACAATGTATAATTTCGGCTTCGCCAAAAGTCGTTCACTGCCTAAAATAAGTGACGGTTTGGCAGGCTTGATAGATATGCAGCTTCGCATTCATGGCAATGGCAAAGATGGCAATTTCAAAGGAAAGGTTATCGGATTCAGCAATCGCCTTAACACAATCCTTGTGCCGCAGTCGTTTATGGACTGGAGCAACAAGCAGTATTCCGCAGAAGATGTAGAAGCTCCTACGCGCCTTATTGTCGAGGTGGGCAATCCTGCCGACGATCAGGTCACTCAGTATATCGACCGCAAAGGCTACGAAGTGGATGCCGACAAACTGAATGCCGAGAAGACAATGTTCTTCCTCAAGATGATTGTATCCATGGTGCTTGTCGTGGGATTAGTAATTTCGGCGTTGAGCTTCTATATACTCATGCTCAGCATTTATCTGCTTGTGCAGAAGAATGCCGACAAGATGAAGAATCTGTTGTTGATAGGCTATAGTCCTTCCAATGTAGCGTTGCCTTATCAGCTTCTCACCGTAGGGCTTAATATCTCGGTGCTGATTATAGCGATGGTAATCCTTTTCTTCATCCGAGGTTACTACATGGATGTGATTCTGAATCTTTTCCCGGAGCTTGATTCATCAAGCATTATGCCTACATTATTGCTCGGCTTAGGGCTTTTTGCCATAGTGTCGCTTATTAATGTGTTGGCGATAAGAAAGAAGATAATGAGTGTTTGGTAAGAAACACATAAAGTATAAAGTTATGTCAGGATATTTAACTACAGATCAAAAGAAAGTAACAGCAAAGACATTCCTCAAGATGAAGCAGGAGGGCGAGAAGATAACAATGCTCACTGCTTACGATTTCACAACAGCAGGCATTCTCGACCGCGCGGGTGTAGACTGCCTTTTGATAGGCGACTCAGCCAGCAATGTAGTGGCAGGTAATGAGAACACTATTCCTATCACAATGGATCAGATGATTTATCATGCTCGCAGCGTAGCTCGTGCCACAAATCGCGCACTCGTGCTCTGTGATATGCCTTTCGGCAGCTATCAGGTTTCTGAAGAAGAAGGTGTGCGCAATGCCATCCGCATCATCAAGGAAGCTGAAGCCGATGCCGTAAAGATTGAGGGTGGGGCAGAGCTTGCTCCTATGATTAAGCACATGGTAGATATTGGCGTGCCTGTATGCGGACATCTTGGCTTGACCCCGCAGAGCATACATAAGTTTGGCGGTTATGGTCTGCGTGCAAAGGAAGACGCAGAGGCAGCTAAACTCATCAGCGACGCAAAGGCTCTTGAGGCTGCCGGTTGTTTCGCTATCGTGCTTGAGAAAGTGCCGGCTGCATTGGCAAAGCGCGTGAGCGAAGAAGTTTCTTGCCCTACTATCGGTATTGGCGCAGGCAATGGCTGCGATGGTCAGGTGTTGGTTTATGCCGATATGCTTGGCATGAGCCATGGCTTCAAGCCTAAGTTCCTCCGTCGTTATGCTGATTTGGAAACAGTTATCACCGATGCTGTCGGCAACTATTGCCGTGATGTGAAGAGCGGTGCGTTCCCAAGCGCGGAAGAATCTTACTAAAAATAAAAATGCCCAACTCAACCTTCTTTTTTTTATCGTAGGTTGTGTTGGGCTTCCTTAGACTTTTCCCGTTATTTTTTTTATTTCAGTTTTTCTAATGCTTTGAAATCAGGAGTGTAAAGCAATTCCTTTATTGACTGATGATTCTCCTGCTTCATATATTTTTCCACGATATCCACATATCGCGTTTTAAAGAATTTCTTTCCCAAAGTTTTGTTTGCCACCCACATTATGCAGCCTATGTGAATATCGCGCTGAAATGTAGATAGCTTATCTATATTCTTTATCTGGCATAGGCTAAGAATATAAAATGTGATGCAGTCGGGCACGATATATTCGCGCGTCATCTGTCGGCGTTGCTCCTCTGTGTAATACCTTTTATATATAGGGTAGTCTTTGCCGAGATATTTGTCGAGGCATATTCCCACCGCCTTGTCGTCTACCACAATGCTTTGAGTGAGTGCGCCTATCTGCGCATATATCGTCGGAGTCTCAGCTTCCGGCAGAATCTCTTTCAAGTTGCCGAACGCCTTGCTAAGCTCTTCGTTTATATCATCCATCTTGGCATATTGCACCTGCACGTCTGATATAATCTCCTGCAGCAGAGAGTCCTGATAGAATTTCAGAAAAGTGTTGTTAATGTTTGGCTCATTCACATCGCCAAGCTGCAACACATCTTCTATAAGAGCTCTTGTCTGCATAGGGTATCCTGTGCTCATTTGCTGCAACGCGGCGAAATCGCCAGTCGTGAGATAGCGGCTTTCTATGCGGTCGTAGCGTTCCACTTCCACCTCATGCTCACTTTCTTCCAAGTCAGCATTTCTGAGTTTGAATTCGCATCCTACGCACACCAAACCTACAATAAAAAGTATATAGAAAACCTTCCTCACTAATTTCTTTTCGTTTAATATTTCTGCAAAAATACTAAAAAAGCATCATAAAAGCAAAATTTAACCTAATTTTTCATTAAAAAATGTTTCTTTTTACTACTTTTGCTTCGTTTTTAGGCTTAAATTGAATTTTTATTGTTATGGATAAACAGCAGCGTTGCATACCAATACTTATTGTCGGTATTTTTACACTCATGGCCTGCTTCACTGGTTATGGAAGCTATAGCCATAGTGCGCAGATGTGTGAGAGAGATTTGAATTTCGCTTTATCAGAAACCCTAAAACATAAGAAAAGCGAAGCAATCACTCCCGACACAATCCGTGTGTTCCGCCAAAATCTTACTATTGATGTTTTGAAAAACAAATCGTTTGTTGCTTTCTCCGTTGCTGATGAAAATTCTGATGATGGAGTTTTGAAGAGCAAGGCGCAGAAATGGAAGCGAGGTGATAGTGAGCAAATCTATAGAGGTTATTCGCTCTGCTCATTTTGGGATGTCGTGCGTATGTCCGATCAGCGTCTTTCCCTTTCGTTGCTTATTGTCGGAATGATTTCCGCCGCTTTTTCCGTGCTCGTGATTAGGAGAAGACAGGAAGCACTCGGCGATTTCATTTTTGTGGGTGATGTGGCTTTGTCTGTCAGTGATGGTTTCTTTTATGACAAAAGCAAAAAGCGTATAGCGTTCACACCGATGCAGCGCCAGTTTATGAGCTTGCTTTTCCATGCCGAAGGTCATGAAATTTCTCAGCACGATGTATGCGAGAAATTATGGCATGGCAAGGACAATGCCGCCGAATCTCTTTACACTCTTGTGCGCAGATTGCGCAAAGTGCTTGGCGAAGCCACCGATTTAAGTATAGAATTAGAGCGCGGTAAAGGCTATCGATTGATTTCTTAGCATTTTTGTAATTCATTGATATTCAACGATGACAGATTATGTCAGTTGAAAAGTCAGACTAATGTCAGATACTATGTTTTGTCGTTTCGCGTAATGCCCCTACTTTCGCGGAAACAACAAAATATATGTATATAATGAATTGCAAAACATCTTTATTCTTATTTCTCTTTCTGTGCATGGCAGAAGCCGTGTGCAGCCAAACTAAAAGCACTGCAACTTTTCAGCCTGCAGACTCCATCGACAGGCAGATTACTCTTGATGGAGTGGAGGTGCGTGGCGCGAAAATCGTGAATACCATAAAAGGACAGAACATTTATCCTACTGCTAATCAGCTTCGCCATTCTTCTGATGGATATGCTTTGCTTGCGAGATTGGCGCTGCCTGGCATTATGGTAAAGCCACAGGAACACACGGTGAGCGTGCCCGACGTTTATGGCGCGGTGCAGCTCCGCATAAACGACGTTATTGCCACTGAGCAAGACTTGCTTGCCATTGACATGAAAAGCGTAAAATATGTGGAATACATTAAAAATCCCGGTGTGAGATATGGCGATGGCGTGGGTATCGTGATAAACTTTGTAGTGAAGCGTGCTGTTTCTGGGTATGCCTGCGGAGTGAACCTCACTCAGTTTGTTACGGCAAAGTCGGGCAACCACAATGTCTACGGCAGATGGAATTTCGGTAAGAGCGAATTAGATGTAGACTACACCGCCAAGCATAATCATTTTAATGGCTATAATGAGAAGAATTCAACAGATTATCTGCTTGCCGACGGCACGAATTATCATAAGGAAAGCAACACCATCAGCAGCTCAATGTCTGCCACTACCAATAATGTCCGCCTTAGATACAGCCTTGCCGACAGCTCTCGCTATGTGTTTCAATCCACTTTGCAAGGCTTTTTTGAAAACAGTCCGCACGACAGAATAATCAACAAATTGTTTGTTGCTGATAAAACTGATGAAACCTATAAACTCACCCACGACCGCACTTCTTCGCCATCCATAGATTTGTATTCCCATGTCAGTTTGGGTGCGCACGAGAATATCACTGCCAACCTTGTGGGCACACGCATCGACAGCCGTTATGCCTACCGCTGTTCGGAACTGGGCAAAGTCTATTCTTACAGCGTTGATGGCATGGCTCATTCTCTCTCTGGAGAAGCAGTTTATGAAAACTCTCTGAAGCCATTTACCTTTTCATCGGGAGTGCAATATTTTCAGAAATACGCTGAGAATGTCTACCTTGGCGATGTGGCAACCACCACGCGTGAGCACATTTCCAATGTCTATTTCTTCTCTCAGCTTGCCGGCAAGCTCAGCCGTCTGCGCTATCAGTTAGGCTTAGGTTTCAGCCGTCAATATTACAGCCAGTCGGCGCATCATTACAATCAGTGGATGTTTCGCCCCAAGCTCTTGCTCTCTTATCCTTTGGGCAACTTCAATTTTAGGTATACCGCCGACTTCACGCAGAATCCGTCGAGGGTGGCGCAGCTTAGCGATGTCGCCATTCAGACAGACGAGATGACCATTAATGCCGGTAATCCTAATCTGAAGACGGTGAAGCGCATTGAGCAGACATTTGATGCGTCTTATCAGTCGCCGCGATTATATTCCGCCATTGTAATGTTTTATCGCTCCAACATGCGCCCCAATATGGAGGAGATAATCCGAGAGCAAGGCAAGTTCGTCTTCACTCAGAGCAATCAGCGACGCATCAATGTGCTTGTCGTTTCCGATGACACTCGCTACGACATCATTCCCGACAAACTTTCTCTGCGCCTATATGGCTGCCTTTTGCGTTGCTTCAACTATGGCAACGATTATAAACATCATTTCTCGTCGTTTAATTTCAGTGCCGACCTCACCGCCTATCTCGGTTCGTTCTCTCTCACCGCCTATGCTGATAATGGTTGGCGTTTTCTTGAGGGAGAGCACAAAGGCTGCCAGGCTGCTCCTTACTCCTATCTTTCCGCCACATATAATAAAGGAGCGTTCAGCGTGTCGCTCACCGCTTCCTATCTCTTTTCTGGCAACACCCTTCGCGATCATTCAGAGTTGCTCAATCGCTATGTCCACAGCCGTTTTGAGGCGCACAACAGCGATTATGCCAATCTCGTAAGCCTTGATTTTGCTTTCCGTCTTGATGGTGGTCGCAAATATCAGCGCATAAATCGCCGCATGAACAATCAGGATAACGACTCAGGCATATTGAAGTAAATCGTAGATGTCGTTATGAGTTTGCAATTTTTACAATGTCATTTTATAGGGTACGCTGTGTGTCTGTAGTTTTTGCAAACATAGTAACTTCTATAATAAGAGACGTCCACATAAGAGTATTGACAACCTGACACCTTCACAGGTTGCAAATCACGTCGGAGATATAAATATACTTCTATGTTGCAATCCAAATAATTGGATAAAGTTAATTTAATATAAACCTTATTTTCTAATCCACAAGCGTTTTAAAGAAAAATGGAAAAAAAAACTCACTCCGAGCAATGTGCCAAGAGTGAGTTATAATATGAAAGTGACTAAAATGTAATCAGAGGAGATTATTTATCAGCAACATCTTCCAATGTCTTGGTGATGAGCTGCCAGAATGGAGCTACGCTGGCAATCTCGCAACGTTCGCCTGTGGTGTGAGGAGAACGGAGGGTAGGGCCGAATGAAACGACATCCATGTTAGGATATTTGCTCAATATTACTGAACATTCCAAACCGGCATGGTCTACCTGTACGATACCATCTTCATGGAATAGCTCTTTGTATTCCTTCAAAAGCAAGTTGAGAATCTCGCTGTCGGTGTTTGGATCCCATCCGCCGTAGCTGCCGCTGAATGTGGTCTTCATTCCTGCCATGCTGAAGCAGCTCTCCAATGTTGTGGCGATGTATTCCTTCATGTCCTCGTTAGAGCTACGGGCAAGAATCTTGAATTTTGCAGCTCCGCCCTCGATGTCGATGATGGCGAGGTTAGAAGATGTTTCTACTACAGTTGGGATTGCAGGAATCATGCGCATAACACCGTTGTGGCAAGCATAGATGGCGTTGATGAGGTTGTCCTGAATTTCCTCAGGTACTTCATTCTTTGGTGTTTCTACTTCTTCTGTGAAGAACTCAATGCCGCTCTCAATGCCCTTGTATTCTGCTTCGAAATCAGCCTTCCAGTCTTCTACGAGTTTCTTCACGCTCTCTACATTCTCCTTAGGCATGGTAAGAACAACTTCAGCCTTGAAAGGAATGGCGTTGCGCATGTTGCCGCCGTGCCATGTAGCAAGGCGAGCTTCGCAGTCGCTGATAGCTTCGCGCACGAAACGTGCCATGAGCTTGTTGGCATTAGCTCTGCCCTCATTGATTTCTAAGCCTGAATGACCACCGCGAAGACCCTTCAAAGTAATCTTCAGCGCAGCGTCGTCCTTGTCGGTTTCCACTTCTTTGTAATCAAGCTCGGCAGTAACATCGATACCGCCTGCGCTACCGATTACAAACTTGCCCCATGTCTCAGAGTCGAGGTTCATGAGAATGTCGCCCTGAAGTTCGCCCTCAGGCAACTCGTTGGCACCAAACATTCCTGTCTCCTCATCGCGAGTGATAAGAGCTTCTACTGGGCCATGCTTCAAATCTTTTGCTTCCATGATAGCCATGATAGTGGCTACGCCAAGACCGTCGTCGCTGCCGAGGGTAGTGCCCTTAGCGTGTACCCATCCGTCTTCAATGTAAGTTTCGATTGGGTCGGTCTCAAAGTTATGGTTGCTCTCAGGCGCGCGCTGTGGCACCATATCCATGTGGGCCTGTAGCGTAACTACCTTCTTGCCTTCCATTCCAGGGGTGGCAGGCTTGCGCATAACGATATTGCCGGCTGGGTCTTGGAAACCCTCTACGCCAACATTCTTTGCAAATTCCAAGAGGAACTTCTGAACTTTCTCTACGTGTCCTGATGGACGTGGTACCTTTGTCAAGGCATCGAAATTTCTCCAAACGCCTTCCGGCTTCAGATTTTTTATTTCATCCATAATTTTTTATTTTAAAGGTATTTTCTTTTTCATTTATTCTTTCTCACCGCCAATGCTATCCATGCGTAGATACCGAGCGAGGCCACAAGCAATGTCTGCACGGAATGCACTATCAGCACGAAATACAATGCGTCGGTGTCTGCCAAGCCATAGAGAATGAGCATTGTCTTTACGGCGAAATGCCATGGCCCAGCTCCATTGGGTGTGGGCACCACTACAGCTATGCTTCCCACAATGAATGTGACAAACGCACACGCTATTCCCAAATGGCTTGTCGCCTCGAAGCAGAAGAACGTGAGATAATAATGCAGGAAATAGCTTACCCATATTAATAAGGTGAAAGTGATAAACAAAGGCACGTTGCGCACTTTTTTCAGGCTCGTTATGCCTTGCATTATGCCGGCGAAAGTATTTCTCACCTTATTGAATATCTTCAGTTTCTTCATCAAGAGATACGCCAACACCACGATTGCCAGTCCGCATATCACCGTTACGATGTAGCCTGTGGAAGAAAATCTATGGAGTATCGTGTCGATGTTTGTTCCTGTCTTTATAAAGAATATGTCGAAGATGCGTAGTTGCGTGATAAAAGCCACTCCTGTGATGGCGAGCACGAGCATAGAGTCAATGGCTCGTTCGGTAACAACTGTTCCTATCGCCTTGGGGAATGACACGCCCTCATATCTTCTCAGCACGCCACATCTCGCAAATTCTCCTATGCGCGGTATCACCAGACTTATGGCATAGGAAATGAAAATGGAATATATGCTTGTGCTTGTTTTGGGGTGCTCGCCAAGTGGTTCAAGAGTCTGTCGCCATCTCCATCCGCGAAACACCTGTGCCAATATGCCGAATGGGAAAGAGAGCAGCATCCATGTCCAGTTCATTTCATGCAGCAGAACATGTTCTACACTCTGGAAATCAAAATCACGATACATCCAATATAGTATGACGCCACCCAAGAGCAGCGACAAACCTACTTTTACTATATTGTTAATTACGTTTTTCTGCATATTATTGGCAAAGGTAGTGCAAATCGAGTGCAGAACAAAATAAATTCATTTATTTTTTCTGCCGAGATGCCGCCTACCTTCTTTAAAGATAGTGCAAACCGAGGTGCAGCCTATCTTCTACATCGCGAAACTTGTCTGCAACATGAAACGTTTCAAAGGCAAAACGGTAGCGAAACCGAAGGTGGCATTTCTTGCCTTTACATTCGCGCCTGCTGTGAGGAAATTGTTGTTATCGCCTATATGACCGCCAAAACTTATTGCATATTTGTGTATGTAGCGATAGGTGACGCCGCCTGCCAATTCCTTCTCCTGTTTGCTGTTGCCCGATTTCATGTAGCAGCCACCATCGAGAGTGAGCGCGATGTCGTGTTTTGGAGCAAGGTCGGTATTGATGTTGCCACCTAATCCGATACGTGTAGATAATGGGTGATGAATGTTCTCGTTTCTTTCTTCATCTTTATACCAATAGTTGCCGAGATTATTTGCCTGAATAATGATGTTATATTTCATCGGCTTGTCGGCAATAGATATGCTGTCGGTATAGCAAGCGCCGAGGCGCGCTTTTATTGTTTTGTCAAGGGTATATGAGCTGTGCTTGCCGTTAGAGCTTGTGATATTTTCACTTGCATACCCTATGGAAATGAAAGCCGAGAAATGATTTGAAAATCGGGTTGTATAACCAAAGTCGTATGCCATGGCATAAATATCCTCTTTATCCATGTCCTGTTCCTGCATATTTTCATCAATGAAAGTAGATATACTTCCCATGTCGTGATAACGCATGCTGAACATCAGAGCATGACGTTCGTTCAGCTTGTAAGCGATTGATGCCGTGTGATAAGAAGACTTGTCAGCGACTTTTTCTATTCGTCCGTAAGAATAGTCAATTTCCGGCTTTTTGAAATTATTATCCAGATTGGTAAATAGTGCCGTCGGATTGCTGTAAATGAAAGCGTTTGTGCTGTTGCCTGTGGTAGCTCCACCCAATGAAAGCACCTCCGTTGAGGCTGGCAGTTCCATAATAGGCAAAACTCTGTTTTGAGCTTTTGCCGTTAATCCTGAAATTGCTATCATTATAGCGATAGCTGCTTTTTTATTGTGCATAATGTTTTTTGATTTGTTATTTCTTAATTATCTGTGTTGAGAATGACTTTCCGTCGGCAGCGACTTCCACCTTGTATTTACCTCTTGCCAGTTTGCTTATTGATATTGGCAAAATCAATTTGTCGGCATCCATATCCTGAAAAGCGTACGACCTGTTTAAAGCCTCTCTGCCGTTGGCATCGATAATTTTTACTGTTACACGACTTTGAGGACGACTTCCGAATTTCGCGTATATCGTGGTAGTAGCGATGGTAGGGTAGACGCTGTAAACGAAATCGTCTGCAAATATTATTACGGGGATATTCACCTCTGTGGCTTGCTTGTGCTTGTCGGTGGCTGTTATCTTTATTTCTCCACTGCCTATCTTCTTTCCTATTACGGTAAGAATGTTGTCCTTCTGTTGGTAGCTGAAATTGCCGTTTCCTCCTTCGGCAGAGAATGAAACCGTGTTTATATCCTCATCGTCAAAATAATCACGCAGGTCTATTTCCGTGGTGTTGCCCTTCTTTATGTTAATGCCCTTTTTGTTGTAGGCAGGAGCATAGTCGCGTATCTTTCTGATTGTCACTTTCGTGCTCGCCTTTGCTCCATATTTGTCGGTTATGGTGAGGGTGATTTCCGATGTACCAATCGGCAATTTCTCAGCATAGAATGTTATGTTAAGTCCGTTTTCGCCCACTTCGGCTTTCGTGGCGTATGTGTTGGATATGTCGTAATACATACCATGACCGTCTGGATCGATGATTTTAAAAGGAACAATCAGCTCGTCGTTGCCTGCTACCTCTATCGGTCTTGATGTATCAATCTGTGGCGCGATTTCCGGTGCGTGGTTTACTACGGTGGAACATCCGCCTTCATAAACTACTAATGGCGATACCTTTCCGCTCTTTGCAGTAGCTGTTAAGGCAAAATAATACTTCTTACCGGCATCGAGTTTTGTGAATGTACGGCTCAGCTCCTCTTTGCTATCCACCGTGTTGGCTGCTATGTTCGCGTATTTCGCTTTTTTGTAATTGGCTGTGTTTATTGGTTGGTCTGAATAATAAAGGGTGAAGAATTGTAATGCTCCGTCGGCTACTTTGTCGGTAGCGAAACGCAGAGTTATCTCATGATAGCTCGTTTCTGTCTTTTCCTTTATAAAATAAGGGGCAGAAGGTTCTACTGACAGGTCGAAATCCTGCAATGCCTCGTAAGCGTCGGCAAATCCAAGTCCGAGATTGTCCTTGTATTTCTCGTCTACATTGGCGTTGATGTCTACAGGCTTGATGCCTGCAAGCACACGTCGTCGCAGCTCTTTGTTAGTGAATCCGTTTCCGCCATATTGCGACACGATGAGCGCAGCTATGCCCGACAGATGAGGACAAGCCATTGATGTACCCTGCATATAGCCATATCTGCTTTTGCCGTCTTTTGAAGAATAGCAACTCAGCACCTCCATTGCGTATTTACCATTCACTTCTGGGTATTTGCCGTTAGTCGGACTTGTTCCGCCCGGCGCGCATATATCTACGGTATAGTTATAGTCGGTATACCATGTAGGCAGCAAGTCGGGAGCGTAAGCAGAAACGGAAATCACATCATCATCGGCAGCCGGATAATTGTTGGTGTGCAACCCATCGTTGCCGGCAGAGAAGAACATCAATCCGCCTTTCATCGGTGAGCCACTGTAGTTGCCGGCATATTCATTGAAGTATTTTATCGCTTCATGTATCACCGCAGGCTCTTCGTAAGGATAACCCCATGAGCACTGACCGATGTTTCCACCATTGTTGGCTGCATATACTATTGCGGCTGCAATATAATTAGAGTCGGCAGCTATTGCGTCAGAAGAATTGGGGTCTTTAGGGTCGTAGTCAGGATTGTTTTTAAATATCTGGCAGCTCATGATTCTCGCGCCCGAACCATCTGTGCCGTCACCTCCGGCAATGCCGCAGACTCCCTTCCCATTGTTGTTGCGTGCTGCCACGATACCTGCCACATGAGTAGCATGATCGGTAGCTTCTATCACTCCTGTATCGTCCACGAAATTATATCCGTTTACATCGTCAATATATCCGTTGTCGTCGTCATCTATTCCGTTGCCTGGTATTTCGCCTTTGTTAATCCAGATGTTGTCTTTGAGGTCTTCATGGCTGATGTCTACACCGCCGTCGATGACCGACACCGTAACGTCGCTGTTGCCTGTGTTTATCTTCCATGCGTTTACAGCGTTGATGTCTGCGCCTTTTATTGAACTGATGATGGTTTCGGTATTGCCAATGTTGCCGTTATTCTTCAAATTCCACTGATAAGCGGCGTATGGATCATTAAACGGCTCTGTCCATGCCCTTGTTTTTGCGGCTGGTAGTTCTACAGCATGTGTTTCAGGTTCTTCATGAGCAGGGAATTTCACAGGTTCCACTATTGTTGCCACGCTCTTGTAATCCTCGGTAGCTGCCTTTTTATGAATGGCATTTTTGTCAATCATTACTGTGTACCACAGGTTAAGCTCATTGCTTACAAGTCGGCTCTCATATTTGCCTGAATAAGGGAATACTCTCTTTATAAACTTTGCTCCAATGCCATCCATATAGGCATCGAGTTTGGCGTTGCCTGTAGGGTAGGTGAGAGTGGACTTATGATTATCTATATCGCTTGCTATATCCTTGTTCAGCTTTATGCTGAACTGATTAGCTACAGTGCGTGTTTCTATTTCGTTTGCCTGATTGCCTGCGTTGTTGTCGCTCAATACATCGTCAGCGCATGAAGACAACAATGTAATAATTAAGAGAATGAAAGGCGTTAATATGAATTTTATTTTCATTTCGTGATTTTTTGAGTTTAGAAGAGATAGAATATGCCGATGTTAAAAGTAGAATCATGGCGTGAACTTAATATGGCGTTCATTTCGCAGCCTATCTGTTTGCCGTTTCGCAATGTGCGTGTGTAATACATTTCAGTGGAACATACGCTCACTCCATAGGTGCTGGCAGCCTTTTGTGTGGCATGGCGTTTAATGTTGTCGCGTTTAGCAGTAATCTCAATGTCGAAATCATTATTCTTGTCGCCATATTTAAATGATGCGCCCAACAGCGGAGCATAGCTCTGCAATTGCTCATTGAGTTTTGGCATATCGTAATTCTCTTCGGTCTCAAAATAATTTAAACCTAAGAAATAACCGATTTGTATTCCTTTGAATATATCGTGGCTTATTCGTGCTCTTACCTGTTCGTCATACAGATGACAATCGTATAGCTTTGATGTACCCACTTTCTCATAATTATATAGCTCTTGTTCCGATTCCTGTCTTATGCTCTGATACACGTTTTCCAATCCGTCGCGCATATTCTCCATACCTTGATAAGACAAACAGAATGTAGTGTTGCCACCAAGTCTTTTCTTTGTGAATATGGAATGTGAGATATGATTTGTTTTCGATTCGAATAGGTTCTTGAAGTTGGCTTCTTCCGTTTTCATGTGGCGATGGTTGAAGCCGGCGGTGAGCATCAGCTCCCAGTCGTTGAGGGTCTGTGGTTGATGATGATAAATGAGTTCTGTGCCGATGCCCTTTATGCTTGCCTCGCGTGAATAGTTGTAGTCGGCAGGACTTTCTGTCCTGTTCCACATGCCGAACCCATAATATTGCAAATAGCGATAAGTGAGCAGCGATGAGCTTACTCTAATCGACTGATGGGATATCTCAGGATATAATTTTAATGCCAGTTGTGAGCCGTTGCCGGTATATGCCGCGCTAAGGCTGAAGCGAAACATATAATTGTAGACAGAGCTGCGTGGCTGATTCTTCTTGGCAGCGGCAATGCCTTCATAATATGCGGCAATGCCGTATCTGAACTTATCTTTACCGAGGCTTATTCCCCCGTGAACGGTGTATCGCTCATTGCTTGGATTACCGATATTCACTGTGTCGCCTACGAGATATGGATAATAGTCAGCCGGGCGTGAAGTATAGTTGGAGAATATGTCATGTTCCTTCTCCTTGCTGTAAGAGGCTTGTCCGTAGAGAATACCCACACCTTTTATGGCGTATTCTCCGCCTGCCATGAGATGGCTTATTGATGTGTGGGCGCTTTCCCATGCCTTGTGCTCAGTCTTTTTAATGTCGTTGGAATATTCGACAAGCAGTATGTTGACATTTCTTTCCGGGATGGAGTCTTTTTCTTTCGTCCATCCTACGAGAGAAGGGAAACGACGCATGGTGTATCTGCTGAAATTCTCCATATCGCTGTTCATATTCAGACGGTCGTCATACGAGCTGCCGTTTTCCTTATATTTGTTTACGCTGTATCTTGCGTTTTGCGCACCTGCCGACAGAGCAAAGGCGAGAAGCACAGACAGCGATAATATGATGTGTGACTTCATAAGTCGTGTGTATTCTTATGTTGTTTATTATAGTTTACAACTTGAATGTCAGTTCCGCGCCGAAGAATGGCTTGTGCCAGTTGCGACGAGAGTGCATATAGTTGTCTTTATATTTATTGTTTATCTGAATTATGTTGTCGGCGAAGAACGACAGTTTTACCCAATTGTTGATTTCCTTTGTCATCTTCAGATTCCATCTCAGCGAAACAGGTTCTTTCATCTCGTTGTATCTTGCTGAATTGATATCTCTCTGCAAAGAAGAGAATACAGAATTTGTGGCAATATCCTCTTTCGTGAGAGTATGAATATCGCCGTTAGTGTCCATATATCTTTCTGGGTATTCATCAATTTCCGATGACAATTTCTGACGCTCAAACCACACTATCTGAATGAAGTTGGTGAAAATGAGTTTCCAATTTGGCAGATGGGTGTTAATCCAGAAGTTAGTGTTGAAGTTCTCCGCTTTGAGAGCATCGAAACCATCATACAAGCCTACGTATGGATAAGGCTCGTCGGCGGTCATAATGGCAGGATAATACATTGTCGGCACACCGTTTGCGTATTTCGTCTTATACCATGCTCCGTTTATTTCCACATCAGTCTTCAAGGCTTCTATGTTAGGAAGATGAACTCTATATTCCAAGCCTTTCTTTATCACCTTTGAGCTGTTTGTAGGTATGCTCATCTGCATGAATACGTTGCGCTCCTTAGAATAGAAATCCTCTCTCGTCGGTTTTGTGTCTACGTTGTGTTTCAGCTCATAATAATATGTATAGCTTGTCGGGGAAAATTGAGTGAAATATTCTATTCCGCCGTTCATCTTCTCATGGAAAGCGGTGAGCGACAATGTGAAGTCATCATAATGGAAATCCCACCCCATTTCTATCTTCTTGTTCCTGTTTTCACGAATATTCCTGTTTGTAGGGTCTTGAATTTTTGTGTTCGTGATTAGCAGACGTTTAGACGCGTCTGTGAAATATGCGTTGAGAGCTATGAAGTCATGATACACCTTGTCGGGATAAAGATAGTCGGCAGAAGGCATTTTGGCTTCTTCGCCATAACCTATTCTAAGCGTATTCTTTACCTTGCCAGTCGTGAGCGTGTAGGATGTCTGCAAACGTGGCTCTATCAGCATTCTGCCTCTAAGCGCATAACTTTTAGGCAGGTTGAGAAGCATTGTTTCGCGCAAGCCAGTCTGAATGTTCCATTCGCTGTGGCGGTCGCTGTATCTGAATTTTGTTTCTATGTATCCGGCGTGATTCATCAGCGCGGGAATGTCCTTGTTTCTTCGTGGGTGAATGAAATCGTTAGAAGGGAATGGCGGACGCTCCGCATCGAATACAGCTCCGTCGCCGATGTTCTTGCTTGCGTTAAACGATGTGCCGAGCATATATGAGTAGTTCCATTTCTTGCCTATCGTGCCGAATTTGCTTGACGTGAGTTCGGCAAACATATTCACCGGCTTGTTTTCTATCTCATAATATGTGTCATATTGTTGTGGCAGATATATTCCTTCGCCCTCGCCTTCTGTCTGCGAACGCTGCAATGGAGTGACGGTTTGCAGGGTGACGTGTTTGTTGTGCTTCAGAATGTTGTTGGTGTATTCTCCCGAAGCGATAAACTCCAGCTCATCGCTAAGCAGCCAGTTGAGCTTCGCGTTGAGTTTCAGAGAAAGCATAGCCTGCTCATATTTAGTCTTGTATTTTTCGTGGTAAACTTTTATCACGTCGTCGGTCTTATTGTCGTTAAACGAAGTGACATAGCTACCTCTCAGCGTCATGTCCACCTGCTTGCCGAATATGTTCCATTGGTTGTTCCAGTTAGCTTGTGCCGTTATTCGGTTGTATTCGCCACGCGAGTCGCTTATATCGTTTGCCGATTTCACAATGTCGGCACCTAAATAGAGCGTGCCGAGTTCTTTCGACAGCAGAAAGCCTTTGCCTATGTAAGCCAGCTTGTTGAGCGGGTCGAATTTTGCGCGCACCTGCAACGGACTTTTACCATGTTTCGGAGTTATCTTTATCGTTCCGCTGCTTATGTTACCTTCCTTTGCTGAGGCTATGCCGCGGTTTACGATGATATTCTCAATATGGTCGGTAGATATTGTGCGTGTGTCTACACCTATGTTGGCTGCTACGTTGCCCTCGCCGACAGCGTTAGTTCCGTTGCCCGTCAGCCCGCTCATTTGTATGCGCATTGCATCATTCTGCACCGGTACTCCGTCTACGCTGAATCCCATGCCGAATGATGTAGACGCATCGGTGCCAACCTGTCGTGAACTTATCATCTGGCGATTCTGCATGTTGTTTGCCCCAATTTTGCCACCTGGCAGAAGTTGGAAAATATCCTGTATTGAAGTAGGCTGAATAAATTCCAAAGCTTCCTGACCTATTGTGGCTTCGCTTCCCAGTCGGTCGTTGTATCGTGCCGTTACTGTGAAGTCTTTCAGTGCCACGCTCTGCTGGCAAAGCGTTATGCGGTGAGTGGCGCGCGTGTTGATGGTGATTTCTTTTGTGGCATAGCCCAGACAGCTTATTCTCAGTCGAGCCTTGTCTTTATAGGCGATAGAGAAGCGTCCGTTTACGTCAGCCACTATGCCTTGTCCTGATTCCACATCATATATACTCGCAAAAGGAACAGCCTCTTGTGAGATGCTGTCCCTTATGCTTATTTCTGCCTTCCCTTTTTGTGCTTGTGCCTTTACATCCTGAGAGGCTATTGAGAGGAAGGCTATAATTAATGTTATGCGGAAAAAGTTATTTCTTAGGATAACTCTTCTGTCCATGTGCTATGATTTCGAAGTCTTCTTTGCTGTTGTTTGTATCTGCTACTTTGTTCGTTCCCTGTATACGTTTGCGCTGGATAAACTGACCGTCGAATCCATATTTCGTATTTACAAGAATTGATGTTCTGTCGATCGCAGCAGGAAGAATGCTGCGCACATGACCGTCTGCATTTCCTGTTTCCACACCGTCGATAACCTTTGACTTAGGAAGGAAAATATAGTCGAGTGTCAGTGTGTAGCTTGACTTTGGCATCTGCATCTTTTTCATGTTGGCTGTCATTGCTTTGCGCTCTGCCTCTGTGAGCTTAGCCAATACGATAGGAGTTTCGCCCACATAGCCCCAGTTGAAGGCCTCGCTTGCAGCGTGGTCTACTATCATGTTTTTCACCTCAGGATTGTCTGCTGTCATTACATATTCGTAAGGCACGAAGAATTCAAAATCAGCTCCGCTGAGGTCAATGCTATATGGTTTTGTAGCGTCTACTTTTCCGTCAGCGTCAAGTTTATGATTTATGGCAGAATGAGCAAGCACGATGCTTTCGCCCGGTTTTACCAAATAGTCGTTACCGTCGCCAGGAATGGTGAAAAGCTGAGAGAGCACTATTTCGTCTTTTGCCTCGTAAGCACCCATCTCTTCAT
Source organism: Prevotella sp. (assembly GCA_024682415.1). GTDB lineage: Bacteria > Bacteroidota > Bacteroidia > Bacteroidales > Bacteroidaceae > Prevotella. The sequence goes on from JAIKZG010000042.1 coordinate 108,572, forward strand.
TATTTTCTATTGAGTTGTAGTCGCCACAGATACCGATAGAAAGACCATCGGCATAGAGAGGCTTGTCGCTGTTGTTGCGAATGGTGATATAGCTCTCATAATAAAGGTAAGAGTACTCTCCATTCTTATCGCCATTGAAATATAGCTCATCGAGCACGAAAGATGGTTCCTGGCTGTTTATCGTTGATTCTACCTTTATTGTCTGTGTCTTTGCTTCTGTTCCGCCGAGCACATAATTTTCGAGCTTGCCATACATTGTGGTAACGCCGTTGTCATCGGTATTTTCTACTGTTACGTTGTATGCGCCGAGAGGCAACTGGAATGACGCAACACCCTTATCGTCGGGAGCGACAGTGTAGCTCGTGCCTGACTTTGATTCACGTGCTGTCACTTTGTATGTACTGTAATCTGTGATTTGCTGGTCGGCAGCTACCTGAATGTTAAGAGTTGCCAGTGGATCTGCGTCATCAGAAGATGAGCATGATGCTGTAAAGACGATAGTCATCGCCATGAGCATCAAGTTGAAAAGTTTCTTCATGTTGTATAAATGTTGTCTTGTTTAATCTCTCACTATGTTATTATAATATAAGGTAAACTCTCTCTCTTTCTCACCGTATGATGTGTGTAGTATAAGAAACGTTACCTTCTGCAAAAAATCGTTTGCAAAGGTAAAACGTAATAAAAAAATGTGCAATACTCAATAGTTGGTATTCTGATTACCAATTAAAATTTCCGACTTCTACTATTTCTACCAATTAATTATGATTTTTCGCCATCTTATGCTTAATTCCCTGCACCCAACGGAGAATAATCTCGTAGGCACTCATGCCACCTTGAAGCTGAGGCTGAGCGAAATTCATTTCCTCCATAGCGTTGCCATGCTGATCGGGGAAGATAATCATGAGATTCTTTCCGCTGAAATATTTCGTAAGCTCATCGGGCAGACGCTCCTGAGCGTTCTTGAAAGATATTGTGCCCTTACGAGCCGTCACTACTACAAAAAGATGGTCGTCGGCAATGGTTGAGGCGATGGCAGGCATCTGATTCCAATGTTCCATGTCCTCATATTCGGCACGCACTCCGGAATGGCGGTTGCTAACATATTTAGTAATCCATTGCATGGTGTCCTGACGGGCGTAAAACCTTATTCTGCAATCCAAGTTGCTTGCCAGTCGGCACATACGTTCAAGCCAACGATAAAATCCTGGCTCAAGCTGCGCTCTCGAAGGCACTACAATCTGAATGTATCTCAGCGTGTTGAGCGGTTGCAGCAGTCGCGCCATTATTATCTGCCTGTTCAGTCCGTTGAACAAGTTTTGATGGAATGCTCCCCAGAATTTGTTTGAAATCTCCTTGTGGGAGTGCATTCCTATCACCACTTCCGAGCAGTGATATTCCTTGAAAGCGTGCATAATGCCATTGGCGATGTTGGCAGCAATGCGCACCTGCGACTGCACTCTCACGTTTGATGCCATGGCGTGCTGCGTCACTTGTTCAAGCAATCTCTTGCCGTTCTCCTGATGCGTTTCCATGCTGTCGTCATCGTAGACAACGTTGAGTCCTATCAAGCTTCGGTTGAGCTTAGGATTGCGCAGCATCACAGCCAAGTCTACAAGCCAGTTGGCATATTCAGCGTATTTCACAGGCACAAGCAGTCGCTCGTCGTCGTAGTCCTTTTCCGTCTTTTCCTCCGGCATGTCTTCATCGCGCATGATGATACGCTGCGAAGCATACTCGGTGATGAAAGTGGAGATTATGCACGAGAACAATATCATGAGCACCACAATGTTGAGCAGGTTAGCGTCTACAAGCGGTGTTCCGTCAGCATTATTCAATCTCATTCCCACCATCACTATCGCTATCGCGCCCGCAGCGTGAGCGCTTGTTAGTCCGAACATCATGTGACCAGACGTCATCGGCAGACGGAAAAACCATTGCGAAGCATAAGCAGCTATGGCTTTGCCCAGCGTGCCGAAAAGAGTTATCAGCACCACGGCAAGGATAATGCCTCTGCCCTCGAAGAGCAGATTGACATTGATGAGCATACCTACGCCGATAAGGAAATAAGGAATGAAAAGTGCGTTGCCCGTAAACTCAATATGATTCATCAGTGGCGACAGGTGGGGGATATATCTGTTGAGAATAAGACCTGCCATAAACGCTCCGAATATGCCCTCCAATCCGATGGCTTCGGAAAGGGCGGCGCACATGAAGAGTATCGCCATTACAAAGATGAACTGCGTAACAGAGTCACTGTAGCGACGAAGGAAATGCCTTGTAAGCCTGGGCACGGCATAGCCAAGGAAGAAGCAGTAGCCAATGAATTTGGCAGCAAACCAAAGCCAGAACAGAAGTCCTCCGCTGCCGTTGGCAGACGACACTATGGCAGCAAGCATGATGAGCGAAAACAGCAGCGCCATCATCGACGAGCCTACGCTCAGCGATACGCTTGGCTTGCGTGCCAATCCGTAGCGGCTCACCATAGGGTAGGCTATGAGAGTGTTGCTCGCCATGATGCAGCCTATAATCAGCGAGCCGAGCACGCTGTAATTCAATAAGCTTATTCCCAGGGCGAAGCAGAGAATGAAAGGTATTATAAAGGTGAGAATACCGAATATTGTCATTTCCGCCTTCTGCTTCCTCACTCCCTCCATGTCCATTTCGAGCGATGCGAGAAACATTATATAATATAGTCCCACGCGCCCGAAAAGGTCAAACGACTCGCCTCTTACTAATATATTTAGCCCATATTTTCCCACTGCCACACCTGCAAGCACCATTCCGATGATGTGGGGAATGCGCAGCCTGCTCATTATGATAGGAGCAAACAGGATAATGCACATCACAACGAAAAATATCAGTGTGGGGTTGGTAATTGGAAAATATTGAGTTATGTCCGGCATTTGCGAATAGATATTTAATGGATATTTATATTGAAAGCAAAATTACGAAATAAATAGCAAAATGTATTAATAATACGAAAGAAAATCGTAAATTTGCGCCCATTATTATTAATATTGATAACATTTACTAAGGAGAAAAAACATGAAAGTAGCAATTGTTGGAGCAAGCGGAGCGGTAGGACAGGAGTTCCTTCGCATCCTCGCAGAGAGAGATTTCCCAATCGATGAATTGGTCCTCTTCGGATCACAGCGTTCTGCCGGTAGAAAATACACCTTCAAAGGCAAAGACTACGAAGTAAAACTCCTACAACATAATGACGACTTCAAGGATATTGACGTAGCATTCGTTTCAGCAGGCGGCGGCACTTCAAAGGAGTTTGCCGACACTATCACAAAATATGGCACAGTGATGATCGACAACTCAAGCGCGTTCCGTATGGATGAAGACGTGCCATTGGTAGTGCCTGAGGTAAATCCTGAGGATGCTCTCAACCGTCCGCGCAACATAATCGCCAACCCTAACTGCACCACCATCATGATGGTAGTAGTGCTGAAGCCTCTTGATGATATCACCCACATCAAGCGCATCCACGTAGCAAGCTATCAGAGCGCAAGCGGAGCTGGCGCGGCAGCAATGGCAGAGTTGCAGCAGCAGTATAAGGAAATCGTAGAGAGCGGACAGGCTTCTACCATAAACAAGTTCCCTCACCAGCTGGCATATAATGTAATCCCTCAGATTGATGTGTTCACCGACAACGGCTACACCAAGGAGGAGATGAAGATGTATAACGAAACTCGCAAGATAATGCACACCGATGCCAAATGTTCGGCAATGTGCGTAAGAGTTTCTTCGCTCCGCTCACATTCAGAGAGCGTATGGATTGAAACAGAGCGTCCATTGAGCGTAGAGGAAGCGCAGAAAGCTATCGCTGCCGCTCCTGGATGCACATTGAAAGATGATCCATCTAATCTTGTTTATCCTATGCCATTGGAAACGGCAGGTCACGACGATGTATATGTAGGTCGTGTGCGCAAGGATTTGTCTGACCCTAACGGACTCACTCTTTGGCTCAGCGGCGACCAGATACGCAAGGGTGCTGCCCTCAATGCCGTTCAGATAGCAGAATATCTCGTTAAGGTTGGCGACATCAAATAAATAGCATATTTTTTTTTGTTTATATTCTCTCGCAGATTTTATAGCAGGCATTTCCCTACTGTGAAATCTGTGAGAGTTTTTTTTTATGCCTTTCTTCAGTAAACGTCTTTTTCAAGAATTATAAGTAATTAAGAAATTTTTAGCTTTCCATTTTCCATCGGAAAATACGGCTTCCCCGTTTCGCAGACTCTATTTTCTGGTGGAAAATGCAGCGTTTTTATTTTGTAGGCTTCATTTTCCGCTGGAAAATATGGAATTTTGATTTCCGTAGCCCTATTTTCCACCGTCAAATATCGTATTCTGATTTCTGTAGCCCTATTTTCTACTGGAAAATATGGCATTTTCATTTTTAGGGGGTCATTTTCTGGTGGAAAATACGCCATTTTGATTTTTGCGCCCCCATTTTCCACCGGAAAATATGGCAATTTATTTTTTTAGCTCCATTTTCTCGTGGAAAATGTACATATTTTTTTTGATTTTAAAATTTTCCGGTGGAAAACTCCATTTTCAAAATCGTAATATGATATTTTCCATCGGAGAATATGTGTTTTGATTTCGCTTTTCAAATTTTCCACTGGAAAATACGCCCTTTTCATTTCGCGCGTCCTATTTTCTATCGGAAAATGCGCCTATCTGATTCCACATCGCTTATTTTCCACTGGAAAATGGATTTCTTAATTTTTGTTTAATTCTGTTTCATGGTGGAAAATGGTTCTGTAAGAAAAAAGAATGTTGCCGGCAATCGATTTTTTGTTTATCTTTGTAAGCAGATATTTTAAAGAGAATAATTATGAAAAGACTTACATTTCTGGCAATGCTCGCTGTGGTGGCAATCACCGCAATGGCTTGCAATAACAAAAAGGAGAAAAGCGTGATGAATCAGAGCGAGAAGAAAACTGTGCTTGTGGCTTATTTCTCAGCCACAGGCACAACGGCAAAGACAGCAAAGGAGTTGGCGGAAGCTGCCAATGCCGATTTGTTTGAGATACAGCCGGCGCAGCCATACACTGCTGCCGACTTGGATTGGCACGACAAAAACAGTCGCTCATCTGTGGAAATGAAAGACAAAAGTAGTCGCCCCGAGGTGAAAGGCAAAGTGGCTGACTGGGCGCAGTATAAGACAATATATATTGGCTTCCCTATCTGGTGGTACACAGCGCCTACTATTGTAAATACATTCCTTGAGCAGTATGACCTATCGGGCAAGACTATCATCACATTCTGCACAAGCGGTGGCAGCACAGTGAAAGGTGCTACCAATGATTTGAAGAAAGCCTATCCACAGGCTACATGGATAGAAGGCGTGACAAATCCTTCGACCGCGGAAATAAAAGAGTTCGTGAAGAAGAATAAGTAACTGCTTTTCGTAGTAAAGATTGAAATGCAATAGTTTATTGTAAACAAAAAATATGCTTGCAGATCCAAAATAAGGAGTCTACAAGCATATTTTTCTTTAAGTCGGGATTACTGGACTCGAACCAGCGACCTCACGCCCCCCAGACGGATATGTTTGAAGTGTAAAGTATTGATTATCAGCGATTAATGAATACTAAAAATTTCGGTGCAAGTATAGTGCAAGTAAAATCAGCACTTTTGAGCATTTTTGAGGTTGTTTTTTCTGTTACATTTAACAAATTTTTTCTCCATTTCTATTAATTATTGTTAATTGGTACGTTATAATAATGCGTAATAACTTGTTTGTGAACTACTTACCATTATTCTTTGCATTGCTTTTCTATTATAGATAGCAGTCTGTCGATTTGTTCATCGCGTTTTGAGATAAGTTTCCTTTGTTCGGAAATTTCGTCCATCGCCTTGTTGAGTGCTATCGTCATATTCTTATATTCTTCTGTATTGAAATTGTTTTTCGCATCGCTATTTATTGTTGTATTGTCGTTGCCATCGATAATTTGTATATTACCATTATTTGTTAGCATATCACCCTCGCCGGTCAATAACCATAATTTATTTATATTAGGATATGCTGATAGTATCGCGTTTATCATTTTTACGCTTGGTTCTGCTCTTCTTGTTAGCATACTTGCGATAGAACTTTGCGGTACTTTAATCGTTTTTGCGAAAGCGTTCACGGATGGACTAAACTCATTTATTATAGTCTTTATTCGATCGTTTATTGACTGCTCTGCGCAGGAGGTATTCAATATATTACCATTTCCATTGATGGTGTTGTTATTGTTGCCTTCTATAATTTGTATATTTGAGTTGTCCGCGAACATACGTCCGCTACCTGTAAGAAGCCATGATGCAGATAAACCAAATTCGTTGCTCCATTTTTCGGCTTGTTTCTTCCCAAACTTTGTTCTGCTGCTAAATAAAGCATTGATATATGCTTTTGATACATGAAGCTTCTCAGCGATGTCTTTTTGTGTAATACCTTGATTATCAAAGTATTCTTTTAGCTTTTCTCCTACGTTGTCCATAATCTCAATTTTAAAAGATGTTAAACAGTTAATGATTTTAGTTTGTTTTGTTTGTGTGGTAAACTGAAATCATTTATCTTTGCATTGTCTTTTGGTTGATACTTCAACAAACATCTTTGCTAACATAACTGCAAAGATAACTATAAAGACAACTGCAAAGATAATAAAAAATAAACAGAACGATGATAACAAATACAATAAAAGACTTGAGAGGCGTTAAAGCAGGCAGTCTATCAAAGATAGAGCGCGCTTCTCTTGAAAAGGAAAAAAAAATCCTCGATATGTACAGAGAATTGCATCGCTCAGAACCGACGATGAGTGTACATCGAGTTTCCAAGTATATTGCGACAAAAACGAATAAGTCGATAAGCGGAGTCAAATATACATTGGATAAATACAAGTTGATATGATACGGACGATGCCGAAAGTAGATAAAAAAGCCCGATACGCAGCTGTTGATGTTGTAAACATTTTGCAGATAAGTCGGGCAACTCTAAGGAGATACGTTCAGAGAGGTTATATACCTTTTGAATTGAATATTTCGGGACGGAAAATCTTCAAAGGAAACGATGTTTTGCATTTGTGGAATGCCATATTGTAATTGATAGGTTAATATATCGGCCGAAATCTTTCACCAAAAGAGAGTAGGCAATATTGCGGTGTAGAACAAAGGTGGTTCATTTGCGTAATAAGCAAAAGGTTGTTGGTTCGAGTCCAACCATCGCGACAAAGGTCTACCGTAAAGACCAATAACTAAAGAGAACGGAGCGTGAATTGTGGTGGGGTAGTCAATCCACCGCCATGAGAAAGCAGCAGTAAACGCATCAAGACTTATGAGAGCGCACAGCCCGAAAGGAGTACTGACAACGTTAGTATAAGCAGAGCTGCCCTACCTAAAGCGAATGTATGACGCATTTGTATGTCATTAGATTGACGAGGAACGGAACGAAACCGAAGTGGAAAGACACTTATTACGAGCTAATATAAGTCGAGTACTATAAGGTAAGATAACGTGAAAGCGGTGACGTATAAGCGGAACATATCGTGTCTGAGGAAGAATAGTAATCAGATATACGATACGTCATATTCTCGCACTTTGGTGGATGGATAGAAATATCTATCATCGGTTCGATTCCGATTGCGAGAGCGACATTTTAAAGACATAAAATATGAAAAGGTTTTTGATTGGCTTTCTGAAAGCGATAGGCTTAAAGAGGCACTATTCAGGTGAAGAGATAGCTTTTTTGATAGGTTTTTCTATAGGCTTGATAGTTATTATGATTTTATAATTATATATATGTGTAAAGTTTTTGAAGTTCATGTTAAGTTAGTTTCAATCTGTTTCCGCTTGCGAAAGTAGAGGCAGTTTTAAAAGATATTTCTTTGGCGTAAAATCAACATATTTTCAGTACGGATTGCCGGATATGGGGTGATTGGGCGTAAGCTCGTCTATGTAGGTTCAAGTCCTTGCCGTACTTCTCATTCATGTTATTAATTTTTTAGACTGTATTTATTTAGTTATTTGTTTTAATCTTTTTTGTCTTCCTTATTTGCGAAAACAGGGAAGATTTTTTTTGTAGACTTTCGATAGGTTCATTATATAGGGCGGTCGCCATGAGCGTGGCATTTGATTGCAGCCGTCCGCAAGGTTTATTATTGTTAATTACTTTTTTCGTTTTGTGCCAGCCCTCACCTGCTAAGTTTCGGGTTGGCACTTTTGAAAGAAAGTGTAGGTCATAAATATATATAGAACTGGCAAGCGTGGAACGGCTCAAATGGTGGGCCACATAATACAACTGAAATAACTCATTCTGAAATTGCCAATGGGGGTTCGATTCCTCCCCACGCTACAACAGGAAGACAAGTTAAGACTTGTTCGAGCTAAAATGTAGGAAGACAGCCGGGAAAGACCGGCAAACGAGAGCGTTGCATGATATGGGTGCGTAACAATTAATTATTAACACTTGTTATTTTTAGAATTTGCTCGTCGGGGTTCGACTCCCCACGCTCTCACTAACAAAATTCATACCATGAAATATTTTGGGTGTCCGTACAAAGGTAGTAAGCAGAGAATCGCGGACTGGCTAATCAGCAAATTACCGGCAAATAAGAATTTCGTTGATTTGTTCGCTGGTGGCTGTGCCGTCGCTCACGCTGCAATGCTATCTAAGAAATATTCAAAAGTCATCTGTAATGATATAAATGACGCGCCAAGTCTTTTCTTAAATGCTATTCGCGGACTTTATCGCGATAAGTATGAATGGGTAGACCGTGACAGATTCTTCGCGGAAAGAGATAAGGACGTATATATAAAGTATTGCTGGAGCTTTGGCAATAATGGCAAAGATTATATGTACGGCAAAGAGATTGAGCCGTATAAACGAGCCATTCATCAGGCGGTGGCCATTGGCGAATGGAATGAGTTTAATCAGCTTTTGCCTGAATTTGCGCCACAATTGCAATCGTTGCTGCGTGGTATATCCGATATACATGAGCGTAGAATGATGATGCAGCGTTATTTTAAAGCTGTGTTGAACGCTAATCCTGAATTGGCCGATAAAAATCTTATGTACAAAACATGGTTTTCCTATAAAGCTAAGGTGAAAGATATAAAATTAGACCAATCGCTGAATTGTTTTGATAGAATACAGAAACTTGCGGATATAAACATAAATGTTAAGCTATCTGTTTCAAAGCTTGATTATCAGGATGTCGAGTTGCCTGGCGACGCTACGATATACGCTGATATTCCTTATCGTGGTTCTAATTGCGGTAGTTATTCGGGCTTCGATCATGACAGATTTTATAATTGGTGTCGTGAGATAGATAAACCTGTTTTTATTTCTGAATATGATATGCCTGATGATTTTGTGGCAATAGCACAGAAGCAAAAACAAGTTTGTTCCGCAGCGAACACTTCTTTTGTGAAGTTTGAAAAGATATTCATCCACAATCGTTTTGTGGGACAATATGATAAACTAAATACATTATTTATTTATGGATAGTAGAATAGACATAAAGATTGATTTGAGCGACAGATTATTTAATCTGTTATCTCAATTCTTACCTGCGTCGTCATGTCCTGCTTCTGTTGAAACCAATACCGAGGTTGAGGATAAGAAGTCAAAGGTTAAGACGCGTAAGACAAAGAAAGACTCGAATGAGATTACCGATGAGGATAGAGCTATTGCCAAAAAGCTTGATGCCGAAATCGTAAGCAAGTCTTTTTATTGCTCGATAGAGGACATCAGGGCGATAATGAACAGCGCACGTGAGAGAATCATCGGTGCTGATTGGTCGGAAAACAAAGAGAGCGAAAATTCTAAGTTGTACCATAAGGAACTCAATAAAGAGTTCATGCGTATTGCAGCGATTCTCAATGTTGAAAAGCCGAGAGATATAGTTGAGATTAAAGACTCGACAGAGCGTGAGAACGCATTCAACGCGTTTAAGTCTGCCTGTGAAAACATTCAGGCAAAGGATGGTAAAATCATTAGTGCGGAAGTTCCGTTTTAGCCTATGCCGTCTACACACGCAATATTAAGTCCGTCGGGCGCAGTTAAATGGCTTAACTGCTCACCGTCCGCAGTGCTTGAAGCGGCACTGCCTGATAGCAGTAGTGATTATACGAGGGAGGGAACGCTTGCGCACGCTTATTGCGCTAAGGCTTTGAAAACCTACCTGAAACAATCTACAGAGAGCGAGGATAAAGAAATAGAAGAATATAGCGAGTATCATACAGCGGAAATGGACGATTGTGTTGAAACTTACAAGCAAATAGTGCTTGATGAGTTTATGAGCGCGAAGCACAAAGCGTCTGACGCAAAGCTCCATGTTGAACGTCAATTAGACCTTACAAGATATATACCGCATAGTTTCGGAACTTCCGATTGCGTTATCATATCAGATGAAGAAATGGTTGTTCTTGACTTCAAGTATGGCAAAGGTGTCGAGGTTGATGCGACGAACAATCCGCAGATGATGATTTACGCTCTTGGTGCTTACGATGAGTTCTCTTTGGATTATGACATCGAGAAAATAAAGATGATTATCGTCCAACCTCGCCTTAATCATGTATCAAGTTTTGAATTACAGACAGTTGATTTAGTAAAATGGGCTGCCGAGGTGCTTATTCCGAGAGCTGCTATTGCCTTTCAGGGTGAGGGCGAACAGAATGTAGGTTCTTGGTGTCGTTTCTGCAAAGTGAAGTCACAATGTAAGAAGATAGCGGAACTTGGCTCTGCCATGGTAAACAGCGGTGATAAATACAAGCTTGATAAAGAGTTCTTGTCGAAACAAGTCCTGCCGTTCCTCTCAACATTTAAGGCATGGATTGGCGAAGTCGAAACATTCGCCTTAAATCAGGCCTTGCAAGGTCAGAAAATTGACGGTTATAAGGTTGTTGAGGGCAGAAGTATTCGCAAAATAACCGACACAGATAAGCTTGTTAATAAGCTCATTGAGTCGGGTATCGCTGAAACAGAGTTATATAAGCCGAAAGAGGTTCGCTCATTGTCGGATTTGGAAAAGTTGGTTGGAAAGAAGAAATTTTATGGGTTAAGCAAGGGCTTGATTTATAAACCTAACGGCAAACCGACGCTTGTTCCTGTTGATGATAAACGAGAAGAATGGAACTCGGCAATAGTAGATTTTAAAGATATAGATATAGACAACAATTAATTATTCTTTTTATGATTAAACCAAAAGTAAATGGCGCGCACGTTGTGCTTGGCCCAGTTCGTTTGAGCTATGCTCATGTTTTTGAGAAGTTTGTACAGGAGGGTGGTTCTGAGGATTCAGGCAGATACCAAACTAATTTCCTTGTTCCAAAGGACGAGAAAGAAACCTTGGACGCAATCCATAAGGCTATTGAGAGTGCTAAGAAGAAAGGTATCGCTGAGAAATGGGGCGGTAAAGAACCTAAGAAGCTCGACATCAGCTTCCGTGACGGTGATGAGAAAGAAGATAATACAGGTGTTTACGAGAACTGCTTCTATGCTAACGCAAAGAGCAATCGTCGTCCGCAGGTTGTTAATCGTAAGCATGAGCCTATCACAGACCCCGAAGAAGTTTATAGCGGTTGCTATGCTATAATCTCTATTGATTTTTACCCATACGAGAATAGTGGTAATCGCGGTATCGCTTGCAGCTTGGGTAATGTAATGAAGTGGAAAGACGGTGAAGCTCTTGGTGGTAATGCTGCTACGGCTGAACAGGACTTCGATGATATTGATGACGATATTGATGACGATGATTTGTAAAGAATAAAGGTCTATGACCTTACCGAAGCCGTTGTTACGATGGGTAACTTTATTAACGTGCAAAACAGGTTCGACCCCTGTGCTTCGGGCTAATATTTAATAGTATGGAGCTTGATTTTGACAAAGAAATATACATCGCTACCGCGAAAAACCATACGCAAAAGCAGTGGCATAACAAGAAAGTTTTATGGTCAGCCATTGTAGATAAATGCTGCAAAAGCATTGCTACTCATGAAACAGGTGTAGAATATGCCAATATGACGCGTGAGCAGCAGGGAGCTATTAAAGATGTTGGCGGTTTCGTTGGTGGCTATCTGAAAGATGGCATACGCAGAAACGGACAGGTTGAGTTTCGTTCTATCGCGACGCTTGACATCGACTATGGTTCTCCTATGTCATGGAATGATTTTCAGGAAGAGTTTGACTGCGCGTCATTTATGTATTCTACGCACAGCTATACACCCGCAAATCCTCGCTATAGGTTGGTTATCCTGTTTAATCGTGATGTCACAGTTGATGAGTATGAGCCAATATGTCGATATATAGCTGATAAGGTTGGTATCGAAACATTTGACTGCACGACTTATCAGTGTGCTCGTCTGTTCTATTGGGCTTCAAATCCAAAGGACATCAAGCCGTTCTTTAAGTATCAGGACAGCGAACCGCTTGATGTTGATGAGATATTGAGCCAATATCATGACTGGCATGATTGCAGCGAATGGGCAAGGAGTGAGAAAGAACGTGAGATAACGAGAAAACAGGTTAAGCAGTGCGGTAATCCTACCGAGAATAAGACAATTATCGGTGCTTTCTGCCGTACTTATTCTATTGAGGGAGCTATCGAGAAATTCTTGTCTGACGTTTATGAGCCGACAAGAATGGCTGGTCGTTATACCTACAAAGAGGGAACATCGCAAGGTGGACTTGTCTGCTATAATAATCTGTTCGCATATAGCAACCATCAGACAGACCCTGCCTGTGGACATTGTTATAACGCTTTCGATTTAGTCCGCATACATAAGTTCGGGGATTTGGATTTTGGCAAAGATTCGAGCGATGTAACCAAACTTCCGTCTTATATCGAAATGTGCGAGTTTGCCGCTAATGACAATATGGTGAAGCGCGGACTTGTGGACGAAGATTTTGGTGATGTCGATGTCGGTGATACATCTGATGTTAAAGCTCCAAATAAAAAGAAGACAAAGAAAAAAGACTCTGTGACTTCTTCGGATGTCACTAAGGATGTCACCAATGATGGCACTGACGCAGACGCATGGAAAGACCAGCTTAAAATCGACAAAAAGGGCAATATTAAAAAGCTGATTGAGAATTTGGTGTTGCTTCTTGAAAATCTACCTGCTTTTAAAGGGAAGCTTTTCAAAAATGATATGTCGGGTGATGAGCTTGTCAATGGCAAGCTGCCGTGGCGTGGCGAAGACGGAAAGATAACGCAATGGCTTGACAGCGATGATAGTGCTCTTAGGGCATATTTCGAGGAACATTATGGCTTGACGCGCATTAAGGATATTCTTCTTGACGCTTTCGTTATCGTTTCAAACAGACATCATAAGCACCCTGTAAAGGATTATTTAAATACTCTGCAATGGGATGGAAAAGAACGTTTGGATAAGCTGATTATCGACTGTTTGGGCGCGGAAGATACTGAGCTGAACAGAGCTATGACACGTAAGCAGTTTGCCGCTGCTGTGGCTCGTATCTATGAAGCAGGCTGCAAATATGATTATTGCTTGGTATTCACAGGCAAGGAGGGCTTAGGTAAGTCTACATTGCTTGATATAATGGGCGGTGAATGGTTCTTTGATAACCTTACCACTATGGAGGGTAAGGAGGGCAAAGAAGAAGTCGCTAACTCATGGATAATCGAGCTTGCGGAGCTTACCGCTATGAAGCGTTCCGATGTCGAGCAGATAAAGAACTTCATTTCTCGTAGGTCTGATGACTATCGTAAAGCTTATGCACGCAAAAAGACATCTATACCTCGTCAGTGTGTTTTCTTTGCTACGACAAATGAGGAATACTTTTTGAAAGGCTCTACCGGAAACCGCCGCTTTTGGGTATTGCCTGTCGGTGTCAATGAGAGCAGTTTCGACAGTATATCGGATATGCGTTCATGGCTTATTGCAAATCGTGATCAGCTGTGGGCAGAAGCCAAATATAGATATGAGCATAAAGAGCCGTTGTATTTGGAAGACGAAGCGATGGAGAATCAGGCTCGTGAGATACAGAAGCAGTATAATGACGACGCTGATGACCCACTGTTTGTTGAGGTTGATAACTATCTCGAAACGTTGCTTCCCACTGATTGGGATAGCTATAACTTGCAGGATAGAATAAGGTATTTCAATGACCCGGAAGAAATAAGGATAAAAGGCTGTGTGCATCGTGATAAGTTTTGTTCTGCTGCTTTCTTGCAGGAAAGATATACCACTTATAAGGATAAGACATCGCAAAAATATCTCGCTCGTAGGATTAATAAATATCTTAAACTTAGTAAGGATTGGCATGAGGATGTAAATGCTTATATCCGACATCCGTTGTACGGACATCAACGTGGGTTTAGATATACAGGTGATGTTCCTACTGCACTTAAAAAGGACAATACTGAGCCAGTGGATAATTCGAGATATATCGGTAAATCAATGTTTGATGATATTGATGATGATGATTTGTAAAGATGAAAAAATACATTGCTAATATAGTTAATCATGCTGCCGTGAGCGAGAAAAGCATTGAGCGTTATTTATGCTTCCGCTGTACCGTTCACGGCGGTGTTTGTTTGAAATATTCCAATCCCAATCAGGCTGGCTATCCCGACAGAGTTATGCTGTTGCCGAATGGCAGAACGATATGGGTGGAGCTTAAAAGCATGGGTGAGAAACCTCGTAGATTGCAAGTAGAGCGCATGAAGAAACTTGCTTCTCTCGGTCATGAGGTTCATGTCTGTGATAGCAAGCAGAGCGTTGATGAAATTTTTAATGGATTATAAGACATGGAAGAAATAGAAATCAAGAAAGAAACAATGAGCTCACTTGAAATCGCTGAGGTCACAGGAAAACGTCACTCTGACGTTATGAGAGCAATCCGAAATATGGAAAGTTCTTGGACAAAAATATGTGGACGCAAATTTGCGCTTACATCGCAACTCGTTAATATGCCGAATGGTGGAAAGCGTGGAGAGCCTTGCTTTGAATTGAATAAAACTGAATGTTTGTATATCGCTACGAAGTTCAATGATGAAGCAAGAGCGAAACTCGTTCTTCGTTGGGAACAGTTGGAAAAGGAGAAACGTAATAATGGACTTTCTGTTCCTAAGTCTTTTTCACAAGCTTTATACCTTGCAGCTCAACAGCAGGAACAGATAGAGCGTTTGCAGATTACCAACAACGAGCAGACTAAGCAGATTAATGACCTAACCAATACCGTTACCGATTTGCAAAGCAAGACAGATTACCTGAATGTAATTCTATCGAGCAAAAGTACGGTGACGATCACGCAGATTGCGCAAGACTATGGAATGTCTGCTAAGAAGATGAATATATCTCTGTATGATATAGGTATTCAGCATAAGGTAAGCGATCAGTGGATATTATACAGCAAGTATTTAGATAAAGGCTATGTGACAAGCTCCACTATCGACATCAAGCGCAATGATGGCACGATATTCACTAAGCTTAATACTCGTTGGACGCAGAAAGGTCGTTTGTTCTTATATCAAACATTAAAGAAAAAGGGCGTTCTTCCTTTGATTGAGAAATGAGATTTATACCGCACGATTATCAGAAAAAAGCCATTGACTGGGTAATCGACAAGAAAAGGTGCGCATTGTTTCTTCAAATGGGATTGGGTAAGAGCGTCATAACTCTTACCGCAATCCAATACCTGATTGATGATTTGGAAATATCCAAAGTGCTTGTTATCGCTCCTAAAAAGGTTGCGGAGAGCACATGGACGGATGAGGTAGAGAAATGGGAACATCTTAATCTTAGAGTGTCAAAGGTCATCGGCACAGAGAAGAAGCGTATTGAAGCGTTGGCGGCAAAGGCAGATGTCTATGTCCTCGGTCGTGATTCTTACGTCTGGCTCTGTGGCTATTATGATGGTGAGTTGCCGTTCGATATGCTTGTGATTGATGAGCTTACTACATTCAAAAGCAGTAATAGTCAAAGGTTCAAAATGCTCAAAAAGACGACAGCGCAGTTTAAACGTGTCGTCGGCTTGACAGGAACGCCTGCGCCTAACGGCTTGATTGACTTATGGGCGCAGATATATGTCATTGACATGGGTGAGCGTTTAGGCAAGTACTTTACTCATTATAGGAGGGATTATTTCAATTATCACATTTGGAATAACATCGCCATCAACTGCACCATCAAAAAAGGCGCAGAGGAAGTATTGAATAAAAAGCTATCTGATATATGCCTGACGATGCAATCTAAGGATTATATCAAGCTGCCTAAGCTGATAACGCATACCGAGATTATTCCTTTGCCGGACAAGATAAAGAAAAAGTATGATGATTTCGAGAAAGACAGCGTTATAGAGTTTCAAAAGGAGCATTCAGATGACTCCGAAACAATCCTTGCATCATCTATTGCCGCTCTGATGAACAAGCTTAGCCAGTTTGCCAACGGAGCGATATATGATGAGGATAGGAATGTATATGAGATTCATAACGAGAAATTGGAGAAGCTGAAAGAGATTGTTGAAGCAGCGCAGTCGCCTGTATTATGCTTCTATCAATATCAGCACGACATTCCTCGCATTACCGAAGCTCTGAAAGGCTATAAGGTTGTCAAGTATGAAACAGCTGAACATCTTAAACAATGGAATAAAGGTGAGATAGATGTTTTGCTTGCTCACCCTGCAAGCACCGCATTCGGACTTAATATGCAGCAGGGTGGTCATTATATCGTTTGGTTCTCTACAGGCTGGAATTTGGAGCTATATCAACAAGCTAACGCACGTCTGTATCGACAAGGAC
This sequence comes from Prevotella sp., assembly GCA_024682415.1. Taxonomy (GTDB): domain Bacteria; phylum Bacteroidota; class Bacteroidia; order Bacteroidales; family Bacteroidaceae; genus Prevotella. The sequence continues at coordinate 125,335 of JAIKZG010000042.1, forward strand.
AGACACAGCCTGTATTCGTTTATAAGCTTGTTTGTCAAGGCACTGTAGACGAGCGTATGAATGTTTCTCTGACGGATAAGAAGTCTGTTCAGCAAGGTTTGATGGATAGTTTATCTGATTTGGTTAAGAAGTATGATAAAGGCAAAGCGTAAGACTCCGAGCAAGAAGCGTATCATAAGATGTGGTTACTGCAGACTGGCCAAACCGATAAATGAAACATGGAATATCTCATTGGCCGGTCATGCCATTGCTGCCCGATGTCCTTATTCTGATGTTGGGATATTGAAAGGCGATGTAGCTTGTGAGCATTTTGAAAAATCGAAATTCGAGGGTGATATTTGGAAAGTGGACGGCTTTCCTGTTTTAGAAGATGGAAATAACGCATAATACGTTGGTGAATATAGAACGCCTCGCAGATTATATCTGTAGGCTTAACTCAAATTTGGCAGAAGCTCGTAGATTTAGAAAGAGTGAGCGACTGAATTTTATACGCGGTGAAGCTAAAGATAATATTCGTGTCGTGAATGAGTGTCTAAAAGAGCTTGGCTCAATAAGTATTCTAATTGATATTGATTCATATATAGATAATATTTGATAATATTAAAACAATAAGACATGACAATTAATGATTATCAGAAAGCTGCATTAGAAACAGCAATCTATCCGGAGGATAAGAAAATCCTTTATCCTACATTGGGCTTGACAGGTGAAGCTGGCGAGGTCAGCGACAAAGTTAAAAAAGTTATCCGCGATAACAATTCAGAGTTTACAGCTGAGAAGAAAGCTGAGATTATGAAAGAGATAGGCGATGTTCTTTGGTATTGCGCCACACTCTCGAATGATTTAGGCTATACACTCGAAGAAGTTTGTAAGGCGAATATTGCTAAGTTATCATCGCGCAAAGAGCGTGGTATGATACATGGCAATGGCGACAACAGATAATCCCCATTCTGTATATATGTTTATATTTTCCTCCCTACTTGATTAATATCAGTAGGGAGTTTTTAGTTATTTAAGATTATGACAAAGAGAAATAGAGTAGTAAGGGTATGGCGCAGAGCTACAAGCGGCAGATACCGATATGGTAAGGCAGCAAAGAGTGCAATGCGCTTTCCTCATGGTGTTTACATTAAATTCGGATAATACAATGAGCGACAAAGAGAAATTGGAACAAGCCTACCTTTGGTTGCGTCAGCATAAAGACGAAATGAGCTATAAGGTACAGGAATGGTCGGACGAATGTTCAGACCCTAAGACAAAAGAAGAATTACATTGGATAAGTTGCAGACTTTACCATTATGGCGAATGGGTTGCAGGTTGTCTATAAATAATATACGATATGGATAAAAAGAATTTAAGTCTATCTGATGTTCCTCAGGAGTTAATCGACGAGGTTACGAAGCAGTTTGAGGCCAACGGAACGGTAAGGAGATTACGTTTCGAGCAGCAGAACGCAACTCGTAATCATGATTTCGTCCGTGCATTGGTATTGGGAAGAAAGATTGACGCTCTGTTTAAAGAGGCGGTATTCAATGTACTTAAAGAAGCAGATAAGGCTGATCGCGTTCTGTTTATGTCTAATCTCGGACTTACGAGCGACGATGAAGAGAGCCTTATGAAACTAATCATGGTACTTTTCATGTGCTCTGATTTTATCGAGAGTGCAGTGATGAATATAGATGAAACGCTTCATAAGTACGACGCTAATGTTTATTTTGAAGCGTTTGACGATATTAGGCAGCTATCCAAATTGTCTAAGGCAAAGTTGGCTCGTCTGCGTCAGCTAAGCAATTACCTCAACAACCCTGCATGGGGTGATGGCTGTGATAATATGTATAATATGCTTCTTAATAAAGCAGGGGCGTTGCTCCGCAAGCTGGATAAGGACGATGTGAAATAATAATCAATATGTAGATAGCTATACTGAATAAATATGAATTATTTAATTGTAACAATTTGGATATTAAGCACACTTGGCTTAATCGACTTATGCCTGAAAGGAATATCAGCACCCGACACATTGTTTGTTTGGCTTGGAGTGATAGGACTTGTGTTGTGGCTATACATATCAGTAAGGACTAAATGTTTTATCAACTTAATACGTTTTATGAGTAAGTTATCAAAATTATTTTTGGCGGCATTCGTTGTCGCAACAATGGCTTCATGCACAGAGCGCATTGATGCTGGTCATGAGGGTATCATGGTAAACCTTTACGGCTCGGATAAAGGTGTGGATGATGTTAGCTTGGTAACAGGTAGAGTATGGTATAACCCTTGGACTACCGAGGTGTACGAATATCCTACCTTTGTACAGACCATCGACTACCCAGTGTTCACGGTGAACGCAAAGGACGGTTCGGAGTTCAGAGTAGACCCTACTATCTCAATGAAGATTGTAGACGGTAAAGCTCCTATCATCTTCAAGAAGTATCGCAAGGACTTGCCTGACGTTATCAATGGAACGCTTTACAATTACGTCAAGGACGCTTTCCGCATTCAGCTCAACAAGTTCACTACTGACGAGATCGTTTCTAAGCGTGATTCTATCGAGATTGCGGTAGAGAGCCAACTAAGCAAGGAACTCTCTAAGGAGAACTTTCATTTGGAGCAGCTGACAAGCGGTTTGAAATATCCAAAGACAATTGTCGATGCCGTAAACGCAAAGAACAAGGCTATTCAGGAAGCACAGCGTGCTCTAAATGAAGTCAAGGTTGCGGAAGCTCAGGCAAAGAAAGTCATTGTGGCTGCACAGGCAGAGAAAGAAGCTAATGAACTTCGTCAGAAATCCTTAACTCCATTGTTGATTAAGCAGCAGTGGATTGAAAAATGGGATGGACATTTGCCTAAATATGGCAATATGCCTACTCTGTTTAAAGGTGTAGATTAAATTAGTTGGGGTGTGCCGAAGCACACCCCTTATTAGAAAGTAGATTTAATATTAGCAACATGGAAACAAGAGCAGAATTATTGAAAGAGTATGGCGTTAAGAGCGTTTATTCTGCATTGTGCGGATACAACGTTGAGATTACCCACCAAAGCAAAGAAACGCTTTTTATGGGCTTGAAAACAACCAAATAAATAGGCTATGAAAGAAATACTTATTGGCACAATAAAGGCTTGCCTTTATATTGGAACACTTATTGGAGTGTTTTGGGCATTAAATGGATTTAGAACGCTTGCGCAAATTGATATTATAGGTGTTTTAGCAGTTGGTGCTATATTAAGGCATTTTGTAGATAAAGAACAACTAAAGAAATAACTATGGCAATAATTAAAAGTTATACTGATATAGAATAAAGTCGCAAGTTGGCTGAGATATTGCCACTTGAAAGTGCAGATATGCAATGGATAATAGATGGCTTAGGTGAACCATTTCCATTCCCTGTAGATGATAAAGTGAATGAAAATGAAGAACCTTGTTGGTCACTTGCTGCATTGCTTAGTGTTTTACCAGAAGGAATAATTGATAATTGTTATGTTCCAAATTTGCAAAAAGAAAATGGTAAATATTCTATCGCTTATGGTGATGATGAGTTGTTGTGTATAGCAGACAATCCTATTGATGCTTGTTACGAAATGATATTAAAATTGCATGAACTTAAAATGTTGTGATTATGACAGACAAGGAATTATTAGACAAAATAATAAGTCTTACCGAAGAGGTCGTAAAACTTAAAATAGAGAATGAACGACTAAAGACAGAACTTAAATACGAGAGGGAGTTAAACAATTTTAGAAAAGAATTTCCAAATAAGATTTAATTATGAAAGAATTATCAATCGAAGAAAAAGTCAAACGCTATGACGAGGCTCTTGAAAAAGCAAGGAAAGAACTACAGATATGTGGTTCCTCTGATTGTGATGCAGCAAGACAAATATTCAGATTTTTCCCTGAACTCAAAGAGTCAGAGGATGAGAAGATAAGAAAATGGCTTATTAACGAAATCAAGATAAATCATCATAATTTAGATGAAGACAGTGTTGATTTTGTAGATAAGGCTATTGCTTGGCTTGAAAAGCAAGATGGAATAGATAAAGCATCTTACGAAATTGCTGAAAAAGAAAAGCAAGAGTTTGTAGGCGATGGTTTTATCAAATGCCATGCTAATTTTCAAGACTTTAAGGAAGGTAACACTTATTGGCTTGAATACATTGGTGATGATAATTATAGTGTGAGAAGTGATAATTTACTTGGAAAAACTTATCATATAACTCCTTGTCAATTATACACAATATTTAAGAAACAGACTTGGCTTGAAAAGCGAGGTGAGCAGAAGCCTGCTAATAAGGTTGAAACAAAGTTCCATGAAGGCGAGTGGATTGCACAAGGTTGCAATATATTGAAGATTCGATGTGCTGGCAGTGAATACTATTGTTATGAAACAGTTGGAGGGTATGTAGATGATATGCTTGCTTCTGAGATAGATTCTTTATATCATCTTTACACTCTTCAAGACGCAAAGGATGGTGATGTTCTTCATTCTCCATCTCATCATCTTATTTGGATTTACAAAGATGATAAAAATTATCACGCTTGCGTAAATTTGAATTATGCAACTGAAAATATTACTACCAATGGTTTTATTGCTATTCCAATGGATGCTTGCCCTGCTACTAAGGATGAACAGACTATCCTTTTTTCAAGGATGAAAGAAGCAGGCTATGAATGGGATGCTGAGAAGAAAGAGTTGAAGAAGGTTGAGAATGAAATAGAAATTCCCTTTGGTGCAAAGGATAGTGAACTTATAGAAGCTACATACTTTATTTCAAAAGGTTTCCATGCAGAGATAGAAGACAATAAGGTAGTCATTAAAAAGGGAGAACAAAAGCCTACTTTGGGCGAGGATGAAACATCTATTGCTATAAATAATCCTGAAGCATATAAAATAGGATTTGCTGACGGAGAGGCACATGCAAAAGAAGAAATAGCAACTGCTTGGAGTGCAGAGGATATGTCTAAGGTACAACGAATATGTAAGTATTTGGACGAAGCCAAGAAGTATTATGCTGACATTACTGAAGTTAGAGAATGTATTGATTGGCTCAAATCACTCAAAGAAAGATACACTTGGAAGCCGAGTGATGAGCAGATGACGGCATTGAGAAGAATGAAGGCTGCTATTGCTGGAGAAGGCGAAATTTATAAGCCGTTAAACTCGTTGTATGAAGATTTAAGGAAATTAAAGTAGAAACTTATGGTGGTGTGGTGGAATTAGACACTAAAGGATAGCAATGCCGTTCAAGATAGGTTGATGTGCTAAAATAACCACATTGTAAAATGTAGGCAAGGAGCAAATGAAAACTACCTGTAAACTCCTTAGAATTAAGCAACAGGGAAACTCCTATCATGTGAGTAACCAATCTCACCACCACCATTTTTGTGGAACTTAAAGACGAGGATTAATATATGAAGAAACCAGTAATAACTGATAAACTTCCAACAGGATTAAACTGTGGAGGTGTACACATAGATGTGCATGAGAAGGAGAAAAACAATACAGCTCTTGGTGAATCTTGTATTGCTGAAACAAAGATTGATATATATAACAAGTTTATGGATAATAACGAAGAATATACTCAATCATTTGAAAGTAAGAAGAATACATTTTATCATGAGCTTACTCATTGCATATTATCTACTATGGGTGAATATGATTTAAATTCAAATGAAAAATTCGTAAATACATTTGGTAGCTTACTCACCGAGGCGATGCAATCACTTGAATTTGGCGGGAAGGAGAACAGTAGTAACGATTGATAAAATAATAATATTATGACAGTAGCAGAATTAATTAAGAAGTACAACATCAAGAAGGCATATACACCCCTATTTGGATATGTAAGGGTTGAAGTTAGAAACGGAAATTATCCTATTCGCGCTGAAGCCAATGAGTGCAACGACTGGACCTTCACAGAAGAAGGAGCATACGTAAATGGTATGGGTGAGTGTCTTATCTTCCTTGATGAAGACCATACTCCAATCACCGAAGAGAATTGCGAGAAGATGTTTGGCAAGAAACATAAGGAGTTCAAACCATTTGATAAAGTACTTACTCTTCAAGATGATATTTGGTGTGCTGATTTCTATTCGCATTACAATGATAGTATAAAGTGTCATGAAACAATGGACGTCTATATACCAGATAATGAAATTGTTCCTTATGAAGGGCATGAAAGCTGGATAGGTAAGACATGGGAGGAATGTCATGAGTAAGCTTCTCGCATTATTCGTCTTGATAGACTTGACAGGCTCTGTGATACTCGAACTTAGCGGCGATACGGAGCGTGCAATATATGTGTTGCTCCTTGCAATACTGATGCAACTACAACTGAATAGAATTAATGACTGACTTAATGATTATATCTTTTATTGTAATCATAGCGTGGTTAATAGCTATGCGCTATGTATTGTCTGCTAATTGTGATTACGAAGATTGTGATGGTGACGATGACTGACATAACAACAATATTATCACTGGTGGGTATCGTGCTGTGCTGCTGGGGCATAGCAGATACTTGCCTTGATTACAGAACAAACAAGCATAATTACAGAAAATGGGAAAGATAAACAAAGTAAAGTACAAAGAAATCATATTGCAAGTGCCCATCGATTGCGAACGCGATATGTCGGGCGACTTGATGCAACAGGCAATGGCTCTCTTATTCTCAATGAGAAGAGCACATAAGACAGAGTACAGCATGGGCGTTAAGGATAAGAATGAACAGACTATGCAAGTGATTAACATCAGTGTGGAAACTAAGAAATTGAAGAAAGATGAAAAAGATTAAAGACAATGGAAAAGACGTTTGACAACCAAGTGCTCACTATTGAGCAGTGCAAGCATCTTGATGTGGAGAAGTATGCTTCTGCAGATATTAGGGAGTTTCTGCCGGGTGAAATTATTGGGATTGATGATACTTTTACTGACGCTTTTATTAACGCTCTCAATGATATTCCTGTAGGGTACATTAAGAAAGAACATATCGAGGTGAAAGGAGGCGAGGAATGAGTGACGAGAACTATATAATAGAAGTTAGTGCCGGGAAACAACTAAAGTATAACTACGATATATATATATCAGACTTTGTTCGACAATCTTAATATGGCTCTTATCGGCGAGGGCGACAGAAAGAAAGTTAAAGATTATGTCGCACAGGTAATAGCAAAGGTCACCGATATGGATAAGGACGCCACGAAGAAAGTTAAGGTTGCGCTTCGCAACAGCTGGATAATGGTGCATGATACTCCTAATCTGAACATAGCTATCATTCAGATTAGAAAGGTAAAGAAAAATATTACGTTCACGCTTTAATCTATGCCTGTAATCGTTATGCGGTTGCAGGCATTTTTTTATTTAAATGTATTAGTATGAAAAAGTCGATCTATGAATTTGTTGGCAATAAAGAACTTGTAGATGAATTTATCTATAAATACAAGCACAATTTTAGTATAACAGGCTTGGGGCGGCATTTCCAAATATCCCCAAAGAGCGTTTACAGGATTGTCCATCTTCTCGGACTTCCTAAAAGGCAATATGGCCTTTGCCATAATACAATGTTTCGCGCTTTGTTTAATGATTTTAGCACAACAGAGCTTGCAGAGCATTTCGGTGTTACTATTTCCACGGTATGCAATAATGCGCGTAGGCTCGGACTTGAAAAGAAGAAACCGCGCGCTGAAATGAAAGTAACGGCTAAGCAGCGTAAGATTTTGCGTAAGTTCAATAAGGAGTGTGCGGAAGCGTGCTTGAAGAACAAGAAGATAGATAATGATAGGGTGAGGGAGATATTTAGCGATTACTTGAAATAAAAACGGCAGCCATTTCTGGCTGCCTGAAATATGAAAGCTGCGAAAGAAAAACGCAGTATCTAACATTTGCAAAGGTATATATTTTTATTATGAAAAACTAATAATTTCCTATATTTTTTTATTCCTCTATGCTTAATGAGATTTGTTCGCCACAGTGTGGGCAGGTTATAGAGAGCGTGTTTTCTGATGGAGAGGGGGCTTCTCCAATTAAATAAGATACTGAAACTCCAAGCTCCTTTGCGATTTTAATCGTATTTTCAAGTGATGGATTAGACTTTCCGGTCATAATCCTACTCATTGCAGCTGTTGTTATGCCAATTTTTTCGGCAAGAGCAAGAGAGCTGATTTTCCTTGCTGCCATTATCTTTTTTAAATTATTAATCATATTGTACATTAATATAATGTTTATTTGATGTAAAGGTAAGAATATATAATTAGAGTACAATTTATTTTCTTTAAATTATATTGAAATATAATAAAACTACGTTAAAAATAATACTTTAATATAATTTTAAATCCATATTATTATACTTAACTACTATATTTGCAACCGAATTTGATGATTAAAACAAAACAATTAAAAAATTAATAATATGGATTTAGTTAATAAGATTACAGATTCTTTGCTCAATACCGATAGTGCTATTGAGGTTTTGCGAACATTGCGTGAGGAACATACCGATTTGCTCTTAGAGCGATGGGTGTATCTCTACAACACTGCTCCATCTTTCAAGGAGGTGGAAGACTTGTGTACTCTTAGGACGGACATCAACGCTCTGATCGAGGGGCTTTCTGCTAACCGCGAGCTGCCCGGCAACGTTGATGACGATGATAACGTTGATGACGATGACGACGACGACATCGACGATGATAATATGTAATCACTATAATACAATAAACTATATGGACTCAATAAAGGAATTAACCCACGGAGCACTCACTGGTCAAGACGCAGTTGAGGTGCTGAAAGATGTTAGGGAGGAAATCACTAATCTGTGGTTGGAGAAATTTTCATCTGACAATATCGCCCCGAATGCCGAATATATAGACATCCTCTCTGACAACAGAACGAAACTACTCATTTTGATTAATGCTATCTCTAACGAGATTGTGTAACCATATAAATATAAATAATTTTTTATTATGAATAATATTCAAGTTTTTAATTATGAGAATACGCCAATCTCATTTAACAAGAGCAATGGCGTAATGGTGAACGCCACGCAGATGGCGAAAGTGTTTGGAAAGAGAGTTAATCATTGGCTCGACACGCAGTCTACTTATGATTTCATTCATGCGTTAGCCGAAAGCAAGGGGTTGATACCCGAAGCCGGAAAAACGGCATCGCTGAATATCAACGTGTTAGCATCGAATTTCCCAACTTTGATTAAGGTTGTGAAAGGTGGATTAGGTCAGCAGGGCACATGGATGCACGAGGATGTCGCCATGGAGTTTGCACGTTGGCTCAGTCCTAAGTTTGCCATTTGGTGCAATGACCGCATCAAGGAGCTTCTTCGCTTCGGTATGACCGCCATGCCCGACAAGCTTGACGAACTGGCGAACAATCCCGACTTGCTAATCTCACTCGCAACGAAACTCAAAGAGGAACGTGCAGAGAAAGCACGCCTCACCGAAGTGAACAAGCAGCAGAGTGAGCAATTAAAGATTGCCGCTCCAAAGGTTGAAGCCTATGACACCTATATCACCTCGGAGGGCAGACTAACCGCTACACAGATAGCGAAAGAGTTCGGCTGGGGCGCAAAGACGCTCAACGAGAAGCTGCGCTCGATAGGTGTGCAGTACAAGCAGCATGGCCAGTGGCTGTTGTATGACAAGTATGCCGGCAAGGGCTACACGGTGTCTAAGCCTACGACATTCACGGATGGCAACGGTGTTGCGGTGACGAGAATGCAGACCTATTGGACTGCTAAGGGCCGTGAGTTCATTCATGAGATTATCAAGCAGCACTTTGATAAGTCTGCGATCTAATCAATCCTAAGTAAAATAGGGTGAGTATCTGTTGCGATGCTCACCCTATTTGCGTTGTACGAACCTGTTGATTATCTTCTGATACAGAAATCTGCTTTTCCAAAAGATGAAACCAATTCCCAATATCCATGCCAATATCCCGCTCCAGAAGAAGAATTTCTGTACATCGGATAACTTATATACAATCTTCGTCTTCTCTCTGTTTTTCGCCTTGTAGGTGCTATCACGGCTGATATTTCCCGACTGCTTATCTCGATAGACTATCTTATCTTTTGTCTTGATGATAGTGTCTACCTTAGTAACGAAAGCAAACTTAGTATCATATAGGCGTAATGTGTCGATACGCCACGTTCCTTGCTTGTAATCGCTCGATATGCTGTCATACCGATAGATTGTTATGCTGTCGTGAATAACGCTTGTTTTTGCGACATATACGGTGTCTGTGGTTATCACCTTACCACTCTTGCACCCTTGGAATGTTGCACAGACGAAAAGCCAAAACGCAAGGAAGCACAGCCAACATAGGTAGGCTATCCATTTGTCCCATCGTGGGTCGTTGTAATAATAGTAATACATAGTCATATCTTATTGCACGGATTAAACTTTATAGAAATTAGAGGAAATTTTCCTTAAACTCCCTCTAATTTCCTTACCGATTATTTCTTGAAGTACAAGTCGGCTTCTTCCTTTCTGCGCCTAATCAGGCCATTCTGAACAACGCCATTAGCCTTGTTCCATCGCTGCCATTCATAGCGAATGGTCTTTTCGTCAGCTCCTTGTCTGATGCGTTTGAGTAGTGTGCTTCTACCCATATTTCCACAACCGACATTAAAGACAAAAGACGTGAGTGCGTCAAACTGATTCTGTGTCTTGGCTATCTGTAGGCTATTGACATAACGGCTTGCGAAGTCGGTATCTTTGGCGAGTAGGCTTAATGCCTGTTTCTCGGTGATACGCATACCTACCTTGACATCTTTGCCAGTATGACCATATCCAATGGTCAGTACACCAGCCGAACATCTGTAGGTTTCAAGTCTGAGATTTTCAAAACTCTTTATGGAATTTAGGCCATTGGTGCTTAATTTATACATCATACTCTTTCCTCCATTTTACTTAAACTTAGCTCTACCTTTTCTCTATCTTCGGGGAACTCAAAGGTTACTGGGTGCTTGAATGTAGGCACTGCACCGAAATCGGGATAGTGGGCATTAACCCAGTTCCATGCTTCCGTGATGCTCCCGAAGTCCACATAAGTGTGGGAAGTTTCCCTCCCACACTCGAAATATCTTAGGTTTAGTCTTATCATTACTCGCCTCGCTTTCTTGCTACATATCCGCTTAGGAATGGTATCTTCTCCACTATCTTAAATGTGAGCAGATAGTACAGGAAATCCGTCAGCTTGTACATCGGGCTGTCTACCACCGACAAAGACCTCAGATTGCGTACCACGTTAGTACCATAGAAGAAAAAGGCTACATAGAACAGATAACCCACCACCTGCGTCGCTTCCACCCTTGCGTGCATGAAATGTCCGCAGGCAAAGATAAGGAGTGCAAGGCCATAAAGCATTACGGCATGGGTGAAGAATTGCAGTGTCTTTCTCTTGCTCCACTCCTCGCCCTTGATAATATCCGCAAGTAGTCCGCAGATGTAGTTAGCCACTAACAGAATAAACACAGCCAAACAGAAATCCTCTATCGGCTGAAAGAACGCAAGTATTACGCTTGCGATGTTCACCATAATAATTTTCACGTTGTCAATCATAATAAATCCTTAGTTTTAATATTTCTATAAAATTACTCATTTTTCCTTATATTTTACTGCTTATATGCGCATTTCTGTTTATATTTGCAGCAGATTTATTTTAAAATTATTTTGATATGAAGAAGTTACTATTCATGCTCTTCTCGGCTCTGTGTGTAGCAACCGTGCTTGTGAGTTGTTCATCTGATGATAACGACAATCCTTATGGCATTCAGGTAGTGCCGAATGTAAGGCTTAATCTCGCTGCCACTCGCACTGCCGACGAAGCTCATCTATCGCCTAAGCAGATTGCAAGATGGGGAAACGCCATGTACTTATTTTTGTTTCAAGATGGAGAATGGAAAGAAGCAGGTAGAGGTTTCGGTGCTATCGATAGAGATATGAGCGACGCTAACCCTGCATTGCTTATGAGAAGTTCCGACATCGTATATTATGAAAATGATGAATATCACCTTAGACGCACTTATCTTGACGACGCTAAAGACATGGTAATTACCCGTGCATTCGGACTGCTTGCAAATGGCGACACAATCTGGGTAGACCCTTTGCTTGACCTAAAGAATAACAATTACCCCGAAAATATCGACTGGAAAAAAGATATCGTAAAAGAGGGCAGAGATACCATAGCCTATATATCCAACAGCACTGTAAAAGCCATCGCAAAAGACATTACCGAGAAATGGAACGAGGGCGACATCGACGCTGTAAACAAGATATTCAAGGAGCGTTTCATCTTTACGCCTATCAACGCTAAGGAGTGGCGCGCCCTCAAAGCCAAAGGAGAGCAATAAATAAGAATTTCAAAGAAC
>JAIKZG010000038.1 GCA_024682415.1 Prevotella sp.
TCAAGTGAAACTACATCTGATAGAAATTCATATGGAGATAATGCGTATGTAATTCGCCCTGTTCATAATTAATCTGTGAAATCCATTAGAATTAAGAATCTGTGTTATCCGTGCCATCTGTGAGAGCCAACAAATAACCTCTTCACATATTAAAGTTCTCCCCAAATCTGGGGGAGTAAGAAGGGGTTTCTAAGTTTATAGCCTAAGCGGTGTAGCTCGTGAGAGTTGCACCGCTTTTATGTATTGTCAAATCACTCCTACTTGGTGCAACGCAATAGCGAGGATGCAGGCAGGACAGATGAAGCGGACGGCAAAAAGATAAATGCTGAACAATGAAATGCCGAAGACGGAAACATTCAGCGTGCCCCAGTTGGTGAACTCAGCACGCACCGTCTCCTTGCTCACGCACCAACCAATCAGAATGCTGGTGACGAAAGCGCCGAGAGGAAGCAATATCTGCGCCGTGAAGTAATCACAGAAGTTGAGCACAGGCATGCCAAACAGCGTAAGACCCTCTACGCCGCCCATCGACAACGAGCAGAAGATACAGATAACGACGCAGCAGATGGTTTCTATCCATGCGCCACGGCTGCGAGTGATATGAAATTCCTCAAAGAAGAATGCCGTACCTATTTCGTGCATTGAGATTGTAGAAGTCAGTGCCGCCAAGACAAGCAATGAATAAAACAGAATGCTAATGACATATCCCAACACAGGAACTGCGCCAAAAGCCTGCTGAAACACATTTGGCAACGTGATGAAAATGAGCGATGGTCCGCTGTCGGGATTCACGCCCACAGAAAAGGCTGCGGGAAATATCATAAGTCCGGCGAGAATGGCGATGATGGTATCTAAGCCGGCTATCTGCGCCGCGCTCTTCATGAGATTGGTCTGTCGGGTGAAATAAGACGCGTAGGTGCAAAGACAAGCCGTGCCGAGCGACAAGGAGAAGAATGCCTGACCCAACGCTTCAAGCAACACGCTGCCGCTCACCTTTGAGAAATCGGGCTTCAAAAGGAAGTCAATACCTTTGCTTGCCCCCGGCAAAAGACATGAGGCGACGGCAATTACAAGCAGCAGCACGAAAAGGCATGGCATAAGAAGATTAGACACTTTCTCAATGCCATTGCGCACGCCATGCTGAATTACAACATGGGTGAGCAAGATAAAAGCTATGCCCCAAAGGGTTGGCTTCACGGGATCAGTGGAAAACGCTTTGAAATAGTCTGCCACATAGCTTGCGTCGCCCGACAGCTCACCGAAGACGGAAGCAAACAGATATTGCGCGCACCACCCTGCCACGACAGCATAAAAGCCGAGGATTATCATGGAAGTGATGGTGCCGATAATGCCCACTGCCGACCACGCACGATGACCGCCAATGATGCGATAGGCGCGAGGGGCGTTGGCTGCTCCATGTCGGCCAACGATAAACTCGCTCACCATGCCCGGCAAGCCGAACAGCAAGATACATATTATATATATAAGGATAAACGCAGCACCGCCGTTTTCGCCTGCCATATAAGGGAAACGCCAAATGTTGCCTAAGCCTACGGCTGAACCTGCCGTGGCGAGAATCACTCCAAGTTTAGTTCCGAAATTTCCTCTTTTTTCCATTTAGAATACTTTGAATTGATGCAGGAATATAGCGAGAATAAGCAGCGGACAGATGTATTTCACCGCGAAATAATACATTCCGAAGAATGTGCCGCGAAGTGTGCCCCAGTTGGTGAATTCGTCTTTCACAATCTGCTTCGGCACATACCAGCCAATAAACAGACAGGTGAAGAATCCGCCGAGTGGCAAAAAGATCTGACCTGTAACGAAATCAAACGCATCAAACAATGAATAGCTGCCTATCTTAAGAAAATCGCACGCACCCAACGAGAGCGAGCAGAATATGCCGATGACTGCGCAAGACGCTGTAACGATAGATGCTCCGCCCTTACGAGTGATATGCAGTTCCTCGAAGAAGAAAGCCGTGCTCACCTCGTGAAGCGAGATAAGGGAAGTGAGGGCAGCCAATGAAAGCAAGGCATAAAACAATAATGATACCACCCACCCTATCATTGGCATTGAGGCAAACGCCTGATTAAACACGTTTGGCAACGTGATGAAAATAAGCGATGGCCCGCTGTCGGGATTTACGCCAACGGAAAAAGCGGCAGGGAATATCATCAACCCGGCAAGGATGGAAACAAGCGAATCCACCAACGAAACTTGTATGGCGGAGTTCATGAGTTTCGTCTGTCGGCTATAGTAAGAAGCAAACGTGCAGATGCAACCCATTGCGATACTCAAGGAATAAAACGACTGCCCAAGAGCGTTTAAGAATACATCGCTCGTCACCTTGTCAAATTCAGGCTTGAAAAGGAATGCTACGCCTTTCATCGCTCCCGGAGTGAGGCATGAGCACACAGCCACGAAGACGAGCAGAATGAAAAGCAACGGCATAAGCATTTTTGAGGCTTTCTCTATTCCTCCCCTCACTCCGTGGATAATAACGAAATGGGTGAAAAGGAGTATCGCGATAGTCCAGAAAATAGGTTTCAAGGGGCTTTGCGAAAAGTCGGCGAAATACTGCGTAACATAGCTTGCGTCGCCATGCAGCTCGCCCACGACAGAAGCATAGATGTATTGCAGACACCATCCCGAAACTACGGCATAGTAGCCTGTAATAAGAAAACCTGTAAGCACGCCGAGAAGTCCGACAAACTTCCATGGTGTGCCACCCGACAGTTTGGCATAGGCTCGCGCCGTGTTAGAAGCTCCGTGGCGGCCTATTATAA
The DNA here is from genome assembly GCA_024682415.1 of Prevotella sp. Taxonomy (GTDB): domain Bacteria; phylum Bacteroidota; class Bacteroidia; order Bacteroidales; family Bacteroidaceae; genus Prevotella. Next base: position 2,790 of record JAIKZG010000038.1, read on the forward strand.
ATTCGCTCACCATACATGGAATGCCAAGCAACAGCACGCACGCGAAATAAAGCACGATAAACGCTGCGCCACCATTCTCACCTGCCATATATGGAAAACGCCACACATTGCCAAGGCCTACGGCAGAACCTGCCGTGGCTAAAATTATTCCAAGTTTGCTACCAAAATTCGCTCTTTTCTCAGTCATGTTTAATTTACTAATCTCTTCCAATCTTTTGCAAAAGTATAAAATTTTATCTACTTTTGCATTAAAAATGAAAGCAAAGATGCAAAATATCTTCCAGATAATAAGAAAGTATCCTATTTCTACCCTGCTGATTATAGGGATATGGGTGATTTGCCTGATACCCATTCCTGAAACTCCGCTGAGCAATGTAACATTTATCGACAAATACACTCACATAATATTATACCTCGCCCTTTCCCTCATTATCGCCTTTGAGTTTCTGCGCACGAGGGGATATGGGAAAGACGAGCCTCAACGATATTCCAATATCGTGAGCCGCCTTTCCGTCGTAGCTTTCATCTTGCCAATATTAATGGGTGGAATAATTGAGTTGGTGCAGAAGTATTGCACTAATGGTGTGCGCAGCGGCGACTGGATAGACTTCTTCGCCGACGCCTTCGGGGTAATTCTCGCCTTTGTCCTTACCTTATTTTTTATCTATATTCGCAATGTCAATAGAGTCAATAAAGTGGGATAATAATGAGTTAAACTCGCGTGGCTTTTCCATGTTAAGCATATGTCCGCAATCGTCCATTATCACGAATTTTCCATTCGGCAGAAAATCAAGCATCTGTGGACGTTTCGGCATTCCCTCCGCATTGCCCATTATTATTAATGTGGGAATCAGCGATTTTTCCGCTTTTAGCTTGTCGTAAGCATCTTTTGCGTAGAGCACTCGCGCCTCCTTATGCAACGGCTGCCATGCGCTCCAGTCGGCAATCATCTTTTTCAGCGGTCGCCGTATTTTCTCCCTCTGCGTGCCGCCCGACGCCACAAGATTATCGAGCCATTCCTGTTTCATCTTCTCCACGCCACGCTTTTTCAATGCAGCAATCTCCCTGTCACGCTTCGCAATTTCTGCGCTGTCCATAGGTTGGCTCGGTCCTTTGCTACTATGTATAAGTCCGCTTGCAAGCGTAGCTGAAATCATTCTTTGCGGGTATATGGCAAGCATCTCAGATCCAATGAAACCTCCCATTGACAACCCTACGATATGGGCTTTATCAATGTGTAGAGAATCCATCAGCGTTACGAGATCGTCAAGATGGGTAAACTGAAATCCTTCAACTTGCTCTGACGAACGTCCATAACCTCTGAAATCAAATCTTATGGCACGATGATTCTTTGCAAGCACATCAAACTGTCCATCCCACATACGGGTATCAAGAGAATGACCATGCAGAAATATCACCGGCGAGCCTTTACCTTTTTCCTCATAATAAAGTCGCGCGCCGCCCGAAATTTCCACAAACCCCTTTTCAATCGTTGAACAGGAACAAATTAAGAATGCGCTCAGAATTATTGATATTAGTTTCATTATTCTTTTGACAAATTTAGTTGTGACAAAGATAGCACATTTGAGCGCTAAGATGAAGATTATTTCAAAAATAAATAATACCTTTGCCTCAAATTAAAACTAAAATATGGGAAAAACAATTACGACATATCTCATTGACGGAGATCCACAGGGAGTACGTTATGATTCTATCGGTAATAAAACTTGCATAATGTATGTAATACCAAGAAATAGGCTTGATATTCTCTCTGACGCAGATAGAGAAGAACTTAGAAAACCAGCTTTTTATATTTTACTCGGTGAAGATAATAACGCAAAACCTAAAGCATACATCGGGCAAACAGAAGATTTTAGCCGAAGAGTCAAAGATCATAATATTAAAAAAGATTTCTGGCAAAAGGCTTTGTTATTTATTTCCATTGACAAAGAAGGCTTAACAAAAACCGATGTCGCATATTTAGAACATATTGCTATAAAAGAAGCAAGCAATACAAACACATATATTCTCGATGAAAACAAGCAGACGCCAAACAAGCCTAATATTGGTGAAAGCAGAATGTCTACGATAGATGAATTTTATGAAGACGTGAAATTCCTAACGAAATTTATTGGATGCAATATTTTTAACTCTACAACGAAAGAACAAGAAGAGGAAAGACATTTATTCTACACATCAACTTCTGCCAGAGGCGGAGCAAATGCAATAGGTTTTTATGGCTCAGACGGCTTCACCGTTCTAAAAGGTAGCATTGTTACCAAACATGCCCTAAAAGACGTTCCTTCAAATTCATGGAAAAAATTTATCGAAGAATATACAGAAGAAAAAGATGGCAAATACATTTTAACTTCTGATAAACTCTTTTCCAGTCCCAGCACAGCCGCATGTATGTGTCTTGGCAGAAGTTCTAATGGCTGGAAAGACTGGAAGGACTCAGAAGGTAAGACCCTTGATGAAATATACAGAAATCAATAGATTTTAAAAAGCGCAATCCGAAAGTTTTTTAAACATAACTTCCGAATTGCGTTTCTTATATATTAATAGTTTAAACCGAAAGTCCAAAGAGGTACTCAAAATGCACTGTCACAGTGCGATTTTTGCACTATGACAGTGCATTTTCTATATAAAAGGGAGAGTTTTGTGTGTCGCGATAGAATTAGATAAGTCCGTTCTTCCTCATTAAATCTTTGATTTCCTTATCAGAGATATTCTCACATTCAGACTTATCATAGATATAAAGCAAACCTATTGTTGATTCATAATCCGAAATTATACAATTGAATGTAATAACACGAGCTCCTCCACTTTTACCCTTACCCTTTGACGTTATAGATAGTCTTATTTTACGTAAACCACCGCCTAAATCTACACCGACATATGGATTATCTCTCAATTCGGCAACAAAAGCCATCAAATCTATCTTAAATGATTTATATTTCTTTGCCAGCCTTTTAGCTTCCTTGTCAAAGGATTTATAGGTAATGATATTATATTTCATTGAATAAGTTCTCAACAGATCTACCTTGTATTTTTCCGTCTTTCATATCTTTAAGATTAGCAAATATTCCGTCCAAGTCCGCAAGGATATCTGCTTTAGACTTTGTTCCAACGCCATGCACACGTGACAATAATACAGATATATTCTGTCTTATTTTCTTCAATATATCTATATCATCTATATTTAGAATATCGCGTGCCAATTCTCCACGCACTGCATTCAGTTCTAATGTTGATGTATTCATATACTTATTACTTTATCGCAAAGATACAGAAAATTGCTCTGTCAGAGCAACTATTTTAGTTGATTTTTGCACTATCACAGTGCATTTTCTATATAAAAGGGAGAGTTTTGTGTGTAAATAAAGGATATAGAAATGAAAATCCGTGTTATCCGTACAATCTGTGAGAGATTATAAAAACAAAAAAGGAATCACGAAATGAATTCGTAATTCCTTGCGTTTTGTAGCGGGACCCAGGATTGAACTGGGGACCTCATGATTATGAATCATGCGCTCTAACCAGCTGAGCTATCCCGCCATCATCTTAAAAGCGAGTGCAAAGGTAAGTGATTTATTTTATACTTCCAAATTTTAAGCACTATTTTTTTCGCTTACTCAGAAAATTGCAGTACTTTTGCACCATAATATTAATATTAAAACAAGATTATTATGATTATCGACTCTCTTGAAAACTTAGAGAAGTATGCTGGCGTTAACCCATTGTTCGCCAAAGTAGTAGAATTCATCAAGGCCAACGACTTGAATAAGTTGGAAAACGGAAAGCACTTCATTCAGGACAAAGACCTCTTCGTAAACATTCAGGACGCTCGCGGTCGCAGCGCAGAAGAAGCAACTCTCGAAACTCATATCAATATGATCGACATTCAGATTCCACTGAGTGGCGATGAGACTTTCGGCTACACTCCTACAGAACAATTGCCTAAGTTGGAATACAACGCAGAGAAAGATATCACTAAGTATGGCGACCTCAAGGCAAAGAGCTACATCACATTGCAGCCAGGCATGATGGCTATCTTCTTCCCACAGGACGGCCACGCACCTTGCATCAGCACTGAAGAAACTATCCACAAGGCTATCTTCAAGGTAAAAGCATAATCATTGCAGACAAAGAAAAGAAAATAAACATATAATAGAAACATAAACTATGGATTTATTACAGCAGATAGTTGCGCGTGCTAAAAGCGACAAGCAGCGCATCGTGCTCCCTGAGGCAGAAGAGGAGCGCACTCTGAGAGCAGCCGACAAGGTGTTGGCTGACGACATTGCCGACATCATCCTTATCGGTAATCCTGATAACATCAAGAAGCTCGCTGGCGAATGGGGATTGAACAACATCGACAAGGCTACTATCGTAGACCCGATGAACAACCCTAAGAGCGAGGAATATGCAGAGAAGCTCGCTGAACTTCGCAAAAAGAAAGGCATGACAATAGAGCAGGCTCGCGAATTGGTAACAAAGAACAACCTCTATTTGGGTTGCATGATTATAAAGACAGAAGGCGCTGACGGTCAGATTTCAGGTGCTTTGAGCACAACAGGCGACACACTGCGTCCTGCATTGCAGATCATCAAATGCGCTCCTGGAATCAGCTGCGTAAGTGGCGCTATGCTTCTTATCACCAACCAGAAGGAATTTGGCGAGAATGGTGTCGTAGTAATGGGCGACGTTGCCGTTACTCCTATGCCAGACGCTGACCAGTTGAGCCAGATTGCCGTTACAACAGCAGCTACAGCTAAGAGCGTAGCAGGATTCGCTGAGCCACGCGTAGCAATGCTTAGCTTCTCTACAAAGGGCAGCGCAAGCCACGAGGTAGTAGACAAGGTTGTAGAGGCAACAAAGTTGGCAAAGGATCGTGCTCCTGAATTGAAGATTGACGGTGAGCTTCAGGCCGACGCTGCTCTCGTAGCATCAGTAGGTGCAAAGAAAGCTCCGGGCAGCGACATTGCAGGTAAGGCTAACGTACTTGTAGTTCCTAACCTTGAGGTTGGCAACATCGGCTACAAGCTTGTTCAGCGTCTTGGTGGCGCAATCGCCATTGGACCCATACTCCAAGGCATAGCTCGCCCAGTAAACGACCTCAGCCGTGGTTGCTCTGTAGACGACATCTACTACATGGTAGCAATTACAGCTTGCCAGGCACAAGACGCTAAGAAAAACTAAGATTGACGACCCATGTAATGGGGAGTTCAAAAAAGATTGTGTTAATATAATAACTCATTAATATGAATATATTGGTTTTGAACTGCGGTAGCAGCTCTATTAAATATAAGTTGTACGACATGACTGCAAACAAGGTGCTTGCAGCAGGTGGCGCAGAGCGCATCGGTATCGACGGCGCATTCGTAAAGGTGACAATGCCAGACGGAACAAAGAAGCAGATTATGCACGACATGCCTGACCACAAGGAAGGCGTAAACTTCGTGTTCTCTCTTCTTACAGATCCAGAAATCGGCGCAATCAAGAGCCTTGATGAAATCGACGCTGTAGGCCATCGTATCGTGCAGGGTGGCGACAAATTCAACAAGAGCGTAATCGTAGACAAGAGCGTAGAAGACGGTATCGAGGAGCTTTGCGACCTCGCGCCTGTTCACAACGCCGGTCACTTGAAAGGTCTGCGTGCCGTTGACACTCTCATGCCTACCACTCCACAGGTCTGCGTATTCGACAACGCTTTCCACAGCACAATGCCAGACTACGCATATCTTTACGCAGTGCCTTACGAGCTTTATGAGAAGTATCATGTACGTCGTTACGGCTTCCACGGAACAAGCCATCGCTATGTTTCTAAGCGTGTATGCGAAATTCTCGGCACTGATCTCAACAACTCAAAGATTATCACTTGCCACATCGGTAATGGCGCCAGCGTAGCAGCCGTATTGAACGGTAAGGTATTGGATACCTCTATGGGTCTTACTCCATTGGCAGGTGTGATGATGGGTTCACGCAGTGGCGACATCGACGCTTCTGCCGTTACTTACATCATGGATAAGCTCGGCCTTAAGCCACAGGAAATGGCAGACTATCTGAACAAGCAGAGCGGTCTGCTCGGTATCAGCGGCATTTCAAGCGATATGCGTGATGTAGCCGACGCTGCTGAAAAGGGCGACAAGAAGGCTCAGCTTGCTATGCACATGTACTACTATCGCATTAAGAAATACATCGGTGCTTACGCAGCTGCGATGGGCGGTGTTGATACTATCGTATTCACAGCAGGCGTAGGCGAGAATCAGACATTTATCCGCGAGAAGTCATGTGAAGACCTTGAGTTCCTCGGCATTAAGATTGACAAGGAGAAGAATGATAAGATTCACGGTGAGGAAGCTATCATCTCTACTCCTGATTCTAAGGTTAAAGTTGTTGTTGTTCCTACTGATGAGGAGCTTGTTATCGCACAGGATACCGAGCGCCTTGTAAAGGAATTGAAGAACAAGTAATCTCTATCAATTATCTATAAAGCAAACGGTGAGGCCCTCAACGAGCCTCACCGTTTTTCTTTGGGAGTTTTTAAGATTAAACTTAAAAACGATTACTTAATCATATTCATTACTTATCCCAGCCAGGGTTCTGAGTGAGATTATGATTCTTCAGAATATCATTCTGTGGAATTGGGAACAGATACATCTTGTCGTCCCAATTACGAGAAACAGTCTTTACTTTTGATGAAATAGTGCCATCTGCTTCCTTAGTAAGTTTCAACTCCTTGATAGAAGTGAAATACTTAGGAGCTTCTTTCCAGCGACGAACATCCCAGAAACGATGATCCTCAAAAGCCAACTCTACGAAACGTTCGTTGGTGTATTTAGCCCAGAACGCGTCGTTAGACATTCCAGCGTTGAAAGCAGGCATACCTACACGAAGACGAGTTTTACTTGCTGCCTGACTTGCCGACATAGGGAATTCGGCAGATGTAGCATCGGCACTTCCAAGATACTTGAATACGGCTTCCGCGTAGTTAAGATAGAACTCGCCCATACGGAATGTAACCCATGTGTGATTATCTGTCTTATACTTACTTGAAGAACCTAAATTGATTGATCCATGAAGGAGTTTCTTAAGATAGAAGCCTGTAGGAGTAGCATTCTGAAGAGGCTCACCATTCACACCGCCTGCAAATATCTCAAGCTTGTTCTTCTGATAAGAAGGCCATACATCACCATTCTTAGCGATTGTAGCTTCAAGACGAGGGTCGCGGTCCTTATAAGGATTGGCTGCGTCGTAACCGCTTCCAGCCTCGTTGATGCCAAGACCATTCTTCATCTCATAAGCCTCAACCAAATTGTAAGAAGGGCAAGTACCACCCTGACCGCCTTCGATACCTACAGGATAGCAACGAGTTTCAAATGTGTTAGAAGAACCGTTTGAGCCAGAACCATAAATACGACGGCCGAAGATTATCTCCTTAGTAATCTTAACGTCAGAATAGTTCTTTACAGACCACAAATCCTCATATTTAGCAGTCAAACCCATTCCCTTTGCTTCTGCTTCATCTATCAACTGCTTTGTGTAAAGAGCAGCCTTATGATAACGCTCTTTATCACCTGTCGGGTTGAAGAGAGGGCTTGCCCAATAGAGAGCAGCGCGAGCCTTCAAGGCAAGAACAGTAAGACGGTTGGCACGACCATCATCAATTTCGTTAGGCAAATTGAAATCCTTAGCGTCCTTCACGATGTTGTCTTCCACTGCAATACATTCATCAATGATAAACTTGAATGTAGAGTCGGCAGAAGCACGCTCCATCTGATTAGTAACGTTGGCAGACTGCAACTTTGTAACCAATGGCACACCTCCGTAACGCTTAGCGAGATTGAAGTAGAAATAAGCACGCCAGAAACGAGCTTCCCACTTATAATTCTTGTAACGGGCCATCTGCTCTGAATAATCAGAATTATATTGGTAATCCTTAAACTCCAGATCAGAGAACTTCTCCATCACCTGATTGCAAGTGTTGATAGCCTTATACATGTTGTTCCATGTAGACTCCTTAGCGTTGGTAGGACTCCATGCGCCGTTATACAAATCCTCTATCGCGCTTGTTCCAGGATGAGAATATTCAGCCTCATCGGTAGCGCAACCTAAAGTCGCGCCGCCGTAAGATCCATAATCATAATCTATAGCATTATAGATGTCGGTCATAAAACCGCCGACATTAGAAAAAGTGCTACTGATATAATCCTTATCATATATGTTATACTCCTTATAGTTCATCTCGTCGCTGCATGAAGCGAGGGCAAGAACACCGAGAGTACCACAAATAATTTTATTTAGTTTCATATTATCTATTCGTATTTCATTAGAATGTTAATGACAAACCTGCAACCAAACTCTTTGTCAATGGATTTGTTGCTCCGAATGACTCTGGGTCAGCCTGATCCATGTGGTCTAAGCTAAACAAGTCGGTACCACGCACATAAACCTTTGCGCCATTGATGAAACCTGTCTTTGCAAGAAGGTTCTTCGGAAGGTTGTAGTAAACCTCAATGTTACGCAATTTAAAGAAGCTGCGGTTTACGAGCCAGAATGTAGAATTCTGATAGTTGTTTACATTGCTTTCGCTGCTCAGACGAGGAAGTTTAGAGTTTGGATTTTCAGGAGTCCAGCGATTGTCATAAGCATACTGAGAGAGTGAGCAACCGCCTACCAATGGCCAGTACATAGCCTTAGTATTTGCCAGACCAGAATAAACGCCTGTGCCCTGGAACAAGCAGTAGAAACCGAAGTTCTTATACTCAGCTCCGAGGTGGAGAGAATAGTAAAGACTTGGAGTTGTGCTATGACCGATGGCTACCTTATCGTTTGCGTCGATAATATCATCGTGATTTACATCCTCATACTTTATGTCGCCAGGAAGAACATTTGAAGTGAATGTCTGCTTAGGGCTGTTGGCAACATCTGCCGCATCCTTAAACAAGCCGATTGCCTTCAAACCATAAATCTGACCAAGCTGATTGCCAGTCTGAATCAAGTTATCATACAAGCGAGGAGCTTCAAGCTGTTCCTTAATCTTGTTGCGGTTGTAATTCAAGTTACCACCTACATTGAATGTCACTTCACCGATAGTCTTGTTGTAGTCAAGACCAAGCTCAAAGCCATAGCTATTGACAACACCGGCGTTCTCGAAAGGAGCATCCTGACCAATTAAGCCAGTGTACTTACCTGTACCTTCTACCCAAATGTCTGTGCGATGATTGTAGTAACCTTCCATTGTCACATCAAGACCGCCAAACAAAGTAGCGTCAATACCTACATTATACTTATAAGCCTTTTCATGACCAGGGTTTTCAGTAGCCATACGATCGATAGTTGTCTTACCGAAAGAAGACTGCCAACCGCTGTTGAATGGATAAGTGCCGCCGCTCATTGTGTACTGCTGAGTGTAGTATGTCCAAGTATTATCAGGAAGAAGATCCAGATTGATTATACCTGCAGAAGCGCGGAGTTTAAGGAAATTAACCCAGCTTACATTCTTCATGAACTTCTCATTAGAGATAAGCCATGCAGCAGAAACAGTTGGAGAGAAATTCCACTTTGTGCCAGGAGCAAGACGACTTGAACCAGACTCAACCAAAGCCAAATCTACGAAATAGCGGTTGAGCAATCCATAATGAGTATACCAAGATACGTCCTGACGGAAGAACTCATTATTCAGGCCGTTAGTCTCTTGATATTCATAATCCCACTTCAACTGAGAATAAACAGAATGAATACCGAAAGTATTCTTATAGTTGAAACCGCCGTCGAAATGGAAACGCTTGCTGAATGTATTTGTGTTGGCAGATGTTCCCATAGCCGATTCAGAACCGCCCTTGAACTTACCACCTGCCGTAGGAACGCCATCTGTCCAAGAGATACCGTTAGGCATTCCATATTCATAGGTCTTGCTATGATTCTCAAGTATATTTGAGAAGTTGTCGTAAGCGATACGGGCATTTGCTCCGAGTCCTTCAAGGAATCCGCTCAAATCCTGGCTCAATGTCAAATCGGAAAACAAACCTCTTGTATGGTTCTTTGTATATGCTGCCGCAACCGACTGTGCGTATGGGTTCTTTGTTCCGTCCCAAGTTGCGTTACCACCCCACAAGCCATAAGAAGTCTTCTTAGGGAAAGCAGCAGAAGGAACGCTATAAACGAGATTCCAAAGGTCGGCAGAATCACCCGGGCGACTTGCCTCATTCAATACACCGAGCAAATTAACCTTCATCTTAGTTGTAGGAGTGAGGTCAATATCAAGGTTTGTGCGAAGATTACCTTTCACATACTTATTCTGAGTAGAATAACCGTCGTTCATGTCATAATCCTTGATGAAGCCCTTATCAGAAAGGAGGTTAAGCATGGTATAGTAACGGAAATTCTTAGAACCGCCGGTAAACTCAAGGTTAAACTTATTAGTAACGCCATGATGACGGAAAGTTTCATCCACCCAGTTTACGTTAGGATACAAGTCAGGATATTGTCCGCTTTGGAAAGCCTTAATCTCATCGTCAGTGTATTTAGGAGTCAATCCCTCATAACCACGAGCCTCGTTCATCGCGTTTGCGTAAGTAGCAGCATCAGCGAACTTAGGTCTGTGAGACATGAAATTCCAGACATGATCGTAAGTAAACGTTATCTTCTTTGAGTTATACTTACCTCTCTTTGTAGTGATAAGCACTGCGCCGTTAGCACCTTTATAACCATAGAGAGCAACAGCAGCGGCATCCTTCAAGATAGAAACATGGTCTACTTCCTCCGGAGAAACATTATCAATGCTGCGCTCAATACCATCAACGAGAATCAATGGAGTGCTGCCTGAAAGGCTCTGCAATCCACGAACGTAGAAAGTAGGATTAGCGGCAGCATAGTTGCCTGAGTTCTGCAATGAAACCAATCCCAAGCCCTGACCGATAATAGAGTTGCCGATATTCTTCGCGCTACGCTTATCGGTTGTCTTATTTGTTATAACAGACACGGCGGCGGTAGATTGCTCACGTGAGAAATTCACGTCGGCACCAACATCTATAAGCTGGTCTTTAAAAGCTACCGTATCTTTTTGTGCCGATGCCGACAAGCCTAAGCTTGCGAGCAATGCGAGCACTAAAATCTTATTCTTATTCATAATTAAATTTTCAATCTTTTTTGAAATGTATCAATAGAGATAGTGTGAGATTTACCATCCTGGATTCTGAACAAGTCCATATTTCTTGTTAAGTTCAGAAGTAGGCAATGGCTGCAAATACCACTTCACATCAAAGCCATTGGTACAATGGCAACGTTTTTGCTTAATTTCAAATCGCTCATAGTCGAAATATGTAGGCTGATAGAAACTTGGATCTGTTTTTTCAATTCCAGATTTCTTTTTATCTCCATTCCACCACATTGTCTGAATCGGCTTATCATTTACCTTCACGTCATTAATGTGAACCCATTTGCCGCTTGCGTCTTTATACATACGATACATACGCAAACCATGGAGAGGTTTTTCCAACAAATCGCCACGCTTATAACGCATCAAATCAAAATAACGACTATCGCTCATACCTAATTCACAGGCACGCTCACGAAGAATCTCATTGATAAGGTTCTCTTTATTAGAAGTCAGATTTTCAGAAGGATTGCACTCATTCAAGCCTTTCAAACCTACACGGGCGCGAACGATATCCACATATTTCAAAGCATCGGTAAAGTTATTGTCAGCCTGAAGCACAGCCTCAGCGTATGTGAGATACATGTCATTCAAACTCAAGACAACCCACTGTGGCTGCTTTCTTAGGAATGTAGAAGAAGTACCGCAGACATACTTATTGTTACCATAACCAGTAGAGAAATAACTTAACTCAGTACTTGACTGAGTATTGGCATCAGAACCGCCTACCCAAGCTTCAACATTATTACCTGTTGTCGCGCCAGAAGTCCAGCTATAAGCATTCTTATCACCATTTACCTGAACAGTTTCATAAAGACGAGGGTCACGAGTGTAAGCTACATGCTGAAGTTCCTGCTTGCCATCAACGGTATCGCCTTTGACAAACATCTGATCAAGCTTGCCTTCCTGTTTAGTTTCATTCCAGTTGAAAGGCTTACCGTCAGCCCATGGAAACATCTCTACATATTCCTGTGTAGGACTATAAGCATAGCGCTCGTTACGACCATTGGTCAAGTTTGCCCATGTATATTTTGAGTCCTTACCTGTACCTGAAACGCGAGTACCGAAGATAACCTCAGTGCTTGTCTCGCTGGCATATCCCATACGGAAAGCATAACGATAATCTTCTACTTTAGTTCCTGTTGGCTCATACATTTTATAATAGCCATTAGACCTCAACGCAGCAAAGAAATCATCACAAGCCTGACGGCAACGAGTCCAACGAGCCTTGTCATAATTGCCATACCATACTACAGTATCCTTAGCATCTGCCATTTCATACTTACCACTGTAGTAAGGCTTATCGGCATTAAACAAAGGAGAAGCTGCGATTTGCAGAATCTTACACTTCAAGGCCATAGCGGCTGCCTTAGTCCAACGACCAGTTTCTGATTGTGGATTTTCTGGCTGCCAAGGCAATGTCTTTGCAGCATCGTCAAGCAAATCAACCATATAATTAACAGTTGATTCTACACTACGACGCGGAAGACTATAAGAAGATTCTGTACCGGCATATGCATTGTCAATAATAGGCAGACCACCATACATTCTAAACATATTATAGTATGTATAAGCTTTCAAGCACTTAGCCTCAGCACATAGCTTCTGCTTTTCACTTTCCTCCATATCAGGCGTACGACCTATATTAGCAAGGAAAATATTGCAAGCACGAATCAATTCCCAAGTTTTCTCACTTGTAAAACCGAATAATGGGTTTGACGTAGAAGCAGTCAAAGCACCTGTATAATAGTTGCCATTAACAGAAGATCTCGTAAAAGGCATGTGCCAGCAATCGCTGAGCGCGTCGATTTTACCAGTCCAGTAACTTGCGCTAAGAGGTGCGCTTGAGCTACTGCAATAAGGCAGTCCATAATATTGTAAAGCATATGTACCAGCCAAGAACTGGCGCGTGTATTCCGCATTATTAAATACGGTATCTATAGTTGCGTCGCCACCTGGAGCTTTTTCCAAAGAGCTGTCACCAAACTTCACGTCGTCTGTACAAGAACCGAAGCCGATAGTGAGGAATCCAGCTGCAATGACCGCAATAAATGATTTATTTATAGATTTCATGTTTAATTCTATTTATTAGTTTCCTTGATTAAGGATTAGAAGCCGACCTTCAGAGAGAAAGTATAGGTCTTCTGCAATGGGTAAGAAGGAGAGCTACTTGCTCTTGCCTCAGGATCACCCCACTTGTAAGGAGTGAATGTAAGCAAATTATAACCACTGAACGCAAGCTGAAGCTGATTCATACCAAGTTTCTTCATGAATGGGAAATGGAAATTATAAGCCACCTCCAAAGTCTTCAAACGAAGATACTTAGCATCCTTCTCATACAATGTACTTGTCTGGTAATTGTTTACCGTAGAGAATGTAGCGCGAGGATATTCTGCGCCCTGATCTACATATACAGAGCCATCTTCATTAACTACAGGCCAGCAAGTATGGTCAATATGATATTGCAACAATCCACCTTGTGTATTACCAGTACGGCTGACAAATGGCTCACGGAATACATCCTCAATCATACGGCTGACATTCCATGCACCTGTCCACTGAGTTGAAACAGAAAGATCTTTCCATTGGAAGCCGAGGTTAATACCCATGATATATTCAGGGTCATCTGTATAACCGAAATCACGGCTCATATCTTCAGCATCAATCTTGCCATTACCATCAAGGTCTACATACACAGCGTCACCATATTTCAATGTAGCAAGCTGAGTAGGGAATTCCTGTCCATAAACCTCTTTATAACGTTTCTCTGTATCAGGAGCATAGAACTCAAAGAACTTATATTGAGAGCGAGCACCAAGACGATGACCTTTCTGATACTGATAAGCATTGGTTAGCGGAGCTTCCTTTCTCTCCTTTACCTCATTCTGGTTATAAGACATATTTACACCTGCCCAATAACGGAAATTATTACCTATCTTGTCATCCCACTTCACGCTAAGCTCATATCCCCAACTATCCATTACACCGAGGTTGGCAGCAGGAGTTGTGAAACCGATTAGCGCAGGCGCTGTTCCATCATGAAGCAAAATATCCTTACGATGCTCCTTAAAGTAATCGGCAGTTACGCGCAAACGATCTCTAAGGAAATAAATATCCATACCATAGTCCTGCTTGAAAGCCTTTTCCCATGTTACGTCAGGGTTGTTTTTTGAAGACTCATAAGCACCTGAATGGTTTGTGCCATTCTCAATACCGAAATTATAACCACGTCCGCCACGAGCGAGCTGAGTTCCATTATTTACTCCATAAGGATCAGGAATATACATAAAACGGCTTGAGCCCATTGCATCATTACCTACAAGACCCATACTTGCGCGAAGTTTCAAGAAGCTAACAACTTTCTTGATTGGCTTGAAGAAAGGTTCTTCACTTGCAACCCATCCGATAGAACCGGCAGGGAATGTACCATAACGCTTGCCCGGAGCAAAGTTTTCAGAACCATTATGTCCGATATTGAACTCTGCCATGTAGCGGTTGTTCCAGTCGTAAGTAACACGACCTACCAAACCTACATATCCACGTGGAATATCAGGGAATACAGATAAATAATAATTCTTGCTCTGATTATAAAGGAACAAAGCACCGATAGTATGCAAACCAAATGAACGGCTATAATTCAAAGAAGTTTCAAAATACCAGTCGCGACCTTTACCTAATGCCTGATCGTAAGCAAGCTGTCCATCCTGACCATTCTTTTTAAAACCGACAGAAGAATTACCTTGCGCGTCAGTCAAAGCTACAGGAGTATAGGTTGCGATACTGCGATAACCACCCTTACGGTTGCTAAACAAGCTATTATAAGAACCCTTAATCTTGAAAGACAAGCCCTTGGTTACGAAATCAAGTTTCTGATTAAGCTGCAAATCAAACTGAAGTTTATTATCATTATACTGATAGAAGCCACCCTTATCACCATCAAAATAATAAGTCATACCTGTTTCTCCTACGAATGGCAGACCATTATCTGTAGTATTAAGGATATACTTACCATCTACGATACCAGGACTTGAGAACGGAGTAGCCTGATACAAAGCCTTTACCATACCAGACGCGCCCTGACCTGTATAAGGCTTGTTGGCAGTGCCCACATTACCTGCGATGTTCATTGAAACAGTAGTTGTCTTGGTAATATCAAGGTCAAGGTTTGTACGATAGTTGAAACGCTTGTATTGGAATCCGTAATCATAGCTCTGACCAAACTCCTTAAACAATCCGCCCTGAGTGTACATACCGGCAGTAATGAAGTAGCGCAACTTCTTAGTACCTCCACTTATATTGATATTTGATTTGGTCTGAAGTGTAGATTTCTTCATAACCATATCCTGCCAGTCTGTACTTGGGAAAAGCAATGGATTAGATTTTTCCTTGAAAGCCTTTACTATCTCATCTGAGAACGTAGGAGCTTCTCCATCGCTTTGGCGCATCTTATTATAGAATGTAACATAGCCATAAGAATCTGCCTGATCTACCATCTTGGTAGGAGTAAGAACTGAGAATGAGGTAGAAGCCGAAATCTTAGCTTTACCTTCTCTACCACGCTTAGTAGTAATCAGCACAACGCCATTGGCACCACGCACACCGAATACGGCAGTAGCAGAAGCATCCTTCAATACTGTGATGCTCTCAATTTCCTCAGGGTCGATATCGCTCATAGAACGATCAACACCATCCACCTGAATAAGAGGTTCAGAATTATTAAAAGTACCCTGACCACGCACAAACACCTTAGCGGCATCAGAACCAGGCTCACCAGAATACTGAATGGTAGTGACACCTGAAAGCTGACCAGCAAGGACATTGTTTACAGAACTGACAGGAGTGCGAACCAAATCTTCGCCCTTAACACTTGAAAGAGCACCGGTAACGGTCACTTTCTTCTGAACGCCATAAGCTACGACCTCGACACCTTTAAGGGAATTGCCCTCTTCGTGCATCTGAACGCTCATGCCATTCTTTGCCGAAATGATTTCACTCTTGAAACCAATGTAGCTAAAGCGCAACTTCGTGCCTGGCTTAACCTTGATTTTAAAGTTTCCATCGATGTCGGTAACGGTGCCTTCACCTTTCTGTCCGACAACGACAACACTCGCGCCGATGACAGGTTCACCCGTATCATCGACCACTTTTCCACTGATAACACCACTCTGTGCTGCCTGCATTATTTCAGCCTTTACTTGCTGCACCATGCCAAATGGGCAGAACAGAACAGCGCCGCATAGTGTCGCACCAGCAATGGTACGATTAATAAACGTTGTTCTTTTCATACTGTTTTTATAGATTTACCTTTTAGTTGCGTGACTTTAGTTATTAGACAGTGCGAGTCCATACTATCATCATGTGCTATTAGGTTTATCGTTATAAACGGTTTAAGTTTTATCGTTTTTAAAAAATTGTGGGGCAAATATAAACACTTTTTTATTTTTATTAAAACACCATAATTACGAAAGTTGCGGCTTTATCATTTTCTAAATTCGATTATCATTTTTTAAAGGTTACATATCATGAATGTATTTCTACGCGCGAAACAATAAAAAAGAGTTTACTACGTTATTTTATTATATAAACGAGAATCATGCAAGCAGGCTTACGA
This sequence comes from Prevotella sp., assembly GCA_024682415.1. GTDB lineage: Bacteria > Bacteroidota > Bacteroidia > Bacteroidales > Bacteroidaceae > Prevotella. The sequence continues at coordinate 19,562 of JAIKZG010000038.1, forward strand.
CTTAAAATATTGATTATCATCTTATTGTGCTTCGCATTGGAAACGAGAGCGCAATACGACCCTTCATTCAGTCATTACTTTGACATGGAGCCGTCGTTCAATGCAGCCGCCGTAGGCAAGGAAGCGAAATTGAACATCAATGCTGCCTACGCCCACGATTTCGCGGGATATGAAAACAATCCGCGCACGATGTATCTCGCTGCCGATATGCCTATATATGCCCTAAAGCAATATCATGGCATAGGCTTAATGCTTATGAATGAAAAGATAGGCCTATTTAATCATCAGAGGTTTACTCTGCAATATGCCTACAAGCACGACTTATGGAAAGGAACATTATCCATAGGAGCGCAGATAGGATTGCTTGATGAAAAATTTGACGGCTCAAAAGTAAAGATAGAAAAAGCCGACGACCCTGCTTTCCCTAAAAACGAGGTAAATGGCAACAGCCTCGACATGGGTTTAGGAATATATTATAAGCATGGCGACTGGTATGCCGGAGCGTCAGCCCTTCACCTCAACGAGCCCAAAATAGAGCTTGGCGAAACCAATGAGCTGAAAATTGACGCGACATATTATTTAACAGCCGGATACAATATTCGCTTCACTAATCCGTTTTTATCATTGAAGACATCCGCGCTCGGACGAACCGACGGCGTAGCATGGAGAGGCGACTTCACAGCAAGGCTTTTCTATACAAACGAGAATAAAATAATGTATGGAGGAGTGGGCTACAGCCCTACCAATTCTGTTACGCTGATGATAGGAGGAAAGGTGCATGGAGTGATGCTCGGCTACAGCTACGAGATGTACACATCAAAGGTAGGGCCGGGCAATGGTTCGCATGAACTGCATGTGGGCTATCAGATGGACATTAATCTGCAAAAGAAAGGACGCAACAAACATCAAAGCGTTAGGATATTATAAAAAACGTGCATGAAAAAAATATTTTTCTTACATAGAAATTTATTTTTTCTTGCATAAAAAATTCTAAGAACTTACATAACTATTTTAAAGAACAGAATACATCATATATATGAAAAGAAATATAATTGCTAAACTAACAGTGGCATTGACGATATCAGCCGCGCTGACAGGCTGCTTCTCTTCTCGCTCTTTTTCTTCTGCAGGAAGGGGCGGCGAAGTGGTCGGAGTCAGTGGCAGAGGCTTTGCCGAGCCTACTCCTTACGGAATGGTAAGAGTGGGACGAGGCTTCCTTCACATGGGACTGCAAAAAGAAGACTCTCTATGGGGAAAGAAGCTGCCTAAGAAAGACATTTCGGTTGACGGTTTCTGGATGGACGAGACGGAAGTGACCAATTCTGAATACAAACAATTCATAAAATGGGTGACCGACAGCATTCTGCGCACTCGCCTTGCCGACCCTACTTATGCCGGCGACGAGACTTATATCATAACTGAGGATAAGAACGGCGACCCTGTAACTCCTCACATCAACTGGAAGAAACCTCTACCACGCAAACCCAACGAGGACGAACAGAGAGCTTTTGAAAGCCTGTATGAAACCAACCCAGTGACAGGCGAAAAGCTGATAGACTACAGACAGCTGAACTATAAATACGAGATTTATGACTACACGGCTGCCGCTCTGCGTCGCAACCGCATGAATCCCGATGAGCGCAACTTCAACACCGACATTGCCGTAGACCACAATGAGGTGGTGATGATTTCAAAAGACACCGCTTATATTGACGATGAGGGCAACATCGTGCGTCAGACTATCAACCGCCCACTTTCTGGTCCATGGGATTTCCTTAATACATATATAGTAAATGTGTATCCCGACACCACTTGCTGGGTAAACGATTTCAAGAACTCTGACAACGAGACATACTTGCGCACATATTTCAGCAATCCCGCATATAATGATTATCCCGTAGTGGGAGTGACATGGGAGCAGGCCAACGCTTTCTGCGCATGGCGCACAAGCTATCTGCTAAAAGGATTGGGAAAAGAAGCTCAATACATTCAGCGCTACCGTCTGCCGACAGAGGCTGAATGGGAATTTGCGGCACGCGGAAAGGAAGGCAACGAGTTTCCTTGGAACAATAAAGACGTAAAAAACGGTCAGGGCTGTTATTATGCCAATTTCAAACCAGACCGCGGCGACTACACCGAGGACGGCAACCTTATAACGAGCAAGGTGGGCATATACGGAAGCAATTCCAACGGACTTTACGACATGGCCGGCAATGTGGCGGAATGGACAAGCACCATATATACAGAAAGCGGTGTAGACGCCATGAACGACCTTAATCCGCAGCTTAGCTATAACGCTGCTCAGGAAGACCCTTACAGACTGAAAAAGAAGAGCGTGAGAGGCGGATCATGGAAAGACCCGGAATCTTACATTCGTTCTGCATGGCGCACATGGGAATATCAAAATCAGCCACGCTCATATATCGGTTTCCGATGCGTGAGAAGCCTTGCGAGCACAAGCAGCGGCAAGCAAAAGGCTGGCAAGAAGAAATAACTTATACATATTATTATAATAAGGAATAAAAGGTTATGACTATATATAGCAAATACAACATAGTTTACAGATTGCAGAAATGGATGGACAGCGTGCCTGGCCAAACATTCCTCAACTATGCTTATAGCTGGGGCGCAGCAATCGTAATCCTTGGTACTCTTTTTAAGCTTACATATCTGAAATATGCCGACATAATGCTTTTCATAGGTATGGGCACCGAGGTATTCGTATTCTTCATTTCCGCTTTCGACCGTCCATTCGACAAGACTACAGACGGAATGGAAATGCCTACCCATGTTACTGAGGAATTTCTTGAAACAGGAAAGGTGGAATATAGCGAGAAATATGAAGGCAAAAAGCCTGCCGTGCAACAGGCTGCACCTGCTACGCAGCAACCTGTTTCCGCCCCACAGGGAGGCACTATTGTAATAGGAACTCCCGTTGCTCAAAACGCGGAGCAGGCTACCGAACTCACTGAAGCTCAGAGCCAATATGTGGAAGAACTAAAGAGCCTGACCGAAACTCTAAAAAAGGTTTCGGAGCAAAGCGAGCGTCTGTCGGTAGACAGCGAGGAAATGGAAAATCTCAACCGCACTCTCACTGGCATCTGCAAAGTGTATGAAATGCAGCTAAAGAGCGCGAGCAAGCAGATTGGCACCATCGACGAGATAAACGAGCAGACGGCAAAGATGGCAAATCAGATTACCGAGCTCAACAAGATATATCAGCGCATGATAGAGGCAATGACCGTAAACATGCGTGCCGCTAATCCGGGCATTAATCCTATTCAGTAATGGCAATTAAGAAAAGATACGTTTCTCCCCGCCAGAAGATGATAAACCTTATGTATGTCGTCCTCATGGCAATGTTGGCGCTGAACATTTCAACGGAGGTAATCAATGGATTCTCCATCGTTGAAGATAGCCTCAACCGCACTATTGCCGGCAGCAGCGAGGAAAACGAGCAGATATACAACACCTTTGCCTCACAGATGGAAAACAATCCTGCCAAAGTGAAGGAATGGTTTGCCAAAGCAAGACAGGTGAAGGATATGAGCGACTCTTTATACAACTATGCACAGCAACTGAAACTGAGCATAGTGAAAGAAGCCGACGGAGAAGACGGAACTTTAGCCGACATAAAGCACAAAGACAACTTGGAAGCTGCGTCTACCGTTATGCTCTCCCCCATCACCGGGCAAGGCAAGAAGCTGTATAAAGCTATCAACTCTTACCGGGAGCGCATTCTTACGATGGTGAGCGACCCTATGCAGCATAGCATAATTGAAAGAAACCTTTCCACTAAGCTGCCTAAAGGCAAGAATCCTTTAGGAAAGAGCTGGCAGGAATATATGTTTGAGAATATGCCTGTAGCCGCTGCCGTCACCCTACTCTCAAAATTGCAGAGCGACGTGAGATACGCCGAGGGCGAAGTGCTTCACGCTCTTGTTTCAAACATTGATATGAGAGATATAAGAGTAAACAAGCTGAATGCTTTCGTGATACCAGAGTCGCGCACTGTGATGCAAGGCGATTTATACAAAGCACAGATTGTAATGGCGGCAGTAGACACCACTCAGCAGCCTGAGATTTATATCGGTGGCAGAAGAATGAGCTTGCGCGACAACAATTATTCTTTCACGGCAAGCGGAATCGGTGAGCATTCCTTTGGTGGATATATCACGATGAAGAACGGCAAAGGCGATGTAATACGCCGAGATTTCAACTCGAAATACACAGTCGTTGCCCCAAGCGCTACGGTAAGTGCCGACCTCATGAATGTGTTATACGCTGGATATGAAAACCCTATGAGCATAAGCATTCCGGGAGTGCCATTGTCTGCCGTGAGCGCATCGATGAGCGGAGGAGCGTTCCGCTCTATCGGAATGGGCAGATTTATCGCCCGTCCGTCGGCTGTTGGCAAAGATGTTACTATAAATGTCGCTGCCCGACAAAACGGCAGAGTAAGACCAATGGGCAAATTCACATTTCATGTGCGCAAGCTGCCCGACCCTATCGCTTATATTGCTGTAGGAACAGACAGATTTAAAGGTGGCGGACTTTCAAAACAGGCACTCATGGGAGCTTCGGGCATAAATGCCGCAATCGACGATGGGCTGCTTGATATCAAATTCAGAGTGGTAAGCTTTGAAACCGTCTTCTTCGACAATATGGGCAATGCCGTTCCGATGGCTTCCAACGGAAGCAGTTTCTCGCAAAGACAGCGTGAGCAATTCCGCCATCTGAGCAGAAACCGCCGATTCTACATATCAAGAGTGACAGCCGTAGGCCCTGACGGAATAACGAGAAAGCTACCTGCGTCGCTCGAAGTTATAGTGAAATAAAGACACACAAGAAAAGAACACCTATATATGAAAAAGATAATAGCAATATTACTCGTCGCGTGCATGGCACAGGCAGCTATCGCCCAACCGCCTGCACGACGTGCGCAGCAGAAGAAAGAACAAGCACAGAAGCAGGGCAACAATGCCTTGACTTTGCGTGCGCAGATTTCATTCCCCACGGAGGAAGCGATGCGCGAAGATGTGGTATGGCGCAGAGATGTCTACAGACAAATCAACATCACAGATGACGCCAACGCCGGACTTTATTATCCAGTAGAGCCTCTCGGAGCTAAGATGAACCTGTTCTGCTATATGTTTAAGCTGATGATGAGCGGCAGCGTGCCTGCCTATGAATATCGCTTAGACGGCAATGAGCTGTTTAACGATACTTCGCGCGTAAAGCCTATGTCATTCCTCGACAACTACCACATATTCTACGAGAAGACAAACAGAGGCGTACACATAGACAATAGCGACATTCCTTCACGAGAAGTAACGTCATATTACATAAAGGAAGCATCATATTACGATCAGAACACGGCTACCTTCCATACAAAAGTGCTCGCCATCTGCCCAATCATGCAGAGAGAAGACGACTTCGGCGACGCTGCCACGCAATATCCTCTGTTTTGGATGAAATATGATGACCTCGCGCCATATCTTGAGCGTCAGACGATAATGACAAGCAGCATAAACAATGCCGCCACGATGAGCCTCAACGATTATTTCACGGAAAATATGTATCGTGGAAAAATCTATAAGACGACCAACGCCCTCGGACGCACCCTCGCTCAATATTGCAACACCGACTCCGCTCTTACCAAAGAGCAGAATCGCATAGAGAAAGAGATACAGGCATTTGAGGAAAACATCTGGGGCGACAAGCAGAGAAAAGACTCTCTCGACAGCATTGCCAAGCTTGACGTAAAGGCGACAAAAACGGTGAATAAAAACCGCCGAAGCGGAACCATCACCAAAACCATTCGCAAGAATCGTCGAAGCAGCGGCACTAATGTGGGTACATCCGCCCGCGTGACCGTCAGAAGAGAAAGACACTAATATAATTACTGAACACAAGCTCAGCAATCATGATTTTGAAACTTAAATACAATTTAGAATATGAAAAAGATTAAGATGATGCTTATTGCTGCGATAGCAATGCTTAGCGTAAGCGCAGCTCAGGCACAAGTAAAATTAGGTGTGAAAGGTGGTCTTAACGTTATGAATATGTCGATGAGCAGCGATGTTCTCAATTCCGACAACCAGACAGGCTTCTTCATCGGCCCTACCGTTAAGTTCACATTGCCTATTGTAGGTCTTGGAATCGACGCGAGTGCACTCTACGATCAGCGCAAGGCTGATATCGAAGGCAAAGAAGGCAACACTGTTTACAGCAAATCGCTCACTCAGAAGCAGTTTATCGTGCCTATCAATGTGCGTTATGGCGTAGGCCTCGGCTCTCTCGCAAGCATCTACGCATTTGCCGGTCCACAGTTCGGTTTCGGCATAGGCGACAAGCATCAGTCTATATACAAAGACGTTTCCGACTGGAAATTGAAGGACTCTAATTTCAGTATCAACGTTGGTCTTGGAGCGATGTTGGCAAAGCACCTTCAGATTTCAGCCAACTACAATATTGCCTGCGGACACACAGGCGAAGTGACATGGACCGACGCTGCCGACAGAATGCTGAAGTCGAAAATTAAGAACAACGCATGGCAGATAGGTCTGGCATATTATTTCTAAAAAGATAACATTGGCTTTTTAAACATTTTACAAAATATACTTAATAGATCTAATTTTTTAGCAGACGTTACGTCTTAGTGATTAAGGCGTAACGTTTTTTTTGTTTTGCAATATGCAGATTACAAACTATCTGTTTTTCATATTAAATAACACAGAAAACGCATTATAGATAATTAAAAATCAGTCTTTTTTTGCTAACTTTGCGTGCGCAAAATTACAGCAAATCAAAAACTTTTAAACAATATATTGTAGTAATGGAATTTTTAACTGACGAAAAACTTGTATTGATTGGCGCTGCCGGCATGATTGGTTCTAACATGGCTCAGACAGCCGCTATGCTTCATCTTACTCCAAACATCACTCTTTACGATGTTTACGAGCCAGGACTTGAAGGTGTGTGCGAGGAAATGCGTCACAGCGGTTTCGAAGGTGTGAACTTCACCTACACAACCGACGTGAAGGAAGCTCTCACTGGTGCTAAATACATCATTTCTTCAGGTGGTGCTCCACGTAAGCAGGGCATGACACGTGAGGACTTGTTGAAAGGCAATGCCGGCGTAGCAGAGCAGCTTGGTAAGGATATCAAGGCTTACTGCCCTGACGTAAAGCACGTTGTAATCATTTTCAACCCAGCCGACGTTACAGGTTTGGTTACTCTTATATGGTCAGGTTTGAAGCCATCACAGGTTTCTACTCTCGCAGCCCTCGACTCTATCCGTTTGCAGAGCGAGCTTGCTAAGCACTTCGGTGTAAAGCAGAGCGAAGTAACAGGTTGCCGCACATACGGTGGTCATGGCGAGGCTATGGCAGTGTTCGCTTCTACAGCAAAGGTAAACGGCACTCCTCTTACCGACCTCATCGGCACAGACAAGCTTACCGCTGAGCAGTGGGAAGAAATCAAGCAGAAGACAGTTCAGGGCGGTAGCAACATCATCAAGCTCCGCGGTCGCAGCTCATTCCAGAGCCCAGCTTACGCTTCTGTACGCATGATTGAGGCAGCTATGGGTGGCGCTGAGTTTACATGGCCTGCAGGTCGCTACGTTTCATTCGAAGGCTTGAGCCACATCATGATGGCAATGGAAGTTACCATCACAAAGAATGGTTCTGCTTACGAGGAAGTTGTCGGTACAAAGGAAGAGATGGAAGCCCTCAAGAAGAGCTACGAGCATGTAGCTGCAATGCGCGACGAGTGCATCGCTCTTGGTGTTATTCCTTCTATCGACAAGTGGAACGAAATCAACCCAAACTTGTAATCTGACAAGTTTTCGTTATAACAATAAGAAAGGCGGAATGCTCACGAAGAGTGTTCCGCCTTTTTGTTTTCTTAAATGTGAAGTATATCACCGATTCCCCGAAAGGATTATTTCTTCCAGCGTTTCAGCATATTATATTCTTTCTTCGTGATGCGCATGAAAGACCCATGCTGCGGAGCGGTAACGCCCTCTATATCAACAGGGTCGTGGAAATTGCGCAGATGAGCGTCGGCCTTGCAGATGCGATAATGCCTTGGATGGTCGCTATACTGAATGTAAGCCACGCGCCATGTGCTGTCGCCAATAAGCTGGAAAGCCGATGAGCCTTCGCATTTCTTCTTTCCCTCAAAGCTTACATAGTCGTTTTCCACAGGTTCGCTCCATGGCCCTGTCAGATGCTTAGAAGTAGCGGTATAGATACCCGGCTTGCCGCCCTCTTTCTTTATAAGCATGTGATACAATCCGTCTGACTCAAGATAATTAATGTCCGCATCGATAGTGGCATATCCCCAGTCGAAGAGCAGGCGAGGCTTGGTGAGCTTGGTGAATGTCTCGTCGGCATAGCTGTAATACATTCTGTCGTAACCCTCTTCCTTGCTGTTGAGAAGAGAATAATATATCATGTAGCCACCTTTCTTGCCATCTGCCCACACATAGTCAGCGTCCCAGAATATCTGTGGTGCCCACACGCGAGAGATTGTGCTGTAGTCTTTATATACATCAGGCGACTGCGGATCGCAGAATATCGAAGCGCCCTTGCGGAAATCGAATGTAACTGACTTCCAATCTTTCAAGTTTTTGCTCGTAAGCAAGTCTATTCCATAATTAAACCACTTATGTGATTTTGCCACGCACATATCGGTAGTAACCATCAAGTAGCCTTTGCCGTCGTGTTTACGGCAGATGAAAGCGTCACGAGTGCCACCCTCAATGCGCGCTATCTTGCTATTGTCGAAAATTGGACCACCGCCCAACACATCTTCATAATGATAGCCGTCGCGACTCACCGCAAAAGCAGTGTATTCGCCTTTATCGCTCATGTGACAATACAAATAGCCGTAATCACCTTTCTGAAAATTTTGCGCGCCCATTGCCAATGACATCATAGCAAAGGCTGCGACAAGAAAAGATTTTTTCATGTTATACTGTTATAAGTTATTATATTATTAGTTATTGGCACAAAGGTAGCGCAAGTTGAATAAAATACAAAATGAATTTATTCATTTTTATTTTTGAAACGCAGCCTACCTTATTTAAAGGTAGTGCAAGTTGAGGGCAGAACAAAATCTTTGTTACATTTTCTATCACCAAATCAGAAAATAGCATTATCTTTGCAATAACTTTGCACAACTAAACATTCTAAGGTAAAAAGAAACATAACTATATATGAACTGGAAAAAATTACAAAATGGCTCTGACATTCGCGGAATCGCCGTGGAAGGAGTCGAGGGAGAAAACGTAAACTTAACTGCCGACGCTGCAAAAACTTTGGCAAAGGCTTTCGCCAAATGGCTGAAAGCGAAAAACAATGACGACGACACTATCACCGTGGCCGTGGGAAGAGATTCTCGCGTTTCTGGCCCTGCTCTGCAAAAAGCCACAATCGAGGGACTCACAGAAAGCGGATGCAACGTGCAGGACTGCGGACTTGCTTCCACTCCAGCCATGTTTATGGTGACTATCGATGACAACAAGCCTGCCACAGCAGGAATCATGATAACGGCAAGCCATCTACCTTTCAACCGCAACGGACTGAAATTCTTCACCAAGGAGGGCGGACTTGAAAAGAGCGACATCGCAGAACTCGTTGCAATAGCTGAAAAGGGCGATTTCAATGTTGCCACAGAAAAGGGAGCTATAGAGCAACGCGACTATATGACAGAATATTCTGCTGACCTCGTAGATTATATCCGCAAGGGCGCTGACAGCAAAAAGGATTATGAACATCCGTTATCAGGAATGCGCATAATCGTAGACGCTGGCAACGGCAATGGTGGCTTCTTCGCAGAAAAGGTGTTGAAACCTCTTGGCGCAGACATTGAGGGCAGCCAGTTTCTTGAGCCCGACGGAATGTTCCCAAATCATATTCCAAACCCAGAGAACAAGGAGACTATGCAGTCTATCTGCGATGCCGTAGTAAACAATAAAGCCCATCTCGGAATCATCTTTGATACCGACGTAGACCGCTCTGCCATCGTCGACAGCCGTGGCGACTCTATCAACCGCAACACTCTTATCGCGCTGATTTCAAGCGTGATATTGAGAGAGCACCCAGGAAGCACCATCGTTACCGACTCTGTAACTTCCGACGGCTTGGCAGAATTCATCACCTCTCTCGGTGGCAAGCACCATCGTTTCAAGCGTGGATATAAGAACGTAATCAACGAGTCGAAGCGCCTTAACGCATCTGGCGAAGAGAGCTGGCTCGCTATAGAGACATCAGGCCATGCTGCGTTGCGTGAGAACCATTTCCTCGACGACGGAGCGTATCTCGTTGCCAAACTGCTTATCGAAGCTGCCAAGCTCAACGAGCAGGGCAAAGAACTTGCTTCATTGATTGAAACATTGAAGCAGCCGAGAGAAAGCAAAGAGATAAGATTCACCATCGACTGCGAAGACTTCGCAAGCTATGGTCAGCAGGTGCTCGACGACTTGAAAGATACCGTAGCTCAGATGGACGACTGGGCCCTTGTAGAGCCGAACTTTGAAGGCGTGCGCGTGAGCTGCGCCAACCCAGAGGAAGACGGATGGTTTCTTCTTCGCCTCTCGCTCCACGACCCAGTTCTTCCTCTCAACATCGAGTCGAATGTGGAAGACGGCATCGTGAGCATTGAATCTCGCATCATGCGCTTCATCAGCAGATACGACAAGCTGAAAAGATAACGACTCCTTTACAGAATAAGCCCCCAAAAGCGGTACGGAATCATTCTCCGTGCCGCTTTTTTCATGCTTTAGCGAAGCAAACTATTTGCACATAATAATAAAAATATTAACTTTGCTACAAGATTTGAACATTTATGTTCAGTGAATTGAACATTTTTACTCAATGATTTGAACATTTTGATTATTTTACAAATTTAACAAGAACATAATATGTACCAACGTCCACAATATCAAGTTGTTACATAAAAACAAAATAAGTGTATTTTAACTTTTGAAATGTTAGCACCTCCACATAACTTATTTTATTTTCAGTATTGTATTCACAATATCTTAAAAGAAAAACGCAACTCTACAGACAAATCCTAAAACGAAGATTTCGCTGCACAATGTTCTAATGGCATTCTAACAGTGATCGAACGCCATTAGAACATTACCATAACAAAATCTGTGAGAGATAATATATAAAACCTCTTCACATCTTAAAGTTCTCCCCAAGAACTGGGGGAGCAAGAAGGGGTTTCTAAGTTTATAGCCTAAGCGGTGTAGCTCGTGAGAGCCAAAGCACTGCTTTTATTTTGATAAAACTCTTCATCATTAATCTGCCGAAGGAGGATCTATTGATAAAACTCTTCATCGTTAATCTGCCGAGGGAGGATCTATTGATAAAGCCCTTCATCGTTAATCTGCCGAGGGAGGATCTATTGATAAAGCTCTTCATCGTTAATCTGCCGTGGGCGTATCTATTGATAAAACTCTTCATCGATAGTTTGCCGAGGGAGGATCTATTGACAAAGCTGAATTTACTAATTTTTAGGTATTGTTAGTGTTATTGATTGTGTGTACTTTTGCACACCTCATCATTATGCGAAACGGCACTGAGGATTAGACATTTACAGAAGTATTATGCAAAGTTATCAACACACAATTAAAGTAGAGAGAGCAACGGCTGAGATTTTCACTTTCAACCGCAAAGATGGCATTACGGAACATCAAGTTTTGATTCATGCCACCGACCCACACATGACATTCAACGAACAATTGAAAAGCATCATCGATTGCTATCAACAACTGCGCCACGCTGTCAATGCAGAAGCAATATTCAAGAGATATTTTCTCAGCGACGCTGCCAACCAAGCACAGAAAGTTATCAATGCCGACGACAATCTATGCGCCCGCTCCGTAATACAGCAGACACCTCTCAACGGCACAAAGATTGCCCTATGGATTATCATGTGGACAGACATGAAAGTAACTCAGAACGAAAGTGGACTTTATGAAGCCAGCCACGGGCAGTATCGCCATTTTTTCAATGGCAGCGCGCACGTTGCTACAGGAAACTCGGAATGCCAAACAAAGTCTTTGCTAAATGAATATATTGCGCAGCTGAAGAAAGAGGAATGCGACATTGCCGATAACTGCATTCGCACATGGTTCTACGTAAACGACATAGACAACAATTATCATGGCATGGTAAAGGCGCGAAACGAAATATTCCACGCTAACGGGCTAACCCCACAGACGCATTTTATAGCAAGCACAGGAATAGGAGGACGACAGGCTGAGGGGAAAGTAAGCGTTCAGTTTGACAACTACGCCATAGATGGCATCATTCCCGAACAAGTACATTATTTGTATGCGTCTGATAATATGGATTCAACGAGTGAATATGGGGTAAGTTTTGAGCGTGGCACAATGATAGACTATGGCGACCGTCGCCATGTATTCATCTCCGGTACAGCAAGCATCAACAACAAAGGAGAAGTGATGTATATTGGCAACATTCGCCGACAGACCCAACGAATGCTTGACAATGTAAAAGCACTGCTCCACGAAGCCGACTGCGATTTCTGCGATGTTGGCGTTATGCTCGTCTATCTGCGCGACAGCAGTGATTATCAAGTCGTTAAGGAAATATTTGAGAAGCAGTTTCATGGCAAGCCATATATTATTCTTCACGCTCCCGTTTGTCGCCCTACATGGCTTATCGAAATGGAGTGCATAGCAGTAAAAGCAATTGACAACGCTAATTATGCTGCTTTATAAATACCAACTATAAAACGCTTTTTTGAGTAATTATATCTGCGCTTTGTAAGTAGATGCAGCACAATCAAAGGTGCGCTTTGTAAGTAAATAGAGCGCTCGTATACCTGCGCTTTGTAAGTAAATCAAGCACTTGCACACCTGCGCTTTGTAAGAAATGCAATCATAATCAGCTGATTTATCACACTTTATGACTACCTTTGCGCAAATATGCGAAACGCATAAAACTTAAAGACTAAAAATAAGATAGCAATGCTGGAAAATCATTATTATAAAGATAAGATAGAAGCGGGATGCGACGAAGCTGGCAGAGGATGTCTTGCCGGAAGCGTGTATGCCGCTGCCGTGATACTGCCCGACGACTATAACAACCCCGAACTCAATGACTCTAAAAAGCTGTCGCTGCGCAAACGCTATGAGCTGCGCGAGCAGATAAAGAGGGATGCCGTTGCATGGGCTGTAGGCATAGTAACGCCTGAGGAAATTGACGAGATAAACATTCTCAACGCAAGCATACTGGCGATGCACAGGGCATTAGACGCTCTGAAAGTAAGACCACAGGCTATAATTGTAGATGGCAACAAATTCAAGCCATATCGCAACTTGCCACACACCACGATAGTGAAGGGCGACGGCAAATATCAGGCTATAGCGGCGGCAAGCATCTTGGCAAAGACTTACCGTGACGACTACATGGACTCCATAGCCGAGGAATATCCTCAATACGACTGGAAGAGCAACAAGGGCTATCCCACAAAGAAACACCGCGCGGCAATCGCCGAGCATGGCATAACGCCTTACCACCGCAAAAGCTATAACCTATTGGGTGGAAACAAGGAGTTGGAAATTCAGTGGAAATAGCCACTGCGGAAATTTGGCAGTAAATAGCTTTTTATTTCTTTAATTCCGGATAAGAGATTCTGGTGTGATAGATGGCTTTAAGACGCTCAATAAGCACCGACTTAGCCAAGCTGATGTCGCGGAAGGTGATAGGACATTCAGTGAAATATCCCGCTGCCACCTGACCGTCGATAAGCTTGTTTACCATCACGCTTATCGACTCATTAGTGTATTCCTTCAGCGAGCGTGAAGCAGCCTCGCAAGTATCAGCCATCATAAGAATAGCCTGCTCACGGGTGGCAGGGTTAGGGCCAGGATAGGCAAAAAGACTCTTATCTACCACTTCCTCAGGGTGCTCATTTTGATACATCACATAGAAATACTTAGCCATGCCAAAGCCATGGTGAGTGAGAATGAAATCCTTGACGAAAGCAGGCAAATCAAACTCTTCGGCAAGCTTAATGCCATCGCTCACATGATTGATGATAACCCTCGCCGCGTCTTTTCGGTCCATCTTCTCCAATGGGTTTATTCCGCTCTGATTTTCTGTGAAATAGGCAGGATTTTCCATCTTTCCTATGTCATGATAAAGCGCGCCCGTACGCACAAGCAGTCCGTTAGCGCCGATGCGGTTGGCGATGTTGGCAGCAAGATTTCCCACCGTAATAGAATGCTGAAATGTGCCCGGAGCAATCTCGCTAAGGCTGCGGAGCACACCCTTATTAGTGTTGGAAAGCTCAAACAGCGTGACATCAGAAATAAAGCCGAACGTCTTCTCAATGACAAACATCAATGGATAAGCCAAAAGAAGCAATATGCCGTTGATGAAGAAATGGAAATACATGGCTACATCCAAAGTGTCGATGCCGTTGCTCTGCATAAGCTGTATAGAGAAATACACTGCCGACGAAGCCATGAATACCACGATAGCCGTCTTAAACACCTGTGAGCGACGCGACAACTCGCGCAGAGAATAGATCGCTGCCAATCCCGCTACAAGCTGAATTATGATAAACTCATACTGATATTTCACAGCTGCAGCCGAAATAAGAACCACAGCTACATGAGTGACAAAAGCCGTGCGCGAATCCATAAAGATGCGTATGAATATAGGCACCATGCAGAATGGCAACACATAGACGCTAAGCACAAGGTGCTTCATCATGAGCGACACCAATACGGGGAAAAGCACCACCATGAGATAAAGCATTATCACGCTGCGAGGCTTTGCCATATAGTCTACACGGAAAAGCCACAGATAAAGCGAGAACAGAAACACGATGATCAGCACATAAACCACCTGCCCCCAGAAAATTGATTTGCCCTCATGCACATGGCCATCGCGCTTTTCCATCTCGTGCTCAAACGAGCTGAGCACACGGTAAGTTTCCTCGGTAACTATCTCGCCACGATCGATAATCTTCTGTCCGTTGGCCACCATGCCCGAAGCTGGCGGAATAGTGCTTAGCAGGTCGTTAAGCTCTGTTTCGCTCTTCTCCTTGTCGTAAACGAGATTTGGCACTATATATTTATCGAGCTTGCATTGCTGCAAAGTCTCACGGAAAGGCGCGAGCCGCTCATCAGAAAGAAGCTGCTCATAGGCGCTCTGAGTGGAATACACTTTGGAAATCTTTATGCCATGAGCCTGATTACCTGACACGAGCCTTATCATGGCCATAGTGTCGGCAGAATTGCGCTGATACTCCTCACGGCTCATCACGCCTGCCTGATAAATGCGGTGTAGCTGCGTCTGAATCAAGGGAATAAAGGCATTGCTCATTCCCGGAATGCCACCACGGAAATCAGCCCTGAACATTGTAATCATTTGCTTTTCCTTGTCCTTATTGTAACTGTAATAAGGCTGGAAATACTGCATCAGCGAGTCGCGCTCATCCTGAATTGTTTCATCAGTCTTGTAAACTGGGAAATCAAAACGGGCGAAAAACGAATTATACATCCATGGCTTTCCCACCTCATAATGAAACAGCTGCTGTCCGCCGCGAGGCATCAAGCTCACTATCAAAGACACCGTGATTACTATAAGCAAAATACGGGTAGCCCAGTTGCGCCAGAAATGTTGCTCGCGCTCATTATTTATGAATGACATAGAAATTTATCCGTTTGTAAAAAATATAAATATATTCCGAGTATATCTCCAAAGAAGCGTCACGGCTCATAATCAACTGATTTAGCGGACGCTTTACTCTGCGAAAATACGAAAAAATGCCTTAAAGTACAAAAAAAATATGTAATTTTGCAGCCTAAAACAAAAATCTACATATTTAATTTTTATGGCAGAAAGAAAAGTAAGAGTGCGTTTTGCACCAAGCCCGACGGGTGCGCTTCATATCGGTGGCGTACGCACGGCTCTTTACAATTATCTTTTCGCTCGTCAGCACGGCGGCGAATTTGTTTTCAGAATTGAGGATACAGACTCTCATCGTTTCGTTCCGGGCGCGGAAGAATATATCATAGAATCATTCCGCTGGCTCGGCATAAAGTTCGACGAAGGTGTAGGCATCGGCGGCGAACACGGTCCTTACCGCCAGAGCGAGCGCAGAGAAATATATAAAGAGTATGTGAAGATGCTTATCGACAACGGTAAGGCATACTACGCATTCGACACTCCTGAGCAACTTGAGGCAAAGCGCCAGGAGATAAAAAATTTCCAGTACGACGCAAGCACACGTATGCAGATGACCAACTCGCTCACTCTTCCTCGCGAGGAATGGGAGAAGCGCATTGCCGACGGTGAGCAGTATGTAGTACGTTTCCTTATCGAGCCTGGTCAGGAAATCCATGTTCACGACCTTATCCGTGGCGAAGTAGTAATCAAGAGCGACATTTTGGACGACAAGGTGCTTTATAAGAGTGCCGACGAGCTTCCTACATACCACTTGGCAAACATCGTAGACGACCATTTGATGGAAATCACCCATGTAATCCGTGGCGAGGAATGGTTGCCTTCTGCCCCACTCCACGTATTGCTTTATAAGGCTTTCGGATGGGAAGACACAATGCCACAGTTCGCCCACTTGCCACTTTTGCTCAAACCTGAAGGAAAGGGCAAGCTCAGCAAGCGCGACGGCGACCGTCTCGGTTTCCCTGTATTCCCATTGGAATGGCACGACCCTAAGAGCGGTGAGGTTTCTCGTGGCTATCGTGAAAGCGGCTATTTCCCAGAAGCTGTCATCAACTTCCTTGCCCTCCTCGGATGGAATCCAGGCACAGAGCAGGAAATATTCTCTCTCGATGAGCTTGTGAAGCTGTTCGACATCACAAAGTGCAGCAAGAGCGGTGCTCGCTTCGATTACCAGAAGGGCGTATGGTTTAACCATGAATATATCCTCCGCAAGAGCAATGAGGAAATCGCCAAGCTGTTTGCTCCTATCGTAGCCAACAACGGCGTGGAAGAGCCATTCGAGCGCGTGGAAAAGGTGGTTGAGATGATGAAAGACCGTGTGAACTTCGTAAGCGAGCTATGGCCTCTCTGCTCATTCTTCTTCATCCCGCCTATGGAATACGACGAGAAGACAGCCAAGAAGCGTTGGAAGGAATATTCAGCTCAGCAGATGACAGAGCTTTGCGAAGTGTTGGAAGGCATAGAAGACTTCTCTATCGAAGGTCAGGAGCCTATCGTAAAGGCATGGGTAGAAAGCAAAGAATATAAACTTGGCGACGTGATGAACGCCTTCCGCTTGGCTCTCGTAGGTATCGGCAAAGGCCCTGGCATGTTCGACATTTCAGCTTTCCTCGGCAAGGAAGAAACCCTTCGCCGTCTGCGCAAAGCGATAGAAGTATTGAAATAATAATCTTTATCAGAAACAAAAAAACTGAGTTATAGTAATGTATAACTTAATAATGTATCTCATACAGCTGGGCATCGCCATTGCTGCGCTCTTCAACGAGAAAGCTCGCAAGATGTGGAAAGGCGAACGCATGGCTGTGAAGACTCTCCGCGAGAAGGTGGATCCAAATGCTGAATACATTTGGTTTCACGCTGCCTCGCTGGGTGAATTTGAGCAGGGCAGACCTCTCATTGAGCGCATTCGCAAAGACTATCCTCAATATAAGATTCTGCTTTCGTTTTATTCACCGTCGGGATATGAAGTGCGCAAAGATTATGAGGGTGCCGACATCGTGGTGTATATGCCTATCGACACTATCACCAACGCGCGCCGTTTCTTGCGTGCCGTGCATCCAGTGATGGCATTTTTCATAAAGTATGAGTTCTGGTATAATCACCTCTACATTCTTAAACATCGTGGAGTGCCTACCTACAGCGTGAGCAGCATTTTCCGTGAAGATCAGGTATTCTTCAAATGGTATGGCAGGCAGTATGGCAGAGTGTTGAAATGCTTCACTCATTTCTTTGTGCAAAACGAGATCAGCAAGCAGCTACTTGGCAAAATCGGTATCGACAACGCCACCGTTGTGGGCGACACACGTTTCGACCGTGTCACTCAGATAGCCGAGACAGCAAAGCGTCTGCCTATCGTAGATGCGTTTACAGGCAAGTTCGCTGCCGACGGCAACGAGCCGTTGCCTAACGCTCCGAAAGTGTTTGTGGCAGGTTCTTCATGGCCTCCTGATGAGGACATCTTCATAAAATTCTTCAACGAGCATAAAGACTGGAAGCTAATCATAGCTCCCCATGTCATCGGCGAAGACCACTTGAAGCAGATACTCTCAAAACTCGACCATAAGACTGTGCGCTACACTCAAACTACTCCTGAGGAAGCAGCAAAAGCAGATTGCCTTATCATCGACTGCTTCGGCTTGCTAAGCAGCATATATAATTATGGAGATGTGGCATATGTGGGAGGCGGTTTCGGCGTTGGTATTCACAATGTACTTGAAGCCGGAGTATGGAATATGCCTGTTATCTTCGGTCCTAACAATAAGCATTTCATGGAGGCACGCGAGCTTATCGCTTCGGGCGGTGGCTTTGAGATTACTGATTACGACAGCTTCTCATTCCTAATGAACAAGTTTATTGCCGACAGCGATTTCCTTTCGGAATCAGGCAACAAGGCAGGTGCTTTCGTGAAGAGCAAGACGGGAGTTTCCGATAAGATATTAGAAAAGATTAAGCTATAAATAAAAAATCCAAGTTTCACCCGAAACTTGGATTTTTTATTTCCTTTACAACTTGTCACCATAACAAAGGTCGCCTGCATCGCCGAAACCAGGAACGATATACTTATGCTCGTTCATGCCTGGGTCGATGGCTGCGCACCATATTGTAGTCTTCTCATCTGGGAACACATTCTTTATGTGCTCTATTCCCTCAGGAGTAGCTATCACGCAAGCCACATGAATGCGCTTTGGCACACCCTTGCTCAAGAAAGCCTTATAGCCTAACTCCATGCTCCCGCCTGTGGCAAGCATAGGATCGGCAATGATAAGAGTTTTAGCGTCGATGCTCGGAGTGGCAAGATATTCCACATGAATACCCACCTTGGTGTGTTCCTCGTCCTTATACTCACGATAAGCGCTCACGAAAGCATTGCCTGCGTGGTCGAAGATATTAAGGAAACCGTTATGGAAAGGCAGTCCGGCACGGAATATTGTTCCAAGCACGATTTTGTCGGTTGGCACATTCACCTCAGAGATACCGAGAGGTGTAGCCACATTCTTTGACTCATAGTTGAGGGTCTTGCTTATCTCATAAGCCTCCATCTCTCCTATACGCATGATATTGTTGCGGAAAAGCAGACGATTTTTCTGATAATCCACATCTCGCATCTCGGCAAGATATTGATTGATGATAGTATTATGTTCGCTGAAGTTTATGACTTTCATTGTCTTATAATTTTTAGCTTGTTTTTGTTATTCCCGACTATAATAAGTAAATTTGTATGCAAAATTATGAAAATTAATGGAGAAAGACAAGAATTCCACCGCAAATATAGTAAAGAGCTACGTCAGATATCTGAAGTTGCAGCGCAACTATTCCTCAAACACCATTGAGGCTTATCAGCACGACCTCGAATATCTGCTCAACTACAGCAATTCACTGGAGAAATCCGTCTGCGATCTGAAGATTGAAGACCTGCGCCATTTCTCTGCCACTCTTCACGACTTCGGCATAGGAGCTACATCGCAGGCGCGCATATTGAGCGGCATACGCTCTTTCTATCATTTTCTGCTCATCGACGGATACATAGAGCAAGACCCATCGGAACTGCTTGAAAGCCCACGCCTCGGAGAACATCTTCCCGAAGTGCTCACCACGGAGGAGGTGGATATGCTTGAAAACTCAATAGACCTAAGCACCGCCGAGGGGCAACGCAACAAGGCTATAATAGAAACGCTGTTTTCATGCGGTCTGCGCGTCAGCGAGCTTGTTAATCTTAAGATTTCCGATTTATATCTTGACGATGAATATATCAAGGTGTTAGGCAAGGGAAACAAAGAGCGTCTCGTGCCGATTTCTCCCAACGCGATAAAGCAGATAAAGCTATGGTTTATCGACCGCAACCTTATGAATATAAAGCCTGGAGAGGAAGATTACGTGTTTCTCAACCGCCGAGGACATCATCTCACTCGCACGATGATTCTGATAATGATAAAGAGGCTGGCAAAGGAAGCAGGCATAATGAAGACTATCTCACCTCACACGTTGCGCCACTCTTTCGCTACGGAACTGCTAAAAGGCGGAGCTGACTTGCGTGCCATTCAGATGATGCTTGGTCATGAAAGCGTGGAAACCACTCAGATATATACTCACATAGATACAACTACTCTGCGTGATGAAATTCTAAATCATCATCCGAGAAACATAATGCAAAACTCATAAAAAAATCTCTCACGGATTTCACAGATGGCACGGATATTTTTCCCTGTAAAAAGAATATTTTTTTATTGAGAATAAAAAAATCTGTGTTATCTGTGAAATCTGTGAGAGAATATGGTATCTCTGTGAGAACTTAGAATTACTCAGAAAGCGAGACTTTCTCCACCTTTATTTCGTTGGGAAGGAATAAGCGCGCGTTTTCCTTAAATTTCTGCGGATTTTCCGTAGTGAGATATCTCACTGTGCCATGCTTAGAGCACAGCTTATCCATTTCTGGATGACGCTTGAAATAATCCTTAAGGCTTGCCGCCACATATTCACCTTGTGGTACCACACGAACGCCCCTCTCCACATGTTTCAAAATCTTATTCATGAGCAAAGGATAATGTGTGCAGCCGAGAATGATAGTGTCAATCTCCGGGTCGCGACGCATAAGCTCGTCAAGCCTCTTGTTTACGAAATATTCCGCTCCGGGGCTGTCTGCCTCGCCAGCTTCTATTATCGGCACCCAAAGCGGACAGGCAATGCCCGTAACCTTTATGTCGGGATGCAGCTTGGCAATCTCAAGATTATAGCTCTCGCTCTTGATAGTTCCTTCCGTGGCAAGCACTCCCACATGGCGTGACTCTGTGAGCGAGCCGATAACCTCTGCCGTAGGACGTATCACGCCCAACACTCTGCGCCTTGGATCTATATTCGGCAAGTCGTTTTGCTGAATGGAACGCAAAGCCTTGGCGGAAGCTGTGTTGCAGCCGAGAATTACCAGCTGGCAACCCATCTCGAAAAATTTCATCACCGCCTCTCGGGTGAACTCATACACCACGTCGAACGAGCGCGAACCATAAGGCGCTCTCGCGTTGTCGCCCATATAGAGATAGTCGTATTCTGGCAAAAGCTGACGTATGCCATGCAATATGGTCAGTCCGCCATAGCCTGAATCGAATATTCCTATCGGCCCTGCTGTCTTGCTTAATTCCATAATGATTGATTGCTTTTTCACTCTGGCGGGGAGAAAACCGCATAGAAAAATATCGTTATTGCAACATTTTTATCAACGCTGCCGTGATGTCCTCACCATACGCAGCATTCACAAACGGCATGGTGTCGCTGTCGGCATTGATTACGAAAGCAAGATTGTGCTCCGCACCGTATTTGCGAGCAGCCACGCGTATCTTAGAGTAAATAGGCTCGTAAGCGTCTTTTTTAGCTTCGGCGAGCAGACGCTCTGCCTCCTGACGAAATTCCACATTCTTCTGCATCAGCACCTGCAATTCTGCCTGACGTTTGCGAAGAATAGGCTCAGCAAAAGTGCGCTGTCCGTCAAGAAATTCCTCATATCGAGCATTGAAATCATCCTCCGAGCGCTTCATCTCGGCGTCATACTTTGACTTTAGCTCGGCAAGATTGTTATCGGCTTTCACCTTATCGGTCATTGCGGCAAGCACCTGTGCCTTGTCGTAATATCCGAACTTCATTTCATTAGCCGATGCCACAGCCATCGCCTGCTGCGCAGAAGTTTCCACTTGCTGCGTCTGCGCCATCATGCCCATTGGCATTGCCATAAGCGCAAGCATTATTATCTGTTTTTTCATACTCATATTTAATTTCATGCTGCAAAGATAACAATTTTCTAAGTTATGCTCTCATAGAAGCTTTATTAATCTATTTCTTCATCGGCTTCATAACCGCCCATTTCGCGAATAGCGTTTTTCAACATCGTGTATTGCTGATACAGATTGTTTACAGGTTCTTCACCATTTGTGTAGTCGTGCATAGGGCTTTTAAGGAAGAAGCTAAGGAAACGCTGAGTGCCATATCTGCCTGCGCGCTGCGCAAGGTCGCAGAGCAAGCAAAGGTCGAGCAAAAGCGGAGCTGCGAGAATAGAGTCACGACAAAGGAAGTTGATCTTTATCTGCATAGGATAGCCCATCCAGCCAAAGATGTCGATATTGTCCCATCCCTCCTTATTGTCGTTGCGAGGAGGATAATAATTGATGCGCACCTTGTGGTAGAGGTTGCTGTAAAGATCGGGCTGAGTGTCGGCTTTGAGAATTGTCTCAAGCGTAGAGAGTTTGCTCACCTCCTTTGTGCGGAAATTGTCAGGCTCATCGAGCACCAATCCGTCTCTGTTGCCGAGGATATTGGTAGAAAACCATCCGCTCATTCCTAAGCAGCGAGTGCCGATAATAGGCGCGAAACCACTCTTCACGAGAGTCTGCCCCGTCTTGAAATCCTTACCTGCTATTGGCACTCTCGTCTTTTCCGCCATCTCCCACATTGCAGGAATATCCACCGTAGTGTTAGGAGCACCCATGATGAAAGGCGCGCCCTCTGCCAAAGCAGCATAGGCATAACACATAGACGGAGCAACATGCTCACGATCGTTTTCCTTCATTGCCTCTTCGAGCGCAGCCAATGTGCCGTGAACAGGGCCATATACAGGCACATAAATTTCGGTAGACGCTGCCCAGATTACCACTACTCGCTCGCAGCCGTTATTTGCCTTAAAGTCGCGAATATCCTTGCGCAAAGCCTCAACCATGTCCCAACGAGTTTCGCAATCCTTCACATTGTCGCCGTCAAGACGCTTGGCATAGTTCTTATCGAAAGCAGCCTTCATAGGCACGATCTTCTCCAATTCATCTCTCACAGGGTTGATATCCTTCTCATTCAGCACCTCAGCATACATAGCAGCCTGATAAGCATTCTGCGGATACACATCCCATGTGCCGAACACAATATCATCAAGCTTAGCGAGCGGCACGATGTCGGCATAGTGAAGATATTTCTTGTCAGCGCCTTTTCCCACGCGTATCTTGTCGTACTGCGTCATGCTGCCCACAGGCTTTGCCAATCCCTTTCGAGCCATAAGCACACCCGTGATGAATGTGGTGGAAACGGCACCGCATCCCACTACCATAATACCAAGTTTGCCATTTGCCGGCTTCACATCAGTTGTTTTCATATTATTTATATTAATCTGTATTTTTGTTGGTTTTAAGTTTCTGATTGTCGCCTTTTGTTCTTAGTAAAAGATATGCATATCAAAAAGCGGTTGGCAAACTTACTCATATTTTTCATAACGCACAAAAAAAAGCCGACTATTTTGGATTTCTCATTCCCAAACAGTCGGCTGTTTATCTAATATCTGTGTTATGATTTATCTCATTTCCTTTTCTTAAAAGGAGCGAAATCAAATTTTTATACGCTTGCCGTAACAGTTCCAATACTTCCGGCACTACCCCAAGCCGTAATGCTTGATGTAGAGAACGTAAGTGAAGGCATATCCACTGTAACAGTGATTGTACAATTCATACCAGCCTGTAACGCAGGTATTGAAAACGTTCCTGAGAATGTTTTGCTACTATAATCAGGATCTGCAAGTTTCAAAGTAAAGTTTGCTATAGTCGGTGTATACGCTGCTTGTGGCAATACTATAAATTGCTTTGTCACTTGCGTCTCAGCATTATTAGTTGTACCGTCACTCGCATCGCTCATTGTATAACTAACCTCACTTCTAATATCCGTATTTACAGTTATCGTTGTATCAGCAGGATTAAAAGATCCAAAATGATGCAAACCACTTAATGTAAATTGCAAATTTTTTAAATCAGGATAGTTTGCCTTAAGATGCTCACTGCGTACAAAAACAAATGTCAATGATGCCATTTTATGATGGAATACAAAATTCACAGCATTTGAATTAGCCGCATTGCTTGCTTTTGCCACAAGAATATCATAACCCTTTTGCGCTGCCGGAGTTTGCGTACTAGTATTTATATTTACCTTATCTGATTCACCAAGTGCATTACCTGCTGTTCCTGAGAAAGGATAATATGCTACATATTCAGCTATATTGCCTACATTCTTATTACTAAAGAATACAGGACCACCTGCCGAATGGGTAAAAGAGCCATTGCCTGAAGTAACATATTTTACATTATTGTAGTCATTACCTGTAATACCGATAGCATCACCGGAATCCCATGTAGTGCCAGCTGCACGACTTCTTGCCGTCACCGTGTTAGAACCTCCATCGAAGATGGAAGCAAAGACTTTTAATTCCTTGCTATTATCCACCACGCGGTCCTCAGAATCATCGCTGCTGCAAGAAGCGAATGTAACCAAAGCCACTGCAAGAGGCAAATATCTAAATATCTTCTTCATAATTTTATATTTTTCAGAGGTTTCTATTTTATTGTATATGCCTTAGATACGCCATTGCCCCATGCCTTAATTGTAGCTTGAGAAACAATTGCCGAGCGATCAAGAGTCACTGTATAATAATAGTCATTACCAGCCTCCAATTTAGGAATATTAAGCTTCGCCTTATACAGTATGCCATTATTGTATACTATCAGATTATCAAAATCTGGAGTATAACTAGCCTGTGGGAAGAAAATCAATTCCACTCTGCTCTGATTAGTTTCAGGCTTAAGCCAATACATAGTCGTGTATTTACGCAATTCTGAGCTCCAATTGCTGGCAGTAGCGACACCTGTACGAGGAGAGAAGGTTCCAGCAAGGATAAGTCCTCCAAGACGCAAACTATCTACATGCACACCACGTCCATCCACATCAACAAAGTTAAGCGAAATCATTGACATTTTATGTTGGAAAGTCAAGATCAAATTTGCGCCAACATTTTCTGTCTCTGGCGCATACATAAAGTCATAATGCGCCTGTGCAGTCGGACTCTGATCATATGTGTCTTTTTCCACCTGTCGTGGGAGGTATTCATAATTCCCACTGATGTATGGATAATATCCTACATACGGACGTACATTATACCATTCATGGTCATTATAATACATTATATTACTTGTCCATATAGTATCATAGACTATTCGACCATGATAACTTGTGATAGACACCGTAAATGCTCTTTCCGGGCAAATAAAGCTATCTACCTCTTCACCGGCAGCGTTATTCACCTTTTGGTAAATATATGCCTCATTTACGTAGCATCCATATTCAGGTTCACCTTTATCAAGGTTGGAATATATCATTGTGATACCTATAGTATCACCCATAGCCCATGTTGTGCCCGCTGCACGAGTCTGCCCACTCACTGCTGCAGAAATACGCATTGGCTGCAATTCTGAACCCGTTTCCGTAATTACAGGTTTAGTTGCCTCCACTATATTGTCGTCACTACTGCAAGCCACAAAGAGCAAACCGACTGCTAAAACAGGAATATATCTTATTATTTTCATATTCTATAAAGTTTTTAGAAAGTTGTTAGCTCATTGTTACTACATATCCGAGGCATTAATATTGCCCTGATTTTTCCTATTCCAATCTTGGATAGTAATACCCTTCAATTGCATACGCTGATCATTAACTGAAATAGTAAGTTCTATAGATTTACCTGCCTCAAACTTTGGCAAAGCGAGATCCATAGTGTACTTTTGGACAATAATATCCTCATCTCCTAAATCTTTTTCATTAAAAAGAACAAGAGTACTCTTTTTAGGAGTTTGAGGGAAGAAATACAAGGTATCTGGCACATTGGGATAAGTAATGTTACCTACTGTATCCTCAGCACCTGGTCTAACCTTGGCATCAGCCTCACATAAACCAGAATACGTTTCAAATGAACCTCTCAGCCTTATTGCGTTTGGCAAATACCATCTATGATTCATCAACTTTACATTCTCACCATCGACGAAGTTGAAAATAACCCTTGTCATGATGTGGTCAAACTTGAAAGAAACAGGAGTTCCGTTTCGTCCGATACCGAAAGAATACATAAAATCATATTTCTTTGCATGTTCCGCATCACGCATCGCCTTCATATCTATAAGTAAGTCCTCATAATCACCAAATGCATTTCCTGTATATGGATAATATGCCATAAATGTATAAACATTTATCTTTGGATCATACATTATTTCCTTACCTGAAGAATAAGAAAGTTGAGTCGATTTACCCGAGGTGTTTGCCGTATACTTTACATTGAAATAAGGAGAACAAGTGATACCTATAGCATCATTCACTTCCCACTTATCATCATAAGCACGCGTTGTTGCCACCGCAGGCTCATCGCCATTGAATGTACCATAGAATTGCACTGGCGTACTCGTCGCTGTCGTTTTAGCCTCATCATCAGAACTGCATGAAGCCAACACAGTGGCAAAGAGAGCCAAAGCTATCGTTGGTAATATATAATATATTCTTTTCATACTCGTAAGCATTTTTATTAGTTATCGTCCTAGTTATACATGCTCGTAGAGTCTTTTTCTGCAGTCCAGTTATCAATTGTGTTGTTTCTGGTTACAAGAACTGGCATAATTACAGCAGTATTCTTAGATGCAGAGTAAGCGATTCTTATTTTGCCCGTATAAGCATAGTTACGAGGAATATCGTAGTTGGTATAGTCATCAAACGTTACACCTCCGAGATATACACGGAATGTATAGCTTGCGCCACCGATATTTGTTGTTACATTCAAATAAGTAGCATTAACTGGAGCATTCTCAAAAGTACGTAATGATTCTTCTGCCGACGCTTCACTCTGTCCTACAAGATTCTCAAACGTATAAAACGTTACAAGGGTGTCTAGAGTATGTATAGGGTCATCATTCTCCACCTTTCCGCAATTTATCATTGGCTGATTGGCGTAAACAGTTCCCGGATTGCTCAAATAACTATTACCCTTCACATAATTTTTATCTTGATACAGATAAGAAGCCATTGGCACATGGCAAAGCTGTAAACCAGCAAGAGCCACGCCTGAATCCACTTGAATTGTGAAATTCATCTTTGTTGCCAATCTAGTGAGATCTATATTTACAGCCCCAGTAGAGGCTGCAAGAGTATAGCCTGTAACATAACCGAACATAGGAGTATCATCGTCATTCACAATGTCATCTGTTGAACTAAGAACGATGGCACACTTTTTAAACTCCTCTATTGTTTCAATCTTAGACAACACAGCTGAATCACAAGATGTTCCATCTACATTGGCTACAGCATATATTGTTATGTTATCGCCCTGACGAGTCGGCACCCTTCCTGTATTAAGAGTATAACCATAACCAGCTCTTGCAACTCTTGTATAGCTAAAACCATTACAGTTACCTCTATCATTGAATGCGAGCAAAGCCAGGTCATTAATAATGTTTTCATTCGCTTCGCTGAGCGTACGCGTCATGTCTGCGCTCATAGTGGCCAATTTCACCGTGAGCTCAGCAGGCGCGCCTTCATTCATGACTTCTCGCCTACCACCGTCAGCAACAGAATCGTCACTGCTACATGATGCGACAAGTGTCATCGAGAATGCTGCGAAAGCGAATAATATATATTTTAGCTTATTCATGCTATTCGTTTTTAAAGGTGAAAAAAGCTCTTATTCAATAGTCTTATCAATATTTGGCACAGTGGTCCAAGGTGAAACCTCTACATTTACGGTAAGGTTGCTTGAAGAGTTAAGCGGACCATCGTTTACATCTTTCAGTTCTACGCCCTTACCCTTGATAGTGATATTGATAGTATAAGCATTGTTCTGCTCCACCATACCACCATTGATAGAAACAGGGTAGTAGATTGTCGAAGTGCCAAGAGAATTGGTATATGTACCCTTTACCACAACCTGCAAGTCGGCACTACTGCCAATCCATGGCAAAACATAGAATGTAGCCCATGCCGCATAATTAGGATCATTCAATGTAGCGAATGGCTGAACGCCTGTCGACATAATGATATAATCGCTTGAAATGTAAATACTCTCAGCAGTCTTTATCAAGCTGTCGCAACCAGATTTTTCATTCCATTTACATTTATTCCAGAAATTATGCATGAAAATTTCAGTTGGGGTAAAGCCCGCACCATCGCTACGACCAGAGAAGTCAGTCTTCACGTTTATTCTAACACGTGCAACTTTTCTTTCGAGATTCAACAAGACCTGGTCATTTTGAATTGTATCCTCACCATACATAGGAAGACCAGTATTATACTGGCGGTTTGTTGCTGGCTGATACTGAGAATATCTACCATCTTGCGTACCAGTACTTCTGATATCGACCTTAGTATTCATCACATCCTGGAATGTAGCACATCCTGAAACATAATTCTCTGTCACATTAGCAAGTGCTACTGCATAAGTAGCCTTACTCGTGGTAGAAACACGCTTTGTAAATATGCCATAAGCATTAGGAGTCATTTTAGAGAAGTCTATATCCTGATAACTCACAATCTTTGAAGTAGGCTTATGACCTTCGAAGAACACAATACATACGTTGTTCAATGAATCATCAAGAGTTACATCGGTAGTCATTGGAGTACGTGAAGTAACGGTTCCTGGCGTAAGTTTTATCTCAACAGTCTTGTTAAGATCTTCACCGCTTTTATTAACAGGACCACCTGCTACATCATCGCTGCTACATGCAGCAAAGAAAAGCGGCATGAAAGCCATTATATATAATAGTTGCTTTTTCATATTGTTTCTATTTTAAAGTTTGTCGGAAAACATAAATCCTTATTCTAGCTGGCAATCTATTATTCCCAGTCAATGGCAGCATTAGTATTCCAATCGATAACCTGAGCCTGAATCGTAGGATGAGTCTGAGTAAAGATTACTCTGAAAATATACTCTTGTCCCTGAGAGAATGTCTTTGTACTTGGAAGCTGATATGTGAAAGTACCGCCTTCAGCAACAGTAAATTGCAAGAAAGTTGAGCCTGCATTGATTGTCTGAGGGAATATCACAGCTTCAATACTATCATTTGTACCATTTGCATTGGCAACAGCCTTTCCCATAATAATATCGCATGTAGCCAAGTCTTCTGACGGAAGAGACAGCATAACTGTAGGGTTCGCGCTATAATTCTTTATAATAGAAACATTACCTCTATATCTTACATTTTTAATTCTACAGTCGGTAATATTAAAAGAACCATCAGTTACGACTACAATTTTTGAAAGCAAATGTTGATATCTCAATTTTGCAGCCTCATTATTACGCTCCTTATTTATGTGTGAAGCAAACAACAAATCATTTTTAGCGTATCTTTTTGCATTATTCTGCAAAGAGTCCGTCTTCTGGACAAATGATGTAGGGAAAGTTCCTCCAATAGCGAAATGCGAAGCCTGGCTTATATTGGCAGCCGAAGAATCCGGATTTGCATTAAGAGAATACAAATTCACATGATTACCTGTAACTGGATAATACACATCATCAGTGTAATTATAGAATCCTCCGAGACCATCCGAAGTCATCTGCACGCAATTATAAAGCGTTCGTGTTTCATTAGCTGCCAAACCTGTAAGCTTAGTAGGAAAATTGCTATCATCCACCCACAGATAAAACAACTGATTTGGCAATATCTGTGTATCTTGACCATATGTAGCACGAGTGGTCGCTATTTCACTTTGCAGCTTTATTTCGCCATTCCAGTCTTTATTACTGGTATCTGGTCCTACCACTGCGTCATCATTGCTGCTGCATGCTGTCAACATGCCTAAAGCAACGAAAGCGAACATTAAATACTCCTTTTTCATATCGTTAGTTTTTTGTTTATTTCTATCTAATTGTTATTCACTGGCACATCAGGCATTGTAGCATTTGCATCTTCATCATTAGAAGCGCTATGTCCCCAATCTGTAATCTGCGGACATGTAATCTCAAAGCCCTTTGTGTTTACTTTGATATAGAATGTGTACTGATGACCTGGCTTAAATTCGTAATCTACCAGAGAATATACGAATGTACGTCCATCATCGGTGCTAAGTTCTATAAACTCACCGCTGGTAACTGTCTGTGGCAGAATAATGCCTTCATTCAATCTACCTTTACCGAAGTCGTGAGCTATCTCTATCGAACCTTTGTCTGTATAATTAGTTAATATAACAGTATCACGACTATATGTCATTGTAGCAGTACGATATACTCCATTGATCTTTATCTTCGTAATAGTGTTCAATAAGTTAAGATTTTCTTCATTATCAAATCTTACGACTATATTACTAAGCTTATGTCTGAATGGAATAGTTACGCCCCTTGATGCTATTGCGCCTTCTACTTTTCCCCATAGCAAATCACTCTTTGCATAATCGGTCTGCTGCACTTGTGAATATTGAGTGCGATGAGTGACCGAACGCGACGCACCCCTTGCCAAAATAAGGTTTTCGTCCTGCACATCGCTCCAATGGTAAGCATATACATTAATCAGACCAATCTGAGGGAACGTAGGTGTAGCATTAGCACCATCATAAGTCAATACATGACTTTTTGTTTCACTTCCCAAAGCCTGATACGACTGTGCTTTGTAATGATAACTGCTATATCTCAAATATTCAGCCGTGGTAGCAGCATTAGGGTCATCCACCCATACATGCACTATCTCACCATCACTTATAGATGTGCCGAGTTCAAAATCCGTACGGGTCACAGGTTCTATCACATTCGGCACAATCTCAATAGGAACACCGTTCGTCGTGAGGTTTCTACCATCTATATTATCAGATGTAGAAACATCATCCGAACTACATGCCATAAAGAGCAGTGCCGGCGACATAAGCAATATGTTGATTATCTTTTGTTTCATTGCTCCTTGTGTTTTAGGTCTTATTTTTTTATTTCGTTATTAATATCGCTTTAGTTCTTAAAACCATTAGCTACGCCATCAATATTGGTATTAGTCCAATCTACGACTTCCGACACCTTTATGGTTCCTACATCATAGACAAGATCTTCTGATGTATACACATAAAAGCGATATTCCTTACCAGCCTCAAAAGTCTGCGTTGAGGCAAGTTTAAAAGTGAAGCTCTTTCCAAGAGCAGCACAAGTAAAGTGTATAAACTTTGTGTTGGCTGCTATTGTCTGTGGAATTATCGCACACACATTACTGTTGTATCCGTCATGATCCATCTCTATTGTTTCGACAGCTCCTGTCGGAGTTATCTCGATCGATGTATCGCCATATTTCTTTGAGCGATTTATCGTCACGATACCTTCTGTCATGGTTTCTGTAATCTGCATTGACGACAAATTGTCATTAATATCCTGATCATCAAAAGCCAACTGAACAGAAATCTTAGCAAGAGCATGCTTGAATGGGATTGTCACACTATTCTTGGTGTGAGGCTGATACTTCAGTTCACCATAAAGCATATCGCTCTGGCAGAAATTCGCCAGCGTGCTTTGATCAGTGAGCACCTTATGTACCAATCCTGTAGTAGTAGGCAAAGCTGCGCCATCACTTATCGGTGTTGTTGCGTTAATACGCATTGCGTAGATGTTTACGCGGTTGCCACTTGTAGGATATTTCAATGCCGTGCCTCGGCGCTGGAATAGAGATCCTGTTGTCAAGTTAGAATTATCTACACTAAACACTGTATACCCATAATGAGCCTTTGGCGTTTTAGACATATCCAAATCCGTAGTCTGACAATCGTCTACCCATAATCTTATAGAGTCGTCTGCCTGGAATGAGGTTATGGTATTATATCCCCAGTCATCGAAAGTACGAGTAACAGGAATACTGGTACTAAATTTTATCTCTTCATCCACAGCGTCTGTCACATCCGGGGTCATAACCTCAGCTACATCATCGCTCGAAGAGCAACCACTTAGCGAGATTATTCCTGCCATCAATGCCAAGCCACTCAGAAATATATTATTTTTCCTAATTGTTTTCATACTCTCCTTTTTATAATGTTTAAGTTTTGTATGATTTATTCATCCTGATCTGCAAATATCTCCTGACCATTCGGATGACTCGTATCCCAGTTACCTGCAGCCCAGTCATCAACTCTATAACCTGTAATGATTGGACTCTCATGCAAATTCAAGACAAATCTGTAAGATTTACCTGCCTCAAATGTGATAGCACTACTTGTCTTATAGGTATAATACGTACCATTAGTAAGCACTATCTTTATAAATGATGTACCCGAAGCAATTGTCTGAGGGATTAAGATTGCCTCATTCTCCACATCTGCAGATCCTACATAAGACGCTTCGCCTGCCATTGTTATTGTTCCAGTTGAGCCTGTAGCCACGACTGAAGGATTGTTTGCGCGATTTGTATTATTGAATGTCAATGTAGCCGATGGCATTGTATTCAGAATATCAATTCTTGAAATTGTAACATTCTGATTGGCTTCCAGCTTAGGCACTACTGAGATTTTTGAAAGCAGATGAGAGAAGCGCAACTTCACTGTATCTGTCGCATTATTCACATTTGCTGTGTCTGCATACATCAAATCGCTCACGCTATAATTATCTATCGTAGTCTGATCTGTTTTCACGCTATATGTCATTGCGCTTGAAGGATAAGCCATATCCTGAGAAACCAATCCATCCATATTGCCATGCACGGCATAGATATTAACCGTATGGTTGTTAAGAGGATACTCGCGGAATACAGTGCTACCAGTAATATTCAGAGGAGAAAGTTCTCCATCTCTTATATGAACATAAGTAGTTGCGCCATAAAGAGCTTTTTCTGTTGTTACAGCAGTATTACCATATTCTTTACCAGAATCGAATATCCAGCTATACACCTT
>JAIKZG010000006.1 GCA_024682415.1 Prevotella sp.
TGAGCTTGCTGTAGCTGTAGACAATGGTATGCTCGGCAGCATCGACGCCAACCGTGGCGACGCTCAGAACGGATGGGATACCGACCAGTTCCCAATCGACAACTTTGAGCTTACTCAGGCAATGATGCAGATCATCCGCAACGGCGGTCTTGGCAATGGTGGTTCTAACTTCGACGCTAAGCTTCGTCGTAATTCTACCGATGCTGAAGACATCTTCATCGCCCACATCAGCGGTATGGACGCTATGGCACGCGCATTGCTCAACGCAGCCGAAATCCTTGAGCACAGCGAGCTTCCACAGATGGTGAAGGAGCGTTACGCAAGCTTCGACGGCGGAGAAGGCAAGAAATTTGAGAATGGTGAGCTTTCTCTCGAACAGCTTGTAGACTACGCTAAGAAGAATGGCGAACCTAAGCAGACAAGCGGTAAGCAGGAGAAATACGAAACTATCGTTGCTCTCTACACTAAGTAAAAAAAGGAATTCCGTAGCTATGCCTACGGACGGATACACACTAATAATTCCACTACAATTTGAATGAAACATATAATCCTTTCAACTATGCTACTGATGGCTACAGCTATGCCATCAGTAGCTCAGTCGTCTTATAAATCTCAGGTATGGTGCTCTGACAATGGCGACGGCACTTTCACCAATCCTGTGATCAATGCCGACTACAGCGACCCTGATGTATGCGAAGCCAATGGCGAATATTACATGACGGCCAGCAGCTTCCAATGTATTCCCGGACTGCCTATTCTTCACTCTAAGGATTTGGTAAACTGGGAGATTATAGGCTACGCAATACAAAACGAGCTTGAGCCTACCTCTGAATTCGACAAGCCAAGTCATGGCAACGGTGTATGGGCACCAAGCATTCGCTTTCACAATGGAGAATTCTACATATACTGGGGCGACCCTGACTATGGTGTCTTCATGGTGAAAACGAAAGACCCTGCCGGCACATGGGAGAAGCCAGTATGCGTAATTCCAGGTAAAGGAATGATCGACACCACTCCGCTATGGGACGAAGATGGCAGATGCTATCTCGTAAACGGATGGGCTAATAGTCGCGCCCATTTCAACTCACAGCTCTCTGTACGTGAATTGTCAAAGGATGGCACTAAAGCTATAAGCAATCCTGTCATCGTGTTTGACGGAACGAGAAACGGTAACTTCACCACAGAAGGCCCGAAATTCTATAAGAAGGATGGATATTATTACATTATGTGCCCAGCAGGCGGCGTGGAGCATGGCTGGCAGTTGGCTATGCGCTCAAAAAGCCCATACGGCCCTTACGAGCATAAGACTGTGTTAGCCCAAGGCTCAACAAAGATAAACGGCCCTCACCAAGGCGCATGGGTTCACACTCCACAAGGCGAAGACTGGTTCTTGCATTTCCAGGATCGTGGTGCTTATGGACGTGTGGTATGGCTCGAACCTGTCACATGGAAGAGCGGTTGGCCTGCAATGGGAGAAAAGATAAAAGGCGTGTGCGGACAGCCTGTTTTGAAATACCGCAAGCCAAAGACCACTGGCAATGTAGCGATATGCAATCCTGTGGAAAGCGACGAATTCAACGAGCCACGCCTCGGACTGCAATGGCAATGGCACGCTAACTATAAGCAAACTTATGGCATGCCTACTCCATACGGATTTATGCGTTTGTTCTCTTACAAACTAAGCAAAGATTATAAGAGTTTGTGGGAAGCACCTAACTTGCTTCTGCAGAAACTTCCGGCTCAAAACTTCACGGCTACTACAAAGGTGCGCCTGGGAGCGAGAAGCGACAAGCAGTTTGGCGGAATCGTAATGATGGGATTAGACTATTCTGCTCTTATCGTGCAGCGTGTAGGCAATGAATTCCAGTTGCAACAGCGCACATGCCTCAAAGCAGATAAGGGCAAGGCTGAAACCATTACTCCTATCATGAATTTCAAACCTACGGATAAAGATGAAATAGACTATAAGCCAGCTATCTACGCTGACATTTATCTGCGCATGGTAGTAAAAGATGGCAAGCTGAATTTCTTCTATAGCATGAACGGCAAGACATTCAAGCCTTGCGGAACGGAGTTTACTCTTCGTGAGGGTAAATGGATTGGCGCGAAGATGGGCTTCACCTGCGAAGAGCCAATGAGCAACAGCAGCACAATGGCACAGCTCGACGTAGACTGGTTCAGAGTTACGAAATAAGATAATGATAATAAGTGCATATCAAAAAATGGTATGCACTTTTTTTGTGTTTCGCTCAACTTGCTGTAACTTTGCAAACAAATTACTAAATACATTATTAATAAATAATATGGCACATAAGGCATTATTGATGATTCTCGATGGATGGGGAATCGGCAAACATGGTAAGGGTGACGTTATCTTCAACACTCCAACTCCTTACCTCGATTATCTACAGGCAACACAGGCTCACTCTCAACTTCAGGCTTCTGGTGAAAACGTAGGCTTGCCTGACGGACAGATGGGTAACTCAGAAGTAGGACACCTTAACATCGGCGCAGGTCGCGTTGTTTATCAAGACTTGGTGAAGATTAATCGTGCCATCAAAGACAACTCAATTCTTAAGAACGAAGAAATAG
Source organism: Prevotella sp. (assembly GCA_024682415.1). Classification (GTDB taxonomy): domain Bacteria; phylum Bacteroidota; class Bacteroidia; order Bacteroidales; family Bacteroidaceae; genus Prevotella. The sequence continues at coordinate 2,593 of JAIKZG010000006.1, forward strand.
TAAACGCATACAGCTACGCTCAAAAGACAGGCAAGAAGCTCCACCTCATGGGATTGACTTCTACCGGTGGCGTACACGCTTCTTTGAATCACCTTTTCAAGCTCATCGAGATTGGCAAGGAATATGGTTTGAAGAACACATTCGTACACTGCTTCATGGACGGTCGCGACACCGACCCTAAGAGTGGCGCGGGATTTATCAAGAGCATTCAAGATGTATGCGATAAGAACGACGCTCACATCGCAAGCATCGTAGGTCGTTTCTACGCAATGGATCGTGACAAGCGTTGGAACCGTGTAAAGGAAGCTTACGATTTGCTCGTTGAAGCTAAGGGTAAGAAAGCTGCCGACATGGTTAAGGCTGTAGAGGAAAGCTATGCAGAAGGCGTAACTGATGAGTTCATCAAGCCAATCACCAACTCTAACGTAAACGGAACTATAGAAGAAGGCGATGTAGTAATCTTCATCAACTTCCGCAACGACCGCGCGAAAGAGCTTACACAGGTGCTTTCACAGCAAGACATGCCAAACGAGGGAATGCACACCATCAAGGATTTGCAGTTCTACTGCATGACTCCTTACGACGCGTCATTCAACAACGTACATATCCTCTTCCCTAAGGAGAACGTAGTGAACACTCTCGGCGAATACCTCAGCTCACAGGGCAAGAAGCAGCTCCACACAGCAGAGACAGAGAAGTATGCTCACGTTACATTCTTCTTCAATGGCGGACGCGAAAAGCCATTCGAGGGTGAGGATCGCATCCTTGTTCCTTCTCCAAAGGTAGCAACCTATGATTTGAAGCCAGAGATGAGCGCATACGAAGTGAAAGATAAATTGGTAGGCGCTATCAACACTCAGCAATATGATTTCATCGTAGTAAACTTCGCTAACGGCGACATGGTAGGCCACACTGGTGTTTACAACGCTATCGCAAAGGCTGTTCACGCTGTAGACAACTGCGTGAAGGACGTTATCGAGGCAGCAAAGAAGAATGACTACGAAGCCATCATCATCGCCGACCACGGCAACGCTGACAACGCAATCAATGAAGACAACACTCCTAACACTGCTCACTCTTTGAACCCTGTTCCATTCATCTATGTAACAGACAACAACAGCGCAACAGTTAAGGACGGCCGTCTTGCCGACGTTGCTCCTTCTATTCTCCACATCCTCGGATTGGAACAGCCAGCCGACATGACAGGAGAAAACCTGATTGAAGACAACAAGTAATTTCAATTCATAATTCTTGAAGGTGTGTCATGACATAATGGGCACACCTTCTTTTTTTTACCTTATATTATTATGGACGTAAAGATTGAGGAATCATGGAAAAAGCATTTAGGCAACGAGTTTGAGAAGCAATACTTCGTTGACCTTACCAACTTTGTAAAAAGCGAGTACACACAATTCCAGTGTTTTCCTCCGGGCAAATACATTTTCAACGCCTTCAATCTCTGCCCATTCGATGATGTGAAAGTGGTAATCATCGGTCAGGATCCTTACCATGAGATAGGTCAGGCTCACGGTCTCAGTTTCTCGGTAAACGACGGTGTGCAGTTTCCGCCATCTCTCATCAACATATTCAAAGAAATAGAAATGGATCTGGGCAAGCCTATGCCTAATTCCGGCAACCTCACTCGCTGGGCACAGCAAGGAGTGCTGCTGCTCAACGCTACACTCACCGTACGCGCCCATGCAGCGGGAAGCCATCAGCGCAAAGGATGGGAAACATTTACCGACGCTGCGATTAAAGCATTGAGCGACGAGCGTGAAAACCTTGTGTTCATTCTGTGGGGTGGCTACGCGAGAAGCAAGAAATCGCTTATCGACATGAGCAAACATCTTGTTTTAGAGTCCGTTCACCCATCGCCATTGTCTGCCAACAGGGGCGGATGGTTTGGCAATCATCATTTCTCACGCTGCAACGCCTATCTCGAAGAGCACGGCAAGAAGGCAATAGACTGGTAGCTTTTTTATCTTCTCCATAAAAAATAAGGATTCCCCACATCATGTGTAGAGAATCCTTATTTTTATTGTTATATCATTTTATCTATCACTCGCACGAAGCAACAATCTCCTTAGCCTTTGCGAGAGCGAGATTTATGTGATTACAGATATTTTCCTTACCTATAAGCTCATTGAATCCGCTGCGCTCAAGCACCTCCTGCACTTTCGGATTTACACCAGAAAGAACAATATTTATGCCCTCCTTTTTGCTCATGAGGCAAAGGTTGGTGAGGTTGTGAATACCGGTAGAATCCACAAACGGCACCTTACGCATACGAATTATTCTCACCTTAGGACGATCGCCAAAGGCAGCCATTATCTCCTCAAACTTATTACCAGCTCCGAAGAAGTAAGGACCATTGATTTCATACACCTCTACACCGTCAGGAATAGTGAGGTGCTCCAGATTGCCCATCATGAAATCACTCTCCTCCTGTGTAGGGTCTATCTCGTCGCAGATAACTCTGACATCGGTAGTCTCTGCCATACGACGCATGAACAGCAGACAGGCGATAACCAAGCCCACCTCAATGGCAATAGTGAGATCGAAGATTACAGTAAGGAAGAATGTGATAAGCAACACGCACACATCGCTCTTCGGATTTTTCATTATAGAAAGGAAAGAGCGCCATCCGCACATACCATAAGAAACTACTACGAGCACGCCTGCCAGGCAAGCCATAGGAATATACTTAGCCAATGGCATGAGGAAAAGGAAGATGAGCAATAGCACCACGGCATGAACGATACCTGCGACAGGACTCTTACCGCCATTGTTGATATTTGTCATCGTGCGCGCGATAGCGCCTGTAGCCGGAATACCACCGAAGAGAGGTGAAACCATGTTGGCAATACCCTGACCTATAAGCTCTGTATTTGAGTCATGATGATCGCCTATCACACCATCTGCCACAGTAGCCGAAAGCAACGACTCGATAGCTCCGAGCACCGCAATGGTGATGGCAGGAGAAATAAGCCCCTTTATCGTTTCCCAGCTCATTGCCGGCATCTGCACATCGGGCATTACATTACTTATGCTGAAACGATCGCCAATGGTTTCTATTGAAGTTACGCCCCCATAAGTCTTGAGCAGAAGCGCAGCCACCGTCATTACTATTATGGCGATAAGCGAGCCTGGAATCTTCTTCAAAAACTTAGGAGTAACCATTATTATCGCCACGCTCACTACACCTATTACCGAGCTCCACAAGTCGGCAGTAGAAAAATGCTGAAAATAGCACAGCCATTTATCCACGAAGTCGGCAGGCACGCTGTCGATAGACAATCCGAAGAGATCTTTTATCTGAGTAGTGAAAATAGTGACAGCGATACCACTTGTAAATCCCACTACAATAGGATAAGGAATATATTTAATAATAGTGCCGAGGCGCAGAGTGCCAAGAAGCACAAGAAACACGCCAGCCATAATCGTAGCGATAGTAAGCCCCTCAATACCATATTGCTGAATGATACCATATATTATTACGATAAAAGCTCCCGTAGGGCCACCTATCTGCACCTTGCTGCCCCCGAATACAGAGATTATAAATCCAGCAACAATAGCAGTGATGATACCTTTCTCCGGCGTTACGCCCGAAGCGATACCAAATGCGATAGCGAGAGGAAGGGCTACGATGCCCACGATGATACCTGCCATAATATCGGCAGTGAGTGTTTTACGGTTGTAATTTTTAAGTACGTCCCACAATCTGGGTCTAAATACCAATGCGTTCATTTTTCTTTAATGTTTCCTAAAAAAACCAAATTAAAGGTGCAAAGTTAGTGCAAGTTGAGAAAATACACGATTTTCTTGATAAGAAAATCTTCAGAATTTATTCATTTTTATTTCCGAAACGCAGCCTAACTTCTTAAAAGGTACTGCAAACCGAGAGAATTGCAAAATAAAGCTTGCTTTTATTTTCAATTCCGAGGTGCAGCGTACCTTATTAAAAGGTAGCGCAAATCGAATAAAACACACGATATTTTTTATAAAAGTTGCCATTTCATAAGATAAGTCAAAAGCGAGGGTGCAACAGCACCCCTAAAATTATCTAAGTATTTAGATTTTAGTTTTCACGAAAAAAAATTGCGCTTAAGCGCTTAGAAAATAAAAATCAACTCTGTTTGGGATTTCCTAAGCGTTTCGATATGAGAAAACAAGTTGATTTCTACAATCTAAGTACTTCGATACTACTTTGCAACCTTGTTTTTCATTTCCTAAGTATTTCGATATTAAAAATCAAGTTGTTTTCTTCCATCTAAATACTTAGAAAGTGCTTTGCGACTATGATTTGGAGTATCGAAACGCTTAAGTGCTCCAAAATTTTTTTATTTCTTCCATCGAAACGTTTCGATGGAACTTTTCAACCCTGTTTTTCATTTCCGAAGCATTTCGATACGAAAAATCAAGTTGATTTCTATAATCTAAGTACTTCGATGGAACTTTGCAACCTTGTTTTCAATTTCCTAAGCATTTCGATACGAAAAATCAAGTTGATTTCTATAATCTAAGTACTTCGATACTACTTTGCAACCCTGTTTTTCATTTCCTAAGCATTTCGATATGAAAAATCAAGTTGATTTCAAAAGGCGTATTTGCAAGTCGTTTTATATCAACAACTTGTATATTAAATGGTAGAAAAGTGATTACATAGATTCTATGGGTTTAAGAAAAGATGAATTTTTAACGTATTTAACTTTTGTAAACCACAAAAATTGTATGTATGTGCAA
>JAIKZG010000046.1 GCA_024682415.1 Prevotella sp.
GCGCGATGCCCTTGCCAAGGCTTACTATAAGTGGATGCGCATAATCTCTTATCAGGCGGAGTTTGGCGAGTCGGCACAGTTTGACGCCTTCTCTACCTATCTTGACCAGCTCCACGAGCGTTACCACATGACTTATATTCATACTTCTTCTGCCAAGAAGAACACCGCAAGCGATACTTCAAAGGCAAACGATAAGAATAAAGGCAAGGGAAAGAATAAAGAGAACGACAAGGGAAAAGAGGGAGAGAAGAATAACACTAATCTCACTCCCGAAAAGGAGAATCAGCCGGAGAATGGCAAGCAAGCTGAGCCACAGCCTGCCGAACCTGCTAATGGTGGCGAAACTCAGCAGGATGAGCCTACAAAGCTAAGCCCGGCAGATGACGACACTGCCAATGAGCAGCCAACTGGCAGCGGTGGCGATAAGCCTGATGACAATCCTCAGCCATCTACAGAGCCTGCAAACGGCGGAGATAATGACGCTGGCGAGGGATTGCGCCCGGCACAGTGATGATAATGGCAGGAAACGCAGTCTGGTGCGTGCCTGATTGCGTTTCTTTTTTCGTCTTTAAAATTTGATATTGTGTTTTAGTTTTTGGGAAAATGTGGCGTTTTTTAAAATCTTAGTTACTTGATGACAACGATTTTTTATAATTTTGCGCTATAACTACTAATGATTAATGGAGGATTTTTTTGACCTTTGTTATGATTTACTGAGAAAGAAATTTCAAAAACCTAACATAATTAATAATGAAACTAAACTTTAATGTGTTGCCCCTGGCAAGCATGTTGTTATCGCTCTCTCTGATAACTGCTTCCTGTGCGGACGACATTTCAGACGATGACCATTACAAGCCTCACCAGTCGGCAGGAAATGCTTATCAGGTGTTGCAGAGTGAGGGTAATTACAACATGTTTCTTCATGCTATCGACTTGTCGGGATATAAGCAGATAGTAGACGGAAAGAGTATCATGACGGTGATGGCACCGAATGATGACGCTTTTGCCGAGTTCCTTGCCAAGAAGGGATATGCCAGCGTAGACGAAATGCAGGAGAAAGACGCTGCCTATCTGAAAAAGCTTGTGGGCTTTCATCTCATGTATTATTCTTTCGACTGGGATAAGCTCGTAAACTTCCGCCCTGCCGAGGGCGATGGCGCTACCGATGAGCAGAAACAGGTAGACGCGGGACTTTTCTATAAACATCGCACTCACAGCAGCGACCCTATAGAGCAGATGCGCGTGAAGATGACGGCCAACGCCACTACCGACACCCTTCTGCATATTTACCACTACGACCGCTATCTGCCGGTGTTCTCAAATAAATTCTTTGCCACTAAGGGCATCGACGCGGCGTATAATTACGAATACTTTTATCCTAATTCTAAATGGAATACCGAGAGCCACAGTGCCGACGGATATTTCAATGTGAGCAATGCCCAAGTGAGCGATGAGGGCAATGTGCTCACTGATAATGGATACCTATATCATGTAAACCAAGTGCTCGAACCGCTGAATACCATCTACGATCAGCTGAAAAACAATGAGAAATACTCAGAGTTTCTAAAGCTCTACGACGGATATTCTACTTACAGCCCTGCTGATGATTACACCAATCAGAATCTCGGCTACATCGCTTACGTACACGAGCACGGCTCTCTACCTAAAATTGCCTGCGAATGGCCAGTCACCAACTTTAAGCTTATGACCCAGCTCGAGAGAGCGGGCTATAATCTCTTTGTGCCGTCTAACGAGGCAATAACCGACTTCTTTAAGAATTATTGGAGCGAGGGTTGCGGCTATAAAAGCATTGCCGACCTCGATTCCAAGATTCTTAGCTACTTCATCATGCAGTCGTTTTCTAAGAACAATCTCGTGGTGTTCCCTGAGGAGTTAAAGCGTGGCGAGGTGGAAACTTATCTGGGCACACCTATTAATATTGATCCTGACAAGGTGACCGACAGGGTGATGTGTGAGAATGGCGCGTTCTATGGTATGGACAAGATGGATGCTCCTGCTATCTTCTCGTCTGTGGTAGGCCCTGCTTTCAAGGACTCTACCTATCTGTATTATCTGTATGCTCTCGATGGCAGCAATCTCGTGTTGTCGTTGGCTTCTAATAAGAGCAGTTTCGTTACTCTTATGCCTACAAACAAGCAGGTGAGAAACAGCGACCCCGCAATGCGTCTTTATGCCACCACTTCGGGCAACGAGCTTCAGCAATACAGCAGCGACGCGGGCGACTATGTGGCTGTGGGTCAGAGCACTATGCTCAACATGGTAAACATTCACACCGCGCCAAACATAAGCAGCTTGCCTCAGGATGGCGCTCACGTGATAAAGACCAATATGGCTTTCAACTACTGGTTTGTGAAGGATGGCAAAATCACTACCAACGCTCTATTCAATGAGCAGCTCAATCCATCGTTTACGGGCACTCCTTTCTCTGCGTTCAGAGAAATCACCAACAACGGCAAGGCGTGGGACAACGGAAAATCTTACGCTTACGACGCTGCCGCTCCTTTTGAGGCTGTAAATGGCGACGGACTGGCGCATGCTCTTGCCGTGGCTAAGGATAAGAATTATAGCTACTATCTCTTTGCTCAGCTTTTGCAGAAGGCCGGACTCACCGAGGAGGGCACGCTCACTCCAAGCGTTTATCCGGGCATGGGCTACAGATTTTTCGTGTTTGTGCCTACCAACGAGGCTATCAAAAACCATATAAAGGAAATTCCTGGCTGCTCGACTTTGAGCGTAGCGGACAATGGCACGATTTCTGGCAATGTTTTGGGCACTAACAAGACCAAGCTTGCCGCTTATCTACGCGGATATTTCGTGACAAGCCTTATGAACGCTTTCTCTGATTATCCTTACATAGGCAGCTCTTGCAAGGGCACATTCCGCACTTCTGCCGGGCTGAAGATGAACGTAGTGGACAACAAGACATCGCTTAGCGTGCAGCTTGAGGGCGGCAAGGCAGTAGGGGTGAATGCTCATTACGGCTATCTGCCATTTGCTTTCAGCGACGGATGTATGCACTTCATCGACGGCATATTATAAAAAAGAAGGAAGCAAGCGTGATATTACAGAAAATAGTAAATAGCTAAAAACGTACACACAATTTACACATTGATTTATGAATCAACATAATAACACATTGAAAGAGGAATCTAAGATGTCGTTGCGAAAGTTGGTGGTGGTGATGTTGTTGCTTTTGGCGTGTGGGGTGAATGCCAGCGCGCAGAAAGTGATAACGGGTACTGTGACCGAACTTTTCGGCACTACCAAGGAACCTATCATCGGCGCCAACGTGGTGCTGGTGAATTCTCAAAACAGATATGTGAAAGGTGCCGTTACCGATATTAATGGTAATTATAGCATTCAGGTGCCGAGCGACGCTGGCAACCTTAGAATTAAGTTCTCGTATATCGGAAAGACAGCGCAGACATTCAAGTATAACGGACAGACACACCTCGACGTTACTCTCGTGGAAAGCAGTCAGCACAACATCAATGAAGTGGTGGTGACAGCTCGCCGTACCGACGGAATGGGCGTTTCGAGAATAGGGCAGACATCGTCTGTGCAGTCGCTGAAAGTGGACAAGCTGGTGGAGGAATCGCCTGTAGGCTCTATCGAGGAGGCTTTGCAGGGACAGATTGCCGGACTTGACATCAGCATGGGTGGCGACCCGGGCGCGAGAAGCTCTATCCGCATTCGTGGTACAAATACTTTGAGCGGTTCGTCAGAGCCTCTTATCGTGGTAGATGGTGTGCCTTATGACACTGAAATCTCAAATGACTTCAATTTCGCTACGGCCAATGAGGAGGATTTCGGAGCGCTGCTTAATATCGCTCCTTCAAATATTGAGAGTATCGACGTGCTGAAAGACGCTTCGGCAACAGCCATCTATGGCTCAAAGGGCGCGAATGGCGTGCTCCTCATCAATACAAAGAAAGGCAGCATGGGAAAGACACGATTCACTTTCTCAAGCAAATGGACTACTAAGAAAGAGCCAGAGTCTGTGCCGTTGCTCAATGGCGGACAGTATATCTCGCTCATGCAGGATGAGCTTTGGAACGCTGCCAACGCTAAGGGTACTACTTCGGCTACCAACGAGATGAACATGCTTTTCAACAGCAATGAGATAAACTATAATCCTGACTATAAATATTATAATGAATATAATGCCGACACCGACTGGCTGGAGACAGTGAAGCAGAATGCTCTCGTTTCCGACAACAACTTCGCGATGAGCGGCGGTGGCGACAAGGCTGTTTATCGCCTTTCGTTAGGTTATTACGATGAGCAGGGTACTACTCGCGGCACAGGGCTTAACCGCCTTTCTTCGCAGATGAAGATTACTTATAACTTCTCTGATCGCCTGCGCGTGCGCACCGACTTCTCTTTCACCAATACTAATAAAGACGCTAACTATAGCAGCAATCTGCGCTCAGTGGCAATGAAAAAGATGCCAAATGCAAGTCCTTATTGGTGGGATAAGAAGACGGGCAGCTACAGCGACAGATATTTCGTGCAGGAAAGCGATTTCCAAGGCGCGTATCCTAACAACTACAACCCTCTTGCCCTCGCCGAGCTTGGCTACAACAAGACTACATCGCGCGAGGAGAAGATGACTGTAGCCCTCGACTATGATTTCCCATTCCATCTGAAATTCTCAGGATGGGTTTCAATGAACCTTCGCACCACTAAGAACAAGCAGTTCTTGCCACAGGAGGCAACGGGCGTGCTCTGGACAAGCACTAATGCCAACCGCTCTACCGACGCTACTTCTGACGCTTTCTCTCTGCGCACGGAAATGAAGTTACTATATAACAACACCTTCGCCAAGAAGCACAACCTCGTGGCAACGGCAGTGATGCGCACTACGCAGAATCAGAACTCAAGCGAAACGAGCGTCACTTATGGCAATGCCTCTCGCAATCTTGCCGACCCTGTAGTGGGAAGCGTTGTGGCTTCATCTGGTTCGGGCGATTCTGAAACACGTTCTGTCGCAATGATAGGGCAGATGGTCTACACTTATGACAACCGCTACGCTTTGAAGGCTACCGTAAACCATGAGGGTAACTCAGCTATGGGACGCAGCCATCGCTTCGGCACATATCCTGCCTTCGGTTTTGCGTGGAACCTCGATCAGGAGCATTTCCTCGGCGAGAAGACTAAGAACTGGCTCACCAACGCAAAGGTTCGTTTCGGTTTGGGATGGGCCGGTAAAGCTCCAAGCGGCGCGAGCGTTTATTATGGTGCTTACGAGAGCCTCGGCAATTATGTGGATATGAGTGCCATCTATCCTGTGAGAATGCAGCTCAACAAGCTGAAATGGGAAACTACGCGCGAGCTTGACTTTGGTCTGGATTTGCGTCTGTGGGATAAGTTTGCTGTCACATTCGACTATTATGACAAGAAGACAAGCGACTTGCTCCTAAAGAAGACCAAGCTGCCTGTGACGACCGGTTACAACGAGATAGCGTGGATAAATTCAGGCGAGATGACCAACAAGGGTTTTGAGCTTCGCTTCGACTACGACATCTTCAAAAACAAGAATTGGACAATCTCTGCCAATGCCAACATAAGCCGAAACATCAACAAGGTG
>JAIKZG010000020.1 GCA_024682415.1 Prevotella sp.
ACTCGCGACGCTTTCCTCAATGCCATGACGCTCGACATCGCTATGGGCGGAAGCACCAACACTGTGCTGCATCTGCTTGCCGTGGCACAGGAGGGCGAGGTGGACTTCAAGATGGAAGACATTGACGCGCTGAGCCGAAAAGTGCCATGCTTGTGTAAGCTTGCTCCTAACACGCAGAAATATTCTGTGCAGGAATGCAACAGGGCAGGTGGTATTCTCGGCATTCTGAATGAGCTTAATAAAGGCGGACTTATCAATGGCGCGACAAAGCGTGTGGACGGCATGACGCTTGCGGAAGCGATGAGAAAATACGATATTACTAACGCTACTATAAGCACGGAAGCCGACAGAATATATCATAGCGCCCCTGGACGACAGTTCTCAACGCAGATGGGTAGCCAGAACGCGCAGTGGGAAAGTCTTGACGCTGACCGTGAGTTCGGTTGCATCAGAAGTCTGGAACATGCTTATACCAAAGACGGAGGACTGGCTGTGCTCTTTGGAAACATTGCGCAAAACGGATGCGTGGTGAAGACCGCTGGTGTAGACCCTACATTGTGGAAATTCTCAGGCCCCGCAGTAGTGTTTGATTCACAGGACGATGCGTGCGACGGCATTTTGAGCGGAAAGGTGAAGGCCGGCGACTGCGTGGTGATAACTCATGAAGGCCCTAAGGGAGGCCCCGGTATGCAGGAAATGCTTTATCCTACATCTTATATTAAGAGTCGTCATCTCGGCAAGCAGTGCGCGCTGATTACCGATGGCAGATTTTCGGGCGGAACATCGGGATTGAGCATTGGGCATATTTCTCCTGAAGCAGCTTCGGGCGGAAATATAGGAAAGATAAAGGATGGCGACATCATAGAAATCGACATTCCAAACAGAACGATAAACGTGTTGCTCTCTGATGAGGAGCTTTCTGCTCGCCCGCAACAGCCATTGAAACGCAAGCGCGTGGTAAGTAAAGCCCTGAGAGCATACGCGCAGAGTGTAAGCTCAGCAGACAAGGGCGGAGTAAGAATTATAGATTAAGATGAAGATTATGGAAGAGATAACAGGTTCGGAGGCATTGATGCGCGCTTTGGTTCACGAAGGGGTGAAGACTATCTTCGGATATCCTGGCGGAGCTATAATGCCAGTTTACGATTCTCTATATACATATACGAGAGGCGAGGAGAAGAAGTTTGACTTCGTTCTCGTGCGTCATGAACAGGCGGCAGCCCATGCAGCGCAAGGCTTTGCGAGAGTGAGCGGCGAGGTAGGCGTGTGCATAGTGACGAGTGGTCCTGGCGCAACAAACACTCTCACCGGCATTGCCGACGCGATGATGGATTCTACTCCTATCGTGGTTATCGCTGGTCAGGTGGGAGTAGGGGCTTTGGGCACTGACGCCTTTCAGGAAGTAGACCTCGTGGGAGCGGCGCAGCCTATTAGCAAATGGGCTTATCAGATACGTCGCCCGGAAGATGTGGCATGGGCAGTGAGCAGAGCTTTCTATATAGCCAAGAGCGGAAGACCTGGCCCGGTGGTGCTCGATTTCCCAAAGAACGCGCAGATTCACACTACGGGGTGGCAGCCTGTAGATACTACAAGCGTGCGCTCATATAATCCTTACCCTAAGATAAAGGCTGAGGCTGTGGCTGAGGCTGCCAAACTTATAAATTCAGCTAAGAAACCTTTGGCTCTTGTAGGTCAGGGTGTGGAGCTTGGCAATGCACAGAAAGAGCTTGCCGAGTTTTTGGAGAAGGCTGATATTCCGGCAGGGCGCACTCTTATGGGGCTTTCTGCTCTTCCTTCCAATCATCCGCTGAATGTGGGAATGCTTGGTATGCACGGCAATTACGCTCCTAACATGAAAACTCAGGAGTGCGACGTGCTCATTGCCATAGGTATGCGTTTTTCCGACCGAGTAACAGGATTGATTTCCACTTACGCCAAGCAGGCTAAGATAATTCATCTTGATATAGACAGGGCAGAGATTGACAAGAACGTGAAGACAACGGTTGCCGTGGTTGGCGACTGCAAGAAGTCGCTTCCGCGCATCACTGAATTGCTCGACAAAGCCAGTCATAAGGAATGGATTGACAGCTTCCAGCATTTCTACGATATGGAGAATGAAAAGGTAATCGAGCCTGCCATTCATCCTAAAAGCGGAATGCTGCTCATGGGCGAAGTGGTGAACGCTGTGGCTGAGGCTACCAAGGGCGAGGCAGTGTTGGTGAATGATGTAGGTCAGAATCAGATGATGTCGAGCCGTTATTTCAAGTATCATAAAAATCGCAGCATAGTGACGAGTGGCGGTTTCGGCACGATGGGCTTCGGATTGCCTGCTGCCGTGGGAGCTACTTTCGGCGCACCCGACAGGACTATATGCCTGTTTATGGGCGATGGCGGTTTCCAGATGAGCATTCAGGAGCTTGGCACAATAATGGAGCAGCAGGCGCCTGTGAAGATGATATTGCTTAACAACAATTATCTGGGCAATGTGCGTCAGTGGCAGGATATGTTCTTTAATCATCGCCAGTCGTTCACAAAAATGCTCAACCCTCGTTACGAAGAAATCGCTCATGCCTATCATATCCCATACGATGTGGCTACCGACAGGGAAACTCTGCGCGAAAAGATAGAAAAAATGCTCGCCACAGATGGCCCTTACATTCTGGAATGCGCCATCAAGGAAGAGGATAATGTGCTGCCGATGACAGCGCCGGGAAAGAGTGTTGACGAAATGATGCTAACAATTTAGAGAGATTATGGAAAAGAAGTTTTATACTCTGTTGGTTTATTCCGAAAACGTTGCCGGCATCCTTAATCAGGTTACAGCCGTATTCACACGCCGACAGGTGAATATAGAGAGTCTTAATGTTTCGGCTTCAAGCTTGGAGGGCATTCACAAATATACTATCACTTGCTGGAGCACTCCCGAGGAGATAGTGAAGATAACGAAACAGATAGAAAAGAAAATAGATGTTATCAGGGCTGATTATTACACAGACGATCAAATCTTTATTCATGAGATAGGACTGTATAAAATCTCTACTGATGTGCTTCTGCAAAATCCTGAGGTGAGCCGCACCATACGCCGCCACGACGCGAGAATGATGGAGGTGAACCCTACATACAGCGTGGTGCTGCTTGCCGGACTTACGGAAGATATAACTGATTTGTATGAGTGTCTTAATGCTTTTGACTGCGTTTTGCAGTACACTCGCTCTGGAAGAATTGCAGTGACACGCAGTTTTGAAGAGCCTATTTCAGATTACATCAAGGAGCAGGAGCGGTCTTAATAAGTATGGAAAAAGAACTTTTAAGTAAGGTAGGAAGCTATCAATTTGAGGCTGAGCCTTTTCATTGCGATTTTACACATCGCCTGTTTATGGGACATCTTGGTAATCACATGCTTAATGCTGCCGATTATCATTCCCACGACCGTGGCTATGGCATGAGCTATCTCAACACGGTGAATAAGACGTGGGTGCTCTCGCGTCTGGCTATAGAGATGGACGAAATGCCAGAGCAATATTCTAAGTTTGACGTGGAAACATGGGTGGAGAGTGCGATGAAATTCTTCACGCTCAGAAACTTTGCGGTGAAAGGCAAAAACGCAGACGGCGAAGAGAAAATTTATGGCTATGGCCGCAGCGTGTGGGCGATGATAGATACTGAAACTCGCCAGCCTACAGATATACTTAAAATCCACGACGGGCTTATTAATGAATATGTGGAAACGGAAAAGCCTTGCCCGATAGCTAAGCCGTCGCGCGTAACGATGACGGATAAGGCGACGCTGGAGCGTGAAATCGTTGCGAGATATAATGATATCGATGTGAATGGTCATGTGAACAGCGTGAAATATATTGAGCATGTGCTCGACTTGTGGCCATTGGATTGGTATAAATCTCACAGGCTGAAACGTTTCGAGATAGCTTATGTGGCAGAATCTCATGAGGGCGACACTCTGCGCTTCTATATGGAGCAGACGGCTGATGATGAATGGAGCGTGCGTATCGTGAAGGTGGAAAACCTGTCGGAATGCGCAAATTCAGATAATAAAAATTCAGTTGAAAGCGCAAAAGAAGTAGAAGTTTGTAGAAGTAAGGCTAAATTTGTAAAAGACTGAAAGAAAATTTGGGTGTTTGCTAATAAATTGTTATTTTTGCATTCGTCTATTAAATAGAGAGAACAAAAGGTGTCATGTATCATACATATAAAATATGATGTCACCTATTTCTATTATAGAGAGATAATATAATTAAAACAAGATAGCGGTATCTCCTTATTATATATAATATGGTAGATACTGCTAAAATTAAAAGATTTAATATATGGCACAGATGAATTTTGGTGGCGTTGTGGAAACTGTTGTCACCAGTAAGGAATTTCCTTTGGAGAAAGCTCACGAAGTTTTGAAAAACGAAACTATCGCAATTATCGGTTATGGTATTCAAGGTCCGGGTCAGGCGGGCAACTTGCGTGACAACGGCTTCAATGTGATTGTCGGTCAGCGTGAGGGCAAGACCTACGACAAGGCAGTGAAAGACGGCTGGGTTCCTGGAAAGACTTTGTTCTCTATTGAGGAAGCTGCCGAGAAGGCGACAATCATTTGTATGTTGCTTTCTGACGCAGGTCAGATTGCAGTTTGGCCTACTATTAAGAAATATTTGAAAAAGGGTAAAACTCTATATTATTCTCATGGCTTCGCCATCAACTGGCAGGATCGCACAGGCGTAGTTCCACCAGAGGATGTAGATGTAATCATGGTAGCTCCTAAGGGTTCTGGTACATCTCTTCGCACAATGTTCCTTGAGGGTCGTGGACTTAACTGCTCTTACGCAGTTTATCAGGATGCTTCAGGCAAGGCAGAGGAGAAGACAATCGCGTTTGGTATCGGTATCGGTGCTGGCTACTTGTTTAAGACTACATTCCAGCGTGAGGCTACTTCCGACCTTACAGGTGAGCGTGGTTCTTTGATGGGTGCTATCGAGGGATTGCTCGAAGCTCAGTATGAAGTGCTTCGTGCTCATGGTCATTCTCCTTCGGAGGCTTTCAACGAGACTGTTGAGGAATTGACTCAGAGCCTTATGCCATTGTTCGCTGCTAAGGGTATGGACTGGATGTATGCTAACTGCTCTACCACAGCGCAGCGTGGCGCTCTCGATTGGGCTCCTCGTTTCCGCGATGCTATCAAGCCAGTTATGGAATGGTTGTATTTGAGCGTGAAGTCGGGCAATGAGGCACAGATTTCTATCGACAAGAACTCTCAGCCAGATTATCGCGAGAAGCTCAATGAGGAATTGAAGGCAATGCACGATATGGAAATGTGGCGTGCTGCCGAGACTGTTCGCCAGCTTCGTCCGGAGAACAATTAATCGGAAAACAAGTTCATAAAAGAAAACTTTTTAGTCATTAGAAAAGTAAATATCGGAAAGGCTCGAATGCAGTGATGCGTTCGGGCTTTTTTCTTATCATGGATAAAATTGCTGATTAACAGAAATAAAGAAAAAAGGTTCGAAGCAATGTGCCTCGAACCTTTTCTTGTTGTTTTAAGCTTTTCTTAAAAGCTCGTATCATTTTAGCTTTCTCGTGGTGATTACTTACGCAATCCGAGAGCCTTAATGATAGCGCGGTAACGCTCGATGTCTACATCGTAGAGGTAATCGAGGAGGGCGCGACGCTTACCAACAAGCTTGGTAAGTGAACGAGCAGTGCTATAATCTTTACGGTTCTTCTTAAGATGTTCCGTCAAGTGGGAAATACGGTATGAGAACAATGCTATCTGGCTCTCAGCAGAACCAGTATCAGTGTTAGACTTTCCGTACTGTCCAAAGATCTCTTGTTTTTTTGCTTGATCTAAATACATAATTGAAAATTTTATTTTTTGCTAAAATGCGGCTGCAAAGGTACAATATTTATTGTAAATGCACAAACTTACGATTAATTTTTTCGCTCAAAACAGGCTTTTTCTTATTGATTTCCATATATTTTATGGTGTTGATACATAAAAAGATACGCATTTTATACTATCGCTTCACTATTTTTTTGTAATTTTGCAGGCGAAAAAAATTAAGGTAAAAAAGATGCAAGACATTAGGAACATTGCAATTATTGCTCACGTCGACCATGGAAAGACTACATTGGTTGACAAAATGATGCTCGCCGGTAAGCTCTTCCGTGATGGACAGGACAACAGCGGTGAGGTTTTGGACTCCAATGATTTGGAACGCGAACGCGGTATCACGATTCTCTCTAAGAATGTTTCCATCAACTGGAAGGGAACAAAAATCAATATCATAGATACTCCGGGACACTCTGACTTCGGTGGCGAGGTGGAGCGTGTGCTCAATATGGCAGATGGTTGCATCCTGCTCGTTGACGCATTCGAAGGCCCTATGCCTCAGACTCGTTTCGTGCTCCAGAAGGCTTTGCAGATTGGACTGAAACCTATCGTAGTAGTCAATAAGGTGGATAAGCCTAACTGCCGTCCTGAGGAAGTTTATGAGATGGTGTTCGACTTGATGTTCAGTCTTAACGCAACTGAGGAACAGCTCGATTTCCCTGTTGTTTATGGTTCTGCAAAGAATGGTTGGATGTCTGAGGACTGGAAGAAGCCAACCGACAATATAGAATACTTGCTCGATAAGATTTTGGAGATTATTCCTGCTCCAAAGCCATTGGAGGGTACTCCACAGATGCTTATCACAAGTCTTGATTATAGCAACTACACTGGTCGTATCGCCGTAGGTCGTGTACATCGTGGTGTGTTGAAGGATGGCATGAATGTTACTATCTGCCATCGCGACGGCACTCAGGAGAAGACTAAGATTAAGGAGCTTCGCACATTCGAGGGAATGGGTCACTCTAAGACAAGCGAGGTAACTTCTGGCGACATCTGCGCAGTAGTAGGCTTGGAGCACTTCGAAATCGGTGATACCATCGCCGACTTTGAAAATCCTGAGGCTCTTCCTCCTATCGCTATCGATGAGCCTACCATGAGTATGCTCTTCACTATCAACGATAGTCCTTTCTTCGGTAAGGAAGGTAAGTTCTGCACCAGCCGTCACGTGAACGACCGTTTGAACAAGGAGTTGGAGAAGAACTTGGCTCTTCGTGTGCGCTATGTAGACGGCTACACTGATCGTTGGATCGTAAGCGGTCGTGGTGTGCTTCATCTTAGTGTCTTGATCGAAACTATGCGTCGTGAGGGCTATGAGTTGCAGGTAGGTCAGCCACAGGTTATCTATAAGGAAATCGATGGTCAGAAGTGTGAGCCTATCGAGGAACTTACAATCAATGTGCCTGAGGAATATTCAAGCAAGATGATTGATATGGTAACACGTCGTAAGGGTGAGCTTACAAGCATGAATTCTCAGGGCGAGCGCGTTGATATCGAGTTTGAGATTCCTTCTCGTGGTATCATCGGCTTGCGTACTAATGTGCTTACCGCTTCTCAGGGCGAGGCTATCATGGCTCACCGCTTCAAGGAGTATCAGCCATATAAGGGCGAGATTACTCGTCGTAGCAACGGCTCAATGGTTGCTATGGAAACAGGTACTGCTTACGCTTATTCTATTGATAAGTTGCAGGATCGTGGTAAGTTCTTCATCGATCCGGGTGAGGATGTTTACGCAGGTCAGGTAATCGGTGAGCATGTTCACGATAAAGACCTTGTAATCAATGTTACCAAGGCTAAGCAGCTTACCAACGTGCGTGCCAGCGGTTCTGATGAAAAGGCAAAGGTTGTGCCAAAGACTGAGATGAGTCTTGAGGAATGTCTGGAATATATCAAGGCAGATGAATACGTAGAGGTTACTCCGCAGAATATTCGTATGCGTAAGGTTATTCTCGACCACTTGGAGCGCAAGCGTGCCAACAAGGAATAAAAGATTTGTATATCATACTATCAAAATAGAAAGAAGACGTGTCCTAAATCATATTTGGGGCACGTTCTTTTTGTGCGCTTCTTCCTGTCGAGTGTGGCTGATTAAGAAAAAGCGTTAAAAATATTGCACTTATTGGCTTTTTGTTTATATTTGCTCAATATAGGGGCGTATGCAAAAAAAATAGATTGTAATGGATAAAAAGATGTATGTAAAACCCGAAGTGGGAAGAGTGGCTATCGCGCTGAGTGACGCTTTGGCCGTCGGAGTTAAGAAGAACAGTAAGTAAAATAAATAATATTATAATTATAATAAGAATGCGAGGAGTAAGAATATATAAATGGATTGTCGTGATGGTGGCTATGTTTCTGAATATGGCAACCGTTGCCAAGGCTGATGATTATCCAGGCGGTTGGGATTTTGAGACGCTTCCTATCGTCACTTCCGACCCAAGTGTCAATTTTAGTTTCGCCAAGATTTTCCAAAACTATTCTTATCCGCAGTGGAGCACAATTCCTTCGGGCGTGGTGCTCACGCAGCAACTCGTGATAAATGACAAGCCGCTTGGCATTGTCACCACCGACTATATTAATGAAGGCTCCGCTTATAAGCCTTTGAGGTTTACTTCCGCAAATAAGGGTCGCCTCACGCTTACTACAGGTGTCGGGCTTTCCACTTACGCCACGGAAATGACCATTCCCGATGTCCCTGCCGGATATACCATAACCATTGTAGCTCTCAGCGCGCCGAGTGATATCGTGGGCAAAAGCAATACCGTGGAATCTTCTGCCGGGGCTGTGGCTTTGGCTAACGGCTCTATAATCTATACGTTTCATGCAGCGAGCACAGGCGATGTTGTGTTGTCGTTTGAGAATTTCGCTGCGCGCCGTCCGTGCGTAATGCGAGGAGTGATAGTAAGAAAAACGGCGACCGTCAGATTTGTGCCAGGCAAGCGTGAGCAGACATGGGACGGACAGACAGGCGGCAACGCCAAACCGCGCGTAAACCGTGCCGGCACTGATTATATTATTTCGCCTTCTGATTTCAACGTAACATGGTATTCTTCTGATGAGTCGATTATAAAGGTAAGCTCCAACGGTGTTATCAGTGCGCCTAATAATCTTAAGGAAGGCACAGCGTATTGCATTATTCGTACTGAGGAAAACGAAGAATATGCTTCAGGAGTAGACTCATGCAAGATAACTATTTCATTTGACAATGAGCCGCCTTCTGACTCTGTTCTTACCGAGCTGAGCCATAAGAAAGTGCCTGTGCTTCAGTCGGAGGAAGGCTGCAATCTCTTCATGTTCGACAGCAAGACGGGGGAATATGATTACGACGGCAGTATTCTATATGTAGACCCTCAGAGCGCGGTTTCTGATTTTACGGTAGACAGTATTGCGAAGTATTTCCGATTTAATGTGATAGGAGCTACCGATATGGGTGGTGGAAAATATTCTGTCACCATGGACAAATATGGAAATATATTTACCAATGAAGCTGACACGGTGAAAATAGCCGTAACGTTTTTAGGGCGTGGTCTTTATAAGGCGGCAAAGGATACAATCGACATCTATGTGCGCGACAATAAAACTCCTACCACTCTTATAATGGAGATTTCAGATGACGAGATGTATACTGGGCAGACGCGGAAAATTCTTAGTTTTAATGATGATGGAAGCTATGATTATGCCCACAGCATGCTGAAAATCAGTCCAGCTTCGGCAGTGGCAGGTATGACAGCCACGACAATTCAGCATTATTTCGCTTTTACTTCTTACGACAGCAACGTGGCGAGTATAAATAAATTCGGCACATACGACGCTCTGATGTATGGTGAGGTGGAGATGCAGGCTCATTACATGGGCGATGCCGACTATAAACACTCCGTAGCTGAATTTACCGTTACCGTGAAGCCATATATCCCTGCAGTGTCTTCGGATATAACGAGGAGTTTCTGGGACGCAAGCGCAGGAGTGAGCAAGGGAAACATAAAGGAGGCATGGCCGGCAGACTGGAGTAATCCACGAAACGATTTGTTTGGTGAATACATTGAGAATGTGGAGCTTTTCGAATGGGATGCCTACACGTCAATGGACAGGTTGATACCGTTTATCCCTACAGAAAATAAAAGCGAGGATGGCGGTCATTCCGTTTCGTTCACGGCAAGTGCTTATGTAGATGGCAGCGGAAATGTGGTAGACGGCAGAATAAAGGTGTACAACAACCGTGTGGCTCTCATGAATAAGGGAGCTCGTCTGTATGTTAATGGCGCGAAGGAAAGACAACTTTTGGTCGTAGTGTCAGAGGGCTCTGCTCCTAACACTGAGTCTACTTCTTATCTTAAGCATGTGGCTCCTGTGGAAACCGATTATTATCCGCCTTCTTATCAGCCAGGACTTATTACCAATCTGTATGCCGTGGAGGATGATATAGATGGTGCTTCCGCCCTTATCGACGGCAACGGCAGAGGAAGCAGATTGCGCTCTATATTGATAGGCTATCCTGTGGCGATGGGCGCGTTCAATGGTGGCGGAATCAATTATGGAGAGGGTGTAGACACGATGGAAACAAAAAATCTGTATAGTTCTAACGACGCGGATTTCAATTCCACGGTGCAGGCATATTACGGATATGCCACTTTCAGCAGTGCCCATGCCATCGACATGAGCGGACAGACAAGCGTGAAGGCATACGTGGCTACCCATTACAGCACTACCGACCACTTGATACATCTTCGCCAGATTACCAAGATACCTAAAAATACAGGCGTGCTTCTTGTGGGCAATGCCTACGATGTGTATGCCATGATTATGGCGAATGGCGATGACGACAGCGATTTTGAGACGGTGAACAGAAACATACTTCATCCCTCTACTACCGATGTAAATGGCGAAACGGCTTTCGTAGTGCCAAGTCAGGGCACGGGTGGTAAGTATTATTTAGGCTTGAAAGGCTCGCAGTTCAGAAAGATGAACGCTGGGGCGATGGCTGTAGGCAAGGCTTATCTCACTCTGACCGCAGCGGAATATGAAGACGCTGTTACTAACGGCGCTCTCAATACTCCGTCGCTCACTGCCAAGATGTTTGTAATCGACAGAACAAGTACCGACATAACAAATATAAATAAAAACATTACAAATTCGGACGACGGATATTATACTCTGACAGGTATCAGAATAAATAATCCTACTATGCCAGGTATCTATATTCACAAAGGTAAAAAGTTGGTAATTAGGTGATTGTGATAGTCAAAAAAGCTTATTTAGGTTAAAGAAAATGAATAAATAGGCTTTTTGATTGCGTAATTTACCGAAAATCCTATATTTGTAATATTTTTGTACCCCGATTTTTGAAATTGATGGCATAAATAAAGAATATTCAAACGGAGTAAGTGTATTAATGAAAGGTTTGCGCATATTATATGATTTGACAATAGCTATGATGCTGATGTCTATGATAACCGCTTGTTCTTCCGGCGATGATACGCCTGAAGTGGAAGAGGGAGATGCGCACATCAGATTAAGACTTTCCACACGCTCTCTGAGTGACGACGAGAGCAATATCAACACTGTGAGCGCGGCTACGTTCGGTTCTGACGGCACGATGCTCAATTTCGAGGAATACGCTTTCAACAGCAGTGTGGCGCATACGCTTACGGCTTCAATAAATGCCACAGAGCTTATTGTCGTTGCCAATGCTCATTCGGGCATATTCAGCGGCGTGACTAACAAAAGCGAGTTCATGCAGGCTCTCTCTGATAATCAGTCGTTGGCTTACACCACTTCAACAGCAGGCGATAACGCCGCCAACGCTTCAACGGCTTACAGCCAGAAGGCTACGGCTCTGCCTATGATTGCCGACACCGTGTTTGCGGAATCGTTGCAAGGGAAAAGCTCGGTAAACGCTACGTTGAGGCTTACGAGGCTTGTGGCTAAGGTGCAGTTGTCGCTCTTGAGGGTGAATTTGCAGGCTAATGGCGTATATCCAGAGGCTAAGTTTCTGCCCGAAGAAGTGTTCCTCTACGATGCCCACGATCATTATCCGCTGTCTTCATCGTCGCTGATAGGCGTGAGCGGAGAATATGCAGCAAGCAGCGCGACAAACTATCTTGGCACAGGCAATCTTGGCTATACTCTTGGTGGAGATAAAGATTATCTTTCCACTTCCGACGCGCCAATCGTGTTCTATGTGTTCCCACATGGCGACAGCGACCCTACAAGGCTTGTCATCAAGGGCACATTCTATGAAACGAGTTCAAGCGCGGGCGAAACGGTGTATTATCCTGTTGTGATTAACAAGTTAAGATATGGTTCTACCATCACAAAGGGTTCTACCACTTATATATATGGCAACTCCTATTCAAATGATTCGCAGATAGCCGCCAATGGTTTTTATTCCATTCGTGTGGCGATAGGAGTGAAAGGCGCAAACAGCCCTGAGGGCGATGTGGAGAAAGGAGTAACTGTAAATACCACCGTCACCGACTGGACTACAAGTACTCTCGACGCGGAGTTTCTACCGCCACTTATGGTCTACGACATAAACGAGTGGACAGGCGGAGGTTACGATACTACTATTTGA
This sequence comes from Prevotella sp., assembly GCA_024682415.1. Classification (GTDB taxonomy): domain Bacteria; phylum Bacteroidota; class Bacteroidia; order Bacteroidales; family Bacteroidaceae; genus Prevotella. Next base: position 12,462 of record JAIKZG010000020.1, read on the forward strand.
TTAAGGATAACATTTATATTTTTCAAGGTAACAAATTATTTAAAGAATATTATTTATGAACAGATTGAAATCATTTTTCGGCTCTTTGATGGCTTTGGCTACAATGTTTGCCGTTACAGCTTGTTCAAGCCATGACGAGGTGTATGTAGACAATAAGGATGTGAACACCACAGTAAAGCTTGATATCGCGACTGCCTCTATCGGCACTCGTGCCGCTACCGACGGTGTAAAGACTGGCGACGGTACATTGAATGGCAGCATCAATGATGAGGCTAAGCTCAATAATTTGTATGTAGGCGTTTTTGATGCATCTGGCAATATGCTTCTTTATAAGCCAATCTCTTCGCCTTCTAATACTGTTACGAGCAGTAAGATTACCGAGACTATCGGCACTATAAAGGCAATGAATACTTCGGTAAGCAAAATCGTAGTCGTTGCCAACGCTCCTTCAAGCACATTTACCGGCACTGAAACTTATTCTTCTTTCAAGACAAAGACAGCTAATTTGAGTTACACAACTTCTGCTGATGGTACTGCAAACACCAACGCAAACACTGTAAACTCTCAGGAGGCTACTTCATTGCCAATGTATGGTGAGACTTCTACTATCGACATAGCTACAGCAAACGTAGCTTCTGCTACCGTTACTCTTACTCGTCTTGTGGCTCGCGTAAACCTCACTATAAATGGCGTAAATGTTTCTGACGCTACATTCAGCCCTAATGAGATTTACATGTATAATCCTACCACTTCAATGGCATGGGACGCTTCTACAATAAACTACGCTGCTTCTGCTGACAATGGCGCGGAGAGCACAGAGGGCACTACTTCTTTGTCTGAGAAATCTACTCTCAGCAGCACTGCTTATTTGAGCACTGGTTTGATTAATAATGGTAAAACAGCCTTCGCAGACCTTACCACAAAGAGCGCGCATTTCTATGTAATGCCTAATCCTGTAGGCAACACTGCTAATCGTACAAAGATTATTGTAAAAGGTATTTGGCATAATACATCAGCCGGTACTGACGAGGTAGTTTATTATCCTATCACTATCAAGCATAATAATGGTGACAAGAAGATTCTTGCGAATACTCGCTACTCAATAAATGTTACCATCAATGGTAAAGGTTCTGATAGTCCTGCCAGCGAGGTGGAAACCGGTATTACAACTGATATTCAGGTAAATGCTTGGGACGACTCTGCCATACAGAACGAAACATTCCAATAATTAATATAGAATTTGAGATTTAAATATCTTATATCACTGATATTTCTCCTTGCTTTCAACTCATGCTCAGAGAATGCTGACGACATCATGGATAATGGTGGCGTAGAGGCAACTCTGCGCTTGAGCTTGGGCAAGGAGAATTTTTATGACGTAGACACTCGCGCCCCGAAATCTGGCATGAGTGGCACTACTCGTGTTGCCTATCCTGCTGAAAGCGTAATCCGCTCAATCGCGATTTGGGTGTTTACTGAGGATGGCTCAACACTTCTGACCAAATATTTTAAAACTTACGCTGAAGACAATCACGATGAATTGTCGGTAGATATTCCTGTGAATTTGTCTTCGCCAAACATTCAGGTGTATGTCATCGCCAATGCCGACAATAGCGCGATATCTGGCTTGAATACCATTACGGGAATAATAAATACAGTCCCGACTACGGATAATGCAGATATCTTTCTTATGAGCGGTCATGGCACTTACACTTCTTCGCAGACATCTTATGATTTCGCCCGACGATACATTTATGTAGACGTGCCATTGACAAGGGTAGTGAGCAAGGTAACACTTAATTTGGAGGCAGGCGGCGCTATGCGCATTTTGAGCTATCAGTTATGCAATGTCCCTACGGGGGAATATGTATTCGAGAATGAGGATTATGTGAAAACCCTCACTGATAAAGCTCAAGTTGCGGATATCGTCACTACTACGGATACCGTGGCTCTCTATTGCTTCGCTAATCCTGCCACTGCTGTGGGCGATGCTACTTATGTGGTGGTGCGTGCTGAAGATACTACCTCTGGTGATATTTATCGCTACACAGTCTATCCTGCCATTAACGACGGATATACTATGGAGCGCAATCACAACTACATCTGCAATATCAAGATAAAGGGCGCTAACACAGCCGACAGCCATATCACCAAAGAATAATGTCCTTATTTCATTAATTATTAAGATACACGATATATATGAACGGCAAAACTATAACAGCAATGTTGCTCGCGATAATCGCGCTTGCTTTCACCTCTTGCGTGGATGATGACAGCTTCGACAATCAGCATGAGGAGAAGAGTTTCTCGCTTCATCTTGCCCTCAACGATATGCAGGGCACACGAAGTGTGTCTGAAACAAGCGTAGACAGCCTTGCCGTTCTCCTTTTCGATGCTTCTACTGGGAATATCGTAAGCTCCACCACGCGCAGAAGCGTAACTCTTCCGGCGGATATTAATATTCCGTTTTCCTTTAATAATTCTCACGACATGGCAGTGTTTGCGGTAGCCAATTATTCTTTGGCAGCGCTTTCTTCCGTGGCGACGATAAGCCAGCTGAAGGCATTGACAATGTCGATAAGCAGCGCAGCCGACATCGCTGATGGCGACAACATGGTGATGACGGCAAGCGATACCATAGCCTATAAAGCAGATTTGTCGCAGGTGCACGACACCTTGCATCTTAACAGAAGCGTGGCAAAGATTACTGTAAATCTCACGAGCAATGCCACCAATCATGTGTATCTGTATTCTTGTCGTCTGTGTCATGCTCCATCGTCAAGCTACATTTATTCCGCCGATTCAGACACTGGCTATCTTGATTTTGACGACGTAAGAATGAGCGACTGGTATGCCACAAGCTATTCTGCTGATTATTATGTGCTTATGAATAATCCTGGCAATGGTACGGCAGCCTCTTATGCAGCCCGCACATTCGACAATTCACCTTCCGGAGCGACTTATCTGGAAGTGCGTGTGCGCCATCTTTCGTCAATATATACCAACAGAATTTATATCGGTGGCACTACGCCTGCTGATTACAGCATCGTGGGCAATCGTAACTACACATACAATATCGCGATCAATGGCACTACGGAGCAGGATGTGAGAGTTTATGGCCCTACCATAAGCATAGATCCTGATTATAATGTAGATCCCGGCTGGGTGGACTCTAAAAAAATGCTATTTTGAAAACTCCGTTTTGCAATTCAATATCCCATGCGCGCATTTTTAAATATTTAATGCGCTACATATATTCTAATACCTAAAAAATTACTATCTTTGTGGCGCAAAAATGGGACGACGCCCATATTTTGTATTTTTTTAAAGATAATAATTTAACCCTTTAAATTAATAAAAACAAATGATTAAAATTGGTATTAACGGTTTCGGCCGTATCGGTCGTTTCGTTTTCCGTTCTACTCTGGAAGACGCTAACAAGAACGATGTAGAAGTTGTAGGTATCAATGACCTTCTTCCTATCGATTACTTGGCTTACTTGCTCAAGTATGACACAATGCACGGTCGTTTCGACGGCACTGTAGAAATTAAGAACGAGAACACTCTCGTTGTTAACGGTAAGGAAATCCGCATCTTCGCTGAGCGCGACGCTGAGGACATCAAGTGGGGTGAAATCGGAGCTGAATACGTAGTTGAGTCTACTGGTTTCTATCTTACTATGGACCGTGCTGAGAAGCACCTCAAGGCTGGCGCTAAGTATGTTGTTCTTTCTGCTCCTTCTAAGAAGGGTGAGGACGGTCGTCAGGCTGATATGTTCGTATGCGGCGTTAACACCGATACTTATGCAGGTCAGACAATCGTTTCTAACGCATCTTGCACAACAAACTGCTTGGCTCCTATCGCTAAGGTATTGAACGATAACTTCGGTATTGAGAACGGTCTTATGACAACTGTTCACTCTACAACTGCTACTCAGCTCACAGTCGATGGTCCTTCTAAGGGCGGTAAGGACTGGCGTGGTGGCCGTGCTGCTGCCGGCAACATCATCCCTTCTACAACTGGTGCTGCTAAGGCTGTAGGTAAGGTTATCCCTGAGCTCAACGGTAAGCTTACAGGTATCTCAATGCGTGTTCCTACTTTGGACGTTTCTGTTGTTGACTTGACTGTAAACTTGAAGAAGCCAGCTACTCAGGAGCAGATCGACGCTGCTATGAAGGCTGCTGCAGAGGGTGAGTTGAAGGGTATCCTCGGCTACACTGACGAGGCTGTAGTTTCAAGCGACTTCTTGAACTGCCCATTGACATCTATCTACGACGCTACTGCAGGTGTTCACCTCACAGACAACTTCGTAAAGATCGTTTCTTGGTATGACAATGAGTTCGGATACAGCCACAAGGTTGTTGACCTCATCAAGATTATGAACGCTTACAACAGCAAGCACTAATCTCGAAAATCGTATTTGGAAATGAAATTATATAGAAATATAGATTTCTAAATATACGTGCCGCCCATTTCTCGCAAGAGTTGTGGGCGGTTTTTGATAATAAAAAAAATAAAAACCATGAGGATAAAATCAAGATTTCATATTCGTTTTTTTTCGATCGGCAGCGATGCGCTTGCGTGGTGCTCCCTCTGCCTTATCTGCCTTGGCGTGTTGCTCATGGCTGTGGGATATGTGTTTGATTTCACTAATCATAATTGGTATTTATTCCTGAATCTCTTCTTTGTCATCGCGGGCGCGATAGGCTATGTCGCAGCCGAGAAGAAAGAATGACACCGGCAATCTCTATTTAATATCGCTTACCTTAATCCTGTATGCTATTTGACATGAATGAAATTGAAAAAATATAACTGAGACAACGATGAACTTCCTCGAAGAAAAGATTTTAGAAGACGGAAAAATCAATCCGGGTAATGTTTTGAAGGTGGATAATTTCCTCAACCATCAGATTGACATTGATATAATGAGGCAGATTGCCTACGAGTTTAAACGCCGATTTAAAGGGTTGCCTGTCGATAAGGTGCTCACTATCGAGTCGAGCGGTATAGCAATAGCTACGATGCTTGCCGACCTTTATGATGTGCCTGTAGTGTTCGCCAAGAAGGGCGAGACTGCCAACAGCACCGATGATAAATATATGTCGCAGGCTTATTCGTTCACTCACAAGAAGATGAACAGCGTGTTTGTGTCGCGTCCTTATCTCTCAGAAGGTGAGCATGTGCTGATAGTAGACGACTTCCTTGCCGACGGACAGGCAACAAAGGCTCTTATCGACATCGTGCATCAGGCAGGAGGTTCTGTCACGGGTATCGGTATCGCCATCGAAAAGGGAATACAGAAAGGTGGAGAAAAGCTGCGCAGTGAGGGCTATCGTCTGGAGTCTATCGCCATTATCGACAAGATGGACGCAGAGACGCAGACTATTGAGTTCAGACAGGTAAAGAAATAAAAGAAGAATATTTTTGTAAATACATATCCCCCCCTATATAATAATTATGAACAACATCTATAATTTGGATGGCCGAGTGCCGGTGATGCAGGCTATTCCTTTCGGTCTACAACATGTGCTCGCCATGTTTGTGTCTAACATCACGCCTATCATCATTCTTGCCAATGTTGCTGGAATCGATGCTGAGCTTAGCGGAGCGCTGATTCAAAACTGTATGATTATTGCCGGTATCGGTACGCTCGTGCAGCTTTATCCTGTGTGGCGCATTGGCAGCCGACTGCCTATCGTGATGGGTATCAGCTTCACCTTCCTTTCTCTTGCCATCGCCATCGCCACAAGTCAGGGCATGGGCGCGTTGATGTGCGCGGTAGTCGTAGGCGGTATCGTGGAAGGATTGCTTGGTTTGTTTCCTCGCCTTTGGACAGGTTTTATTCCGCCAGTAGTGGCAGCTACTGTGGTTACAGCCATCGGTTTTTCATTGTTGCCTATCGGCGCAAGTTCATTCGCAGGCGGTCAGGGCGCAGCCGATTTCGGAGCGGCTCACAACTGGATTGTGGGCAGTATCACAATGCTCGTGTGTGTGCTTACCATGATTTTCGCCCGTGGCATATTGCGCTCGCTTGCGGTGCTTGTAGGTCTTGTCGTGGGCTACATCGTAGCTCTCTGCATGGGTATGGTAGATTTGTCGCGTATGCACGACATCAGCTTCATCGCCATGCCACGTTTCATGCCGTTCGACTTGGAATTCAACCTTGGAGCTACACTTTCCATCATTGCGGTATTCCTCGTTTCTGCCACCGAAACCATTGGTGACACGAGCGCGCTTGCCAATGGAGCGTTAGGTCGCAATCCAGAAACTCGTGAGCTTGGAGCTGCCGTTGCGTGCGATGGTTTTGTAAGCTCCTTATCAGGACTTTTCGGATGTACTCCTATCACGTCGTTTAGTCAGAATGTAGGTTTGGCTACGATGACAAAAGTGGTAAATAGATTCACCATTGCCACAGGTGCTGTTATTATGATTCTCGGCGGCGTGTTCCCTGCTGTCGGCGTGCTTCTCACCACCATCCCTCAGTCAGTGCTTGGCGGATGCACCATTGTCATGTTTGGTAGCATTCTCTTTGCCGGCTTCGGCATGCTGTCGCGCAGCGGATTTTCTCATCGCAATATGCTGATAGTTTCGCTGTCGTTGAGCGTAGGCTTGGGCTTCACTCAGTATTCGCAGATGTTCGACATCTTCCCTGAGCTTGTTCAGCAGGTGTTTGCTCAAAACTGCGTGGCTGTAGTGTTCCTCATTGCCGTCATTCTTAATCTGGTAATGCCGAAAGAAGAATTTTTCAAGTAAAATTCTCTTTCCCTACTTCATATAAGGCAAAATGCCTCCTCATTTCCGTTTCAGATGGATGGGGGGCATTTTTCTTTTCATAATGTTAATGCTATTAACAATTACAAAGTCATTTTCGCGTGGAATTTGGTTTGTAGTCGTTACAAACTCATTTTCGGTCTGAAATTCGGTTTGTAAGTGTTACAAAGTCATTTTCGGTCTGAAATTCGGTTTGTAGGTGTTACAAAGTCATTTTCGGTCTGGAATTCGGTTTGTAGGTGTTACAAACTCGTTTTCGGTGTGAAATTCGGTTTGTAGGTGTTACAAACTCGTTTTCAGTCCGATTTTCAGTTTGTAGTTGTTACAAAGTCTCAATCAAGCCTGAAAATCAGTTTGTAGGCGTTACAATTA
>JAIKZG010000031.1 GCA_024682415.1 Prevotella sp.
CGTCTGTTTATGTAAATCTTGTCAAAGAACTCTTATCTTTTCGCCTAAGTATTTAACTCTCAATAACTTAGTTTAAGTATCGTTGAGCGTTGTTCCTTAAAAGCGAGTGCAAAGGTAGAGGTTTTTGGTATATCCTCCAAATATTTCGAGGATTTTTTTTCAAACTTTCTCGATAATTGATATAAATCAAGCAAAATGCCCATATTTTGTAATAAAAACAGTATTTACTTAGCAAATCAAACGATTTTTAGTATTTCCTTGACCTTATCAACCGTTATCTGGATTTTATCATAAGAATCCATCAAATCCACATCAATTATATGTTTTGCCTTGTTATAATAAGGAGTGCGTTCAGCCAACTGTTCTTTCACAAAAGCCTGAACTTCCTCCGGAGTTTTATTAAGAAGAAGTGGTCTTACGGTCTTTCCCATCTTCAAATGTTGATAGAGCACCGATGGTGATGCCTGCAAGAAAACAGTTTCGCCCTGCTCATTAAGGTAATCCATGTTATCATAAAAACAAGGAGTGCCGCCGCCACAACTTATTATCACATTCTCAAATTCCGCTATCTCGTGCAACATATTGTGTTCTATCAGTCGAAATCCTTCTTCCCCACGCTCGTCAAAAATCTGTTTGACGGTGCGATGCATTCTGCTTTCGATATACCAATCTAAATCATAAAAGGGAAGATTTATATCTTTAGACAACGCCTTGCCCACCGTTGTCTTTCCCGAACCCATATAGCCAAGAAATATAATTCGATTATTTTTCATCTACCGATTTCTCTTATTTACCTAATTATATATATAAGAAGATAGGGCGCACCACGCGCCCTATCATATAACTCTATCTCAATTAACTTTTCCTTGTCTTGCGCTTAGGTTTCTCCTGCTCAGCCTTAATTATCTCAAGGCATTCTTCATAACTGAGGCTTTCCGCCTCAGCGTGTTTCGCCTTAGGCAGACGATAGTTCTTGCCGTCGTAAGCAATGTATGGACCATAGCGACCATTAAGGATTTCCATCTTCTCGTCTTCCTCAAATGTCTTGAGATGACGCTTTCTATCTTTCAGGCGCTTCTCCTCTATCAGGCGGATAGCTCCATCAAGAGTGATTGTCATCGGGTCGGCATCCTTTGGAAGAGATGTGTATTTCTTATTATGCAGAACATAAGGGCCGAAACGACCTGCTCCGATAATAACATCCATCTTCTCAAACTGTCCCAAAGTGCGAGGCAACTTAAAGAGGTCGAGAGCCTCATCCAATGTTATTGTCTCGATGCTCTTGTCTGTCGGAATCTGAGCGAAACGAGGTTTCTCGTCATCATCTGCCGTTCCCACCTGAACTACAGGACCGAAACGACCTATCTTCACAAATACAGGCTTGCCTGTCTTAGGATCATTACCCAATTCGCGCTCGCCAACCTTATGTTCAGAGCGTGCATCCATCACTTCCTTCACCTTTGGCTCGAAATCCTTATCAAAGGTAGTCATCATATTGAGCCAATCTGTTCTTCCCTCCGCGATGTCGTCAAACTTCTGCTCCACATTGGCAGTGAAGTTGTAATCCATAATCTGGGGAAAATTCTCCATCAGGAAGTCATTTACCACCGTTCCAATATCAGTTGGAATAAGCTTGCCCTTTTCAGAGCCTGCCATTTCCACCTTTTTCTCCTCCTTGATACCATTATCCGAGAGGACATTTATAATATAAGGTCTTTCCTCACCGCCCTTATCGCCTTTGTGTACATACTCGCGCTGCTGAATAGTACTGATGGTAGGCGCATAAGTAGAAGGACGACCAATACCAAGCTCTTCAAGCTTGCGAACGAGCGAAGCTTCAGTATATCTGATAGGAGCCTGGCTGAAACGCTCAGTAGAAATTATCTCCTTGCGAGTAACCACATCGCCCACATTAAACTTAGGCAGACGATTAGTATCTTCCTCACCGTTTTCAATCTCATCGTCAGTAGACTCGATATAAACTTTCAAGAAGCCGTCAAACTTTACGACCTCTCCCGAAGCCACAAACTGAACATCCTCATTACCTATCTTTATATTAATGGTAGTCTTCTCTATCTGCGCATCCTCCATCTGGCTTGCTGCCGTACGCTTCCAAATCAAGTCGTAAAGACGCTTCTCCTGAGGATTACCCGATATTTCCACATTCTCCATATATGTAGGGCGGATAGCCTCGTGAGCTTCCTGCGCGCCCTTAGAGTGAGTGTGGTAATTGCGCGGCTTGCAGTATTCCTCGCCATACAGTTTAGCCACCTCATCTTTAGCAGCGTTGATGCAGAGCGAAGAAAGGTTTACGCTGTCGGTACGCATGTAAGTGATACGTCCTGCCTCATACAAGCGTTGAGCCACCATCATAGTCTGCGAAACGGTGAAGCCTAATTTGCGCGCTGCCTCCTGCTGCAAAGTAGAAGTAGTGAAAGGAGGAGCCGGCGAACGCTTAGTAGGCTTTTTCTGAATATCAGCTATAGTGAAAGTCTCGTTTTTGCATTTCTCAAGGAAAGCCAAAGCGTCGGCATGAGTTGTAAAACGAGTGTTAAGCTCTGCCTTTATCTCATTTTCCTTTCCATTCTCATCAATGGCAGAGAACACTGCGTTGATTCTGTAATATGGCTCTGAACTGAAAGCCTGAATCTCACGCTCACGCTCAACGATAAGCCTTACTGCCACGCTCTGCACACGTCCGGCAGAGAGAGCCGGCTTCACCTTGCGCCAAAGCACAGGCGAAAGACGGAAGCCCACAATGCGGTCGAGCACGCGGCGAGCCTGCTGCGCGTTTACCAGATTCATGTCCAAATGGCGTGGTGATTCTATTGCCTTTAAGATGGCAGGCTTTGTTATCTCATGAAAAACAATACGATTTGTCTTTTTCTCATCCAATCCCAACACTTCGCAAAGGTGCCATGAAATAGCTTCTCCCTCGCGGTCCTCATCGGATGCCAGCCACACGGTTTTCGCTTTTGCCGCGTTGCTTTTCAGCTCGCTGACCACCTGTTTCTTTTCGGTTGGAATTTCATATTCTGGAGCAAGTGTCTTTGAGTCTAAGCTAAGTTCTTTTCGTTTCAGGTCGCGTATGTGTCCGTAACTTGACATTACCTTGTATTCGCTACCAAGGAACTTTTCGATAGTTTTAGCCTTAGCAGGACTCTCCACTATAACTAAATTTTCTTGCATATTCGCCTTTATTCTTTTTCTTATGGTTGGCAAAAGTAAACAAAAAGATTGCTTATACATTATTATATAGGCAAACGTTGCCATTTTTTTATTTTTTTTAAGGATTTCAATTCAGGGCAAAAATAAAGCGTGGCATCAACCACGCTTTTCTTCTTTTTTCATCTCTTGCCCCACCTTATTCCAATAAGGAATGCGGCGGAAGGAGCTCTTTATCATAGGCATGTCCCAAAGCATGAAAGCCAAGAGAACTATTACTCCAAACATACATGTAGCTCCATACAGCTGCTTAATGCTCACCATGAGTGGCTGAGCCATATCGAGCGGCCCTTCCCAAGCCCATCGCTGCAAATTCTCAGCCACATGATGACGCATGAGGAAAGAGAATGTGCCGGTGCATATAGAGTCGGCAAGTCCGTTGCGGATAAAGCCCATCATCGTAAGCCCCATGAAGAAATGCTGGAAAGGCATAAACTGAGTGAGATACACCGTGAGCGAAACGAAGAACATGGCGTAGCCCGTAGTGCGCAAGAGCACAGGCAGATACAGCTTCTCAATATTTATCGTGGGCGAAATATTAAAATACATCACCACTACATACATCAGCAGCATCATGAAACCGATGATAAACAGCCTGTTGAAACTGTTCTGCTTCAGCACGTTGAACCACACATAGCATATCATGCAGCCGATTACCGTGCCGAAAAATCCCACGAGATTAAAAGTAGACGAAGTGAGATAACCATAATGCAGCACTCCGCTTGTAAACACGTTGAAGAGCGCGTTGTTGGTGGAATTGATGAGATCGAGCACAAAGAAAATGCCGAGCATCGGTATTATAGTCTTATATTTCCACGCCTCAGGAGCGATATACGGATGGCGGATATGCAGCATTCTGCCCACGCACACTATCAGCGTAACGGGCAGGAATACGAAAGCCACCATGCGCCATATATGGCTGTCGCTCCAATTATAGTATTCACCATAACTGAAAATGAATATTCCCTCAAGCAGCAGAGCCGACCATAGAGCGCAGCCCAAATAGTCGAGGCTCACGAAAGGCATTGGCTTCATGAAGCGGAACGAGCGAGTGCAGGTGAACACAAACAGCAGCACCAAGAGCTGCGCCCCTATGATAAACCAGTTCATCATCTGCCATGAGCCGAAATAATAAGTAAGGTGGGCAGCCACCCATCCCGACATACTGATATCTCCCAACACTATTATATATAATAATGGAAAGAAGATACGGAAGTCGCGCTTCGGAGTCATCCAAAGCTGAATGTTAGACATTATCTCGAATGTGCCACACAGCTTAAAGAAGCCTGCCAGATAAGCCAATACGCAAAGCAATGGCAGGCTCGTTGTGTGCATAGCAAAGAAGTTGCACGCTATCATCACGCTCGTTGCCACTATGAGCAGGCGGCGATTGGTGAATCTGAATTTCATGCGGAAGAGGAAAGGGAACGGCATGTTCACTCCCACCACCGCGCAGGCATTCACGAAGAGCAAGTCTTCGCGCATAAGTCCCGTAGAGCCTACCAGATGGCTCAGCGAACCCATATAAAGGCAGCTCGTCATCTGGAATACTACGGCACAAAGCAGATAGAGCCATGGCTGCAAACGGCGAGGAATGAAATCCTTCACCATAGGCATAGTGAATGGCCCGTTAAGCATTGGAGGTCCTGGCATAATATTTACATCTCCTCCTTTCTGATTAGTATTTCACCTCTGTTTCCACGTTAAGCCCTGCAAGCAGACGCTTCACGTCGGCAGCATTGTTATCCTTAGTAAGACGAATGCGGACAGGCACACGCTGCTCCACCTTCACGAAGTTGCCAGTAGCGTTGTCTACAGGCACATTGCTGTAAGCCGAACCTGTAGCGGCAGAAATGCTTTCCACCTTACCCTTATAGGTAACGCCCGGAATAGCGTCGGCATCTATCTTCACCTCGCTGCCCACGGCGATATGCTTCATCTGAGTTTCGCGATAGTTGGCCACGATCCAAACATCATCTGCATCCACGATCTTGGCAATCTCCTGACCAGGTTGCACAAGCTGACCCACATGAATATTCTTTCTTCCCATATATCCGTCTGTGGTAGCCACGATAACGGTATATGAAAGGTTAAGTCTTGCGATGTTAAGCTCAGCCTCCGCCACGCTCACTCCTGCATGTGACTGACCAAGGCGCTGTGCCTGCTCATTCTTTATCAATGCCGTGCTCTGACGCTGATGAGAAGCAGCCTCATAGCGAGCCTTGGCTGCATCATAGCGTGCCTTAGCGTCGTCGTATTGCTGACGTGTCACAGCATCCTTTTTCATAAGAGCGGCAAAGCGGTCGAAATCCTTCTTGGCATTGTTCATGTTCACTTTTGCCTCTTCTATTCCGGCGCTTGCCACAGCCACATTGCTCTGAGTGGTGCTGATACCTGCCGAAACGGCATTGCTTCCGCTGCGACTGCCCTTCACGTTGGCCTCTGCCTGAGCCAGACGCAGGCGATATTCTGAATCCTCAATTATAGCCAATGTGTCGCCACGATGCACATATTGGAATTCCTCAAAACGAATTTCCTTGATAAATCCCTGCACACGAGTGTTGATAGGGGTTACATGGCGCTGCACCATTGCGTCGTCGGTGTATTCAGCGTCGAGAGGATGAACAAATCGTGAAATTACTATTCCTATTGCTATTATCAGCAGAGCCACCACAAACACATTATAGGCTCTCTTTATATTTTTCTTGTTACTCATATACCTTATTTATATATAGGCGCTTTCACGCTTTTTTTTTCATTAATAAAAAAATTATTTTCTCCGCACGATTTTTTATTTTTCCGTGCATGCTTTTTATAGCTTGCCAGCTATGAATTTCATCTTATAATAAGCATAGGCTATATTGATGCGAGCATCGGCCACGCTCAGCTCAGCGTCGAGCTTTGTGTTGCTTGCGTCGAGCATATCGGTGATAAGCGCGAGCTGATTCAAGTATCTGTCGTTTATCACATCGTAGTTCTGCTGAGCCAGCTCCACATTCTTCTGCTGCGTCTCCAGTTCCACATAGCTTTGCAAATAATCAGTGTAAGCCTGCTGCACATTATTATTCAGCGTCTCCACAGCCACGCTTCTTGCCTCGTCGGCCTTTCGTGTGGCAATCTTCGCCTGGCGCACTTTCTTGTTGTCCTTAAACAATGATGAAAGCGAATATTTCACTCCTACGCCCACATACCACACGTTAAGGTTCTTGTCTACAGGCGGAAGCTCAAACATTATAGGGCCGTCAAACTTGTTGGCAGCCACCACAGCCACGCTTGGCAGCATTGCGCTCTTAGCCAGTTTCAGCTGTTGGTCGGCAATATTCTTGCCCACTTCTGCCATCTTCACGCTCTGCGCTCCGAGCAAAGCCTCGCTCTGCCATGCTCCTTCGCCATATTTGGCAAATGCGCCTTGTTCTATTGTCTTGTCGGTTTCAATATATGTATTTGCGTCAAGCCAGAGAGTGTTGCATAGCTGATGATTCAGAATGCTGCGAGTGTTTTGCAGCTTCGTCAGGTTAAGTCTCAGCGTCTGCATCTGCAATTCATATCTCGTAACGTCGTTTTTCAGAGCCACGCCCTGCTGATGTTTCTCGTTTATGTTGTCTATCAACTTCTGTGTGAGCGCAATATTACTTTTCAGCACTTCCTCCCTGTTGGCTATCTTTGCCAGGTCGAGATACTGCCCGAGGGCAATAAATCTGAGGTTCTCTCGCTGCAAGTCGGTGGCAAGCCCAGCCTGCTCCTTCTGCAGTTCAGCCATCTTTATCCCAGCGTCTATCGCTCCACCGGCATACACCACCTGCTGCGCCTCAAGGGCAAAGCTGTTGCCGAAATGCGGAGAATGCAGTCCGTGCACCTCTCCGAAATGGCGGTTCATAAGCAGTGCGTTGCCGTTATAGCTTGCCGAGAGCGAAGCATTGATGTCGGGCAGACGCTGACTTTTAGCCACTGCCACGCCGGCATTGGCTACTTCCACGCCAGTCTTCTGCTCTTTGAGCGTCTTACTGTTCTGCTCCACCAGATTAAACAACTCATCTACGGTGAGCTTTCTTTGAATTTGTGCCGAAGCATTGCCCGCAAACATCATCGTGAGCCATGTCAGCACTAATAAAAATCTTGTCATATTTATTCTGTTATTCTGAAATTCGGGTGCAAAGTTACGACTAAAAAGCGAAGCCTTAAATCTTAAAAAGTCTACAGAAATTGACATTTTCGGAACATTAGTTCTGATTATTGCATCTTTTTGCCGATATTTGCACCAAAATAGGAATTCCTATTTCGTACATTATTAATATAGGATAACGACTTCACGATTACTTCATAATGATAGATATAGAAAAAGGCGCGAGCATAGGTTTTTACACAATGGAGGATTTCGCCGATTCTCCCCAGCTCATCGATTATGGTGCCATTCTCTTTTGCCGTGGTGGCTCTGCCGAGCTTCACGTAAGTTTCGACTCATGGCACATCCAGCAAGGCTGCGTCATCACCCTTTTCCCCAACGACATAATAAGGCTTTCTCATGTGAGCAGCGATTTCAAGGCAGAGGTTGTGGCTTATTCCGCCGACATTCTGCGCGAGGCGAGCCTTCAGATAGAGGAATCCATCTATCATGCCATGCGCAGCGACCGCATGGTGAAGAATGAGATTGTGGTGAAAGAGGTGGTAGACAGCGTGTTTCGCCTACTCCGCTTCTATTACAGCGAGGGCGACAGCAAATTCTTCAACACCATTATCGCCTTGCAGCTCAAGACGTTCTTCATCGGCTTCAACAACTTCGTAAAGCGTGAGAAGCCAGCCATTGCCTTCAAGGAGCAGACTCAGCGCACCAATGAGCTTTTCAACCGCTTCATGGAGCTTCTTGAAAACAACTATAAGGAGAGCCACGAAGTGAGCTATTATGCCAACCTCCTATGTATCTCTCCCAAATATCTCGGCATTATCGTGGGGCGTCGCACCGGTCACAGCACAAAGACCATCATCTCTGAATACATCATTCTTCAGATAAAGCTTCTGCTCCGCACCTCTCACATCACGATAAAGCAGCTTGCCGCCGACTTCCATTTCAGCGATGTGAGCTTCTTCACCCGTTATTTCAAGAGCCACACGGGCATGACGCCACAGCAGTATCGCAAAGCGCAGAAATAGTTTTCAGCGGAAAAGCGATGCACTCACTCTCACGAGCTGCGCACCGCTGGCTATAAACTTAGAATGCCCCTTCTAACTCCCCCAAATTTGGGGGAGAACTTTAATATGCGAAGAGGATATTTATAATCTCTCTGATTTTATTTATCTCTCACAGATAAACATAGTTTTTTATTCAGCGTTTGAGTAATGTTCGAAAGATGTTATGCATCCCGATAATAAGGTTTCAAGAACATAACCAGAACACGATTTGAATGACACTCAAAATAACTTAATCAAGAACTGGGCGAGTTACACGCCCATAATCTTTATTGGCAGAAGGAGAGAAAGATCTACAGACAAATCCTAAAACGAAGATTTCGCTACACAACTCTGCAGAAAAATCCTAAAACGAAGATTTCGCTACACAACTCTGCAGACAAATCCTAAAAATGAGATTTCGCTGCACAACTCTGCAGGAAAATCCCCAAATGAAGATTTTGCCACACAACTCTACAGACAAATCCTAAAATGAAAATTTCGCCACACTACTCTACAGACAAATCCTAAAACAAAGATTACGCTGCACAACTCTGCAAGAAAATCCTAAAACGAAGATTTCGCTGCACAACTCTACAGACAAATCCTAAAACGAAGATTTCGCTGCACAACTCTACAGACAAATCTTAAAACGAAGATTTCGCGGCACAACTCTACAGAGAAATCCTAAAAATGAAGATTTAGCCACACAACTCTACAGACAAATCTTTATAGAAACTAAAAAAAGCTCACCTTAATTCATTGAAATTTAAAGTTTTATGGTACTAAATGTCATTATAAGAGTGTAGTTTCGCGGAACTAAATTCTATTGAAAAGTGTAGTTTTATAGCACTAAATTTCATTGAAAAGTGTAGTTTTAGTAGATATTGAAAGCAATAGAGCGACACTCTCATCACGAGAATGCCGCTCCTTTCATTTTATATATTTACCTGAACTCGGGAGATAACTTTGACAACGTGCAACTAATGAAATAGAAAGCAATTGTCACTCATACCTTTATATAATCATCTTTTTAAAGGATTGTTGCTGTTCACGCAAACAATTTAATATAAATGTCTTACGGAAATAAGAATTAATTTTGTAACTTTGCGCCATATTGTGATTTTACAAGTATAACTTGAAAACAATAATAATGAGACTAAGAACCCCTAACTCATTAGGCTCAAAACTATAAATTTCAAAAAACTTAAAATTATAATGGAACAAGTTTTCAGCTATATCATTAGCTTAGGCGCAAGCGTGATGATGCCTATCATCTTTACCATTATCGGCTTGTGCATCGGAATGAAATTCGGCAAAGCCCTGAAATCAGGTCTTTATGTAGGCGTAGGTTTCGTGGGACTGGGCGTGGTAACAGCTCTGCTCACAACAAACTTCAATGGCCCTCTCGACATGATACAGAAGGCTTACAACCTGCAACTGTCGGTTTTCGACATGGGTTGGCCGGCAGCAGCTTCGGTGGCTTACAACACTGCCGTTGGCGCGCTGATTATCCCTATCTGCCTGGGCATAAACTTGCTCATGCTCCTCACTAAGACCACTCGCACGGTGAACATCGACCTTTGGAACTACTGGCATTTCGCTTTCATCGGAGCTGTAGCTTATTTCATAAGCGGTCAGAGCTTGGTTTGGGGATATTTCGCCGCAATCGTATGCTACATCATTACGCTTGTGGTAGCCGACATGACGGCAGAAAAATTCCAAGGCTATTATGAGAACCTCGACGGCATCTCTATTCCACAGCCTTTCTGCCAGAGCTTCGTGCCATTTGCTATTGGTATAAACTGGATATTAGATAAGATTCCTGGCTTCTCAAAACTGGATGTAGACGCTGAAGGACTGAAAAAGAAATTCGGCGTGCTGGGCGAGCCTTTGGTTATCGGCGTAATCGTGGGCATGATTATCGGACTGGCAGCCAACATAAAGAGTCTCACCGACGGCACGGCTACATTCGGAGAAGTGGCTAAGAATGTGCTCTTCCTTGGCGTTACGATGGGCGCAGTGATGGAGCTTATACCTCGTATCACAAAGCTTTTCATCGACGGATTAATGCCTATTTCAGAGAAGACAAAGGAATTGGTAAACCAGAAGTGGAACGGAAAGAAAGTGTATATCGGCATGAGCCCGGCTTTGGTGATCGGTCACCCTACTACGCTTGTAGTTTCCGTATTGCTCATTCCTGTTGCCATCGTTATAGCTGTTATCCTGCCGGGAAATCAGTTCTTGCCTTTGGCTTCGCTCGCCGGAATGTTCTATCTCTTCCCACTCGTGTTGCCATTCACAAAGGGTAACGTGGTGAAGACATTCCTCATCGGACTTATCGCCCTCATCTTCGGACTTTACTTCGTGACAGACATGGCACCGGCATTCACACAGGCTGCCAACTCTGTATTCGCTGCCACTCAGGACAAGGCAGCGCAAGTGCCAGAGGGATTCTCAGCCGGCGCGCTCGACTTCGCGTCATCACTCTATGGCTACGCTATCTTCGCGCTCACGAACTACTTGAAGTACATCGGCGCGGGCATTCTCGTAGTAATAACAGTAGCCCTTATGTATATCAACCATAAGGCTATCGTGAAGAGCGAGAAGAACTAATAAAGAACAGACATAAAACAAAGAAGAAATAAAATAAATACACACGTATGAAAAAGATATTTTTCAGCTTGGCAATGTTGATGGCAGCAGGCTTCGGCTTCGCTCAGAATTGCCAAAACAAAGGCTACGAAGTGAAAGCCGAGAATGCCTACACATATTATAATGTGCGCTGGGCAAGTCATCCGGAAGACGCAAAACACTACACGACAAGCCGCTTGCGTGGTGAATACGCTATAGAAAAGGTGTTCGCTCCGGGCGAGGTAAACTGGACATACTCTTTCTATGACCGTTTCCTCATCGGTGGCGCAGAGCCTACCACAGCTCCTTTGAAGCTCACCTCAATAGCTCCTCTCTACACCAACAAGGACTTCGACAAGAAGAATCTGCTCGACAACCGTGAGCTTGGTATCATCAACATCGGCGAGGAGGGAACAGTGACTGTAGACGGCAAGAAATATACTCTTTGCTTCCAGGAGGCTCTCTACATTGGTCGCGGCGCTAAGGACATCACTTTGGCAAGCAAAAACGCTGCCAAGCCTGCGAAATTCTATATGAACTCAGCTTGCGCCCATGTAAGCTATCCTGTAAAGAAAGTGACCTTGAAGGAGGCCAACAACATCAAGGCCGGTTCTTTGAAGGAGAGCAACGACAGAGTAATCCACCAGATGATTATCGACGGCGTGGCAGGCGTGCGCTCATGCCAGTTGCAGATGGGTATCACAGAGTTGAAGGAGGGTTCTGTATGGAACACTATGCCTGCTCACACCCACACTCGCCGCATGGAGGCATATATGTATTACAAAGTGCCTGAAGGACAGAAGATTCTTCACGTGATGGGCGAGCCACAGGAGACACGCCCTATCTGGCTCAACAACGAGCAGGCAGTAATCTCTCCGCAATGGAGCATTCACTGCGCAGCAGGCACAAGCAACTACACCTTTATCTGGGGTATGGCAGGCGAAAACCTCATCTACACCGATATGCAGGTAGTGGGCATTCCATCATTGAAATAACAAATAACTACTATAAATAATGAAAACAGAAAAAATGACCAATGTGCGCTGGCTGATCTGCGTAATGCTTTTCTTCGCCACTACGGTCAACTACATGGACAGACAGGTTCTGTCACTCACCTACCCTGGCGAAGGTGGTATCATGCAAGAGTTTGGTTGGACAGACGCCAACTATGGTCTTATCACTGGCGTATTCTCTATCGCCTATGCTATTTGCAACCTCTTTGCTGGTAAGTTTATCGACTTCATGGGCACAAAGAAAGGTTATCTGTGGGCTATCTTCGTATGGTCAACAGGCGCTGTGCTCCACGCTTTCTGCGGTATCGCCACAAGCGGTATATTGACAGGCAACTGGATTGAAGGTTTTGAAAGCGCAAAGGAATGTCTGCGCGCATTCGCTCAGTCGGGCGGTGCCGACGCGGGATTGGCAGTAGCCTCTGTGAGCGTTTGGCTCTTCCTCGGCGCACGCTGCATCCTCGCCCTCGGTGAGAGCGGCAACTTCCCTGCAGCCATCAAGGTGACAGCGGAATATTTCCCAAAGAAAGACCGTGCTTTCGCTACATCTATCTTCAACAGCGGCTCATCAGTGGGCGCGCTTATCGCTCCGTTCACAATCCCTGTAATCGCTAAATACTGCGGTTGGGAGATGGCATTTATCATCATCGGTGCATTAGGCTATGTATGGATGGGATGCTGGTTGTTTATCTACCACAAGCCAAGCGAGAACAAGAAGGTAAACGCTGCCGAGCTTGCTTACATTCAGCAGGACAACGACGCAGAGCCACAGGCACAGGAGCAGACTGGCAAGGAAGAGAAGTCTATCGGCTTCTTGAAGTGCTTCACTTATCGTCAGACATGGTCGTTCATCGTAGGTAAGTTTATGACCGACGGTGTTTGGTGGTTTATCCTGTTCTGGACTCCGGCTTACCTTTCTACAGAATATGGTATCGATCCTAAGGATTTCCAGGGCATGGCAATGATTTTCGTGCTCTACCTCATCACCATGATTTCTATCGCCGGCGGTTATCTTCCAACATATTTCGTTGATAAGAAGGGCATGGAGCCATACGCAGGTCGTATGAAGTCAATGCTTATCTTCGCGTTCTTCCCATTGGTAGGCTTGTTTGCTCAGCCTCTCGGCTCAGCACTCGGCACACCATGGATTCCAATCATCCTCATGGGTATTATGGGTGCAGCTCATCAGAGCTGGAGCGCAAACATCTTCTCTACAGTAGGTGATATGTTCCCAAAGAGCACAATCGCTACTATAACCGGTATCGGCACGATGGCAGGCGGTGTAGGCTCAGCGCTTATCAACTCAGGTTCAGGTGCTCTCTTCACTTACGCTGAGGAGCAGGGCGCAGCTTTCTCATTCTTCGGATTTGAGGGCAAGCCTGCTGCCTACATGATTATCTTCTGCATCTGCGCCGTAGCTTACCTCATTGGCTGGATGATAATGAAGGTTCTTGTGCCTAAGTACAAGCCTATTACAGCAGAATAATAAGTTTCATATATTCTATCATATTTGAAACAATCGGCAGACTTCAGTCGTCTGCATACAAAACATAAAAACGTCCGCAACGCTCTTGGCATTGCGGACGTTTTTTATAAGTATGTTACTTATCTATATCACATTACAACACAGCTGCCTTTTGCGCTATGTTGTGGATGAATCCCGAAGATAATTTCCATCCCATCTTAGCTACTAATTTTGAAAATTTGCTTCGCTCACTATGCGGAATCAGTATTTCATACTTATCTGTATTTATAGCATTTACTATTTCTTTGTTTTTCTCAAATTTGAAATAAGATTGCGGAGTCGGTATATAGTCATTAGGAATATCACCAACGGGCACAAGCTTCGTGTTATTATGTTTCATATCGGCATCAATATCTGTCAGCCACACAAGACCATCAAGAGGATTTGTGATAATATCACGAAGTGACAATTTGCCGTCAATATATCGTTCGAGGCTATCCAAATCTACTCTCAATAAGAGCCATCGATTATATGAATCATTACAGTCTAACCAATAATATAAATAATAGTCTCCGTTATTACTTATAAAGAGAGAAAGTAGAGGGCCATCCTGCTCTATCAAATCCACTCGTTTCTTCAACTGACTGAATTTGAATTCCACATCATATCCTTTTACTTTAATCATAATAAACTATATTTAATTTTAAAAGACTTGTTCAAATCACATTCTAAAAATTCATAGAGGTCGAAATGCCCGGAATTGCTATCAACCTTTGTAACAAGGCCGTCATCATTGCCAATGTTACCTTGACAAATAGAATCGCCTATTGTCTTTGATATTCTTGGGAAACTTTCCTGCAAATTTCTATACCTATCTACGGCTTTAGTTTCATCGTCAAAACAAGATAACGCATATCCAGACATCAGAGCCTCATCTGGCAAGCGACGAGAAGGTTTCTGAATGAGCGCAGGCAAATGATTTTTATCTGGCTTTGATTCAAATGCGAATCTAAATGCCTTAATACCATTCGGCTTATGCAAATGAGGCAACTTAATTCCTCGTTTCAATAAGGCTGTTATCTGTTCTTTATACTTAAAGTCCGACATTAGTTCTTACTTATATTGCAAATATACAATTACTTTTCGTTATAACTTATTTCAATAAAGGAAGAATTAAAGAAAGAGATTTTGAATTTATCAAAATCATCGTGTAGCAAATTATTATCAACTAAATAATTGGAAAGAATTGATGCTATTTCTGTCTCCTTCTTGTATGCATTACGGACATAAGACCAAACAAAATACGTTAACAAACTAATAGCAAATACGAAAAGAGCTATTCCACAAAAACTATTATAAGCCGATACAACAAGTCCAATTAATAAAACACAGATTATTAAAAGAATAGCTATTATCGAATCAGACGATTGTGACAATTGAGCCTTATCCTTAATAGCATCATCTATATATCCATCAAGCTGATGTA
Source organism: Prevotella sp. (assembly GCA_024682415.1). Taxonomy (GTDB): domain Bacteria; phylum Bacteroidota; class Bacteroidia; order Bacteroidales; family Bacteroidaceae; genus Prevotella. The sequence goes on from JAIKZG010000031.1 coordinate 14,984, forward strand.
AATATTTCTTTTTTATGTTTGAAACACAGTATTCTATTCCGTTTGGAGTCTTACGTAGCACTGAATATACTATAGCATCTTTTTCTTTCTCTGCCTTATTAATATCGCTAATCGTACTTGTTGACGGCAACCCCATAGACTCTATAATTTGCTGCTTTTCTATAAAATATTGTTTTAATTCAAGCAGACTTTTAGGAGAGAAATGCATGGCATTATTTGCTTGTATTAAAAACATACATTGCTCAGTGCCATCCAAATTTAAAGCGAGCACGACTTCATCTACGAAAGCAGGACGAACCATATATTTATTCTCTTTATCTATCAATATAATAGATTGGTTATCAGGCTCGTATTTCCAATAAACATCTTTTCCTACTCCGTTCACAGTAACCAGCACCGTTCCATCTTCATGGAAGATATAAACCTCTTTCTCACCCGAATCATTAAAGACAAGCCATTCCTTGTTGCAAAGAATGGTCTTTACATCAAGGTTTTGGCTATATCTCTTAAAACGATTAAGTGAATCAAGTATATATGTTTTCATTATATATTACTTAATGTTATCACTTTTATTTCTTGCTTGGATATATGAGGTTGTCTTCCTGCATATTCATAAGCACTTCAGTGAGGTATTTGCGTGCCTCGTATTTTGCCATTGGAAGATCGTGAAGCAAATAGTTGCCACAATCGGCTGGAGCAGCGCCCGGCACTTCGCCCTCAAAATCGGCTACGAAGCGGAATGTATCTTGCATCAGCTTGACGATGTCTTTCGACTCATAATCGCCACGAAGCAAGAGATAATTACCTGTGAGACAACCCATAGGGCCCCAATAAACTATGCGGTCTTTCCACTCAGCGTCGTTGCGGAGATAAGTAGCAGCGAGATGCTCAATAGTATGCAATGCACCGATGTGAACGGCAGGCTCACGATTAGGCTCTTTCATGCGGATGTCGAATGTAGTGACGACCTCGCCCCCCACTTCATCCTTACGACTTACATATATGCCACGCTTCAGGCGAGTGTGGTCGATGGTAAAACTTGGTATTTTGTCCATATCTTAAATTAAATACTTTCAAGGAAACTTCTTGTTACATTAAAACTGCCCTCGGCAATGCGCTCCCAGAAATCATAATACTGGCTTGCGTCGGTATCTTTCAAAGGCACGTCGCTGATAATGCGGAAACTGATGAACGGCACATTATACACATTGCAAGTCTGCGCGATAGAGCAGCTCTCCATATCCACAGCCATGGCGTCGGGGAATTTATCCATAATAGACTGCATCTTCTCCTTAGAGTCTACAAACCATTCTCCGCTCACGATAAGACCTGAATGGATACTTGTGCCACAATTCAGCGACAACGCTTTCTCCACATATTCCTTCGGGGCTGCGAAACGCGCCGGCTGACCGATAATCTGCCCAAACTCCACTTCCTTACCGCAATAAGCGTCGTGATAAGCAAGCTCTGTGCTCACTACCACTTCCGTAGGGTTAAGGCTAACGTCGGCACCGCCTGCCACGCCCGTAGAAATTACGAGGTCGGGGCGGAAATGATTGATAAGCTCTACAGCGCCGATAGTGCTGTTCACCTTACCTATACCACATTGCAGGGCAACAATCTGGTTTTCACCGATATTGCCCAAATAAAACTCTTTGCTGTTATGTTGCTCGCTACGAGCATTTGAAATGATAGAGCGAAGCTGCTTCAGCTCCTTCTCCATCGCCACAATAACTCCTATTTTCATATTCTGCAAATTTAAGGATTTCGTTCTTCTCTACAACATAATCAATGAGAAAACGAAACCTCCGCAAAGTTACGAAATAAAATATTAAAACCCATTCTCCACATATCAAAACATTCTGCGGAAAGGAAGAGGAAGAACGATGGGATTGGCAATTAATTGAAGATGACTTTTCTAATCATCAGGCAAAAAAGAAGAAAAAGTTTATTGCGTAATATAATAAAACTACTAAATTTGCAAGGCAAACATTCAAAACAACTAACTCGTATAACGACCGTTAAAAGAGATATGAAGAAATTCCTAAAATTATTCCTTACACTAACATTTGCCCTCGCAATGAACGGCACTGCAATTGCTGCCGACAAAGGAGGAACATTCACTACTGGCAACAAGACATTTCTACTCAACGGCAAACCTTTCATAGTGAAAGCAGCCGAAATACACTACCCTCGCATTCCTCGCGCTTATTGGGAACATCGCATAAAGATGTGCAAAGCATTGGGAATGAATACTATCTGTATTTATATTTTCTGGAACATTCATGAGCAGCAAGAGGGAGTCTTCAACTTCAACGGAAACAACGACATAGCGGCATTCTGCCGAATGGCACAAAAGAACGGAATGTATGTGATAGTGCGCCCCGGACCATACGTATGCGCGGAATGGGAAATGGGCGGTCTGCCTTGGTGGCTGCTGAAAAAGAAAGATATAAAGCTGAGAGAGCAAGACCCTTACTTCATGGAACGAGTGAAAATATTCGAGAAGAAAGTGGGCGAACAGCTCGCGCAGCTCACCATTCAGAATGGCGGCCCGATAATAATGGTGCAGGTGGAAAACGAATATGGCTCTTATGGCGTGAACAAACCTTACGTAAGCGAGATACGCGACTGCTTGCGCGACATCTATGGCAAAGAGCTGACGCTGTTTCAATGCGACTGGGCAAGCAACTTTGAGAGAAACGGACTTGACGACCTTGTCTGGACAATGAACTTCGGAACAGGTGCCAACATCGACAGCCAATTCAAAAGGCTGTCGGAACTGCGCCCTAACGCTCCTAAGATGTGTTCGGAATTTTGGAGCGGATGGTTTGACAAATGGGGAGCACGCCACGAAACACGCCCGGCAAAAGATATGGTAGCCGGACTCGACGAAATGCTCTCAAAAGGTATCAGCTTTTCACTATATATGACCCACGGAGGAACGAGTTTCGGACATTGGGCAGGCGCTAACTCACCTGGATTTGCGCCCGACGTGACAAGCTATGATTACGACGCGCCAATAAATGAATACGGACAACCTACGCCAAAATATTATGAGCTGCGCAAGATGATGGAGAAATACAGCGACGGCAAGAAGCTGCCAGCCATCCCCAAAACTCCAATGCCTTTGATAAGCGTTCCGAAATTCAAGTTTTCAGAATTTTCGCCTTTGAGGAATGGCATTAATAAGAGCATGACAAGTCGCGACATTAAAACGATGGAAGAACTCGACATGGGCTGGGGCTCAATGATTTATACAGCGGCATTGCCGAAGACAGGCGTGGAAAGCATTCTCAGAATTGATGATCCGCATGACTACGCGCAGGTGTTTATCAACGATAAATATATCGGAACGATAGACCGAGTGAAGAACGAAAAGGCACTGAAGATACCTGCCATAAACGAGGAGGGCGCGAAACTCACCATCGTTGTGGAAGCAATGGGAAGAATAAACTTCGGGCGCGCGATAAAAGACTTTAAAGGCATAACGGATAAGGTGACGCTTAACGCTGAAATTGGCGGCAATGAAGTGACATGGAACATTAAGAACTGGACTATCTGCACCATCCCTGATGACTACGCCACTACCCAGAAAGCATTAAGCGACAAGGCTGCCAAACAAAATAGAAACCTCAGAACTGCCGGCTATTATCGTGGCTACTTTAACATAAAGAAAGTGGGCGACACATTTATCAACATGGAAGCCTTCGGCAAAGGTCAGGTGTATGTAAACGGTCATGCTCTCGGCAGATTTTGGAATATCGGCCCGCAGCAGACATTGTATTTACCTGGCTGCTGGCTGAAGAAAGGCAGAAACGAAGTGATAGTGCTTGATGTAGTAGGCGCGGAAGGTGAACCGACTGCTTTCTGCCAAGACCACCCCGAGCTTGACAAGCTGAATATTCACAGAGAGCGAAAAGGCAAGGAAGACTTGAAGAAATATGCTCTCGTAAAAAATGGCACAACAAAAGCAGGCAACGGATGGCAAACTTTATCTTTCGGGAAAACAGTGAAAGCTCGCTATGTAGCCATCGTAGCAGAAAGCACTCACGACGGAGGAAAGAGCGTGGCTATTGCTGAACTGTATGCACAAGACGCTGACGGCAAACGACTGAGCCGCGAGCCATGGACATTAAAAGACGCTTCATCTGAAGATTTGAACAATGGCAACAACACAGGTGACAAAGTGTACGACCTGCAGGAAAGCACTTTCTGGAAAAGCAATGGCGCAGAAAGACTGCCACAATATATTGTAATAGATCTTGGCACTGAGCAAAACATTTCAGCGATAGAATATCTGCCACGAGCAGAGAAAAATGCTCCCGGAAGCATGAAGGATTACAAGATATTGGTGAAATAATACAAGGAGATAAATCCATTTTGTATTTAATTTTTGTACTTTTGTCGCTATAATCTAAAAACGTTTTATAGAGAATGACTACTTTACTAAAGAAGTACTGGCAAGACATAGCAGCGATAGCACTGTTTGCTGTTATCTCTTTTGCTTATTTCATGCCTGCCGACATCGACGGGCGAGTATTGTTTCAGCACGATGCCTCAGCAGGACGTGGTGCCGGACAGGAAATATCACAGTATCGTGAGAAGACAGGCGAAGAATCACGATGGACCAACGCTCTCTTCGGCGGAATGCCTACCTATCAGAGCGCGCCAAGCTACACAAGCCAGAAAATCCTTTCCACGGCGACAGACGCTTATCATTTGTGGATGCCCGACTATGTGTGGTATGTATTCGCTTATCTCCTCGGCTTCTATATTCTGCTCCGCGCGTTCGACTTCCGTCAGCATCTTGCGGTGCTCGGCTCTATTATATGGGCATTCTCAAGCTATTTCTTTATAATCATAGCAGCAGGACATATATGGAAAGTGTATGCCTTGGCTTATTTGCCTCCTATGATAGCCGGTATAGTATTGGCTTACAGGGGCAAATACATTCCAGGACTTATCGTGACTGCCATTTTCTCAGGCTTTGAGGTGCTGGCAAACCATGTGCAGATGACATATTATTATCTGTTTATCATTCTATTCATGGTTATCGGCTATCTTATCGACGCCATTCGCAACAGAAAGATGGCTAATTTCTGGAAGGCTTCGGCTGTATGCGCTGTGGGCGCGGCTCTCGGTGTGTGCATGAACATAAGCAACCTATACCACACATGGCAATATGGTCAGGAGACGATGCGCGGAAAAAGCGAGTTGGTGAAGAGAAATGCTGCCAACCAGACGAGCAGCGGTCTTGATCGCGACTATATCACTCAATGGAGCTACGGCATAGACGAGACATGGACTTTGCTTGTGCCGAATGTAAAGGGTGGAGCAAGCGTGCCATTGTCACGAAGCAAGGTGGCAATGGAAAAAGCCGACACCAATTTCGCTCAGATTTATCAGCAGATAGGACAATATTGGGGTGAGCAGCCTATGACAAGCGGCCCGGTATATGTAGGCGCGTTTGTCTTAATGCTCTTCATATTAGGCATTTTCATTGTGCGTGGCCCTACGAAGTGGGCGTTGTTGGCAGCCACAATACTGTCTATCCTCCTTTCATGGGGTAGAAACTTCATGCCTTTCACCAACTTCTTTATAGACTACGTTCCTCTCTATGCCAAATTCCGCACGGTGTCTTCAATTCTCGTAATAGCGGAGTTTACAATCCCTCTGCTCGCAATGCTTGCACTGAAGAGAATTGTGGAAGAACCTGAGATACTGAAAACAAAGCGTAAATGCTTTATTATAAGCCTTGCTCTGACGGCAGGCGTGGCACTTGTCTTCGCTGTAATGCCAGGAGCTTGTTTCTCCGACTTCGTTTCAAGCAGCGAGATGAGAGCATTCCAACAAGGTCTGCCGGCAGAATACCTCAATCCGTTGCTCAGTAATCTGCGCACCATGCGCGAAGCTGTAGTTTCGGCAGACGCATGGCGTTCATTCTGGATTATCATCATCGGAACACTGTTCTTGTGGCTATACTCTGCTAAGAAAGTGAACGCTTCTATTATGATCGGTGCTTTAACTGTGCTCTGCCTTGTTGATATGTGGCAGGTAAACAAGCGTTATCTCAACGATGATATGTTTGTTGACGCAAATGTGCGCACTCAGCCTCAACAGATGACGCAGACAGATAAAATAATCCTTCAGGACAAGACTCTCGACTTCCGTGTGCTGAACTTTGCTTCCAACACGTTTAATGAGAATGAAACTTCTTATTACCACAAGAGTATCGGCGGTTATCATGCTGCCAAACTGCGTCGTTATCAGGAATTGATTGACGCCTACATAGCTCCAGAAATGCAGAATGCAATGCCTGCCATCGCCAACGCGCAAGGCGACATGACAAAGGTGAACGGCGACAGCATATTCCCTATACTCAATATGCTCAACACTCGCTACATGATTCTGCCTTTGCAGGGCGGACAAACCGTGCCTGTGCGCAATCCTTACACCTACGGCAACGCATGGTTTGTGGATAAGATAACATACGCTCAGAATGCCAATGAGGAGCTTGAGAAGACAGGCAAGATAGACTTGCGCCATGAGGCTGTCGCCGACGCGAAATTCAAGACACAGCTCGGCAATGCCGCTGAGCAGGATGATGTTTCCATCGTGACAATAAAGAGCTATGCTCCTAACCACCTCGTATATAATGTAAACTCAGGCAAAGGCGGCATCATCGTGTTCTCTGAGATTTATTATCCGGGATGGACAGCTACCGTAGACGGCAAAGACGTAGAACTCGGCAGAGCAAACTATGTATTGCGTGCGCTCAACGTAAGTGCCGGCAAGCATGAAGTAGTGCTCGACTTCCATCCTAAGTCAATCAAGGTGACAGACACTATCGCTTATGTTGCTTACGGCATATTGATAGCATTGCTCATTGTGTTGGCATTTATTTCTTACAGAAAGAAAGACAAGCAATAATGAAATTCAGAACTGAAGTAGCAATACCAAAATCTACATTTAAAATAAAACCCTGCGAAGACATGCTCTTCGTAGGGTCTTGTTTTGCCGACAACATCGGCGCGCGATTCATTGACGAGAAGTTTCATGCCGTGGTAAATCCTTTTGGCGTGATGTATAATCCCGCAAGCATTCTGCACACTGTGAAGCAAACAGACTGCGCTCCGCAAACCGCTGTGTTCACTCTTGGCACTAATCACGTCTACATTCTAAAAGAAACAGGCGAAATTGTAGACAACTGCCAAAAACGCCCACAGCGACTGTTTCACGAGGAGAAATTAAGCATTGAGGAATGTTTTAATTACCTTTTAAAAGCCGTTGAAACGCTTATTAAACGCAATGCATCGGTTCATGTCATTATCACAGTCAGCCCTATCCGATACGCGAAATATGGTTTTCATGAAAGCGCGCTGAGCAAGGCAACACTTCTTCTTGCTGCCGACAAACTGGCGAAATCATACCCCGACACCGTAACATATTTCCCTGCTTACGAGATAATGAACGATGAGCTGCGCGATTATCGTTTTTATAAGGCAGACATGCTCCACCCATCAGAACAAGCGGTAGAATTTATATATGAGCAATTTGCCGACACATTCTTCGCTCCCGAAACATTCCAATTTTTAGATAAGTGGCACCCTATCCGTGCCGCTCTTTCCCACAATCCTTTCAATCCCGATTCAGAGGAATATAAAGTCTTTCTTGCCAAGACTAACCTGCAATACGAAGAGCTTAAAAAAGAATATCCCAATATGCCATAATTTGTTTAAAAATTACGGATTGATACCATTTGAATGAATATTTTTTATACTTTTGTAGCTGATATTTGAGATAAAGAGATTTCATATTTTTCAGAGAGAGATTTCTAATAATATATATTTACCTATTAAACGTTGATTTTATGAAGAAAATCATTACTCTAATGCTTGCGCTAATTGCGCAAATCAATTTGTCTGTTGTTAAAGCAGCAAATGATTATGTGCCTACCATTTACGGCAATATTATCAACATGTCGAGTTGGGGTGCCCGCTCAGATCAGGATAAGCCATATGGCGTTTATTCTTTTAGCGCATCACCTACCAACTTCGAGTTTAAGAATGTTTCTCCAACAAGCCTTAACTTCTATGCAACTGGCAATGGACTGATTGCCAACGGAGAATATAATTTCGTGGTGCGCGACTTTGATTATTACTCTTATGATTATTACTATCAGCTTTACACTTATGACACAGAAACATGGAAACTTAAGAAGTCGCCGGTGGATGTGGACAAGGATTTCTCAAGCTGCGATTTCACTCAAGACCCTGTTTCGGGTAAGATCTATAGTACTAATGTGGTGGTGAAAACAGATTATTATGGCAATGTATTGTCCACAAAATACAACCTGAATGAAGTGGATTTCGCCAACGTGAAATTAAAGATTATCGCGAGTCTTGACTCTATGATATGCACAATCGCTGCTGACAACAGCGGACAGCTGTATGGCATCTCAAAGGGTGAAAACTTATATAAAATCAGCAAAACTGGCGAATTAACATTTGTCGGCAATCTTGGTCTCGCTGCCTATAATCTTACTTTCCTCCTTGAAGATGGTATCCATACAATGAGTTCCACTTTCGATCCTAAAACCAACAATCTATACTTGTCGGCTTATTGCTGGAACACAAAGGACTTAGAGTTTGAGACATTCCTTTTCTATATAGATACAGCCACGGGAAAGGCAACCAAAGTAGTAAAATATCCAGAAACAGCTCAAGTGGTATCTCTTTATATACCAAAGCCAGCTGCCGATGAAGAAGCACCGGCAGCCGTAAGTGATTTATCTGTTGATTTCAAGAATGGCGCTCTTAATGGTAACGTTAAATTCACAGTTCCTACAAAGACTAATGCAGGCGAAGATTTGACAGGCGAATTGACATATAAGATTGTTGTCGCAAATGAAGTCATAGCCACAGGCAAAACTCAGTCTGGTGCAATAGAATCTGTACCTGTAGTAGTTAAGAATGGTGGCGAAACCAAGTTTATTGTGACTATAGCTAACGATAAAGGAGATGGCGTAGAGCAAAAAGTTTTAGCCTGGATAGGTTATGATGTAACCCAAGCTCCAAGCGATGTGAAGCTTACCATAGAAAATCATACGGCAAAAGTGATATGGAATGCTCCTACCGAAGTGCTGCATGGAGGATATTTTGATAGCGAGAATTTGAAATATAATGTAGTGCGCTATCCTGACAACGTTGTTGTTGCCGAGAATATAGGCAATACAGAGTATGAGGACGGATTGAATCCTACGGAGATGACAAGTTACACTTATGGCGTACAAGCAATAAATGGCAACCAAAAATCTGAGATAAACAAATCGAATGCTTTTGCCGATGGCCCTACATTCACTGTTCCATATTACAACGCATTGGAATCGAAGAAAGATTTTGAAACGTTTGTCAGTGTTGATGTTAATGGCGATAAGAAATATAGTGAGATGTATGGTTATGTTATCCAGCATGAAGGCTATTGGGATTATAACAATGCTATCAAGTGCGTTGTCTATTATGAGAGCAACCAACGTGCTAACGACTGGTTTGTTAGTCCGTTGATCCATTTTGAGGGAGGAAAGACATATAATGTAATTTTTGATTCCAAACGTGAGGTTGAGAGATTCCAAGAGCGTTTAGCCATAGCTTATGGAGAGAGCTTTAATTTTGATGGTTACACCACATTGGTAGACAGCTTGAATCCACAGTCTGGTGAATATTCTACTTATAAATACAGTTTCACCCCTTCTCTCACAGGTGATTATCACATCGGTTTCCACGCATTAAGTAAAAATCAAGGTCATCTATATTTAAAGAATATAAAGGTAGAACTTGTAGAACAGTCAGCCACGGGCATTTCTGCTCTTCAAAATGATGACAATGAAGTTGCTGATATATACACATTGCAGGGAGTTCTTGTTCGTCGCCAAGCCAACTCATTTGCAGGATTACCCAAGGGCGTATATATAAAGAACGGTAAGAAATTTGTGGTGAGATAATAAGACATCGCTTTCGATAATATAGGCGTGGACATAACTATATCTGTTATTCTGTTGGTTCTCCTAATCATTCGTAAAAATAGATACTTAAAGTTATGATCCACGCTTTCTCTTTTGTATTTAGCACAAAAATTTATACTTCATTCTTGTTAGCAACAAACAATTCCATGTTATGAACAAGACTTTCTTTGATATCTTGTGTTTATATTCTACCATTAAATCATTGTCAAAATTTGAAATGAAGTATTAATCATTAGCAGTTTATGTTTAACTATGCCATCGGATAGATTTATTCTGTCCAGACATATTGATATTTCATAATAAATACAGACGGAACTAGTCCTTTTATAAATATAAAAACCATAATGGCAGTTTGCTGTCCACAGCGACAAGTTCCTTGCTGATACACTTTATATATCTTAAAAAGATAAACTTAAAATAATATTTTTTTATAAGCAAAATGGGCGACTTCAACATAAGAGAAGCCGCCCATTACATTATTAACCAAGTTCTATATTATTATGAAAAATACGCTATTTATATATCAAGATTTATGGTCGCGCCTGCCATAAACCAAGCACCTGGCTGAGGAATTCCGCCAAAGTCGCGATAGCGATGAGCAGTGATGTTGTCAGCCTTTACATACAGAGAATAACGGGGCACAGACCATTGCACCTTGCCGTCAAGCTTGGCATATGGATGATAGCCGTTCATGCGCTCCTGCCAACGAAACGACCATGATGCGGAGAGATTACTCCAAATGCGGTGGTCGAGCTGCGCTACAAACTTATGACGCAGATATGACAAGGCAGTCAAACCACGGAAAATATCCTGTGTCGCCTCATGTTTCTGATGAATGTATGAATAGTTGGTCTTAATCTGCGTAACGGGACAAACGTCGCCCAACCACTCCTGAGGACGCAACGCCACCTCCACGCTCGCTCCGAGATTGTCGAGCTTGCTTACATTCAGGCAATGAGATTTTCTGTCGGTCTCGGCAAGATACACCCAGTCAATCATATCTTTTCCATGACTGAAGAAGCCACTTACCACTGCCGATATGCCTCGCTCTCTGAATCTTGCACCCACCTTATAAGCGTCGCAACGCTCAGGACGCAGCTCCTTATCACCTTGCTGCAAAGCGTTGCTCATATATAAATCGGTGAATGTAGGCATACGCAAGCTCTTATTCCATGACGCGTATATCTTCCAGCTGTCCGATGGACGATAGGCGATGTCTATGCCTGGATAGAATCTATATTTGCTGTCAAGACCTGTATTCTTATTGGCAAGCAGTCCGGCGGAAAGGGTGAATTTGCTGAGCACGATGTTATGCTCCACAAAGAAACTTGCGTTGGTGCGCTCCGCGCGCTTATCATAATATCTCTCTGTAGACTCCACACGCTTAAATCTTGACTCATCCATTAGCTCACCGAGAGCCGTAGAGAGTATTCGCTCCTTGCGCACCTCTCCTCCTATCGCCGTCTTGCCCAAAGCCCACGACAGATAGGCGTTAAGCCCTCCGCCATAGAAGTCCGTGCGATGATAGTTCTCACCGTTTTCCGCACCTGCCATGTTGCGTATCAACTGATAATGGTCGTAATCGCGGTCATAATAAAGCGATGGAAGGATGTGGAGAGCATCATCGCGAAGCAGCTTTATATCGGCTTTCACGCTCGCCATATAGCGTGACGTTTCCTCATACTGATTACGGAAGCTTGCGCTATAAAAGGTATTAGCACCATACTTCTGCTCAAACAGTCCTGTCTGCCACTCCATGTCTATATGCTTGGAAGCATAATTGCCCATATAGAATGTTCGGCGCTGATTGAAGTCGCTATGCTCCGTGCCACCATCGCTTTGGCGATAACCTCCGCTGATGTGGTTGCTCCATGCTCCACGGGCGATGTTAAGCGACGCGTTTCCACCAAAAGTGCCATACGAGCCAGCCTCGGCAGAGAGCTTTGCCCCTGACTTTGCTGCAGCACGAGTTACGATATTTATCGCTCCGCTGAAAGCCTGCGCGCCAAACAAACGCGAAGATGCGCCTTGAAGCACTTCAATGCGTTCTATGTCGTCGATAGAAATGGGGAAAAGGGCTGCGTTATGACCAGTCTGTGGGCTACTTAGATTAATGCCGTTCAAAAGGATAGTAACCTGATCAAACGATCCGCCATCGATGCAAATGTCCGTCTGTACACCAAAGCCACCACGCTGACGGACATCCACGCCTGTGGCTAATTTCAAAACATCAGTGATACTCTGAGCGGCGGCATGCTGAATGTCGTCGTGAGTAATCACAGCTACGAGTTTCGCTGTCTGCAATGCTGTCAGCGGTGCTCGTGAACCCGTTACCACCACTTCGTCGAGCTTCACTTCCTCTCTGCTCAACGAGTCCTTGGCGAGTGGCAATATGCCCACGCCGTCGGCCTTAGCGTAAGTGAGAGTAGGAATGCTCAGCACGCCAACGAGCACCTCTTTTCCCAATACAGAGAAAAGAGAATAGCCATGGCGCGAGAAGTGTTTAAACTTCAACGGATTGAGCTGATTGAATAACTTAGTTTTTTTCATAAGCGGTTGCAAAGGTAACACTTTTCACAAATATTTCACATTTTCCGATTTGAATTTGCTTCCTTTCTGCGCATGCGCGGATACAACGTTGATGTAGGCGTTGTCACTGCGAATGGCAAAAACAGCGATGGCAAAAGCATAAGAAAGCAGCTCGAAGTAGATTTCGTTTGTAATTTTGGCAGCGACAGATACTACATTCAGGTTGCTCCTCTGAATCTCGACACTGAAGAGAAGCGCAACCAGGAGTTAGCCTCTCTGCGACAGATTGACGACGATTTCAAGAAAGTGGTTATTGTTGGCGGTCAGTCCATAAGCTATCAAAATGATGAGGGCATCATTTTCATCAACATATTTGATTTCATGATGAACAGAGGAGATTTTAAAATATAAATCCCTTCTTATCTTTTAGAAATTGCAGTAATTAGAACAGGGTGCTACCATTATTTGGCAGCACCCTGTTTCTTGTTATTCTAATTAAGCTTATTTGCCGTAGACTTTTGCTAAACCGCCCTCGCTGGTCTCTTTGTAGAGAGAAGGGATGTCGTGACCTGTCTGCTTCATGGCGTTTATCACCTTGTCGAAAGAAACGCTGTGACGACCGTCGCTGAACGAAGCATAGAGATCGCAGTCGAGAGCACGGGCTGCCGCGAAGGCATTACGCTCGATACATGGTATCTGGACAAGTCCACAGACGGGGTCGCAAGTCATGCCGAGGTGATGTTCCAATCCCATTTCAGCAGCGTATTCCACCTGAGTGGTGCTACCACCAAACAACTGACAAGCAGCAGCTGAAGCCATGGCGCACGCTACGCCAACCTCACCCTGACAACCTACATCGGCACCGGAAATAGAGGCATTATGCTTCACCACATTGCCAAACAATCCTGCTGTGGCCAAGGCATGGAGAATGCGAGTCTCGCTGAACTCATGGCTCGTGGCAAGATGATAGAGCACGGCTGGAAGCACGCCACAGGCACCACACGTAGGGGCAGTGACGATAGTGCCGCCAGAAGCATTTTCCTCGCTCACGGCAAGAGCGTAAGAATAAACTAGTCCGCGCGACTGCAACGACTCCTTATATCCACGAGCTTTCACATAATAAGTTGCTGCCTTGCGCTGCAAATGCAGTGGGCCGGGGAGCACACCCTCATGGTTAAGCCCTGCCGTAACGCTGCTTTTCATCGTCTGCCACACTGTGTCGAGAAAATCCCAAATCTCCTTGCCTTCACACTCCTCTACATATTCCCAGAAACTCTTGCCATGGTCTTCACACCATGCGAGAATATCCTTTATCGTGTTGAGGGGATACACATCCTCAAACGAAAGCTTGTCTTCCTTGCCGTTGCCCTCCGACAACGCTCCACCGCCAATGCTGTAGACAGTCCATTCGTCCATGGTCTTGCCATCTTTATCGACAGCCTCAAACTTCATGCCGTTGGGATGGAATGGCAGAAACACCTGCGGCTTCCATATTATGCGCAACGGTGCGATAGGCTGAAGCACATCCTGAATGGCTACATCAGTCATGTGGCCTTTGCCAGTGGCGGCAAGACTGCCATAAAGAGTTACGAAGAAAGCGGTAGCATTAGAGTTTTTGGCAGAAAATATCTGTGCTGCCCTCTGAGGGCCCATGGTGTGGCTGCTCGATGGTCCACGCCCTATTTTATATAATTGTTTCAGCGATTCCATATTAATTTTGTATTTGTCGTTGTCCTGTTTTTATGTTTTACGCAATACAAAATTAATGTATTTTCCGAGAATACAAAAAGGACTTAAGGAAGTCTATTAAAAAATATCGTCCCCTAAGTCCTCGACTTATATTTGATTTATGACCTTAGTAAGCTGCCTTACTTATATTTCTATCCATTAGATGTTGTGTCGCAATGATTATTCCTGTTTCTTATTTTTAACATCATAACCATTGTTCTGCTCCATAACAGCGTCCTTGTTGAGCTGAATCTCTGACAATGGAATAGGAAGCAAAATGTGAACATCTGGCTTAAATCCTGATGTGCGCTTGCTTTCAGGCACCTTGTCGCCCTCGTCGCTGTAATGCTCCACACGGTTGGCAAGCTGACCTGTACGAACCAATGTCATACGACGGTTTTCCTCGCTTATCAGCTCACGAGCGCGCTCATCGAGAATGAAGTCGATATTGATGTCGCCGGCATAAACCTTTCCAGCATCGGCGATACCTGTCTCCTCACGATAAGTCTTGAAGGCACGGTCGCGGATTACGTTGATGTCGTCGGCAGCACCCTGCAAATTGCCCTGACGGAAGCGAGCCTCGGCACGAAGAAGGAAAGCCTCAGCGTAACGCATTACAGGCCAGTCTTTCACGATAGCGTAGCCGAAGTCGTCGGTAGTGTCATATCCGCCCCACTTGGTAGGATGAGGATAGAACACATTCAGAGAGTCGCCCTCACGAGGTATCACCTTGTCGCCCGTCTTCACTGTTATCACCTTAACGGCTTTCGCGTCTTTCGCGTCTACGCGATAGCCATTAGCGTCGATACCGATTTCCTCTTCATAACCAGGACGGTTATACCAAAGCACACGACGGATGTTATAATTAGAGTTGCGGATGTCGCCCTCCTGGAACAATCTGTATTTCACGAAGTTGCTAAGGCGCAGACGACCATTGCCACGACCTCCGAGAGAGTCGCAGTTTTGCATACCAACGTATTTATGGAATGCACAAACCCAATTACGACGCTGCTGCGGATTGTCGATAGTACCGCCCGTAACGTTGCGGTTGTATTCCATCTCGAAAGTCCAGATAGCCTCTGTGTTGCCCTGAGAGCGACGCTGATTGCCCCAGCGGAACATGTCATGATAGAAATCTCCCGGATCTTCCTTAAACACGCCATAGCGTTTCTGGATAAGCTCATAGTTACCCTCTGTGATTATAGGGTCGATGGCATGCTCTGCCTTTGCGAAATAAGAGTTGTCACGCATACCCATGCGAAGGAATGCTTCGCCGGCAAGCATGCGCGCCATATCCTTATTAATACGGCTCGGAGCTTTTGCGCTGCCCACGGCAGGCAGATTAGCCATTGCTGCTGTGAGATCGGCTTCTATCACTGCGTCTACCTCTGCCACCTCGTTACGCACATAGTCGGTGCGTGGCACTGTGGTAGACTCGGTAATCAATGGCACTTTGCCCCAAAGCGTAACGAGAGAGTTGTAGGCATAAGCACGGAAGAACTGTGCCTCGCCCTTCTCCGCGTCGGTGGCATTGGCGCTGTTGATGATAAGATTTGCACTGTTGATGATGTCGTAAAGACCTTCCCAGAAGAAGCTTACGGCAGCATTCTCAGAAGTGAGTTCGGCATATTTATAGAAAGGAGTTTCCACACCTTCCACGTCGCCCGGCGCGCCCACGTCGGTACCGTCCTGCCAGCAGCCTACGAAGCCCTGATGACCAGACCATCCCCAGATTGCGGCATACTGTCGATGCAAGCCCACGAGTTTAGCGTTCACGTCGTCCACATCAGTACCATAACTTGAGTACATGTGCTCGTCGAGGAAACTATCTCCGCACGATGCGGTGCCCACCGTAAGCGCGGCACCCATCATCATATATACTATATTTTTCAGTCTCATAGTTAGTGATTGTTTAGAAAGTTAAGTTTACACCGAATACATAACTCTTTGTCATAGGATAAGAGTTCTCGTATCCACCCCATCCACGCTGTATTTCAGAAGACTCCGGGTCCCAACCTGTCCAGTCGGTCCATGTGACAAGGTTGCGTCCGCTTACATAGAGCTGCAAGCCTCCGATATGGAGCATATCCGTAATGTTCTTAGGGAAAGTGTAGCTCAATGTCACGTCTTTCAAGCGAGTGTAGGCAGCCTTCTGTGGGAATCCATATCCGTGAGGGTTAGAATCCTTACGGAGAGAGCGCCACTCGTTGCTCTTGTTTTCAGGAGTCCAGTAACCTATTTCCGTAGTAGTGTTACGGCGTCCCATCTCATCACCAGCCATAGCTATGAGAGCGTTGTTGCGCATAATGCCCTGAGTGGTCTGAATGAAGAAGCTGAGAGTGAAGTCCTTATAAGTGAATGTGTTGGTCAAGCCGCCTATCCACTTAGGAGTAGTCTGTCCTATTACGCGGCGGTCGCCGTCGGTAATCTGATGGTCGCCATCGAGGTCGGCAAGCTTCACGTCGCCAGGCTTAGCGATAGGGTCTACCTGCAAATGGTCGCCACGAGCTATTTCGTCTTCCTGCCAGATACCCACTTTCTTATAATCATAGATTACTCCGATAGGGTTGCCGATAAACCAGCGGTTTCCCAAATCGCTCTGCTTGTCGCCATAGAGGTCTATGATTTCGTTCTTGTTCCACGACCACACGAGATTAGAGCTCCATGTGAAGTCCTTGGTTACGATATTCTTTGAGTTGATGGTAAGTTCCACACCGGTGTTCTTTGTCTCACCCATGTTAGAATACACGCTGTTGAAGCCTGAAACCTTAGGCAAGTTGCGTCTTAGCAACAAGTCGGTGGTCTTAGAGAAGTAAACGTCTAAAGTACCATTGATGCGGTTGTTGAGGAAGCCGAAGTCCAAACCTACGTTGAAAGTCTTCGTTGTCTCCCAGCTCAGTCCTGAGTTACCCATAGCATCGCTTGGGATAAGGGCAGCGTTGGCAGCACCGTTCATGGCGAGCATAGCAGTGTTCATCTTGCTCAATGTCTGATAAACGCCGATAGCCTCGTTACCTGCCTTACCATAAGAAAGACGAAGCTTCAAATTGTTCATCCATTCAGTAGCCTTCTCCATGAACGACTCGTTGGTGATATTCCAGCCGAGAGCCACAGAAGGGAATGTGCCCCACTTGTTGCCCTTGCTGAATACAGAAGAACCATCACGACGCACAGTGAATGTGAACAGATAGCGGCTGTCGTAAGAATAGTTTACGCGTCCCATCTGTGAGCACGTTGTGTAAAGGTCGGCATAAGAAGCCACTTCAGGAGTTTCACCGCTGCCGAGGTTATACCACAATAGATTATCATTGATAAACTTGCTTGCCTTTGCCGTGTTGTCGTTGTATTTCTTGCGTGAAGCAGCATAAAGTCCAGTGAGGTCGATATGATGCTTGCCGAAATCACGTGCGTAAGAAAGAATGTTCTCAGCTGTATATGTCTGAGTGTCGCCGTTGAAAATCTCGCCGTAGCCGGTGTTGTTGTTTTGCAATCTTCCGTTATAGTAGCTGTTGCGGTTGGTGACGTAAGCATAACCGAAGTTAAACTTATATTTCAGTCCGCGGAGAGGCTTCCATATCTTGCCGAAGCTGATTTCTGCATATCCGTTGAGATTGATGTTCCATTGTCTGCGCTCATGCTTCTGAGTAGTGCCGAGCATAGGGTTGGTAAACAAGGTCTCTGAATACATAGGATAGATGCAGTAAGTGCCGTCGTCATTAAATTCCTTTGCGTAAGGCGACATTGATTCTGCCATTACGAAGTTCACTCGTCCGCCGTCCTTGTTGTGAGAAACTACGTAAGTATTTGTGCCCACTCTCATGTAGTCGGTCACGTCCATATCTATATTCGTGCGCATTGAGTAGCGCTTATAGTTGTAGCCTTTGAGCAGACCTTTCTGGTTCATGTAGTCGCCCGAAATGAAATATTTCACATGCTCAGCGCCACCGTTTATGCTTACGTTATGATTCTGAATGATACCAGTCTGCGTAGCCTCGTCTATCCAGTCGGTTTCCTTGCCGGCAGCCTGATTTTCTACCTCATACTGATTTTTCACGAACTCATTAATCATGGTTTCGCCGGCATTCTGAGCCACATAGTCCTTATAACGCTGAGTGATCTGCTCACCGTTACAGAAATTAAGCTTATTTGTGAAATCTTCTATGCCGAGATAGCCATTATAGCTGATTTTCGGCTTGCCGTCGGAGCCATGCTTCGTGGTGATAAGGATTACGCCGTTGGCACCATTCATACCATAGATGGCTGTTGCCGAAGCGTCCTTCAAAATCTCCATCGACTCGATGTCGCCCGGGTTGATATCGTTGAGCGAGCCGCCTGCCTTGCTGATAGGCACACCGTCCACCACGATGTAAGGGCCTGAGTTGGCATTGATAGAGTTCTGTCCGCGCACGAGAGCCGAAGGAGCGTCGCCCGGAATTGCCGACGACTGCTGAATGGTAACGCCGGCTGCAGTACCCTGCACAGCCTGCAACACATTAGATACAGGCAGTTTCTCCAATCTTTCCTTGCGGATTGAAGTCACAGAACCAGTGACATCGCTCTTCTTCTGCACACCATAACCTACCACCACCACTTCGTCTACCAAAGCAGCGTCTTCCTTCAAGGTCACATTTCTTGCGGCATTGGCAGCCACGATAGAAGTCTGATAGCCCACGTAAGACACTTCGAGTTTCGCGCCCGAAGGCACATTGATTGAGAAGTTACCGTCGATGTCGGTAATCACGCCATTCTTGGCGTTACCCACTTCGCGCACGGTAGCGCCTATTACAGGCTCTCCGTTTGCATCAACCACAGTACCCGATACGC
The DNA here is from genome assembly GCA_024682415.1 of Prevotella sp. GTDB lineage: Bacteria > Bacteroidota > Bacteroidia > Bacteroidales > Bacteroidaceae > Prevotella. The sequence goes on from JAIKZG010000031.1 coordinate 34,089, forward strand.
GTCTCTGCTGACCTGCCTGAGCTGCGATACTTTCAGTACCTGCCGCCCTTAGCAAACCTGCCGTCATGCATTGTGGGGCTATCATCAAGCCCGCACTTGCCATCACCAAAGCTGCGACCCTTTGCGATGAGCATTTCAATAAATCTTTTCTCATGTGTTACAAGGTTGGTCGTTATAAATTAAACGTTACGTTAGTTATTACAATTTTTTAATTGTTAATTTATTAGTTTTTTATTTGATTAATTTAGTTATTTTGGGTTATTACTAGGCAAATATAAGATTTCTTTTTCAATCAGCAACATTTTTTTGCTAAAAATTTGGTAAGTCTTGTATCTTTCCGTTTTCTTTCTCGTGCTCCTTTTTATGATTTTGCACTCCACTTTTTACGGCAATTCCCCCTCAAAAGTTGAAAAAGTGGCAATTTTGAGCGAAAATCGGTTGGAAAAACGGCAAATTTTCCCATTTTTCGGTTGGAAAAGTGACAAAAATCGCCAAAATTCGGTTGGAAAAGTGGATTTTTACTATCTTTGCTACATATAAACGATATAAATATCAACTCGTTATGCTAAGAAGGAAGATTGATAAGATTATCAGCGATTTTTATAATAATGAGAAGAAAGCCCTTCTCATTACAGGAGCGCGCCAAATCGGGAAATCATTCTCTATAAGGGAATATGGCAAGAAACATTTTAAAAGATATGTAGAGATAAATTTCATCAAGACGCCTAACGCAACAAGCATTTTCAAAAGCTATACCGACAGCAACGACATCCTGCTGCGCTTGTCTGCATTTTCAGACGAACCGCTCATTAAAGGCGACACCTTTATATTCTTCGATGAAGTGCAGGCGTGCCCGGAAGTTGTGACCGCCATTAAATTCTTAGTAGAAGACGGCAGTTATCGCTATGCGCTCAGCGGTTCTATGCTTGGCGTAGAGCTTAAAGATTTGCGTTCTGCTCCAGTAGGATATATGGATATTGAGAATATGTATCCTCTTGATTTTGAGGAGTTCTTAATGGCGATAGGAGTAAACGACGATGTCATCAGCTCCGTGCGCAACGCATGGGAAAATCGTATTCCTGTAGACAGCTTTATCCACGACAGATTAATCAATGCTTTCCGACTATATCTTGTTGTCGGCGGTATGCCTGACGTAGTAAACAGATATATAGAAAGCAACGACTTGAATCAAGTGATGAATGTGCAGAATGAGATTCTCAAGCTATATAAGGTTGATGCCACTCAATACGACAAAGAGGAGAAGCTGAACATCAATGAAGTGTTCGACATCATTCCGTCGGAACTAAACTCTAAGAACAAGCGATTCATTTTGAAGAACCTTAATGAGAAAAGCAAGTTCCGCAAATATGAGGATAGTTTCCTTTGGCTGAAAAACGCCGGTGTAGCTCTTCCTGTCTACAATGCCGAAGAGCCTAAAACGCCATTGGTGCTTGCTCGTACGAGGAGTCTGTTTAAGCTGTTTCAGAACGACGTCGGGTTGCTCGCTGCCCAATATGCTGATGGCATTCAGCTAAAAATCATCAGTGGCGACGACGATATTAATTTCGGTGCGATATATGAGAATGTCGTGGCACAGGAGCTTACCGCTCACGGCTTCGGACAACTCTATTATTATAACAACAAGAAGCAGGGCGAACTTGATTTCGTGATTGAGCATAACGACAGAGTTTTGCCGATAGAAGTAAAATCAGGCAAAGATTACAAACGCCACAGAGCATTGAATAACATCATGTCTATGGATGAATACGACATCAATGACGCAATAGTATTGAGCAACGAGAATCTCTCTACAGAAGGAAACATCCTCTATGCTCCCATATACATGACAATGTTTATAACAAAGAAAAGAATTCAATCACCATTGATTTACAAATTTGATTTAGATGGTTTGAAATAAACTCCTCGCCATACTATTAATCAATCTCAATATCTCGTTATCCTAACGCTGTTAGAACGCCATTCGAACGATGTTCTAACAGCGTTAGGATTGCGTTTTTTTTGGGGGGGGAATGACAAGAATCGATTTTTAATCACAAAATTAGTATTATTGTGGATAATATACTTTGCATGGTGTTACTTATTATTTTTCTCACGATACAAAGCTTTTAAAATGCTTTTAAAACCATGCGAAAAAGCTCGAAAACCGAGTAAAATATTTAAACATGGTGAGTTTAAATATTTCATCATTAGTAATCACCACCTTAATTTTACCGAAAAACTTGTATAGCAACGTATTAAGAATTTCTAAGAAGCGGATTAAACTACATATATTGTAAATATTAAAATGTTAATGGTTGCAAAATTCGAGGTTCGTAGAAATTTCTTGGCGACCGAAAATCAAACTTGATTGGAGCTGGAAATTCCTTGGCGAAGCAAAATCAAACTTGATTGAGTTTGGAAATTCCTTGGCGACACGAAAGCAAACTTGATTGAGCGTAGAGATTCCTCAGCGAAGCAAAAGCAAACTTGATTGGACTTAGAGATTCCTTGGCGAAGCAAAATCAAACTTGATTGAGTTTGGAAATTCCTTGGCGACCGAAAATCAAACTTGATTGTAGCTGGAAATTCCTTGGCGACACGAAAGCAAACTTGATTGAGCGTAGAGATTCCTTGGCGACACGAAAGCAAACTTGATTGGACTTGGAAATTCCTCAGCGGAGCAAAAGCAAACTTGATTGAGCGTAGAGATTCATTGACGACACGAAACCAAACTTGATTGAGCGTAGAGATTCCTTGGCGAAGCGAAACTCAACTTGAACAGCATAAAAAAATGGCTCATACACGATGTTTCATGTATGAGCCATTTTTATTATAACAAGCATTTTACAGATACTTGCTGAAATCCGTCAGGTGCATGTCGCCCTGCTTTAGGAATGTATCATGGAAAGCGAAGGCTGCCGTCATGCTCTGCGGCTCATGACCGCTCGCGGCGATATGAAGATACTCACGGAGGAGAGGACGGTAATCGGGGTGAGCACAGTTTTCTATTATCTCGTGCGCACGATGAAGAGGGCCCTTTCCACGGAGGTCGGCAACGCCCTGCTCGGTGATGATGACATCTACATCATGCTCTGTGCTGTCGATATGAGAGCACATTGGCACGATGGCACTTATCACGCCCCCTTTAGCAACGGAAGGAGTATAGAAAATGGTGAGAGAACCGTTGCGCGCGTAGTCGCACGAACCGCCAATACCGTTCATAAGTGTAGAGCCACACACATGGCTGGAATTCTCATTGCCATAGATGTCGCACTCCAAAGCCGTGTTCATGGCAATGACACCGAAACGACGGATAAGCTCCGGAGAATTGGCAAGCTCGCTCGGACGCAGGGTGATATGCTTGCTGAAGAAGTCGATATTGTCGTAAACATGTTGCAGGCACTCGTTGGTGACGGTGAGAGCGGTGCAGTTGGCATGATCTATCTGTCCGTTCTCAATCATGCGGATTACAGCGTCTTGAGAAACCTCGCTGAACACGTTCATCACAGGCAGCCCCTTACACTCGCTGATAGCGGAAAGCACGGCATTGCCCGTAGCCCCCACTCCGCTTTGTATGGGGAAGAAGTCGGCAGGGATATGCCCCGCCTTCTGATCCCTCAACAGAAATTCAGCCACATTCTGCCCGATGGCTCTCGTGGCATCATCCACATCCTTGAAAGAACGAGCCTCCTCGGGGATGTTGCTCTCCACCACGCCGACCACCTTTGACGCGTCGATCTCCACAAAAGGAGAGCCGAAACGGTCGTCGAGACGCATCATAGGTATCGGTTCACGGTTGGGATACTCCTTAAATTCATAAACATCATGCAACTTATATGATTCCGGGCTGTGAAATCTGTTCAACTCAATGATAATTCTCTCTGCCAACCTCACTATGGTGGGCACAATGCCCTCAGCGGAAGTCAGCGCAACCTTGTATTTATCGCCCACTCTCTCAATAGACGACACCTCAATGAAAGCCCAATCGATCTTTCCATAATACCCACGGCGAAGACGCTCGCCCACATGCCCGAGGTGCATGTCCTCATATTCTATCTCTCCCAAATTGGTGTGGGTGCGGAAATCCTTGTTAGTAGAAAACGGCGCGCGGAATTTCAGCGCGTGAGCCTTGGCGAAATCTCCCTCAAGACTCTGACACGACGAAGCCCCCGTAATCATTCCTATGGCAAACGGACGACCCTGCTCATGCAGAGTGACAGCACGCTTGGAAAGCTCGCGCGCCACAGCCTTTGCCACGCCATTAGGAGTGAAGCCGCTGAAAGCGATTGTCGCTCCGTCGGAAATCATCGCTGCGCCCTCGGCAGCCGTCAACTTAATATAATCCATAAGCTATATGTGTATTTTTATTCTCTCTATTCGTTGTTTATGACCACAAAGATACACATATTTTTCATTTTTCAAAATAAATATGCAAATAAAGTTATTATAATGGATTTATATGCAATAAATAAAAAAGAATGAAGAGCCTGAGAAGCCCTTCATTCGTCTACTAAAGCTATGAACAAATCTTGTTATTATGGAAATTTTATGACCTTATCTGATTTTGTTTTCCACGTCGAACCACAAACGAGTAGTAAGCTCGTCGCTCCCCTGCTGCCCCACCGCATCACGATAGTTCTCGCCATTAAGGGATTGCTCCGTGTCGGGATAGAACAGGCGGCGAGGAAGCTCATCTCCGTCGAGCACGGATGAAGCCCCAGCCACAAGATGAGGATAGCCCAGACGGCGCCAATCGGTAAAAGCGTCGGGAGCCTGACCATAATAAGCTATCCACTTCTGCCATCCTATCAACTCTGCCCAGCGTGAGGAATTGTAAGCCACATCGGGCTGAGAAAGATAAGCCTCTACCACAGCATTATCCGTAATGCCATATTGAGCAAGCGAAGCCTTGATGCCCTCCTTATACCACGCTTCGGCATCAGCATTGATAAATCCGCGCGCTGCCGACTCGGCGAAAATCTGCGCCACCTCTGAATAAGTGAAGAACACGGCAGGCGCATCATCCGCAAGGAAATATTTGCCAGGCAACGAAAGATTATAGAAGCCTTGACTGTTGGCAGCATCGGCCGACAAACCGTTGCCCGCACCTTGATAGGTGGTGATATTCTCGTTTTGCGGCAACTGCGCGAATATAGGCAGACGAGGATCAGCCACCGATTTAAGTTTCTCGATAAGCGTCTTCGACACTCGCTGATCATCACGGGTAGCGAAAGCCTCAGCCCACGGATTCCACTGAGGGGAAGAAGTGAACACAAATCTTGCGTTATCATCATTAGAGCTTATCAGATTTTCACGGTCGGCATACAGCTCCGCAATCACGCTCTTTGCCGCTGCCTCATCTCTGTCGGCTATTTCCAAGGCAATGCGAAGACGCAGAGAATTAGCGAATTTGCGCCATCGCGACAAGTTGCCGCCAAAGACTAAGTCGCCCTCCACTTTCTCGCCCGAAACGGAAAGACCGTTGGCTGCGTCGGTCAGTTCTGTGAGCAATGAGCGAAGCACCTCTTCCTGAGCGTCGTATTTAGGAGTTATCGTCTTGCCATACTCGCTATATGGTATGTTGCCATATAGATTAGTAAGCTGAAGGAAAGTCCACGCGCGCCATATACGAGCCACATTCTTAATATTGTCGTTGCTCAGTTCCGATTTTATTATAGCGTCGGCATCAGCTATGACGGAAGCGTATGCTGTGTTCCATGTCTGCGTGAAGTCGTCATTGGAAACATTATAGCAGTCGGGCTCGGTGTATTGTATTTTCGCCCAATGCTGCACCCAAAGAAGTGTAGAGTTGTAGTTCAAATCATTTCCCCAAAACCACTCTGCTGAATGATACTCCACGGCTGAAAGCAGATAAGCAGGCTGCGGATTTTCAGTTGCGTTAGGGTTTTTGTTTATATCTTCAAGACTGTCGCTGCATGAAGCCGAGACGACAGCCAAGGCTACTGCCGAGCCACGCAACAACGCTGCGGTAACCGACTTTATATTTTTTATTCCGACCATATTAATATTCAACTTTAAGAAAAGACATTAAAACTTTAGATTCAAACTTATGCCAAGAGAGCGCGTCGTAGGCAGCGAGAGAGATTCATATCCCTGCGCATTGCCTGTAGAATGAGCGGCTTCTGGGTCTACATTTGGTAAATTCTTATGAATAATCCAGAGATTGCGCCCGGTGAGCGAAACAGAAGCGTCAGTCAGATGCAATTTTGAGAGAATGGCGTGTGGCAAGTTATAGGTAAGCGCCACCTCGCGCAGTTTTATATACGAAGCATCCCAAATATTAGCTTCGGCTATGCTATACACTCTGTGATAGTATTTCTCTGCCGATGTTATCACATTATTCTTCTCGCCCTTCTCGTTCACTCCGTCTACGATGATACCATCCTGATACACACGAGTGTCTACACCATTTACAACTGCATGATACAAGCCGTCTGCCGACGTGGTATAATCAGGAGTAGGAATACCTACATTGTCGCCCTGAGCATTCTTGTAATACCACACTCCGCCATGGTCGGCGTCTCTGCCTGGCAGTGTAGAGGCAAGCACGCCTGTATATCGTCCTGTGCGATTAGTGTTGGAATAGATTTTTCCGCCTATGCTCGCGTCGATAAGGAAGCTGAGAGTGAAATCCTTGTAGCGGAACGTGTTGCTTATACCTCCAGTCCAGTTAGGGGTGAAATGTCCCAACTCCCTTGAAGTTGTAGAAACCTTTGGCAGTCCGTTTTCGTCTACTATTATATTGCCGCTGCCGTCGCGCTGATAAGTAGTGCCGAAGAGTGTGCCATACGCTCCTCCCACAGGGGCGATTATCTGAATACCGGGGTTGCCTATCTGATAGCTTTTTATCAGCCCTTCCCTGTCAAGCTCTATCACCTTGCTACGGTTGATACTGTAGTTTACGTCTACGTTCCACTGAAAATCCCTTGTTTTCACAGGAATACCGCTCAGCTGCAATTCCAATCCTCTGTTGCGGATATGACCTGCGTTTCTCACTTGTGAAGTGTATTTAGAAGCTGCCGTGGTAGCGAGTTTCAGTATCTGGTCTTTGCTGTCAGTCTGATATACAGCAGCGTCGAAACTTAGTCTGCCTCCAAAGAAAGAGCCTTCCAAGCCTGCCTCATACGAGAATGTGCGCTCAGGCTTCAAGTCGGGATTCTTGCCCTCCATAGATGATGTCTGCAAAGGATTGCCCTTAAACGCTGCTTCCGATTCAAATACCGTGGCAAGCTGGTAAGGATCGGCGTCGCTGCCCACCTGCGACCATCCGCCACGCAATTTCAGATAGTCTATCTTCTCATTACGCAATGAGAAAGCTCTGTCGAGCAGCACGCTTGCCGTAACCGAAGGATAGAAATAAGAATTGTTTTTCTTTGGCAATGTAGACGACCAGTCGTTACGCCCTGTCACGGTGAGGTAAGCAAGCCCTTTATAGCCAGCCGTAGCCGAAGCATACAATCCATATTGGCGCAAGCGATAGAAGTCGTTGGAAGAAACGAGCTGGTCGCGCGAGTTGGTAAGAGTGTAAAGCTCGGCTACCGCCAAGCGTGGCGCTGCCTGATAGTTATTCTCATATTTCTTATTGCGGATGTTGTAGCCAGCCAAAGCGTCTACCGACCAGTCGCTGTTTATCTGCCTGTTGTATGTGAGCAGCAATTCCGTATTGTCTTCTTTCACCATGTAGGCATCTTCCGAATAGCTGCCATACGGAGTGCCGCTCGTGCCCCATTTCACCTTGCTCTTTCTCCTGTCGTTATACCAGTCGGTGCTTTCTCTGAACAAGAGGTCAAGACCTTTATATAAATGGAAGTTCACATGAATGTTGCCTATAAGCCTATGGCGATCTTGCGACACGGTGTTATATTCCGTAGTCCAAAACGGATTACTATAATAGCTTGCGTTCCAGTTGCGATTGTAATCAGCTTTCAGCGAAGCCATATCCACCTGTCGTCCTCCCCAGATGAATTGCAGCATGGTCATGTTGCTGCGCCCCGAAATGCCTGGCATGCTCGGCGAGTCGTAGACTACATACTGACCATTCGCGCCCACTGAAAGCCAGTCGGTGAGATTATAATCGGTGTTGAAAGTGAAATTAGATTTTCTTGTGCTCGCGTTGGGCACTATGCTGTTTTGCTTCTCAAAATTATAGCCTATACGGAAATGATAGTTGTCGTCGGAGCGTGCTATTGAAATGCCGTTGCTCGTGGTGAAGCCTGTGCGGAAGAAATCCTTCACGTTGTCAGGATGAGAAATCCATGGCGTAGCCGTTCTGTTGCCGTTAGCGTCGAGAGGAGAATCAAACTGCGGAATATTCAGCCCAATGTTAAGTTTCGGCCCCCAGCTTTCGTCCACTCCGTCGTTTATGCCCGCGCCTTTTCCGTCTACATAGCTAAATCTGCCGTCAGCTCCCTGTCCGAACACATTTTGAAACTTTGGCAATGTGGCAGCGAATGAAATTCTGTTAGAGGAAGTAATGTTTATGCCAAGACCTTTCTGCCTGCGTCCGCTCTTGGTGGTTATCACGATTGCGCCATGAGCAGCGCGCGAGCCATAGAGAGCCGAAGCGTTAGGGCCTTTCAACACAGTAAGCGACTCAATGTCTTCCGCGTTGATATCGGCTATGGCGTTTTTGAAATCACGCCCCACGCCCTGAGAATTGAGCTGAGAATTGTCTACCGGCACACCATCGATGACAAACAAAGGCTGATTTTCGCCGGCAATGGAAGTTTCGCCTCTTATTATTATGCGAGAAGAACCTATATCTGCCTGTGAGCCTGTAATTCTCACGCCCGACAGCTTACCCGACAAGTTGCCGAGAAAGTTGTTGTCGGCAGAGCGAGTGAGTAGCTCCGAGTTAAGGCTCTGAGCACTGTAGCCGAGAGCTTTCTTCTCACGAGAAAGACCCAAAGCTGTGACGACTACTTCGTCAAGAGTGCGGTCGTAGTTGAGCAAAGGTGCTTCCGTAGTCGCTCCATGACCATCGTTATCCACTATCGTCTGTCCCGTCATCGGCAAAGGAAGAAGTGCTGAAAAAACAGCAACCAGTGCCTTGGGAGCACTGACTGCCAAACTATCTCTCTTTTTTCTATTCATAACCACTTGTTTCTTTTTCATATTCATTTCTCCCAAATTAAAATGTTTTCTCTAATAATAATTTCCGATGGCAAAGGTACGACAACTTTGTTTCGCCCGAAATACCATAAAAAAGGCATTTTACGCTACCGCTACTACCACGCTTATGGTATTTTCGCAACTTGCTTATATAAATAAGGTGGAAATAGACTCTGTTTTTATACCTTTGCAGACGTAATTCACATAAAAAACTAAGTTAAGAGAGAAAGATAATGAAAAAACAAACGATTGCCATTCATGTGCCTTACGAGAGAGAAGACGCATACGGCGCGCTGAGCGTGCCTGTTTACAATTCAGTAGCTTACGAATTCCCCGACACAGACTCAATGACGGAAGCCTTTTCAGGAAGGAGCGGCGCGCCCGACTATTCGCGCACGGCAAACCCTACGGTGACTAATCTGGAGCATAGAGTGAAAACCATTACCGAAGCCAAAAGCGTGACGGCATTCAACTCTGGAATGGCTGCCATAAGCAATGCCCTATTAGCTATTTCCGCCCAAGGCAAAAACATAATCACTTCCAAACATCTTTTCGGCAACACATATTCGCTGCTCACATCATCACTTAAGAGATTTGGGGTGACGACACGCCTTGCCGACCTTACAAAAGCGGAAGAAGTGGAGGCTGCAATCGACGATGATTCCTGTTGTATCTTCTTTGAAATAATCACCAATCCGCAGATGGAAGTGGCAGACATCAGCGCGTTGGCGGCAGTAGCTCGCAGGCACAACATTCCCCTCGTGGCAGACACTACGATGATACCATTCACCCAGTTTTCGGCAAAGAAGCTCGGCATAGACATTGAGATTTTGTCAAGCACGAAATACATAAGCGGAGGAGCAACGAGCCTTGGCGGACTTGTAGTAGACTATGGCAGATTTCCGGAGATAGAGCACGCCATAAAGAATGAAATGCTCTTCAACTTCGGAGCTTACATGACTCCCGAAGTGGCTTACCGCCAGACCATCGGCCTTGAGACTCTCGACGCTCGCTATCGTGTGCAGAGCGACAACGCGCTGCGACTTGCGAGAAAGCTCAAAGAGCTGCCACAGATTAAGCACGTGAACTATCTCGGCTTGGAGGATAATCCTTACCACGAGCTGGCGCAAAGACAGTTTGGCAAGACGGCTGGAGCAATGGTGACGATAGAGCTTGGCTGCGCCGAGGAATGTTTCTCAATGCTCAACAAACTGAAGCTGATACACAGAGCCACCAACCTGTTTGACAACCGCACCCTCGCCATCCACCCTTACAGCACGATATACGTGGCTTTCACTCCTGAGCAGAAAGCTGAAATGGACGTGCTCGACACCACTATTCGCCTGAGCGTGGGACTGGAAGACGTGGACGACCTTTTGGAAGACATAAAGCAGGCATTATAAATGCGACACATAACACAAAAACAAAATAGAGAAGAGATGAAGACTTACGATTTCGACACCATAATACCTCGCGACGGCAGCGGCGACTTAAAGCATGAGGCATTGCAGCCACGATGGGGGCGAAAGGATTTGCTGCCGCTGTGGGTGGCAGACATGGATTTTGCCACTCCCGACTTCATAATCGACGCTATGAAAAAGCGCTTAGAGCACCCTATCCTCGGATATACCGTAGAACCTGAGGGATATTGGGCAACGGTGGCTGAATGGATAAAGGCGCGCCACGGATGGAACGTAAAGGAAGAATGGATGCAGTTTGTGCCGGGCATTGTGAAAGGTATCGGTCTTGTGATAAACGTGTTTACCAATCCGGGCGACAAGGTGATAATTCAGCCGCCGGTGTATCACCCTTTCAGGCTCACCCCGAAAGGCAACGGAAGAGAGGTAGTTTTCAATCCGTTGAAAGAAACCGCCCATGCCGATGGTGAGCATTATTATGAAATGGACTTCGACGACCTGGAGCGCAAAGCCGATGGCTGCAAGGTGCTGATACTCTGCAATCCTCACAACCCTGCCGGAATCTGCTGGGACAGGGAAACTCTCACGAGGCTTGCCGACTTCTGCCACGAGCGAAACATTATCGTGATAAGCGACGAGATACATTGCGACATGGCTCTCTTCGGGCATAAGCACATTCCTTTTGCGAGCGTTTCGGAGAAAGCTGCGCAATGCTCAATCACATTTATGGCGCCCACGAAGACTTTCAACATGGCTGCGCTGATAAGCTCGTTCACCATAATTCCCAACCCCACAATACGACGCCGATTCTTCCACTGGATGGACGTAAACGAGCTGAGCGAAGCCACGCTGATGGCACCTATCGCCACCGTTGCCGCATTTAAGCATGGAGAGGAATGGCGAAAGCAGATGCTCGCCTATGTGGAGGGCAACGTAAAGTATGTGGAAGACTTTTGCCGAAAGGAGATACCGCAAATCAGAGTGGTGCGCTCCGAAGCAAGCTTCCTTGTATGGCTCGACTGCCGAAATCTTGGTCTTGACCACGACGCATTGCTCGACCTTTTCATAGACAAGGCCCACCTCGCCCTCAACGACGGAGAAATGTTTGGCACGGAGGGAAAAGGCTATATGCGCCTCAATGTGGGCACTCCGCGCGAGATATTAAGGCAGGCGATGGAGCAGCTGAAAAACGCGGTGAATTCATTATAAACATCAATCCCCGAAATGATATTATAGCGTGTGCTTCAAGGCGCACGCTATTTTTTTGCTAACTTTGCAGACATGAAACAAGCTATCATTCTTTTTATTCTCGCATTCAGTTCAATGCTGTGCCATGCCGAAAACCCTATCGGCAAGACAGCACAGTCGATGAAATCGCAGGGCATGGTGAATGTGCACGACATTGACCCCACGATACAGGTATCGCTGATGTATGCTCGCAAGGATAACTTCTGCGGAGTAGTATTGTATGGCGATCTTCGTCAGGCTTATCTCCACCCTAAGGCGGCAAAGGCTCTTGCCAAAGCGCAAAGCCGACTGAAACAGCTGCGCCCCGACCTAAGCCTAAAGATTTACGACGCTGCGCGCCCGATGAGCATTCAGCAGAAGATGTGGGACAAGGTGAAGAACACCACGAAGTATTTCTATGTGAGCAACCCTGCCCACGGCGGAGGAATGCACAACTATGGACTGGCTGTAGACATCACCCTTTGCCGACAGAATGGCGACACTATCCCTATGGGCACAAAGGTAGACGGAATGACAAAGCTTTCGCACATAAACCGCGAAAAGGAACTCATGGCTGCCGGCAAGCTTAGCCGAAAGGCTGTGGAGAACAGAAGGCTGCTGCGCGAGGTGATGACCTATGCCGGATTTATGCCTCTAAGAACGGAGTGGTGGCATTTTAATCTCGTTTCGCGCGCCACGGCGAAGAAATATTATAAGGTAATAAAATAACCGTTTCACCATACACCAAGAATATGACAACCTCCGAATTCATCGAAACCCACAAAGGCGACGACGTGCGCAAACTGGCTTTCCTCTCAGGCAGATACCCTGAGGTGGACATGGCTTTCGCCCTCAACCAGATAGCAGGCTATCAGACGGCACAATCCAAGCTGCCTACATGGGCGGCAACCGAAGGCATAATCTTCCCTCCCCACATCAATATGGAGCAATGCTCAAGCGAGCTTACGGCACGCTATAAGGCTGATGTTCTCGCCCGATATGTAGGAGCAAGCCCTTCTTCTTACATGGATATGACTGGAGGATTCGGAGTAGACTTCTCATTCATGGCGCGAGGATTTAAGGAGGCTGTGTATGTGGAACGCAACGCTGAATTGTGCCAAATCGCAAAGCATAACCTTGAATTGCTACAGCTCGATAACTTCACGGCAATAAACGGCAATGGCGAGGAAGAGCTTCGCAAAATAGAACATATAGACACTATATTTCTCGACCCAGCAAGGCGCGACAGCAACGGAGGAAAAGTGGTTGCGCTGAGCGACTGCGCTCCCGACGTAATAGCTCTGAAAGAAGAGCTGTTCCATAAGGCCGACACCATAATGCTGAAGCTCTCGCCAATGCTCGACTGGCATAAGGCGATAAGCGACATCGGAGAGGAGCACACAAGGGAGGTTCACATAGTTTCGGTAGGGAATGAATGCAAGGAGCTGCTTCTTATCCTAAACTCAATGGCAACCAACGAGCCTATAAGAATAGTATGCGCTGATTTGTCTGCCACAGGCGAGCAGACGTTTTCTTACTTCATAGATGATGACTCCACTTCTGCCATTGCAGGCGAGGAGGAAAGCGAGATGGCAAGTTTCCTTTATGAGCCTAACACTGCCACGATGAAAGCGGGCTGCTTCAATCAGCTTTCGGCAAGATATGGCGCAAAGCAGGTGGCGATGAACAGCCATCTCTTTGTAGCTAAAGAGGAGATAAAGGATTTTCCTGGGCGAAGATTTCGCGTTGTGGCTCTTTCTTCGCTCAATAAGCGCGAGCTTAAACTTTCGCTTTCGGGCATAGAGAAAGCAAATATAACGGTGCGCAATTTCCCGATGAAAGTAGACGTTTTGCGCAAGAAGCTAAAATTAAAGGATGGCGGCTCAGTTTTCATCTTCGCCACCACCCTTTCAGATAATTCTCATCGCCTTTTCATCTGCGAAAAGGCTTGATTTCATCGACAATACATATTAAACAACTCGTAGTTCTTCTCGCGCGTAGCGTCCATTATCAGGAACAAGTCGATGATAAACCACACGTAGCATCCGCCACAGGTCAAGAGTTTGCCTATGCCCATGCCGTTATCGCCGATATAAAATCTGTCTACTCCAAAGAAACCGAGCAACACCGAAAATATAATCGATAATGTAGGGTCTTTCATTCGCGTCATCATTGCGAGTGCTGTGTCGGGGTCGCAAGTTTCCAAGCGTTTGCGAATATCAGGCAGACATTCGGTAGGAAACTTCGAGGCGTTCATCATAAATATCTGTTCTACTCTGCTGTCCATCTCTTATTTTCGTTTTATTATATTTTTAAAATGTTTCTCACCACGAGCCAGATCATGAATGTGTAGATATAGAAATAGACTACATATTTATGTTCCAGCACTTTCATCCATTTCTCCTTCTGCTTCTGTGGCAGGAAATAATCCTGTATCAGCAGAGCCAAAGCGTAAGGGCCGGCATATACGAGATACAGATTATAGGAAGCTGCCTCAAATATTCTGCCGTGGAGCAAAGCGTGAAGCGCGCGCTGAAATCCGCAGCCAGGGCAACTCAATCCAGTGAGCAGACGAAAGGGGCATTTGGGCATGAAAGCCTGTGTAGTGGGGTTGAGGATATATAAAAGCGTAAAGCCGACAAGAGCGAGCAAAACTATCAACACTCTTTTCAGCTTTACGGATATATTCAACTTAAAAAGCATTCAATTACATATTAGCCAACATGGCTGCTCCATAGATTACGAAGTAGATAATCTGAACAACCAATCCCGAAGCTATACCGATTAAGCTCCATTTCTTAGCGTCGTCGGCATACTTCTGTGCCATGTCATACTGCTTCAAGTAATAAAGGTTGTTCACCTTAGAAGCCATAATGATAGCTACGATACCAAAAGGCGGACAGCAGCACACTGTGGTGAAGATGGCCAAAGCCATATTGTTGTTTGGTTTAGGCACAAAGATTTCCTTCTGTGTCTGTTGGTTTGCCTGTGTGTTTACTTCAGCTTGCTGATTTAATAAAGTCTCGTCCATAAATTTTTAAATTATTTGTTTTAACAAGTTACAAAAGTAACTTATTTTGCATTAAGTATGGTCATTCTTTCCACATTTTATTTACTTTTTTACTTTCTAAGGCTTTTGAAGACGAAAAATAGGAATGAGAAACGCTTCATATGACACGAGAATGTAACGCTTTTTCCTAAGAAAGCATTCCCACGCCCGAAGAAATCGATAAAAATTTGCAGATTGCCTTCCTCTGCGCGTTTTTGTAACATCTTTTTCTGAGATTGCTTTTCCACGGGAGAAAATCTTGACAATGGAAACGAAAATGGCTTTCCTCGGAGATTTTTTGTAATATCTTTTTTCGAGGAAGCTTTCCCACAAGCATATTTGTAATTTCTTTTTCTTACAAAGATGATTTCATTTGTGTTTTTCGGCTTTGAATGAATTACAACGTAAAAATACAAACTTCATAGGCTTTTGAATAATCTGCAACGGCTTACTCAAATTTGATTTTGTCGTTTCACGAATTGCAACCACCTGCTCAAAAGTGCTTTTTCGCTTTGAATGAATTGCAACAACCAAATGCGCTCTGATTACGGCTATGAACGGATTACAGCGTATTCGGCACTTATGATTTCAGCGTTGCACGGAGCAAAATATCTGCTGCTAAACTGCTCTTCATCGCTGCGCGAAGCAAGGCAAAAGCCCGATTTCGCTTTAAAGTGCCCTTGAATTATGAAAAAGCACAGCAAACGCCCTGCCAAGAGCAAAACGACCACATTGCAAAGATAATAAAAAAATCACAATTTAGCAAGACTATTTCCACAACTATTTCAGACCACGAAACCATGATTTGGGGCGGTGATTATTTTCCCGATTATACAAATTGTGCTATATTTGCAAAACAAATCAAGAAAGAATGAATATTGCAGTATTTTGTTCAGCGAATAACGATATAGACCCCGACTTTTTCCATCTGGCTGAAGAGCTTGGAAAGGAGATAGCGAGGAAGGGGCATACGCTGGTGTATGGCGGAGTAAACTCAGGGCTGATGGAGTGTATCGGAAAGGCGGTACACGAAAACGGCGGCAGAACGATAGGCGTAGTGCCTAAGCTCTCGGAAAGGGGCGTAAAGCTGTCAGACTACGTGGATATACACATTCCATGCGACAACCTTTCCGACCGCAAAGACCTCATGCTCATGCACTCCGACATGGCGATAGCTCTGCCGGGAGGGATAGGCACTCTCGACGAGGTGTTTACGATGGCTGCATCGGCTACGATAGGTTATCACGACAAGCAGGTGATAGTGTACAACATGAAGGGCTTCTGGAATCAGCTCGAGACATTGCTCAACGACCTGGAGGCGAAGAAGATGATACGCGGAGACTACCGCCGACTGATAAAGTTTGCCGACGAAATGCCTGAGATATAACAGCGAGATGGAACTCTTATTGCATTACGTCTGGAAGCACAGGATGTATTCCCCCACTAGTCTCACCACCACCGACGGAAGACGCGTAGAAATCTTAGACCCCGGACAGCGAAACCAAGGCTTGGGGCCCGACTTCATGAATGCCATGATAAAGATTGGCGGCACTACGTGGCTGGGCAACGTGGAGATACACGACAAGGCAAGCGACTGGCATGCTCACCACCACGACAAAGACCCAAGATATGAGAACGTGATATTGCACGTATGCTCCATAATCGACGCTCAGGCTATCACGCAGAAAGGCAACAAGCTGCCACAGGTGAGGATAGAAGTGCCCAAGGCAGTGAGCGACAACTATCGGGCATTACTTGGCGAGGACGTTTTTCCTCCATGCCACGACATCATTCCACACATCAACAAGCTTACGCTTCACTCGTGGATGACTGCCCTGCAGATAGAACGGCTGGAGAAGAAGACGGAAGCCATAAACCGATGGGTGGAGCTGAACGACAAGTCATGGGAAGCGGCATTTTTCACCGCTTTGGCACGAGGTTTAGGCTTCGGCATAAACAGCGATGCTTTCGAGGAATGGGCCTTGCACATAAGGCTTCTCGACGTGGCTCGCCACAGAGACCGCCCTTTCCAGATAGAGGCGATATTCATGGGGCAGTCGGGATTGCTCGACATTGACTGCATACCGGAGAGATACCGTGAGCAGACGCTTAGCGATGATTATTACCAACGGCTGAGCAGCGAATATAAGTTTCTTGCCCACAAATTCAGGCTCACGCCGATGGACGGAAGGAAATGGAAATTTCAGGGTACGCATCCGCAAAACTTCCCTTACATCAGATTGGCACAGCTCGTAAAGCTGTATTGCGACAACATACTCAACCTCAGCAAGATGATGGAATGCGAGACGATAGAGGAAGCGCATAATCTGCTGAAAACGCGAGTGACGGATTATTGGCAGACGCATTACACATTCGGGGCGGAGAGCGCAAAGAGCGAGAAGAATCTCAGCAAAAGTTCACTCGACATTCTCGTGCTGAACGCTACCGTGCCTATGCTCTTCGCCTATGGCAAATTTCTGAGAAAGCAATCTCTATGCGACAAGGCTCTCGACTTCTTAGAAAAGATAAAAGGCGAAAGCAACAGCATAGTGAAGCGATGGGCGGAATGCGGACTCGAAGTGAAGACGGCAGGCGGCAGCCAGGCTCTCATTCAGCTGAATCGTGAATACTGCGCGAAAAAAGACTGCCTGAGATGCAGAATAGGATATGAATATCTGAAAAGGAAAGAAACTCCCACAAAAGATTAATTACAAGATAATGGAAAAGATAAATTATATATTTGAGACCAAGATGGAAGTGCGCGACTATGAATGCGACATAGAAGGCATAGTAAACAACGCAAACTACCTGCACTACATGGAGCATACCCGTCATCGTTTTCTGAAGACTACAGGACTTAGCTTCGCCGAGATGCACTCAAGGGGAATCGACGCCGTGGTGGCGAGAATGAATTTGCAATATAAGCGTCCTTTCATGTGCGACGACGTGATAGTTTCGCGCCTTGCGCTGAAGAAGCAGGGAATAAGATACATTTTCCAGCAAGACCTTTACAGGGAAAGCGACAACACGCTATGTTTCCGCGGAACGGCTGAGCTTGTATGCCTCATCAACGGTCGCCCCGACAACTGCGATGAATACGACAAGGCTTTCGCCCCATATCTCACGGAAGAAGAAAAGAAATAAGGCAAAAGGCCCGGCAGAGAAGGAGGAACGATGGAGATAGGAAGTGAGGAAATAGTCTGCGCCATGGCGGTGCAAAAGGTGATGTTTTACCACATTGCCGAGGCATCGCGATTATATAAGCGTTTAGGTTCGGCAAAGGCTATAGCGGAGCATTGCGACGAGATAAAAAGCATAATGCCCGATATGAGCGCGCGACAGTGCCAAGCATTGTCTACAGTGCCCGAAATTCTTGATGAATGCAGACGGGAATATGAATGGTGCAGGCAGAAGAATATTTCCATTCTCCATATAGCCGATGACAGATATCCGCAGCGCCTTAGGCAGACTTTCGACGCTCCGCTCGTGCTGTTTTTCATAGGCAACGCAAATCTGAATGAGCACAGAGTGATAAATATTGTGGGAACGAGGAAATGCACCCTTTACGGTCAGGATTTGATACGCAGATTTATCACCGACTTGAAGGCTTTATGCCCTCGCACGCTGATAGTGAGCGGTCTGGCATTCGGAGTAGACATCAATGCCCACAGAAACGCATTGGAAAATGGTTTCAGCACCGTAGGAGTGTTGGCTCACGGACTCGACCAGATTTATCCTTCACAGCACAGGGAAACAGCCCGACAAATGCTTAGCCAAGGCGGACTGCTGACGGAATATCCCTCGCGCACCAATGCCGACAAGAAGAACTTCATAAGGCGCAACAGAATTGTGGCAGGAATGTGTGATGCCACGATATTGGTGGAAAGCGCTGCCCATGGCGGAGGACTGATTACCACCCGACTGGCTCAGGATTATGGCAGAGATGTGTTTGCCTTTCCGGGCGCGGTGGGCAATCCCTACAGCGTAGGCTGCAACAACCTTATCCGCAAAAGCGAAGCTATGCTCATAACGAGCGCGGAAGATTTCGTAGAGTCTATGGGCTGGACGGACGACAAAACTTTAAGCGAAGCTCAGGAGGCAGGCATTGAAAGGCAGCTGTTTGTAGACCTCAGCGACGACGAGCAGAAAATAGTGAACGCGCTGAAGGAGGAAAACGACATGCAGGCCAACGTGATAGCCACGAAATTGGGTATGGAGATATCAAAGGTGTCGGCTTCGCTATTCTCCCTTGAGCTCAACGGAATGATAAAGAATGTGGCAGGCAATATCTATCACCTGCTTTAACCCCAAGAATAAACCAACAAATCAGAAATCATTATATTTTTCATATATGAAGATAGGCAACATTGATTTAGGCGAACGCCCCTTGTTTCTCGCGCCGATGGAAGATGTAACCGACATCGGGTTTCGCTTGCTGTGCAAGAGATACGGAGCGTCGATGGTCTACACGGAATTCGTAAGCGCGGAAGCGTTGATTCGCGATGTGGCAGCCACTAAGAAGAAGCTCACGATTAGCGAGACGGAACGCCCCGTAGGCATTCAGATATATGGCAGAACTACCGACGCCATGGTGGAAGCCGCTAAGATTGTGGAGGAAGCTCACCCCGACGTGATCGACCTCAACTTCGGCTGCCCCGTAAAGAAGGTAGCAACGAAAGGCGCGGGAGCAGGCATGCTGCGCAATATTCCGCTCATGCTTGAGATTACTCGCGAGGTGGTAAAGGCGGTGAACACGCCCGTTACGGTGAAGACTCGCTTGGGATGGGACGACAATAATCTTATCATCACCGAGCTTGCTGAGCAGTTGCAGGACTGCGGAATAAAGGCTCTCACCATTCATGGCAGAACTCGCGCCCAGATGTACACAGGCGATGCCGACTGGACTCTTATCGGCAAGGTGAAGCAAAATCCTCGCATCAACATTCCTATTATCGGCAACGGCGACATCACTTCTCCTGAGGAGGCAAAGCGCGCATTCGATGAATATGGCGTAGACGCTGTGATGGTGGGCAGAGCCACTTTCGGCAGACCTTGGATTTTCAAGGAGATGCGCGATTATCTTGACGGCAAGCCTGCCGACCCAGCACTGGATATTGATAAGAAGATTGATATTTTGGAGGAGCAGCTTCGCATCAATGTGGAACGCATAGACGAGCCACGCGGCATTATCCACACACGTCGTCATTTGGCAGCTTCGCCTATATTCAAAGGTATTCCCGATTTCCGTCAGACTCGCATTGCTATGCTGAGAGCGTCGAAGATGGACGAGCTTATGGAGATAATAGAGAATACTCGCAAGCTGTTGAAATCCATGAATGAATAAAAAAAAGAAACACCCGACTCGTTCGAGCCAGGTGTTTCGAGTTAACCACATTTAGTATGTTATGAAAAATTTGAGAGAAATGTGAAGCTTCACAGCTTCAATTTTGTTTTATTAAACATGATGATTTTATAGAGAAAACATAGAAATATCTATTTTACGAGTGAAACTCGATATTGTCGCGAAGCGACGAATATCTTATTTCAATATCACCGTTTTCTGGGATGGCTGCGCGTCGATACTGCTTCTGTGAAGTGTATCGGTAATAGCTGAATCGGTCATTGCCACCGAAACGCCTTCCTTTGCGCTGTCTGTCACCACTGCCATGTTGTATTGCTTCTGTCCGCTCATATTAAACGACATCTGCATGGCATTTCCCAAGGTGAGGAATATCGCTACCACCGCCGCTGCCTTAAACAAAGGCATAAGCCTCTGCTGCATTGTAACGATGCGTGCCTTCACATGCTCAGGTTTCTCTGTCATAGCCAAGATTCTTTCATCGAAATCTTTGCCAAGAACATCTTCTTTTACCTCTTCATGCTCATAAGCGAATATCGCTTTGTATTCACGAAGTTCTGCCGGTAAGTCGTCTTGAGAAAAGAAAGCCTTTAAAATGTTTTCTTCCTCAACAGATGTTTCGCATGAGAAATAGCGATCCAACAGTTGGTTTATATATTTATAATCCATAATTGTCTATCTTCTGATATCTTTCCTTAACCGCCTGTCGGGCACGGAATATATTCACTTTTACCTGTTCTTCCGTTATGCCGAGTATTTTGGCGATTTGTTTATAAGGTCGTCCCTCAAAATCGCGTAGCTGCATACAGCTGCGTTGCTTCTCGGGCAGAGAGTTCAAGATTTGCTTCACAAATTCGATTTTATCTTTTTGCTGAGCGTTCTCAAGAGGATTTGAATTATCGTCGGGCTGCTCTATCGGAGCGTCTTCAAGCGAATCGTTGTTGTTTTCTTTTCGCTTCACGCTGTCGAGAGCCAAATTTCGGCAGATGGTGAAGCAGAATGCCTCAATAGACTCTATGTCGCCCCATTCGCCACGTTTGTTCCAGACTTTAATAAGCGTTTCCTGAACGATATCCTCTGATTCCTCCGCACTGAACGTAATGCGAAGAGCAAGTCTGTAAAGACTATTCTTCAGTGGTAGTATATCATTTTTGAAACTGATATTATTCATCCTTCTCTCTGATATTAATGACGATTACAAAGTTACAAAAGTTACACGAACGGCAATGCTTTTAACTTATTTTTTGATTAATATTATGGATTTCTATTGGATAATCGTGCCGCCACAGAGATTATCAGCGCGAGTGATAACCACTTTCTTAACTCCTGACTCTACGGCAGCAAGGGCATTTTCTATTTTTGGCATCATGCCGCCACTGATAGTGCCGTCGGAGGCATATTTTTCGTAAGACGCGCGATTAATCATCGGGATTACACTTTCATCGTCATCTGGATTAGAGAGCACGCCTTTCTTCTCAAAACAATAAGTAAGCGTAACCTCCTCGCCTGCCATAGCAAGAGCCTTTGCGGTTTCGCCTGCCATCGTGTCGGCATTGGTGTTAAGAATCTGACCGTTGCCATCGTGAGTGAGAGGAGCGACGATAGGCACAATTCCCGCATTCAGCAAAGCGATAAGAGTCTGTGCGTCTACTTTATCCACATCGCCCACGAAGCCATAGTCTATTCCATTTTTCAAAGGACGCTTATGGCTACGGATGATGTCAGCATCGGCACCAGTAAGCCCGAGAGCCTTCACTCCCCTTGCCTGTAGCTGAGCCACTACATTCTTGTTTACCAGTCCTCCATAGACCATTGTTACGACATCTATCATGTCGCCATCGGTGATGCGTCGGCCTTCCACCATCTTTGTCTCTATGCCAAGACTTGTGGCTACCTTTGTGGCACGTCGTCCGCCGCCATGCACCAATATCTTATCTCCCTCCAACTGAGCGAAAGAATCAAGAAGCGCGCTGAGCTGAACCTCATCTTCCACTATCGCTCCGCCTACTTTAATAACATTAATCATAAGTATCTGAATTTTATGTTAGAAAAATAGGGGCACAAAAACTGCACCCCTAATATTTTTATATTCGCTGTAATATGTAATTATTGTCTTTCAAGATAAGTGTATCCATAAAGACCTGAGCGATAATTGCTAAGGAATTCCTTACCCTCTTCGAGAGAAATCTTTCCTGCCTTCACGCTCTTTGTCACCCATGTCTCAAGCTGGCGTACGAGTTTCTTAGGATTATACTGCACATAATCCAAAACTTCCTCCACCGTTTCGCCGTCGAATATCTGGTCGATGTGGTAGCCGTTATCCTTCACCGAGATATGCACCGCGTTGGTATCGCCAAAGAGGTTGTGCATATCGCCGAGGATTTCCTGATAAGCGCCCACGAGGAACACGCCGAGATAATAAGGCTCGTTTTTCTTCAACGGATGAACAGGCAGCACATGGGAAACATTACGATTGGTGACGAAGTTGGTTATCTTGCCATCGGAATCACAAGTGATGTCCTGCAATGTGGCATTGCGTGTAGGACGCTGGTCGAGACGCTGTATAGGCATGATAGGGAACAGCTGATCGATAGCCCAAGAGTCTGGCAGCGACTGGAACAGAGAGAAGTTGCAGAAATATTTGTCCGCCAAAGTCTTGTCCAAGTTCTTTAGCTCATCGGGGATATGCTTCAATGTCTTGGCAATGCTGTTTATCTCACGGCAAACGCTCCAATACATACTTTCAATCTCCGCACGTGTCTTCAAGTCTACCATTCCATGGTCGAAAAGTTCCAAAGCCTCCTCACGGATATCTTCAGCGTCGTGCCAGTCTTCAAGCATTGTGCGAGAATTGAGGTTATCCCAAATCTCATACAAATCCTTCACAAGCTTATGATCGCCCTCGGCAGGCTCAAATGCTTCTGGCATCTCAGGCAATGAAGCTGTTTCAAGCACATCTATTACAAGAATAGAATGATGAGCCGCGAGCGAGCGTCCGCTCTCTGTTATCACGTTAGGATGTGGAATCTCATTCTTGTCGGCAGCCTCAACGAATGTATAAATACAGTCGTTTACATATTCCTGAATAGAATAATTGACCGAGCTTTCGCTGTTGGAAGAGCGTGTGCCGTCGTAATCCACGCCAAGTCCGCCACCGCAGTCTACATAGTCTACATTATATCCCATCTTATGAAGATTGATATAGAACTGAGCTGCCTCGCGCAACGCTGTCTGAATACGACGTATCTTTGTTATCTGGCTTCCGATATGGAAATGTATCAGACGGAGAGAGTCGTGAAGTCCCATCTTATCAAGCATCTGAAGAGCCTCAAGAAGCTCACTGCTCGTAAGTCCGAACTTGCTTGCGTCGCCTCCGCTTTCCGCCCATTTGCCAGAACCTGTAGAAGCTAATTTGATACGTATTCCGATGTTAGGGATTACGTTCAGACGCTTAGAAATGCGATTGATTATCTCAAGCTCATTGAGTTTCTCCACCACGATAAAAATGCGCTTACCCATCTTCTGGGCAAGAAGCGCAAGCTCAATGTAGCTTTCGTCCTTATATCCATTGCACACTATCAACGAGTCACTTTGGCACTGCACGGCAATGACGGCATGAAGCTCTGGCTTAGAGCCTGCCTCAAGACCAAGATTGAATTTCTTGCCATGGCTTATTACCTCCTCAACGACAGGTTGCATCTGATTTACCTTGATAGGATAGATGACATAGCTTTCGCCTTTATATCCATACTCCCTGCGCGCTTTCTCAAAGCAGCTCGCCGTCTTCTCGATTCTATTGTCGAGGATATCAGGGAAACGCAAAAGCACAGGAGTAGTGACGTCTCTCAACGCCAACTCATCCATAACGTCACGCAAGTCGATCTGAACATTATCCTTGCATGGTGTCACATAAACATCGCCCTTGTCGTTGATGCCAAAATAGGACGTACCCCATCCGTTGATGTTGTACAACTCCTTAGAGTCGTCGATAGTCCACTTCTTCATTTCTTATCTTAAAAACGAGTAATATAAAAATAGTTTGTAACTTACAAATATAGCGCATTTTACGATATATATGCAACCTATATGCACAAAAAAATCGCGCCACGTTATTATTATAATAATGTGGCGCAAAATTAATATATTAATTTGATTAAAGCAACTTTATTCTGCAGGAATCCACGAATTGTCCTGACGGAAGACATTCTTCAATGTCACCTGAGCTGCTTCTTTCTTTGTCAGTTGACGGCTCCATGCCGCGCGCTTGCTCTTGTCGGCTCCTTCTCCCCTGTTGTTGTATTCCATATAGCGGGCGGTCTTCTCATTGGCAGGGTCTTTCCAGTTGTGCCATCCCTCCTTGCATATCTGCGCTGGAAGAACGCAATTCATAAAGAGAGTGTAGGCGTAAGGTCGCCATGGTCTGCCGAGATATTCCTTGCTCACGTTTTCAGCTGCCTTCACATTGCAGTTGTTGAATACGTAGCCATATTTCACATCTTTAGGAGTGCTTGCTGCCGTGATATATGAATTAGACTTGCAGAAAATGTCGCAACCCTCAAACCATGCTGTAGAAGGACCAAAGATGAAATCCGTAGTGCCCTCTATGTAGCAGCCTTTGAAATAAAGGCGAGTGCCACCTACGCCAGTATAGATTGTGTCTTGATTGCCGAGGAAACGACAGTTGATAAACACCAAATGATCGCCCTCCGTATGCAGAGCCACAGCCTGACCGAGCTTTGCTGCGTTGTTTTCTATAGTGATATTCTTGAAAGTGATATAATCACCCTGAACTTTTACCGTAAATGTGCGGAAAGTGCCCATGCCAGTTGTCTGTCCTGGCAATTTGATGTTGGCATGGTCGTCCCATGTGATAATGGTATTATCCTTATCCTCACCGCATATCTCAATATTGGTGAGCCATGAAGGGATTGTTATCTTTTCTTTGTAAACGCCCTTTTTCACGAAGATTACCTTGTGGTATTCCATAAAGGCACGACACACCTCAACGGCTTCTTCCACCGTGCGGAAATCGCCTGTGCCATCGCGAGCCACGAAAAGAGTATCGGGATTATCATACTTGCCTTTGGCGTCTGCCTCTGCGCTGCCAACGAGCATTAATGCCATCAAAAGGAATAATGGCATGATTCTTAATAGTTTTGTTTTCATTATTTTGGTTTTAGCTTTCTTTCCGAATTTACACCTTAGGAAGTGATGTTCCGTTTATCTTCTGATAAATGTCGAGGGCATAAACATCCGTCATACCACTGATGAAATCTATCACAGCCATTATCCTCGTTTCCAAGTCATCGCTATGAATATCATATTGGCTGCTTACACGGCGTATCAACTGCTTAGAATGGAATTTCTCCGGCTCTACCGCTGCCTTAATGAATGTGTTCATTAGCGTATCCATGATGTTGTAACCGCCAAGCTCCACATCCACGACAGGCTTGCTGCAATATATCTTGCGATAAGAAACTTTCACGCATTTCTGATAAGCCGAGCGCAATGGTTCTTCTATATTCTCTATAAGGCTGCCACTGAACTCGCCCGCCAATATAGCGTCTTCATTCTCCACGAATGTCTTTACGCATTGAGCTTCAAGCGCGCCTATTACGCGGGCACGCATATACACCACCTTTTCGTTGTCATCTGTCAGCCCCTCGTCGATGATGCGCTTATGTATCATGTCCTGAGTTTCCTTGTCGAAGAAGCTGAGCAACAGACGTTCCGTCTCATCAAAGGAAATAAGTCGCAGCTTGTGGCTGTCCTCAATATCCATTATCTCATAACAGATATCGTCGGCAGCCTCAACGAGATATACCAACGGATGACGAGAATAGCGCAATGGCTCGCCTTCTTTTGACTTGCGTATCAATCCCAAGTCGTCGGCAACGGTTTTGAAATACTCACGCTCCGAATTGAAGAAACCAAACTTGCCGTGCTCGCCTGCCCAACTGCTTGCAAACGGATATTTCACGATGCTTGCCAATGTGGAATAAGTCATGACGAATCCACCTTTTCTTCGCCCCACGAAACGATGCGTAAGCAGACGAAAGGCATTGGCGTTACCCTCGAAATGAGTAATATCATCCCAAAGAGCTTCGCTCAGAATATTGTGCAGAGCCATTCCCTCGCCCTCGGTGAAATATGTCTGAATGGCTTTTTCGCCAGAATGTCCGAACGGAGGATTACCAAGGTCGTGAGCCAGACAGGCTGTGCTCACAATAGTGCCTATCTCCTCAAACAAAGTGCCACGCAGCTCAGGGTGCTTTATTATAAGTTCGTGCATGACATCGCTTCCGAGCGACATTCCCACCGACGCCACTTCAAGGCTGTGTGTCAGACGGTTGTGCACGAAGATACTTCCCGGCAATGGGAACACCTGAGTTTTGTTTTGCAGGCGGCGGAAAGGAGCTGAGAAGATAAGGCGGTCGTAGTCGCGCTTGAATTCTGAACGGTCATCATAACGCAATTCATGTCCACTCTCCTGCCCCAGTCGCTTGTTTGAAATGAGTTTCTTCCAGTCCATCGGCATATTCATTCCGCATTATTCTTCATACATCTTGTCTATCAACTCCTTATAGTTCTCGTTGATGACACGACGTCTAAGTTTCAATGTATTTGTAAGTTCGTTAGATTCCATTGAGAAATGATGAGCGAGCAATGTTATGCGCTTTATTTTCTCATAAGAAGCCAACTGCTGCTGCAACGTGCTGATGCGCTCCATAATCATATCGCGCACCTTCTCATTCTGGCAGAGGTCTTCACGGCTCTCAAACTTTATGTTATTGTCGCGAGCGAACTCCTCCAACAATCTGAATTCAGGCACGATAAGCGCAGAAACGAATTTATGGCGGTCGGCAATTACAGCTATCTGGTCAATGTATTTATCTGTAAGCATAAGCGACTCCACCATCTGCGGAGCGATATACTTACCATTAGATGTCTTAAACAAATCCTTGATGCGTTCCTTCAGATACAGCTCGCCATTCTTAATGTAGCCAGCATCACCAGTATGGAAGAAGCCATCCTCATCAAAAGCCTCGGCGTTTACGCTGTCGCGATGATAGTAGCCAGGAGTAATGGTTTTGCCACGAAGAAGGATTTCATCGTTTTCGCCTATCTTTATCTCCACGCCAGGCAATGGTTTGCCAACAGAACCGACAGTGAATGCTTCATCTCTATGATCGCAGCTCACGGTGGCAAGACTTTCCGTCAAGCCATAACCCACAATCATGTGAATGCCTACTGAATGCACGAACTCTTCTACCTCTGGTGATACAGCAGCGCCTGCCGTAGGGAATATGTTAGGATGTTCCAATCCTATCTGCTTGCGCACAAGGCTTAGCAATGTCTTGTCGTAGAGTTTATATTCCAACTCCAATGTCAGCGGCACTCTCTTTCCTCTGCCACGATATTCCACATTGCGTTTTCTTCCCACCTCGAGGGCTCTGCGCATTATCTTCTGCTGCATTGCCGATGAATTGTCAATCTTATCCTTCACTGCAATGAACACTTTCTCCCAGAAGCGTGGCACAGAACTCATACATGTAGGATGGGTTTCTCGCAAAGCCTCCTGAATGTTGCGCGGATTAGTGTTTACTATCATCTGCGCGCCCACCGTCATTGCCAGATACGACCACGCGCGCTCAAAGATATGAGTAAACGGAAGGAAGTTTATTAGCTTGTCGCTCTCCACTACCGGCACCACTTTACCATTAGCTTCAAAAGCAGCATGATATTGACCGTAAGTCAAGACTACGCCTTTGCTGTCGCCTGTAGTTCCGCTGGTGTAGAGGATATTACATATATCTTCATCGTTTGCCTCGCTCCAAAGACGTTCCACCTCGCTCTGTCGCGGAAGGTCTTCTCCTAATTTTATAAAGTCGTCGAAATATAATGAAGCAGGGTCGTGAGTGCTTATTCTCACAGAGCGGTCGTAGATTACTATGCGCTCCAACGACGGGCAAAGAGCAAACACCCGGTGTGCCTTGTCGTATTGTTCCTGTTCGCCCACAAAAATCACTTTCACCTGTGCATCGTTGAGCATGAATTGTATCTGCTGTTCGCTGCTTGTGGCATATAGAGGAATGCTCACTGCTCTCACGCCATAAGCACCAAAATCGGTATATAGATATTGCACACAGTTTTGTGCAAAGACGGCTATTTTCTCCTGTGGCTTTATTCCGAGATTAAGCAATGCGTTAGACACTTGCTTCACTCTCAAAGAGAACTGATTCCAAGAAACTGTCTTCCACTCCGTGCTGCCGAAAGACTGAAAAGTAAGCTCTGCACGGTTGCCGTACTTCTTTGCTTGTTCATGAATAAGAACTGATAAATGGCAATTATTCTGCATAACGTTTCTAATTTTTCACAAAGGTAATCATTTTAGCGAATAGTTAATATATCTCAACACATATTTATTTGTAATTTTGCGGGACGATTCAACAGCATAATCATAAAAAGGCGTAGGCATCAATTTCGTCGTCTATCTTGAAGTAGGTTCCGGAATGACCCTAATAATAAATAGACACATAGAAATAACGCCTACGCACATATACACAGACGCGCATTAAAAGCCGCACGCTCTCTGAAAAAAGCGTACGGCAAAAATTATTTTTATATGCACGAAAAAATTTATTTCTCTACACGGAAATTATAAGAACCCGAAGCAAGCTCAAACACAGCCTTGCCATTCTCATAACGAAGATTGGAAACAGCAGAAAGTTTCTTCAGCTTAGCGCCATTGCCAAGCACTACATTCTTTAACTTAGCGGCTGGCAGATAAACAGTAGCCGAAGTGTTGGCAGGAATGGTGAAATGATAAGTAATGGCGTCGGCACTCGTCTGCCATTTACTTTCTATTCTGCCATACATGCTGTCGTAATGTCCCTCGGCAAAGGAGAGTCCGCCTGTAGGGTCTACTTCCGGGCGCAAGATGAAATGCTTAAAGCCAGGCGAAGCCACATCCTCAGCGATACCGAGCGAACGCTGCATGAGCCAGTTGGTGACAGAGCCGAAGGCATAATGATTAAATGAGTTCATGTGGTTGTTGCCTCCGAAGCCGTCTTTCTTCGTGTAAGAGTTAAGGCGTTCCCAAA
This sequence comes from Prevotella sp., assembly GCA_024682415.1. Lineage (GTDB taxonomy): Bacteria > Bacteroidota > Bacteroidia > Bacteroidales > Bacteroidaceae > Prevotella. The sequence continues at coordinate 63,378 of JAIKZG010000031.1, forward strand.
TACTTGTCGCGCCCTGCTCCACAGGATAGAGCCATGAAGGGAACTGCTTGTTGAGAAGCATTTTGTAAGCATAGTCGGTCTTGCCGATTTCAGATAGAGCCATTGAAATCCATGCCGTGCCGATAAAGCCTGTCATAAGCGAATATTCAGGATAGACAACTCCGTCGTCGCCCTTGCTTCGGCGAGAGATAGAGTTAAGGAAATTGCCCACAAACTTATCCTTCACATCGTCCTTCACAATGCCGAATGCCAAAGGCACAGCGTAAGAAGTCTGAGTATCGATAATCACGCCCTTGCGCTTTGGTCCACGCTTACCCACAAAAGGAGCGTCGTATTCCTCGCCAAGTCCGCAACCAATAGTCATGCCCGATTGCTTATCAAAATAATTGGCATTAATAAAGTCTATGCGCTTCTGGCGTTCCTGCTCATAGCGAGCAGCATCTGCGTTCTTGCCAAGCGTATTGGCAATCTGCGACATTATGCGAAGCTCGTAAGTAAGATAGCTATCGAAGAGCAGTGAATTGTCATTCTTAAACACCTCAAAACCAAGCCAGTCGCCAAGATCAGCCAAACCTGTAGAGCCACGATAATAATTTTCTTTCTTGTCGATGTAGCTGTTAAGCATAAGGTCTACATAAGTCTGCATGGCAGGATAGTGCTCGCGCAAAGCGTCAATATCACCATATTGCAGATAACTCTGATAAGGCATTGCGATACCTACGCTTCCCCACAAAGGGCCGCCGAAGCCACCTCCGACAGGGGCTATAGCTGCAAATGCGCCATCAGGTTCCTGAGTGTCGCGGAGTGCTTGAAGATGTCGACGAAGGAACTGCGCTCCATTAAACATATACGACATCGTAGGCGAGAACACGCTTAGATCGCCGCTCCATCCCATGCGCTCATTGCGCTGTGGACAGTCGGTAGGCTGAGAGAACACATTGGCAAGAGTAGACCATTTTACATTCTCAATAAAGCGATTGAGCGATTTGTTGTTGGTCTTATAGTCAGACGAAATCTCGTCTACGCTGCTCAACACCACGCCCTCTACATCTTCTTTTGCCAAAGGAGCGTCAACGCCCGTAATCTCCACATACTGATACCCATGATATGTGAAATGAGGCTCAAACACCTCCTCCGCATCGCCCTTGGCAATATAAATATCCTGCTCCATTGCAGCACGCTGATTTTCCATCATTATCATGCCCACATTGTCCTTATATTCAGGCAAATCAGGATATTTCACCTCGGCAAAGCGCATATACACTTTCTGACCGGCTTTCAAACCATGGAAAGTGATACGAGGAATGCCTGCCATGTTTTGTCCCATGTCGTAGACATATACCTTAGGGCGCACTTCGTTCACGCTTTTTGCACGCAATGTAGTATAAGCACGCACTGGCATTCCCACCTGTGAAGTAAGGGTGAAATGCTTGTAATCATCAGCGCATGGCCATGAGAAGAAACCGTTTACAGCCTCATGAGAGATAGTACCCTCGAGAGCTACCTCATTGGCTTTTTCCCATTTGCTCGCATCGTATGAAGCAGTAGACCAACCTTTAAATTGAACTTCGCGAGTAGCGTCATAAACCTCTCCTTGGAAAAGACTACCAAGAAGCAGAGGGCCTTCATTAGAATATTGCCATGTATCGGGATTAGTGACTATGCGCTGCTGAGTACCGTCCTTATAAGTAATCACGAGCTGGGCAAGAAGGCTCTGCTTATCGCCGAAATAGTTCCAGTTGGCAGGAGAATAAGACAAAGCGCCACTCCACCAACCCTCGCTGAGCATAGCTCCCATAGCGTTGCTGCCCTGCTTTAAGTCGGAAGTTACATCATAAGTCTGATAAAACTGAGTTTTGTTATATTGCGTAATGCCTGGATTGAGAAAATCGTTGCCTACGCGCTTTCCATTGATATAAAATTCATAAATGCCACGAGCAGTAACATAAAGTCTGGCATTGGCTATCTGCTTGTCAGCGCTGAATGTAGTGCGAAGCATTGGCGCGCCAGTTTCCGCAGGAGTGAAGAAAGCTCTTCCTCCGCTTACAGTGCGATCGTGTTCTTCCTCGGAAATAACATTGCGTGGCAAACGATAGTTCAATACGCGAATATCATGGATTGTGGCTTTCTGCCCTTTCACTGCCTCATAGCCCAAGTCTCCGACTACAGGGAAAGCGATGAAGTCGCCGCCAAGCCCCATTGGATTGACGTTAAACTCCTTGACTATAGGCTTTTCATTGCCGTCGATATAAATATCAGTTGTGCCCACGAGCGAAACAAGCTCAAAGTCATGACGGGCATACTGGTTGCTCTTGTTTATAATATCAATAGGCACTTTGAACACTCCGAGAGGCACATTATTTTTATCCTTCAAGGTGTAGCCTACACGATAAATCTCAATAGTTGCGCTGTCGTTTTTAGACAATCCCTCCGTATTGAGTTCTACGCGGATATAGCTGCGATTGCTCTTATTCTCCACTCCGAGAATATTCTTATTACAGTCGAGCAGGCGGTGATCGTTAGCACCATAAATGAAGCCTGCATGAGTAGACTTTGTGCGCTTGTCGAGAGTTAAACCCCATTTCAGACGAAACACAGGCAAATACTGGCTGTAGAATGTCAAGGCATTGCCGTTGTTGCCACCTATCCATTTAGCTCCGCCCCATGCAGCGTCCTTATCGGTAAGCGACATAAGACCCGTTTCAAACCACGATGACTGCCTGCTTTGAGTGCCGTCGTTGCCGAATACCGTTACCGTCCAAGAATAGCGTGTTGAGGGTTTCAACGACTCTCCCTGATACTTAATGCCGAGAGCATCGCCACTCTTTACACGACCCGAATTCCACATTTCTTTTCCTTCGGCATCTTTCACATTAATCTGGTATGCCGTCTGCGCAGCTCCTGCCTTATCGCTCTTCATCTGCCATGAAAAGCGTGGCGCTGCCACATCGATACCTAAAGGCTCTTTGGTGTATTCCACTCTGAGGGCGGTAACATCAAATTCTGCCGATGCGGTAAGGCAGCCGCAAAGCATAGCCATACCGAGAAGTATTTTCTTCTTTATCATAAAATATTAGTTTGATTTATCGTTTTGGTAAGTGCAAATATACGGCATTTTCTTCCAAATTTAAAATATGAAGTTCATTCATTCTGTAAACAAGAAAGAAAAACAAGCTACGGAAAGCGAAAAAAGTGACCGCTAAATTTGGCTACGTTTTATTAAAACGCTATCTTTGCCCACATCACATGATTTAAAAGAATTAACTGTGATACACACATATTATATTGACCCATGAATTGAAGAAGAAAGGTACGAACGGTGACGCTCGTGCCTTTTTTCGTTCCACCCACATTGAAAAAATGCTTCATAAAACATTATATAAACCAACTAATAACAAATAATTGCATTTATGATAAGACATTATGACGAAATCAAAGGGACAAAGCAAAAGCTTTATGAGACAGCCATCTGTAAAGGCTATCTGACGAACTACAATCGTGCGTGGCGACATTCTTTCGTAGGCGCATTCGTGATGAAACATCCGAGAAGGATTAACGTGCTCGACCGCCTGCAAAACATTCTCTCGCACGAACCTACTTGGAAGGATCTTACCGACGCTAATCTGAAAGACCTAAAAGACTGTCTTTCAGACAGCGTGTGCCAATCTACTCTGCACACCATGCTCGGCGAAATCAAGGCTTTCATCAATGAGAACAGATGGGAGCACAGGATTCCGTCGAAAGGATATAAGCGTATTCTGACAGTGAGGAATGAGATTTCGCAAAGCACATTCCTCTCGGAGCGTGAGGTGAAAAGAATCTATCATTATCTGCCATGCAACAAATCGGAGATGACAGTGAAGCGCATATTCCTGATAGAATGCCTGACGGGTGCGCGCTTTTCCGATGCGTGTAGGCTCTCCATTGCAAACGTAAGGGGCGACATGCTGCAATATGTGCAGCAGAAGACGAAGCGCGAAGTGATATTGCCTCTCCATCGTGGGCTTATCCCGCTGTTGGAAGAGAACGAAACTCCTTGCCACATCACTTCTAAGATGAACGCCACACTGCGCACAATATGCAGAAAATGCGGAATAAAGGAGCGAATGACTCTCTTTCGCCATGGCGAGAACATCACGGCGGAGAAATGGCAGTTTATCACCTCTCACTGCGGACGCAAATCCTTTGCCACCAATCTTTATCTTCGTGGTGTGGACATTCTCACGATAAGCAGAATGATGGGACATTCGAGCGTGAAGATGACGGAAAGATATATTGTGGGCAACAGAAAGATAAGTCCTGCCGCCTTAAAATTTTTCAGAGAGGAATTATGATGGTACGAATTACTTCAAGAATTTGAAAGCAACAAAAAAACGGTTTTAGAAGGCGCTCCTCCTAAAACCGTTTGCTTTCAGATTTTTAAACTTTAAATTGTTGCTTGTTTTATATATAGTGTATCAACTTTATTCTCTGTTAATTCCATATTGCCAGTAAGTGTATAGCGATAGTTCTTTTCTCCTATCCTATAATATATAGTTCTGCCTGCCGTTATTGTCTGAGGCGGCAAAAGCAACTCAAACGCATGATTAGCTACATCAGGGCAAGCCTCAATATAGCCAGTTATGGCATCTTCAGGCACTTTCACAGTATTGTCGCTCGCGAAATACACAAGTGTATCGCTCGGCACCTGCATACTTACATCTGTCTCCGCAAATGCCGGAACAATAACGCATAGCTTTGCCATCTTATGGGTAAATGTAATAGTAGCATCTGCCTTATGCGCTACATTATCTACTTTTCCATAAAGATAGTCAAACGCCTTGAAACCATTCTCCTGATGAGAGATGCAGACGGTGTCGCCACTTCCGGCAGGATAACGAGCCACAACATTAGCCGTAGTTGAAACAGAGGGCCAATATAATCCTGAAACAACAGATGTTTCGCCTAATGAATTTATAACTTCATAAACTCCTGTATCTTTTACAGATGTAGAATTAAATGTAACAAAGACATCAAGCAACTCAGTACCATCACCAGTCCAAGCATCCATACCACTAACTGTTCGTGTTGAACCTCCAACCGAACACACCAAGCCAAGAGCCTGCGGTCTGTCTTTATCTATCGCCTGTTCCATATCATCAGAAGAGCAAGCAACAACCATTGCCGACAACATTGATGCCATTATATATTTAGTTATTTTCATTTCCATAATTCCAAGAGTTTGATAGTTACTTTACAAGTGGAGTATATACAGGACGAATAGTACAACCATAGAACACACGAGTAGCCGCTAGATTAACCTTATTTACATTAGTCCAGGAAAGTTGATATGCCATTTTAGAAGCCTCAAGCGTAGATGACCAATATTTTCCCATTGTTCCAACATTTTTAATACTGGTACCATTATAATTACTACCTGCAGGAAAAATTATACTATTTCCATTTATTTTTGAGGTAAATAACATTCCGTGATTAGTTGCATCCCATGAATACGTACAATTATCCATTAATTCTCTAAATTCGGTATATGTCGGTATATGCCAAGTAGAATGCCATTTTCTTGCTGCTATATCATAATCCTCATTACCAACCCATTCACGATTAATGTTATTAAAGTCCGCAATACCACCATCATATTCATAAGCATTTGTATAGGGATTTTCAGTTGCATGAACATACGTAGCTTCGGAATAATTATCTTTTGTAGCAATTTCTCCCCACGCATAATAATCACCATAATCACTTATTGATGCCGCACCGACATTTCTATCAGCCCAAAGTGTGCCTGACGGAAGACCTAAATCTACAAACTTATATAAACCGAGAGAATCATAATTCACATTAGATGCTGTATCATTCTCAGTCCATGCATCAATAGTGCTTGCGACAACCTTGACTGTCGTCGCTCCCACAGACAAATCGAAACTATATGCACCACCTGCCTCAATTGTCATAGGAGATGATAAAGAAGCCGTCCAGCCTGTTGTTGCCCCCTTGAATTTACCTACGATGGAGATTAAAGAATCTCCATCGTCATAAGTGCCTGGTGCAACGATTGCTGTGTACGTGTGCAGACTGTCTTCTGTTTCGTCTCTTGTCACAAGACAATTCACCTTTGTTTCTCCTCCTGTGCTAATAGTAATACCAGTAGAAGGAGTGATTGTCGTAGGATGGAAAATATCAGCCGTGCTGAACGCTGGCTTAGAGCCACCCAAATTTTCGTCGTATTTGATAATCTTCACCGTAACTTTTGCCATCTGGTGCGTAAACTCCAAAGGCACTTTATTGTCGGTGGGCTGGTTAAGAGTTGCAGATGCAGTCATGAAGTCAGCCTTATTGAGAGAGTCCTCAGTAGTTTGATTTGCGGGCACGGTAAAAGATATTGGCGTTGTCGACGGATTTGTCGCTGTTGCCGGATAAAAGGCTTTATATGTGTTTTCACCATCGAGCCAAAGCAAATAAGACGAAGCATCGGGTGCCCACGATGTACCATCATAGACAAACAATCCTGTGCGATTGTCGTTAGAACGCACGAGCTTAATACTATCACCGGCACTCCATGTCGCTCCGTCGGCATTGCTGTTAAGGCGTGTCGCTGGTGCTATCGAGGCTTTCACTCCGACTACTCCTCCCGAATGCAGCGGATTTGTCCCGACATCATCACTCTGACATGCTGTAAACAATGCCATCGCAATAGAGATTATTATATAATTCGTTAGCTTCATTTCTTTCGCTTTTAATAAACATTACGCATTTGTTGATAATAGAGCATGTTACCATGCCCAAACCTTCAAATCACCTAATGTCGGTTAAGATATTCACTGTTCTCGGCTGTTCCGCTCTTTATTGTATCGCGCTGCCAGTCAAGAATGTGCACATTATTGAAATATATGGTATCCTTACCAACTGTCACGTCGAAAGTATAAGCCTTTCCTGCCACAAGTCCTTCTGTAAGAATAGACGTACCCTTGATGGTGAAACGTTCAACAAGCTTCTTTGCCGTGCCAGGCTCTATGAAGTTGTTGTCGGTAAGCTCGGCAAAGAAATTGGTTTCCGAACCTTGATCATACTTACCAGGAGCAAGGATTGCGGTATAGGTGTTCTTATTGTCTGTACCATCAGTCTTCAACGCTGTAACCTTATTGCTTGTCGGCAATGTTATTGTCTTTGATGAAGTCTGAGTAGCAGGCAAATTGAATGTTACCACGTCAAAATTAGGAGATTTAGCGGCATATCTGTTTTTGAACTCCACGATACGTAATCTCACCTTTACCATTTCATGCTTAAAGTTGAGCGACAGTTTTCCTTCAGTTCCTTCTGCCGCTGACGCACTTGCCGTCATATAATCGGCAGCTTTCAATTTATCAGCCGTGCTTTGATCTTCAGGGAGAGTAAACGCAGTGTATGATGTCGTAGTTACGGCAGCGTCATAAGGATAGAAAGCCTCAAACGAATTTGTGCCGTCTGCTCCGTCAGCCCAAACTACATAATTCGGATAATCCGTAGTAAGGCTCTGACTCCATGCAGTGCCATTATAGGCGTATACACCATCTTTCTTACCTGTTACGGCATTTGTCGATACATTTGAAACAAAGATTTTATCACCTGAATCCCAAGTATCGCCAGTCAAGTTAGAGTTCACACGCGTCTGTGGAGCTATCCTTGCCTCCACTCTTACCGTACCATCACTCTTTGCCACATAGTCGTCATCGGCACAGGCGGCAAGCGACAGCAACGCAAGCGATGCTATGAATATATTATTATGTTTTTTCATAACCTATAAGCTTTTATTCAGTTTTTAATGTTCCTCCGTTCTTTACCGTCCAAGCTGTTGCTTTAATTTCGCCATCACGAACGATATCACGGCTAACCTTCAAAGGCAAACGATAAGACCATCCCTGCTTGAAAATCAAATCTTCATCACTTTCGTACACATAAGTCTGACCATTATTTGCATAAACTTCTACCACAAGAGTCTTAGCGTAAGTCTGTGGTATAAGCACGCCTTCAAATTCAAGTTCACCGACTTTATAAAGCATAACCGAGTCTGTTTGAGCAGCCAAGTCTGCAGCATTTAACAAACCTGTTTCAATATCAAATGTCGAAGAATTACCTGTACATGCCTTTACCTTAACACTATCTATTTCTACCGTTGCAACTTCTGATCCTAGTTTCAAACCGACATATAGTTTAGATAATGCATGCTTAAAAGTCACATCAATGCCAACTGTTGAAGCCTCTGTACTATCAAGTTTTGCATACAGGAAATCAGAAGCCACGACATTTGAAATAACACGCTGATCTTTCTGCACAGAAACAGCAAAATCATGTTTTAATGTAGAATCAGTCAACACTGCACTTGAACTATATGGCATATACGCAATGTAATAAACCTTTGAATCTGCACTCTTCCACAATAGCTGTGTACCATTTGCTGCAGCCCATTTACCTGCACTGTAAGCTATTTCCAGATTAGTCGCGCCATAGCGTCCGCTGCCTGTCTTGCCCTGAGCTTTGTTTTCAGCATTGAGGAACAATCCAAACGTGCTTGCCTGCAAATCAGCGTCGGTATCATATCCCACACGCGACGTTGAAGCTACGCCCACATTAATATTAATTGGTTTGTCTGTCATATCAACAATGACATCCGCACCATCATCGCTGCTGCAACTATATAACGTCATTGTCGCCAAAGCTGCCAATATGAATATATTCTTTTTCATCGTTGTCTATCTTTTATAGTTATTTATTAAGGATAATAACTCCTCATTCGGTATTAAGAGAAGTAAGTGTTTTTAAGATTCTTCAGCTCTGTAAACTGTCGTAACGTTCGTTTCCGTCCAGTCGCCTACCGAAACGCTCAATACCTTTATGGTATCCTTACCTATCTCAATACTGAAAGTATATTCCTTACCTGTCTCAAGCGTCAGCGCCGAAGGAAGAAGAACCTTCAACAGGTCGCTGCCCACCATGATAGAAAGAATCTGATCACCAGTGGCATAAGAGCCAAGAGGCATGATAGCGATTATCTTAGCGTTTGCATTCAGCGCAACGCTCGTACTGCTCGCATTATTATCATCGCGTATGTAAGCCTTTACAGACGTTGCCCCTGTTTCCATCGTCTCGCCTATTGAGCTGAGCGTAGTTGGAAGACTGTAAACAGCATTTGAAAGAATCTCCGCGCCATTATATTGGTCTCTGAACGAGGTTACATTGATATTAATCTTAGCGAGCTTGTGATTAAACGTGAGATTAAGCTTATTCTTATTAGTATTCGCCACATTAGCCTCAGCCGTCATCCAGTCGCACTTACGCAACTTTGCCTGATCAGACTGGTCGCCATTAACAACAAACGATGTGAATGTAGTCGTAGCCACATCAGAAGGATACCATGCCTGGAATTGATTTATCTGTATGCTATCCTTCGACCACAACATATAGTCAGAACCAGTCAGGTCGAACTTATTGCCATCGTGAAGATAAGTTGCTACACTTTTTCTGTCTACGGCGTCGGGTCCTAAGTTCTTAACCGTGAACTGGTCGCCAGAAGTCCATGCGTTGCCTGTTCCCTCTGTTGTAACGCGCGACATTCCTTCGAGGTCAGCGTTTACTATAACCTTAGCTCTACCCTCGTCGATGCCGGCTACATCATTGTCACTCTGGCACGAAGTCAGAGCCAATGCCGATGTAGCAGCTGCCAAAATAAGATATTTACCATAGATTTTCATACTCTTTATTTTTTAAGGGTTAGGTTATAATGTTTCTCCGTTCACAGCGGTCTGTTCAACCCATGCGGTAGCCGTAACATTACCCATCACGACTTTGTCTCGTCCGATGATGACAGAGATGTTCTGCTGCGAACCTACGGCTGGAGCTGAAGCCAATGTGATAGTGCAAGGGAACGTTCTGTCCGTTCCGTTCACATTCACAGTGAATGTAACGTTGAATGTATCAGTCGTTCCATCAGGGATTATCACTGCTTCTGCCGTCTTGTTTGTATTGTCGATATAAGCAGAAATATTGCCTGTTACTGTAGTTGATGCGGTTAGAGCTGCGTCATTAACATAATCCACAACTGCCTCCAACGGCAAAGCAGTATTAAAATACAACTTACCTATATTTATAGTTCCTTCAAGCTCATTGGCATAAGTCCATGTAAACTTCAACTTTGCGAATTTATGATTAAATGCGATAGGGAGTTTGCCACCTGTTTCAGGATCTACGTTAGTCGCCTTGTAATATAAAAAGTCAGACTTCTTGATATTAGCGTCCGTAGTCTGATCGGTCTGCACCTTTACAGTGCCTGAAGCAAGAGCCGTACCATAAGTTAAAGTTTCATTGTCAGTCAAAGTGTAAGCGATAACAGTAGCCTTAGGAGCATCATTCTTCCATATCAGCGTGTCGTTAGTGTTGCCTACTGTCCACGCATCGCCTGTAGTAGGAGCTTTCATAGCTACAGAACTGTAGTTATAGCTGGATGTAGCGTCGGCTGCGTCCTGCGTTATGAAAAGCGCGAATGAGTCTGGCAAATTGCTGTTATCAAAGCCGGCGCGCGTCTTCACGCCTGCTTCCACGACAATGTTTTTCTGCGTCGTCTTCTGTACGGGCAGGTCTTCATTGCCGGCACATCCGGTGAGTACTGCGACTCCAAGTGCGATCATAAGATTAGCATATTTTCCCATATCGTATATTAATTTTCTAATTGTTGTTTAAAAGTCAAAATAAAAGAGTTGTAAATTTCACTCCTTCTATATAATCTTCTAATATATAATCAAGATTTAAATCTAAAGAGCTTCACCTCCGCCTTCGGAGATTATCTCGCCTTCTGTCCATTCGTCGAGAGTGACATAATGGAAATGAATGTAAGGCATCAACTGGCTGTAAGTCATATTAATCACATAAGTGCCTCCTGCATCCATTCGAGGAGCGTCAGCGTCAATCTCCGTCTTCTGTCCGTTGGCAAGAGTGAGAGTGAAGTGGAAACGCATCGTCTCATAATCTATGCTTGTAGGCATGAGCATTATCGGTCCGCTTGTTATCAAGCTGTCGGCGCCTGCTGTCGCTGCCGGCATATTAACAATAGTGCTGTCTGATGAAGGAACTCCATGGGTTTTACCATCAGCAGCAAGTCTGCCAGGATAAAATCCCTCAGCAACGCAATGCACTTCGGTATTCAGCACCGCTCCCACAGGCACTCCCGTAACGTTTATCGTCAGGGTGGCGAGCATCGGCTGCATATCTATCATTTCCTGTGAAATACTTTTCCCATTCATGCTTACCTCGGTTTCGCCGTAATATACCTGTTCAGGCGAAGAACTCGGATCTGTCATTTTTATCATCAAGTCGTTCAGCCCTGTGCCGATAGTAGAAAAAGCATTACCAAGACCAGATGTTACAATTATGGTATATTTACCGTTAGGCAACAACGTAAGCCCGGAAGAAGCACCAGCTGCATCAGCATATTCATTATGCTCCTGCATCGTGCCTTCGGAATTGAATATCCAGACGTCCACGCCTTTGCCCTCCTCATCATCGTCTATCCCTGCCGGCCATTCTATACCGAGGGCAAGCGACGGTGAATGCAGTTCATGCTCCTCAGAGCAAGAGCCAAACGCAAACATGAGCGTAGCCGACATTAAGGCACAAAAGATATGTTTTGTTTTCATGGGCGCGCCTCCTTAGTTAGTTTTCCTACTCTGCTTGCTGCCTCAGGAATAGAGAAAGTAAGCCTCAATCCGCTTTCCCATAGCACTCTGGTCTTATGCCAGTCGTAAGGCACGCCGTCGAAATGGCGTCCCATCACGAAACCAATGCCTGTGTAAGCACCCAATGAAACAGTTTTGTTTAGCTGATAGTTGCCTTGCAATCGTCCACCTACAGTTAGGTGCCAATGAGTGTCGTCGCTATAGAGAACGTCGCTGCCTTTAATCTTCTTAATTTTGGCAGTTGTTCCTATAGTTGTAACCTCAGGTGAGATTTCCGCTGTCCACCTGCTGTCCTTAGTCGATGGTATCAGCCCAAGGACATTTACATTCAACTTCACTCCATATTGCTGCATAAATACATGGCTCATAAGTTCGGAATAATTTGCTCCCGTCTTCCCCCGCACCGGTGCATAGTAACTATTGCCCTCATTGTCGAGCCACATGTTGGCATTCACGCAACACTGGCGTGCCGACAGGCGAAACATACCCCAACGAGCAGAAGGTTCGAGAGAAATCACATTATTGAATCGGTATCCAATAAAGATAGCCCCATCCACCCCCGGACGAGTCTTATCCGCTCCGAAACTACTGAAAGTATTAGCTGCGAATGGCACTCCGGCCTCCACGCCCACATACCAATGAGTACGTGAGCCATCAGATTCCGACTGACCAAAGGCAGTAACTAATCCACTAACCAAGCAAAACAGTAAAATAAAAAATCTTCTGTTCATATTGTTTAGTTGTTTTGGTTATTGAAGCAAATATAAAATAAATACAATATCGTGTCAAGGCTTTTTTGCGAAAAATTTCGTTTTTTTAATACAAAACTCAATTTTTGTGTGTCGCAAGATAGAAAGCCGTGGCATTTTTGCCCACTGTCCTTGCGTTAACCGAAGGCCATGAGATAGTCAATCCTGAATAAGAGTTTATCACTCTCACACTTGGTGAAGAAAGAGCTGTATAGTATCTGGCTGTAGCCGATTTATAAGGCACAGCCTTAGCCAGCTGAGTTTTAAACTTACTTAAAAGAGCCGCGTCCGGGCACAAATGCTCCACATAGTCGCCATAATCGAAGAAAATCGTAGGAGTGTAGCCGTCCATTGTCTGAAGATTTCCACGCTCAGCATTATTAAATGTATAGATTGTGTCAATCTCAAGCATGATAGAAGCAAGCTCATCAAGCTCCGCCGTCTTTGTTACAGCAATCGTTCCATAAGGATATTGATAATTTGTATAGAAGTTATAAAACTCATCACATATATTCTTATAATCAGGGGTCTTCGATGAAAGCTGTCCCCATATCTTTGTATAAGGCATGCCGTAAGCCATGATTTCCGTAGGGCAGGCTATCATATAGTCGGTCACGTCTTTCAGGTCGTAAGCCGTTTCCACGTTAGACATATTGCAGTCGTCGAACAATATATACTGCATCTTAATGCCCGCTGCGGCGATGCCGTCGGCGAGAGTAGAGATATTTGTCTTTATCTGAGTGCCGCCAAAGCTGGTGAGCTTATGCCCCTGCATCTTTGTCACCACGCCCTGCACTGCTCGCGTGTCATCATCATCCTGCAAAGAAAATCCCTTCGCTCCATAAGCATTCCAGTCGGCTTCATCTATCCATCCCCATCCATGGCTGCCTATTATCATGGAATAAGTCTGCGCCGGGGCGAACGATTTCACCTGATTCATGATATATGTTATCCAGTGCGTTTTGTTGAGAGCCATGTCACCATTGTTTTCGTAATCACGCAAAGGCTCGTCCACGCAATTTCCGTTCTTATATTTTATTTTATACAGCGAGCCATGGGTCATATCTTTCGACATGAACACAATCAAATCAGTCTTGCCCAGTCCGCCACGCGATACTATAGCCTCCTTTATGTCACTCAAGTTTTGTTTGAAGTTCTCTGTAAGCGGAGAATTGCTGCCTGTCCATGGGAAATATACAAACACTGTGTTTTCGGCTTTTTCCTCTGGTATGATTTTGTCGTCGTCATTATCGCTGCCGCAAGAAGCCAATCCCATGAGCAACAACCCGATAAACATATAAAATGATAAAATTCCAAGTCTTTTCATATTATATATAGTTTTTTATGTTTTTGTTCTTAATCTAAAGAGTTATACTTAGCAAATATAAGTCAAAAAGGGTATTCTCACAAAGCATTATTATGGAAAATCTTTATTTTTTGCTAAAAAACATATTACCTCATTATATTTTGTGCCACAAAAACAGCATTTTGATTTATATTTGCCGGTAAGGGTAACTAAATGTTTAAATTATGAAAGGAATTATCAATAAGTATTTTATCGCTGTATTGGCTATCGGAATGATTGCCTCTATGAGCAGCTGTTCATCGGATGATGATGACGATGACGACACAGAAGTAATTGTCGACAACGGCAACAACGATGACAACGGCGGAGGCAACACACCGGGTGGCACTGTCGCCACATCTCTCTCCGGCGAAATAGCAACATTCGACATAGCCATCGACTCACTGACCGCCGTGACGGAGACCGAGGAAGTAGACGCACTTGATGAAGACTTCATCGAGAACAGTTCATTCAGCAAGACCATTAAGGTGAATTACAACGGCACCACAGCCACCACCGAGGGCACAGTAGACGGAGTAACTGTAGCCGTGAACGGTGCCGACGTAGTAGTGACGGCAGGCGATACAAAGGGAGTGAACTACATACTTTCGGGCAAGACCACTGACGGAATGTTCAAAGTGTATGGCACGAAGAAATATCAGATTACCCTCAACGGCGTAGACATCACCAATAACGACGGCCCTGCCATCAACGACCAGAGCGGCAAGAGAGTGTTTACCGTACTCGCCGACGGCACTACCAACAAGCTCACCGACGGCACATCTTACGCAAGCAGCACCGAAGACCAGAAAGGCGCGTTCTTTGCCGAAGGAAAGATTATTATAAGCGGCAGCGGCAAACTGCGCGTATATGGGAATAAGAAAGCCGGCATAAGTGCCGACGACCGCGTGGTGATACATAAGAATGCCAACGTATATGTGAAGAGTACGGCTGGAAACGGCATCAAGGCCAACGACGAAATAAGGATTAACGGCGGAATTGTGAATGTGGAAACATCAGCCACGGCAGCGAAAGCTATTTCATGCGACAGCATCGTAAACATCAACGGCGGACGAGTAATCTGCCTGACGACAGGCGGCGGCGAATATGACGAAGACGACAACGACGCGAGCGCGTGCGCTGGCATCAAGAGCGACTCTACGATAAACATCACAGGCGGTGAGGTGTATTGCAAGAGCACTGGAGCAGGCGGAAAGGGTTTAAGCTGCGACAACGTGATTAACATATCGGGCGGAAAGGTGCGCATTGTCACCACAGGCAAGAAATATACTTACGGCTCAAGCGACTCTTCACCAAAGGGCATTAAAGCCGACGGCAACCTTACAATCTCCGGCGGCGACATAATGGTGCGCGCGCTCGGAGGCGAAGGTTCTGAGGGAATTGAGAGCAAAGGACTGATGTATATCACAGGAGGAACGCTCAACATATATACCTACGACGACGCTCTCAACTCGGCAAAGGATATGCACATTCAGGGCGGAACGGTCTTTGCCTACGCTACCAACAACGATGCCATCGATTCTAACGGCAACCTCTATTTTGAGGGCGGCACTACCATAGCTTACGGAGCTTCACAACCAGAATGTGGCATTGACGCTGCCGAGGGATATAATGTATACATCAACGGCGGCACGCTTGTTGCCATCGGTGGCGGAACAAGCTACCCGGCTACAGCAAGTAAGCAGCCGAGCATAATATATGGCGGAAGCATCAGCAATGGTTCTACCGTTACATTGTCTAACGGTTCTACAGCCGTATTGAGCTTCACCATGCAGGGCAACTATGGCCAGAGCTGCGTTGTTCTTATGACATCGCCAAATCTTACCAAAGGCGGCAGCTATACGCTCACATCGGGCAGCACATCGCTCGGCTCTGTTTCGTCATTGGCTTCTCCTTATTCTACGATAGGCTCTGTAAACGGAATGGGAGGAGGAGGAATGCCCGGCAATAATCCTGGCGGCGGTCCAGGCGGAAGATTCTGATAACAACATCCATTAAGGTGGGTTCTATTAATTACCACCGAAATTTTAAGTAAATAGAGATGGCTGCGTTTTGTCATCTTTCGGGCTCTTTTCGGCTCAAATTGTCACTTCGTTCGGTCACATAGCCCGCTATGCTCCATCACTCAGTAACAATTTGTTCTCGAAAATAACTCCGAAATCTGATAAAGCTAATTAATAGAACCCACCTTAACAAAAAGCGGTTTCCGAACGAAAAATCGGAAACCGCTTCATTTATATATATTGTGAACTTTACTGCTTTTTCTTGCGAGGCTTTCTCATTGCCCAGCCTTCCTCATTGAAGTCGGGAGCTTCGCCCTTGAAGAACTGTCGCCAGTCGTCTTTCTTGCCACGTTGTCTGTTGATGTCGCGATCATCGTCATGGTGGCGACCACGACCTCTGCCTCCGTCTTTCTGCTTAGAGCCACGCGCGCCACGCTTATTGCCTTCACCGCCTTGGTCGGCATCGTTGCAGCGCACTTCTCTACCTTTATATAACGCGCCTGTCAAAGCCGATGTCACCTTGTCAGCGTCACGCTCCGGCACTTCTATATACGACTGACGCTCAAGCAAGTCTATATGGCCTATCTTCTGTCGTCCGCCCATATTCTTGTTGATGAACTGCATGATTTCACCAGGATAGAAGCCGTCTTTTTTGCCGAGATTTATAAACAGTCGCTTGTAGCCCTTTTCTGGAGCATGAGAAGCCTTCTCTCTGTCGCCGCGACGACCGTTTCTTCCTCCGCGCTCACCACGTTCGCCACGAGATTCACGCACAGAAGGTTTCACGATTTCAGGAGCATCGGCATAGTAAGCAAGGAACTGTCCGAACTCTCTTGTCACTATCTTCTTTATCAAGTCTTCCTTGTCGATATAGTCAAAGTAGCGACTTATGTCTGCCATAAACGGCTCTATCTGCTCCTCGTCTACATCGGTCTTCAATATTGCATCCATAGCCTTGTAGAGCTGCTTCTTGCAAATCTCTTCCGACGAAGGGATTTCTCCCTCTACGAATTTCTTGCCTATGATATGCTCTATGTTGCGCATCTTGCCACGCTCGCGTGTGTGGATAATAGCGATAGACGTACCCTTCTTTCCACCTCGTCCTGTGCGTCCGCTGCGGTGAGTATAGCTCTCCGTGTCGTCGGGCAGTCCGTAATTTATCACATGGGTAAGGTCGTTCACGTCCAATCCACGGGCAGCCACATCAGTAGCCACGAGCAGCTGAGTGAGGTGGTTGCGGAATTTCTGCATCGTGAGGTCGCGCTGTTGCTGGCTAAGGTCGCCATGCAATGACTCAGCGTTATATCCATCTCGAATAAGCTTGTCGGCTATCTCCTGAGTTTCCATCTTCGTGCGGCAGAAGATAATAGCGTATATGCTTGGATAATAGTCTACTATTCTCTTCAGCGCCAGATACTTATCCTTTGCGCTCACCATATAGTATACATGGTTTACGCTCTCCGCGCCCTCGTTTCTGCTTCCCACTACGATTTCCTTGTAGTCGCGAAGATAATTCTTTGCCACGCGCTCCACATCCTTGCTCATTGTGGCAGAGAAGAAGAGAGAATGGCGGTCGTCGGGCAAGTTTTCATATATCTCGTTAATACTGTCAGAGAAGCCCATATTGAGCATCTCGTCGGCCTCATCGAGCACGATATTTTTCAACTCGTCGAGCTTTACCACTCCACGGTGGAGCAAGTCAATAAGACGTCCCGGAGTGGCTACAATGATTTGCACGCCGTGTTTCAGCGAGTGAATCTGCGTCATGATTGATGCGCCGCCATAAACAGGCACCACATGCACATCATTCATATATTTAGAGAAAGAATTCAGGTCATCTGCAATCTGAAGGCAAAGTTCTCGTGTAGGTGAGAGCACGAGTGCTTGTGTCCTTTTCGACGTAGTGTCCAACTTCTGTAACAATGGGATACCATAAGCAGCGGTCTTTCCTGTTCCCGTTTGTGCCAGTGCCACTACATCGTTGCTCTCCTCGTTGAGCAAATAAGGTATCACTTCTTCTTGAACGGGCATAGCCGTTTCAAATCCCAACTCATCTATGGCTTTGCGAATCTCTTCGCTAACACCAAGTTCTTCAAATGTCTTCAAATCTTTTTCTTTAAAAAAAGCGACTTCGCCAACCGAAGCCGCTTACATTCATTATATATTGTTTCGGGTGCAAAGTTACGCATAATTTCCCGAAAACTAATCAATTACGCCGTTTTTTCTTTCTCCTTCCTTACAAGGAATGCCATCTTTTAGCCTGCCACTGGTGCTAAATATCTATAAATTATAACAACTGTTATATCAACAACTGTTATAATTTAGTATTTTACAAAAAGAATGGCGATGATTTGCGCTTCGTATACCCTGTATTCCGTCTTTGGTGCTTAAGGAAATATGAATTGTAGCATATAAACCGTTATTCCTCATAAATAGAAAGTTTTTGGATTGAAGCGAAAGAAACACATTTTTTCTTTAAATCGCTTGCGGATTTAAAAATAAGGTTTATATTTGCAATTAGAATGTGCATTACGTCTTCTGTAATGATGTGATGTGCCTTATTGGTTGAAAATATTAGCATAAGCTATTATCTTGTCCCGTCTAGAAATCGTGGAAAATTTCAAAAACATGGGAACTTCAGATAACAGTTTATGTTCACGTATAGGCGTGGGCGTAATCGTATCTATCCATGTTTGGGCTTTCCACGAGCCTCTAGGCGTTAGATACAGCAAAAGGTTACGAACATGCCTTTCGTGTTATCTCCAAGGTTTAATACTATGCTTCTATTTCTCCGCCAACTTTATTTTGAATAGTAACAATCAAAACAATTAGGAGGATTTGATATGAAGAAACAATTATTATCTTTTATGTTTATGGCATTTTCTGCCACAGCATTTATTGCTTGCTCTTCTTCAGATGAAGCAGCAAATGAGCAAGGCAATCAACTGAAACTCTCTGCCGGAATTACGGCACAGAAAGAACCTTATAATATAGGCGAGTGGGGCACTGAAATTCAAATAGGTGATATAGAAGCAGCTATTGCCAAAGAGTTTAAGGTTGATACGACTGCAATAACTCGTACTCCATGCGATGATAGCAACTGGGCAGGAATGACAAATAGAAACATTGCAGTAAAAGTCGGGAGTACGGTTTACAAATATTCTGTAGACGCAAGCGGAAATCTCACAAGCAATGCGCCCTATTATTTCACGACTACAAGCAATGTGAGTGTTGCTTCTTGGTATCCTTATACAACGACTTCGCTTACCTCATTCTCTGTTCAGAGTGACCAAACGAGCTACGCCAACAGAGAAAAGAGCGATTTGCTTTATGGCGCAGCAACAGTTAATCAAGGCTCTGCCAACGTAATTTCTTATTCACATAAGGTTGCGAAGCTGATTGTTTCCGTAAAGGTAAACAATACACAGCATATTGCGAACGGCACGATTTCTAAACTCACGATGTCGGGCATTAAACTTTCGGGCACAGTTTCTAATGGTACTTTGACTGCAAGTGGAAGCAATGGCACAATCACTTTGCACAATACCATAGCAAGTTCAACTTCGAATAACAATTCCACAGCAACATTTGAGGCTTACCTTATTCCGCAAACTTCTACTTCTACATTTGTGGTATCGGTTGGTGGAACAAATCTTTCTATTGCCGTGCCGAGCAAGACTTTCGTTGCTGGCAAAATCCATACTCTTGAACTTATATATAATGTGGCAGGTAGTGGAACAGAGAATGGTCATGCTTGGGTAAGAATGGGAACGTCCGTGAAATGGGCAACGACCAATTTGGGCGCAAATAACGATTATAATAAGGGAAGCTATTATCAGTGGGGTGCAACAATCCCCACGGCTACATGTGATAACAATGATAATTTAACTATAGCTTATTCCGGAACAGATCCGTGGTCTTCTTCAAATAAATATGGTTACTGGAATGTTACTTATGATATAACGCCAACAAGCGGACATGACTGTGCTCGCATTCTATGGGGTGGCACATGGAGAATGCCAACAAAAAGTGAGCAGCAGCAATTAATTGATAATTGTACATGGGAAAAAGTTGAATATCACTCAAAAACTTGTGCAAAGATAACGGCTAAGAATGGAAATGTTATGTATTGGCCTTTTGTTGGTTCTGTTAGAATTGGTAATGGTAATGATTGGGCTTTTCGTTATATGAATTCCACTTATGTAAAATCTCATTTATATGATATTATGTGTTATGATGCAGACGCACCATCTTTCTCTCCTTCTGCCAATAAAGATTATGGGCGTGTAACTCGCCCAGTTCTTGATTAAGACACTGAATAAATCGAAGTATTCATAATTAAAGCTAAGTTTATAGCCACGCGATATTGCTCGTGAGAGTAGTATCGCTTTTTCATGGAAATTCTTTGGCGGCTCTCAATCAAAGTTGAATGAAGTTAGAAATTCCTTGGCGACACGAAATCAAACGTGATTGGAGCTGGAGATTTCTTGGCGAAACGAAATCAAACCTGATTGGAGCTGGAAATTTCTTGGCGACACAAAACCAAACTTGATTGGAGCTGGAAATTCCTTGGCGACACAAAATCAAACCTGATTGGAGCTGGAAATTTCTTGGCGGCACGAAATCAAACTTGATTGAAACTGGAGATTTCTTGGCGACACGAAACCAAACTTGATTGGAGCTGGAAATTCCTTGGCGGCACGAAAGCAAACCTGATTGGAG
>JAIKZG010000048.1 GCA_024682415.1 Prevotella sp.
CCGCCGTCGTCATACACCTTGAAGGTGGTGACGCCCGAAGGGATGGTGAGGTTGTCCGTGTCTGTCTTGGGCATGTTGATGTAGTAGCCGCCGTTGCCATCGCTGGTCAGCGTCCTGTCTGCTGCCCACGCCCCTTGTGCGAAGCCAAGGAGGGCGAGCATTGTGAGCAGCAGCCACCGCGTGGCCCTGCCCCTTGAAGTTGAAATGTTATTCTTCATTGCTGTAAATGATTTATTATTTTATTGTTGTTTCTTCTCACAATTCCAACCCTTTCGCAAAAGGGCATAAAAACAATGAGGCTTTCCATGCACGAATGCATGGAAAGCCTTATATTTACGCTGGCGCGCGCGATTTTTAATAGATGTGGTTCTCTCGCCTGCTCGACTATATGAGAGAGAGAGTAACAAAATTCGACGGAATGTCAAAAGATTCCGTCACTTTTTGTTGCTTTATAGTGTTAAAATATGCTACTTGTCTTGAGGTCATGACTTCACCATTCAATTTCGAGATTGTTATCTCCGTGGTCAGAACCTTTATCTTTGCCATTGCTGTATATCTTTATTTTTAGTTATCAGCATGCAAAGTTACGTAAAATAAATCAAACAAAGGTGAATAATTTATTGTTAATATTAATATTCATAATTATTCTTCCGCTTCTCCCTCTTTCTTCTTCGCGAAGGCGGCGCGGATGGCAGCGATACGCGTGCGCTCACTGTTGAAATGCTTGATTACGTCGTTGATATTCTCAATCTCTTGGCGCAAGGTGGCGCTGTCTTCGGTGTAAGCATAAATCTCAATCGCTTCAACGTAATCTTTGTATGCCTTGTCGGAAGCAGCACGGGTGTTAGCCATGGAGTTAAGACGGCGGTTCTCCTTTTCTTTTATTATGTTGTGCTGTTCGTCACCGCATTTGGAATTAGCCTCTTTAAGCGTGTTATAGAGCTTAGACAGCCCCAACAGACGGATGGCGCTCTGCTCCTCATCTCTCGACAGGTATAGGCACAGAATGTTGATGTTGCTGATGCGCTCAGCGGAACTGCTCTTATCGTCGAAAGGATTCTTTTTAAACACTTTAAGTAATTTTTTCGCAGCTTGTGATTCCTCTTTCAGCGAGGTGCGCGCGTAGGCTCTGACGATGGCTTTCATAGACATGGCATTGTCGTACTGAATGTCGTCGAACTCGTTTTTATTCCTCACATGATCACTCTTCCTGTCGGTAAACAGAGTCATTGTTTCGTTTTCAAAGGCAAGGTTGAATGCTTTTGCTTCTTTTTCAAATCTTTTTATTTTTTTCTGCGAGCCAAGGACGTAGTTATTGAAGTCGTACATGAAATCGTAGTGGTCGTCGTTGCTTAGACGTGATAAATATATGCTGTTCACCTTTTCCATAGCTGCAAAATTAGCGTAAAAGAATAAATTCTACAAAGCGCAAACGGTAAATTTTAGTGCTCATTGGTAAATCCACAAGACAAAGTGCATGAGATTATGTGCTCATTGGTAAATCATCAATGTGAAGTGAATGAGATTATGTGCTCATTGGTAAATCCGCGCAGCAATGCCCATCTGAATGTTGTTTCGTTGAGTGCGCACGCATGCAATCGCTATGTTTATAATAAAACATTGGTAATTCTGCGCAACTTTCGTTATCTGCGAAAAACATTCAATGTATTTCAATGAAGTTCTCACTATCTTTGAATAAGATTATTGCTATTTCTATGGAGAAATCGTTATATCAATATTCTCCGATTGTCATTTCCACGCTGATTGCTTTATCTGAAGAAGTGCTTGTCATGTTTGCTGCAACGCATTTTTTGTTTGGAGCATTCCAAAATAAATGAGAAATCATTCGGAGTGATTTTGGAGAAAAGAAAAATGATTGTGAAACTTTTCAGAACTATTTCGGAGTACTCCGAAATGTGTGAGAAATCGTGCAGAGAAAGTTTGGAATGCTCCAAAATAACCGTGAAATCGTTCAGAGCTATTTCGGACAATTCCAAACTGTATCAGAAAACGTTCAGAGGCAATTCGGCGCAGTGAAAAACTCATGTGAAACGAGTTTTTCTATAGAAAATATATCCCTCGTCGCTTCTTGATAATCAGAATGTTAGCTCCGATTTCTCACACTGCAAATATACAAAATTTCGTGCTATCTCGCAACAGACTTACTAAACATTTTCCGTGCTTATTTCTTTATCAAAATGCGCATGGAATTGAGCACTGCGAGGAGGGTAACGCCAGTATCGGCAAAGACCGCAGCCCACAGACTTGCGATGTCGAAAATGCCAAGAACCATCACAAGCAGCTTTACGCCTATGGCAAACGCAATGTTTTGAACCACTATCGTGCGAGTGCGCTTGGCTATCTCGATAGCTTTTGCCACCTTCGACGGCTGGTCGGTTTCTATCACGATGTCTGCCGTCTCTATCGCCATGTCGCTGCCAATCGCGCCCATTGCTATGCCCACATCGCTCAGGGCAAGCACCGGAGCGTCGTTTATGCCGTCGCCCACGAAAGCCACCTTTCTGCCTTCCGCCTTTAGCTTCTCAATGTGGCTCACCTTGTCCTGCGGAAGCAAATCGCCATAACCACAGCTCACCCCTATCTCACGCGCGATATAGTCTACGGTGCTCTGTCTGTCGCCCGATAATATCTCAGTGTTGGCGTTGATATTTGCGATAGCCGTTTTAGCGTCTTCTTTCAGAGTGTCGGCAAGCGAAATCATGCCGATATATTTACCGCTGCGTGCCACTACCACTGTAGTGTTTTCCACAGCGTTGAGGCTTTCGGGGTAAGCAATGCCACGTTTGTCGAGCAGCCTTGTAGTGCCCACAAGCCATTCACCCTTCTGCAAGCCATAGCCGGCGATGTCTTTCACGTCAATAGCCACCTCTTTGTTATCATCGCTCGCAAGACTTTTGATAAGAGCTTTGGCTATAGGGTGATTGCTCGTGCGCTCAATGCTCACCACCATATTTATGTCTTCCTCGCTCAGTCCTTCCGTCTTAACCACGGCAAATTCGCCTGTGGAAAGCGTTCCTGTCTTGTCGAACACCACAGTGTCTACATTGGCGATGGCGTCGATGTAGTTGCCGCCCTTAAAGAGTATGCCATGACGTGACGCTGCTCCTATGCCTGCGAAATAGCCCAGCGGAATGCTGATTACCAATGCGCAAGGGCACGAGATAACAAGGAATACCAACGCCCTGTGCAGCCACTCGCTGAACACATAGCCATGGGGCATTATGCTCGTGAGAATCGACACGAGATAAGACTCCGAGCAGTCAGCATTAGCCATGAAAAGTGAGAGCAGCCACGGAATGAGCACCACCATCGCCGCGAGAATCACCACTGTGGGGGTATATACATGGGCAAACTTGGAAACGAACAGCTCCGTGGGGGCTTTTCTCTCGCTTGCGCTTTCCACCATTTTCAATATGCGTGATATGGCAGAATCGCCTGCCGTGCGGCTCACCTTTATGCGTATGGTGCTGTCGGTGGAAATCATTCCGGCGAGCACTTCTCCGCTTTTCTCAATAACGCGAGGCATGGATTCTCCTGTCAGCGCTGCCGTGTTGAACGAAGCGTCAGCGGAAAGCAGATTGCCGTCGAGCGGAACTCTTTCGCCAGCCTTCACCTCTATCGTGTCGCCCACGTTAATCTCTTCTGGGCGCTTTTCTATCGTCTTATCTCCGCTTACAAGCATTGCCTTATCGGGACGCAAGGCGGCAAGACTCTTTATATTGTCGCGTGCCCTGTCCACGGCTTTGTCTTGAAAGTATTCGCCTATGCAGTAGAGCATCATCACAGCCACAGCCTCAGGATACTCGCCAATGGCGAAAGCTCCTATCGCAGCTATGCCCATGAGTATATGCTCGGATGTGAACTCGCCCTCCATCACTTCCTTCGCTCCGCATATTATCACCGGAGCGCCTACGGGAATGAATGTTATGGCATACCACGCGAGCCTGATTATCTCATTATTGAATAACGATGCGTCTAATCCATCGGCAACGAGTCCCACGACGAACATTATCGCCGACAGGATAATAAGTTTTGGAGACATCTCCATTTCATGTTCTTCTTCCATCTCTATAAATCGTTTTGTTTCTATTCGTCGGCAAAGTTAGGAAGAAAAGGCTGCAACTCGGTTGCAATGATGCGGAGGCGCGCATTGTCCACGCAAGATAAGGGCATAAAAAAAGCGTATCGATGAAAAATGTCATCAATACGCTCAAAAAGTTATAAAATGAATTTTGAATCTTTATTCCTTTTCCTTGTAGATTATCTTGTTGGCTCCCGATGTAATCTTCAGAGCCTCAGGGTGCTCCTTTATGAAGCTGTCGATATGGCGAATGCGCTTATCCTCCAATATCTCGTTGATAGCGATGAGAATACCTGTCTCCTCCACGTCGCCGAAGCCGTCGTTGATGGCAGTTCCGAAGAGCTTCATCGTAGGGCTTAGGCTCATGTAGGCATTCACCAATGGCGGAATGTTGTAGCCCAACGCTCTGATTTCATGGTTAAGTATTCTGTAATCCTCCTTGAAGCTGTTCTTGCAGAAAATCTGCTCCAGCTCTTTCGGGTCGGTCTCTATCTTCAATGGGTTAATAGGCACGATGAGATTTTCCTTATCGTCGAAATGCTTCTTTAGGAAATAGAGAATCATGTCGCGTCCCTTGCGGATGTAAGAAGGATACATCGTCATCTTGCCGTAAAAGTATTTCAAATCAGGGTTGATGACGGTGAGCGCGCCGAGTCCGTCCCACAGGTTGTCGAGTGCGAAGATACTTTTTGTGTTCTTGCGCACGTTCTGGTATTCCAGTGTTACGAAAGAGCGTCCCAGCTCCACCGTGTAAGGCATATATTCTTTTAGGAATTTGTCGGAGAATTTAAACATGTGACTTGTGGCGAGGATAGGCTGTCCTTTCTCGTCGAGTTTCCAGTCGCGACCTAACTGATAGCGATAGCCACCGATAATTTCTTCTGCTTCGGGATTCCACACGATAAGCTGCTTGTAGCAGTTGTCGCATGTGTCGAATTCATCAATATCCATCGACTTGCCTGTGCCGCCTCCTGCCGTGCGGAAAGCGATTTCGCGCAGACGACCTATCTCGCGCATCATGTTAGGAGCGTTGTGAGCGTCAATGATGTAAATCTCATTGTTGCTCTTGTTGGTCATTCTGAGCTTTCTCTCGGGAGTAAGTTCTTGCTTGAGCAGCTGCTTGTCGACAGGTTGGATTATTTCTTCTTCCATCATAATGTATATACAATGTCTTCTACATATTTAGCCCATTCTTTCGGCGTGCGACTCTTGTCGAATGTCTGCCAAGGAATAGGTTTGCCTATTGCCACACGGAAAGATTTATGCTGATTCTTGTACATCTCGTCTACAAGGAAGAGCATCGCTATATTGAATTTTATGTGCAGCATTTTGCATATGTTAGCCAAACGGTAGAAAAAGTCGGAGTTGCGACCACCGAAATGGATAGGCACAACGTCGCGCTGATATTCTACGCTTTTGGTAATAAATGTTTTCGTCCAGGGAATATCGTGCACCTCACCGTTGATTTTGCGTGAGCAAAGGCCGGCAGGGAACATCAGAATGTGATTGTCGCCCTGAAATCCCTTCTCCACCATGAGAGGGAAGTTGCGACTTTGGCTGCCTGTCTTGTTGATACCTATGCTTACAGGGGCAAGACCAGGCAAATTGAGCAAAAGATCATTGACAAGATAGCGGAATTTGCCATCGTAGTGCTTTCCGATAATCGAGCCGAGCGCTACGCCGTCGGCACCGCCTGTAGGGTGATTGGAAGCAAAGGTGTAAAACTTTCCGTCGTTCTTGTCGGGCAGATTTTCCAATCCTTCAATGTGAAGATCCATATCCAGGTATTTCACGCATGAATTCAGCCACTCTGTGCCTTTTTCATCGAGGTGTTCGCCTAAGAATCTGTTCACTTCGTCTTCATGGATGATATGTTTCAACCAGTTCACCATGAAGCGTGGCACAAAACGGGCTTTATCGCCCATCTTGCTTTTTAGGATCTTATCAATGTCGATTGTTTTT
Organism: Prevotella sp.; assembly: GCA_024682415.1. Lineage (GTDB taxonomy): Bacteria > Bacteroidota > Bacteroidia > Bacteroidales > Bacteroidaceae > Prevotella. The sequence goes on from JAIKZG010000048.1 coordinate 6,065, forward strand.
TCTATATTTTCACTCATATTCAATATCATCAAATCAACATTTTCGCGGTTGATTTGGCAATTATCACATTGCAAAAATAGCATAAGTTTTTTTAAAAAGGCATTTTTCAGATAAAAAACTGCAATTTTTAATGGTTTTCGCGCCACTTTCAGAACTGATTAATACTGAATGGCATAGTTGCGCTTTCAATGTGCGTGGAGGTGTGCGCGCATTGCAAATTGAGGTCGATTATGAAATTTGAAAAAATGTGGGGAAAAGTGGGGCGATATGGTGGAGATATGATATAATTTGTGTATCTTTGAAGCCGAAATATATTATTAAATAGGTAGTAGATGCGATTTCTGGGTAGCATAGAAGCCAAAGCCGATGCAAAAGGGCGAGTGTTCCTGCCGGCTTCTTTTCGCAAGGTGCTTCAGGCAGCGGGCGAGGAAAGGCTTGTTATGCGCAAGGACGTGTTTCAGTCATGTCTGGTGCTTTATCCGGAGTCGGTGTGGAATGTCCAGCTCGATGAGCTTCGCTCGCGTCTGTCAAGATGGAACAAGGATCATCAGAGAATATTCCGCCAGTTTGTGAGCGATGTAGAGTTGCTCACTCTCGACGGCAACGGACGCTTCCTTATCCCCAGACGCTATATGAAAATGGCGTGCATAAACCAAGCCGTGAAATTCATAGGAATGGATGATACTATCGAAATTTGGAGCAACGACGAGCCTGATGTTCCGTTTATGAACCCCGACGAGTTTAGCAGTGCTCTTGAAGAAATAATGCAAACAAAAACAGAAAATGATTAAGACAGCTGAAACATATCATGTGCCTGTATTGCTGAAAGAAAGCGTCGACGGACTCAACATCCACAAGGGTGGAGTCTATATTGATGTCACTTTCGGAGGAGGCGGTCATTCTCGTGAGATTCTTTCCCGACTTGATGACAGCTGTCATCTATATAGCTTTGATCAGGATGCCGACGCTGCTCAAAACATTCCGGGCGAAGACGGCAGATTCACTTTCGTGCTGAGCAATTTCAGATACATCAAAAACTGGATGCGCTATTACAGAGTGGAGCAGATAGATGGTCTGCTTGCCGATTTAGGCGTATCGAGCCATCATTTCGACGATGCTGAGCGCGGTTTCTCATTCCGTTTCGACGCTCCGCTTGACATGCGCATGAACAAGCAGGCACACAAGACGGCAGCCGACATCGTGAATGAATACGACGAGGAGCGTCTGGCTGATATTTTCTTCCTGTATGGAGAGCTGAAAACATCTCGCCGTATAGCTTCTGCCCTTGTGAAGGCACGCCAGCAGCAGCCTGTTCGCACCACCCAGGATTTCATGAAAGTGGTAGAGCCTTTCTTTAAGCGTGAGCGCGAAAAGAAGGACATGGCAAAGCTCTTTCAGGCTCTGCGCATAGAAGTGAATCATGAGATGGAGGCTCTGCGTGAGATGCTTTATTCAGCTACAGAGCTTTTGCGCCCCGGCGGAAGACTAAGCGTGATAACTTATCACTCACTGGAAGACCGCATGGTGAAAAACGTAATAAAGACAGGCAATGCGGAAGGAAAGCTAAAGCAGGACTTCTTTGGAAAGATAGAAACGCCATATAGGGCGGTAAACAGACAGGTGATAATACCTGATAACGACGAGCAGGAGAAAAATCCCCGCTCAAGAAGCGCGAAACTGAGAATTGCCGAAAAAATATAAAGGAGATATATACGAAGATGGGTAAAGCTGATGACAATATCGACGAATTGCTGAAGCTCACAATCGTTGATAAAAGCGCGGAAGCCCGTAAGAAAAAGGCTGAAACGCTGGATAAAACTTCCCACGACGAGGAACAATTAGCAAAGAATCAGGAGAAAGAGGAAGAGGTGCCTACGCTGAAAGAGGTGCTTAGGAAACAGGCCACCGAAGACGACCTTCCTTTCTCCAAGAATCTGAGTTTGAGTAAAATCCTTGGTGGAGATATTCTAAATACCAAGACTATACGAAATCAAATCTGGGTAGTTGTGCTTGTTGCTGTTTTCATATTTATGTATATAGCCAACAGATACAGCGTGCAGAAGGATATGATTGAGATTGACAGGCTACAGAAGGAACTCGTCGATGCAAAATATCGTGCTCTGTCGAGCAACAGTCAGATTACGGAGCGCAGCAGAGAAAGTAGAGTCTTGGAACTGCTGAAGACTAATGAAGACAGCGTGTTGAAAATTCCAAACCAACCGCCTTACATAATACAAGTGCCGGATAATGAGTAAGTTTGAATACAAAAAAGTGATGCCCCGATACAGGCTTATCGCTATAGTGGTAGTGCTTATCGCTATCGCCATAGTGGGGCGTGCCGGCTATCTTATGACGGTGGAACACGATTACTGGATGAAAGTCGCCGACAGAGTGAAGCGCGACAGCGTGAGCGTGAAGCCTACCCGTGGCAATATTCTCAGCTGCAATGGTCAGCTTATGGCTTCGTCATTGCCTGAGTTTAAGCTTTATATGGACTTCAAGGCGCTTCACGACGCAAAGAACGACTCTCTGTGGTACACCAAACTCGACTCTTTGGCAACAGGATTAAACCAAATATTCCCTGAACGTAGCGCTGCTGAATTTAAAAAGCACCTTGAGGAAGGACATAAGCAGATGAAACGCCACTGGGCTATCTGGTCTAAGCGCGTGGATTACTCTACATACAAGGACGTGAAAGAGCTGCCGATGTTTAATCTTTCAGCCAATGCGTGCGGTTTCCATGTGGAAGAATACAACGCGCGACAGCGTCCTTACGGCTCATTGGCATGCCGCACTGTGGGCGATATGTATGGTGGAAAGGATGAAGCTCGCTGCGGTCTGGAACTTTCTTACGACTCTATCTTGAGAGGAACTAACGGTATTGTGCATCGCAGAAAGGTGCTCAATAAGTTTCTTAACATAATGGACACTCCGCCTATCGACGGCGCCGACATTGTCACCACGATAGACGTGAGCATTCAGGATTTGGCGGAACGCTCAGTAGTAGATGAGCTTGAGCTTATCAATGGCGATGTGGGCGTAGCTCTCGTTATGGAAGTGGCTACGGGCGACATCAAGGCTATCGTAAACATGGAGAAATGTATCGACGGCAAGTATCGCGAAGTGAAGAATCATGCTGTCAGCGACTTGCTTGAGCCTGGCTCAGTGTTTAAGACCGCTTCCATAATGGTGGCTCTCGACGACGGAGTGGTAGATACAAATTATGTGGTAGATACAGGTTGCGGTGTCTGGCCTATGTATGGCAGAGATATGAAGGATCATAACTGGCGCAAGGGCGGTTATGGCGTGATGAATCTGCCTAAGACGTTGATGGTCAGCTCAAATATAGGCGTGAGCCGTATCATTGATCAGTATTATCACAAGAATCCGCAAAAATATGTAGAGGGCATTTATCGCACTGGTTTGGCTGATGATTTGCATATTCCTTTGGTGGGTTCTGCTCCTGCACGCATACGAATGCCGAAGCGCAATCCTAAAAGGCAAAAGGAATGGCTTAACTGGAGCAACACTGCTTTGCCATGGATGAGTATAGGCTACGAAACTCAGGTGCCTCCTATTTCTACGCTCACATTCTATAATGCCATCGCCAACAACGGACGAATGATGCAGCCACGATTTGTGAAGCAGATTGTCAAAGATGGTGAAGTAGTAATGGATTTCCCTACAAAGGTGTTGCGTGAGCGTATATGCAAGGAGAAGACATTGCATGAGATACAGACTATATTGGAGCATGTTGTGAGCCAGGGATTAGGTCGCAAGGCAGGCTCGACCTCATTCAAGGTTGCCGGAAAGACAGGTACTGCCCAAATATCACAGGGCGTAGGTGGATACAAATCGGGCGTGACTCACTATCTGTTGAGTTTTGCCGGATTCTTCCCTGCCGATAATCCTAAATACAGCTGCATAGTCTGCATACAGAAAAGTGGTCTGCCTGCTTCGGGCGGTGGCATGAGCGGCGTTGTATTTCATAACATCGCTGAGGGCATAATGGCAAAGAACTTGAAACTTGAAGTTAAGGACGCACGTGACTCAATGTCTATCATGATGCCGACGGTAATGAATGGAAACATTCTTGCTGCCGATTATGTTCTAAGCCATCTGAACATACCTACGACTAACGGATGGAGCGGAAGTTTTGCTTCGGGTAATCCGATATGGGGAAAGGTAAGAACCAATAACAACAAGAATGTAAGTATCGTCAAGGAACGAGTATATGCCAAAAGATTAGTGCCCGACGTGACAGGCATGGGAGCGCGCGACGCTGTTTATCTGCTTGAGAGCAGAGGCATAAAGACATATCTTTCGGGACGAGGCAAAGTGGTGAAGCAAAGTCTTGCTGCCGGCACGCAAGTGAAGAAGCATCAGAAATGCCACATCACATTGGAATAAGAAAATAAAAGGAAAACAAAATATGAAATTAAGCGAACTGCTAAAAGACATTCAGCCACTCAGCATTATCGGCAATGCTGATGTTGATGTGACAGGCGTGAACATTGACTCACGTCGTGTGAAAGATGGTCATTTATTTGTTGCCATGAAAGGCACACAGGTGGATGGTCATAAGTTTATACCTAAGGCAATAGAACTTGGAGCGAAAGCTATATTGTGCGAGGATTTGCCTGAGGATAAAGCAGAAGGGATAACATTCGTTCAGGTAGAGTCTACAGAAGATGTAGTGGGCAAGGTTGCCACATTGTTTTATGGTGATCCATCGAAGAAACTTACATTGGTAGGCGTAACGGGAACTAACGGCAAGACTACAATCGCCACCTTATTATATAATATGTTCCGTAAGTTTGGCTATAAGTGTGGTTTGCTTTCCACTGTCTGCAATTATATTGACGGAGAGGCTATTCCTGCCGACCATACCACCCCTGACCCTATAGAGCTTAACGCTCTGTTAAGCAAAATGGTAGAAGCAGGTTGCCAGTATGCTTTCATGGAATGTTCTTCTCACGCTATAGCTCAGAAGCGCATTGGAGGTTTGAAGTTTGCAGGCGGTTTATTTACCAACCTCACTCGTGACCATCTGGATTATCATAAGACTTTTGAGAACTATCGTGACGCGAAGAAAGCATTCTTTGATGGTTTGTCAAAGGACGCTTTTGCCATTACAAATGCTGACGACAAGAACGGCATGGTGATGGTGCAGAACACAAAGGCAAAAGTAAAGACTTACAGCGTGCGCCAGATGGCTGATTTCCGTGCCAAGATTCTTGAGCTGCATTTCGGTGGAATGTATCTTGAGATAGACGGAAGAGAAGTTGGCGTGCAGTTCATCGGTAAGTTTAATGTGAGCAATCTTCTTGCCGTATATGGAGCAGCAGTTATGCTCGGCAAAGAACCTGAGGATATACTCGTGGCATTGAGCACATTGAAGAGCGTGAACGGACGCCTAGAGCCTATTCAAAGCCCTGACGGATATACTGCCATCGTGGACTATGCTCACACTCCTGACGCGTTGGAGAATGTGTTGAACGCTATTCATGAAGTACTCAATGGAAAAGGAAACGTGATAACAGTGTGTGGTGCGGGCGGAAACCGTGATAAGGGTAAACGTCCTATCATGGCACAGGAAGCCGTAAAACAGAGCGACAAGGTAATCATTACAAGCGATAATCCACGCTTTGAAGAGCCACAGGACATCATCAATGATATGCTTGCCGGACTCAATGCGCAGCAGATGAAAAAGGTGGTGAGCATTGTCGACAGAAAAGAAGCTATACGCACGGCGTGCATGATGGCACAGAAGGGCGATGTCATTCTCGTGGCTGGTAAAGGTCATGAGGATTATCAGGAGATAAAGGGCGTGAAGCATCATTTCGATGATAAGGAAGTTTTGCGCGAAATCTTTGGTATTAACAAGTAAAAGGACATAGATTATGCTATACTATTTGTTTAGATTCTTAGAGCAATATGGAATATCAGGCTCACGATTGTGGGGATATATTTCATTCCGTGCTTTGCTGGCACTTATCTTGTCTCTTGTCGTTTCGGCGTGGGTAGGCGAAAAGGTTATCAAGTATCTGAAAAAGAAACAGATTACCGAGACTCAGCGTGACGCTAAGATAGATCCTTTCGGCGTGAACAAAGTAGGTGTTCCGTCGATGGGTGGCATTATCATTATATTGGCAATTCTTATTCCTGTGCTTTTGCTCGGACGATTGCGCAATGTATATCTGTTGCTGATGATTATCACTACCATATGGCTTGGATTCCTTGGCGGTATGGACGACTTCATTAAGATATTCAAGCGTAATAAAGAGGGACTGAAAGGAAAATATAAGATAGTAGGACAGATAGGAATAGGTCTTATCGTTGGGCTTGTGCTGTGGGCTTCGCCTGATGTCAAGATGAATGAGAACTTGGCTATCGAGCAGCCTAACAAGGAGGTCGTTATCACGCATAGGGCTGAGGCTCATAAGTCGTTGAAGACGACGATACCTTTCCTGAAAGGTCACAATCTGGATTATTCACGCATCACAAGCATCTTTGGTGATCGTCGCGTGGCGGCAGGCTGGGTATTGTTTGTCTTTATGACGATATTTGTCGTTACGGCTGTCAGCAATGGCGCTAACTTGAACGACGGAATGGACGGTATGTGTGCCGGCAACTCAGCTATCATAGGCGTGGCTCTTGGAATTTTGGCGTATGTGAGCTCACATTATAATTTCGCGTCTTACCTTAATATAATGTATATACCGGGCAGTGAGGAATTGGTAGTGTTCTTCTGCGCTTTTGTCGGCGCTTTGATCGGATTCTTGTGGTATAACGCGTATCCGGCTCAGATATTTATGGGCGATACAGGTTCACTCACTATCGGTGGTATTATCGGTGTAGGCGCAATCATTATTCATAAAGAGCTGCTGTTGCCTATCCTATGCGGTATCTTCTTTATGGAGAGCCTAAGCGTAATCATGCAAGTGTGGTATTACAAACTTGGTAAGCGCAAAGGATTGAAGCAGCGCATTTTCAAGCGCACTCCTATACACGACAACTTCCGTGTGCAGGACAGTCAGCTTGACCCAGATTGCAAATATGTAATCACTTCGCCTCATAATCCTTTGCTTGAGTCGAAGATAACTGTAAGATTTTGGATAATAAGTATTATTCTTGCCGCAATGACAATTATAACATTGAAGATAAGATAATATTTTATACATATATAAGGTAATAAGGATTATAGGAAACCAATTGATATGAAAAGAATAGTTGTATTAGGTGGTGGCGAGAGCGGCGCCGGAGCCGCTGTCTTGGCGAAGAAAGAGGGATTTGACGTATTCCTCTCGGATATGTCTGCCATCAAGGATAAATATAAGAAATTGCTCGACGACCACGGAATAGAATGGGAAGAAGGACACCATACAGAGGAAAAGATACTTAATGCTGACGAGGTTATTAAGAGTCCGGGTATTCCTAATGAAGCTCCAATGGTGGCAAAACTCATCAATCAGGGTACGCACATTATCTCTGAAATAGAGTTTGCCGGTCGTTACACTAACTCTAAGATGATATGTATCACTGGAAGTAATGGGAAAACTACCACCACTTCTTTGATATATCATATATTCAAGTCGGCAGGTTATAATGTCGGTTTGGCTGGAAATATAGGCAAGAGCCTTGCGTTGCAGGTGGCAGAAGATCCACACGAATATTATATCATAGAGTTGAGCTCTTTCCAGCTTGACAATATGTATGATTTCCGCGCGAATATCGCCATCTTGCTTAACATCACTCCTGACCATCTTGACCGCTACGACAACTGCATGCAGAACTATGTAGATGCTAAGATGCGTATCATTCAGAATCAGACGGAGAATGATAGTTTCATCTACTGGAATGATGACCCTATAATAAAGCGCGAGCTTAGCAAATACAATATCAAGGCAGTGCAGTGTCCTTTCTCAGAGTTGAGAGAAAAGGGGTCTATCGGATATATAGAAGAAGGACAATATAAGATAGAGAAGCCTACACCATTCAATATGGAGCAGGAAGAGCTTAGCCTGACAGGTAAGCACAATATATATAATTCTCTTGCTGCAGGTATCGCTTCTAATATCTCTGGTATAAAGAAAGACGTGATACGCAAGAGTCTGGGCGACTTCCCCGGCGTGGAGCATCGATTGGAGAAGGTGACTACTGTCGGAGGCGTGCTTTATGTGAACGACTCTAAGGCGACGAATGTTGATGCCTGCTGGTATGCCCTTGAAAGCATGAAGCAGCCTACGATTCTCATTCTTGGAGGTAAGGATAAAGGCAATGATTATAACGAGATAAAGGAATTGGTGAAGAAGAAATGCGTGGGATTGGTATATCTCGGCGCGGATAATACTAAGCTTCACAACTTCTTTGATGAACTCGGCTTGCCTGTTCGCGACACTCACAGCATGAAGGAATGCGTTGAGGCTTGTTATGAAATGGCAGAACCGGGACAGACTGTTTTGCTAAGCCCTTGCTGCGCAAGTTTCGACTTGTTCCGCAACATGGAGGATCGCGGTGAGCAGTTCAAGACATTGGTTCGCAATCTATAAAATGAATCAGGCGTGCTGTTCTGATTATGAAAACGGCATAAAGAAGAGGATATAAATATGAATAAGAAATTAGGCAACATCTTTAAGGGTGATAAGGTCATTTGGATGGTCTTTTTCTTCCTTTGCATGGTAAGCGTGATAGAAGTGTTTTCGGCTTCTTCAGAACTTACCTATAAAAGTGGCAGTTACTTAGCACCGATATTCAAGCATATCGGTATCTTGTTCGTAGGCGTATTCTTTATGGTGGTGACACTGAATATAAAGTGCAAATACTTCAAGATAGTAACTCCGTTGTTGCTTATCGTTTCTTTGCTGTCACTTCTTTTTGTGCTGTTCTTTGGTCAAAGTACCAATGGAGCTAATAGATGGATAAGCCTGTTTGGCATTCAGTTTCAGCCGTCGGAGATAGCAAAAGGCGCGCTGATATTGGCAACGGCGCAAATCCTGAGCGCGACGCAGACTGAGCATGGCGCTGATAGAGCGGCATTCAAATACATATTATTGGTGTGTGCCTTTATTGTGCCATTTATATTGGTGGAGAATTTGTCTACAGCCGCGCTTCTGTGCTTTGTGATATTCCTAATGATGATAATAGGCAGAGTGCCGATGAGCCAGTTGGGAAAATTAATGGGCACTGTTATGCTTTTTGCTGTGGTCGGTTTTGGGGCGATAATGCTTCTCGGTACTGACAGGGCAAAGGAGCAGACGGCAAATGTTTCTACAGAAGTAGTTAAGAAGCAGGAAAAACAAGAAGGCGCGGCGTTTAAGATTCTTCACCGTATGGATACCTGGAAAGCGCGTATAGATAAGTTTACCGATGATACTCCTGTTCCGCCTGAAAAGGTGGATTTGGATAAAGACGCTCAGGTGGCTTACGCAAATATCGCAATCGCTTCGTCCAATGTGTTGGGTAAAGGACCGGGCAACTCTGTTGAGCGTGACTTCCTTTCTCAGGCATTCTCCGACTTTATTTATGCCATTATAATTGAGGAGATGGGACTGATAGGCGCGTTTATCGTCGCTTTCCTTTATGTGATACTATTGTTCAGAACAGGTAGGATAGCCAAGCAGTGCGCAAACAGTTTCCCTGCTTTCCTTGCCATGGGACTGGCTTTACTGCTCGTGACGCAGGCAATGTTTAATATGGGCGTTGCCGTTGGATGGTTGCCTGTTACTGGTCAGCCATTGCCGTTGGTAAGTAAGGGCGGAACGTCATCAATAATAAATTGCGTTTATATCGGGGTTATTCTCAGTATAAGCAGATCAGCAAAGAAACGAGATTCAGAACCAGCGATAGGGCTCGCGACCAATAATGAAAAAATAAATAGCAATAATTAATGGAAAAGAGATTTTTTCATTAATTTTGCCTATGCGAAAAAATGTAAAAGATGGAAAAACAAAATAAAGACGAAGTAAGAGTTATTATCAGTGGCGGTGGTACAGGCGGACATATTTTCCCTGCTGTATCAATAGCTAACGCGATAAAGGCGAAACGCCCTGATGCGAAGATTCTCTTTGTCGGCGCTCTTGGCCGTATGGAGATGCAAAGAGTGCCTGATGCAGGTTATGAAATAAAAGGCTTGCCTGTCAGAGGACTTGTGCGTCCTTTGTGGTCGCCTAAGAATATAGGAGTCGCAATCGACTATCTGAAAAGCAAGTTGCAGGTAAGAAAGATAATAAAGGACTTCAAGCCTATGGTCGCAGTAGGCGTAGGAGGATACGCAAGCGCAGCTACTCTTGATGCCGCTCACGCAATGGGAGTTCAATGCCTGATACAAGAACAAAACTCTTATGCTGGCGTTACCAACAAAATGCTCTCAAAGAAAGCTACTAAGATATGCGTGGCTTATGAAGGTATGGACAGATTCTTCCCTGCCGACAGAATAATAATGACAGGTAATCCTGTTCGCCAGAATGTGCTGTCTACGGAATTAACAAAGGAAGAGGCTCGTCAGCAGTTTGGATTAGATCCGAATAAAAAGACGATTTTGCTCGTCGGAGGAAGTCTTGGCGCTCGTACTATAAATGAAAGTATAGGCAAGCATCTTGATTTGGTCAAGAGCGGTGAGATTCAGTTTATCTGGCAGACAGGTAAATACTATAACGAAAAGATAAACGCTGAGTTGAAGGAAAAATTAGGCGAGGCAGGTTTGCCTAATCTGAAAGTTATGGCGTTTATTAAGGATATGGGCGCGGCTTATAAGGCTGCCGACCTCGTTATCAGTCGTGCCGGCGCAAGCTCAATAAGCGAATTCAGCCTTATCGGCAAGCCAGTAATTCTTGTGCCAAGCCCGAATGTGGCTGAAGACCATCAGACAAAGAATGCCATGGCATTGGTAAACAAGCAGGCAGCATTGTTTGTTAAGGACGCTGAGGCTGCAGATAAGTTGTTGGCGTTGGCTATAAAGACCGTGGAAGACGACAATAAGCTGGAAGAATTAAGTAAGAATATAAAGAAATTAGGATTGACTGACTCCGCCGACCGTATTGCCGACGAAGTCTTGAATATAGCAAGAAAATAGGAAATGGAATTAAATGAGATAAAGGCTGTTTACTTCGTTGGCGCAGGTGGCATTGGTATGAGTGCCATTGCGAGATATTTCATTCATCGTGGCTTGGTTGTAGCAGGTTATGATAAGACACCGTCTGCTTTGACTAAGCAGTTGGAAAACGAAGGAATGCTTATTCATTATGAAGAAAATGTAGATGAGATTCCACGAGCATGCAGAGATTCAAAGTCATGCCTTGTGGTATATACTCCTGCAATACCGGAAGAACATAAAGAATTGCAATATTTCCGCAAAGGTGGATTTGACATACAAAAGCGCGCGCAGGTGCTCGGCACATTGACAAAGGCTCATAAGGGACTTTGCGTGGCAGGAACACACGGCAAGACTTCTACTTCTACGATGTGCGCTCATATTATGCACCAAAGCCAGGTAGACTGTAATGCTTTCCTTGGCGGAATATCAAAGAATTACGGCACGAATTACATCCTTTCAGATAAGAGTGATTATGTAGTTATTGAGGCAGATGAGTTTGACCGTTCGTTTCATTGGTTGCGCCCATGGATGAGTGTCATCACTGCTACCGATCCTGACCACCTCGATATATATGGCACAAAGGAGGCTTATCTTGAAAGTTTCCGCCATTACTCTTCACTCATTCAGCCTGGTGGTGCTCTTATCATTCACACTGGTTTGGAGATGAAGGCTGACGTACAGGAAGGAGTTACCACTTATACTTATAGTCGTAGCGAGGGTGATTTCCATGCAGAGAATGTAAATATTGAAAATGGTCAAATTACGTTCGACTTCGTATCTCCTATTGAGAATGTGAAAGGCGTGAAATTAGGTCAGCCAGTGCCTATTAACATAGAGAATGGCGTGGCAGCAATGGCAATGGCACAGCTCAACGGATGCACAGCAGACGAACTGCGTTATGGCATGGAAACATATCGTGGCGTAGATCGTCGTTTCGACTTCGCTGTGAATACTCCTGAGCATGTACTGCTTTCTGACTATGCGCATCATCCAAAGGAGATTATGCAGAGCGCAAAGAGTTTGCGTGAATTATATAAAGGCAGAAAGATAACCGTTATCTTCCAACCTCATCTCTATACTCGCACTCGTGACTTCTATAAAGATTTCGCCGATGCCCTGAGTAATTTTGACGAGGTGATACTCACTGAAATATATCCAGCTCGTGAGCAGCCTATACCAGGCGTTACAAGTAAGATTATATATGATAATCTCGCCGATGGAGTAGAAAAGAGCATTATCAACAAAAAAGATGTGCTCGACTTGGTTAAGAGTCGTGATTTTGACGTGCTTGTCACTCTTGGCGCCGGAGATTTGGATAACTACGTTTCTCAGATTGCTGAAATTATAAAAAACAAATAGTGTGAACTGGAAAAAAACATGCATCATAGTGCTTGATGTAGTGCTTGGAGCCTACATCGTAATGGCAATGACTACATTCGACAAACCGAATGTAGAAAAAGGTGTGTGCGGAAAGGTTAACATTAAAATTGCTGATGAGGCTACCAATGGCTTTATCAATACCAAGGAGATAAAGAAGCGTCTTCAAGACGCTCATATTTATCCTCTTGGTAAACCTCTTCAAGGGGTAAGCCTGAGAGATATTGAGGAAACTCTTCAGAAAAGCGCGTTTGTCAGAGAGGCTGAATGTTATAAGACGCAGGGTGGAGATATCTGTATAAACATCACTCAACGATTGCCTATCATTCGTATTAAGGCAATGAACGGAGATGATTACTATATTGATGACAATGACTGCGTAATGCCTAATTCTCATTATACGTCAGACCTCATAATAGCGACAGGAAACATTAATAAAATGTATGCCACAAGATATGTTTCTCCGTTGGCAAAAACAATAATGGAGAATGATCTTTGGCGAAATCTCATAGAACAGATAAATATAACTCCTGAAAAAGGAATAGAACTTGTGCCTCGTGTTGGCAATCACATCGTATATATTGGACAGTTACCTTACAGTAAAGTAAAAAAGGAAAGGCAAAAACTGATAAGAACCTATGTGGAAAAGAAACTCACCCGTCTGGTGAAATTCTATAAGTATGGATTATCACAGGCAGGGTGGAATAAGTATTCTTACATCAATCTTGAATTCGACAATCAAATAATTTGTAAAAAGAAATAATACTCAGATACGCATGGCAAAGGAATTCGTAGTAGCTATTGAGCTTGGATCATCAAAGATTACCGGCATAGCAGGACAGAAAAATATCGACGGAAGTATTACCGTGCTTGCCGTCGCCAAGGAAGATGCCACGCAGTGCATACGCAAAGGCGTGGTTTATAACATTGACAAGACGGTACAGGCCCTTACTAATATCATTAACAAATTAGAAAAGCAACTTAAGACAAAGATAGCTCATGTCTTTGTAGGTGTAGGCGGACAAGGACTTCATAGCATAAAGAATATAGTTCCGAAGAGTCTTCCTATAGAGACTATCGTAAGCCAGGATATGGTAAATGAACTTATGGACTCAAATCGCAGCATGGTTTATCCGGAGCAGGAAATCCTTGACGCTGTCATACAGGAGTTTAAAGTTGATTTGCAATATCAGTTTGATCCTGTCGGAATCCTTTGCAAGCATCTTGACGGTAATTTCCTTAATATTCTTTGGCGTAAATCATTTTATCGCAATCTCACAAAATGCTTTGAGAACGCCAATATAGATATCGCAGATATGTTTATCTCTCCTCTTGCCCTTGCCGATAGTGTATTGACAGAAGCGGAGAAGCGTGCCGGATGTGTACTCGTAGACCTCGGCGCGGAAACTACCACGGTATCCGTATATCATAAGAACACACTTCGTCATTTGTCTGTTATTCCTCTTGGAGGTAATAACATCACAAAGGATATTTCATCATTGCAGATAGATGAAAGCTATGCTGAGAAGATGAAACTGAAATATGGTAATGCTTTCGTCGGTGAAAACGATGATGAAAAGGATAAGTTGCCATTGGAAGACGAGCGCAGCGTGGAGAGCACTGTGTTTAATGACATAGTTGAGGCTCGCGTTGAGGAAATAGTAAGAAACGCATGGGAACAAGTGCCTGAGGAATATATTGATAAATTGTTGAGCGGCATTGTTCTTACAGGTGGAGGCTCAAATATGAAGAATATAGAGAAAGCCTTCATGAACTATACAAGAATAGACAAGGTGCGTATCGCCAAGTTTGTAACTTTGGCGGTTAAGAGTGAGAACGACGAAATCCCTCATGACGGAACCGAGAATACAAGTCTTGGTCTGCTTGATAAGGGAAATGTAAACTGTGCCGGCGAAGAGATAACAGATGATTTGTTTGGCGCGGGTTCTCATGTTCCAAAGCGTCCAATCAACGACCCTGCAGCCCAGGGAGGTATCGTGCATATTGACGAGAAGAAGGCTGAGGAAGAAGCTGAGCGCAAGCGTAAAGAAGAGGAAGAGGCTGAACGCAAACGCAAGGCTGAGGAAGAAGCCGAGCGCAGACGTAAAGAAGAGGAAGAGGAAAAGAAAAAGAAAAAAACGCATAAAATCTTTGATTGGCTGAAGAACTTCGGCAATACCATTATGGCGGAGGAAGAATAAAGTATTCTTCGTGAATTTCTCTATTGTTGATATATAAAAGAAAATAAGATTATGCCAGATAATAAACCTATAGTAGATTTTGGTGCTCCTGAAGAGGAACATAGCATAATAAAAGTTATCGGAGTCGGTGGTGGCGGCGGTAATGCTGTAAACCACATGTATCGTGAGGGTATTCATGATGTAACGTTTGTATTGTGTAATACCGATAATCAGGCCCTTAATGATTCCCCTGTGCCTGTTCATCTGCAACTTGGCAGCGAGGGTCTTGGCGCCGGTAATAAGCCAGCAAAGGCTCGTGCGGCGGCAGAGGAAAGTATTGACGACATTCGCAAGATGCTTGATGATGGCACAAAGATGGCTTTCATTACGGCAGGAATGGGTGGTGGTACCGGTACAGGTGCCGCTCCAGTAATCGCTAAAGTAAGCAAAGAGCTTGGAATACTTACGGTAGGTATCGTTACTATTCCTTTTGCTTTTGAGGGTAACAGAAAGATAGATCAGGCTCTTGACGGCGTTGAGGAGATGAGTAAGCATGTAGATGCGTTGCTCGTCATCAATAATGAGCGCTTGCGCGATATCTATCCTGAGCTTACCGTCATTGACGCATTCGGAAAGGCAGACGATACTCTTAGTGTAGCAGCAAAGAGCATAGCGGAGATTATTACCAATCATGGCTTGATTAACCTTGACTTCAACGACGTTAAAACAGTATTGAAGGATGGTGGTGTAGCTATCATGAGTACTGGCTTCGGCGAGGGTGAAGGACGTGTCAAGAAAGCGATTGACGACGCGCTTAATTCTCCATTGCTCAATGATAATGATGTGTTCCGTTCAAAGAAGATATTGCTTAGCATTAATTTCAGTAATGAGAAGAGCGGCACTAACGGCTTGATGATGGACGAGATGAACGATGTCAATGATTTCATGGCTAAGTTCAACAGCGACTTTGAAATCAAGTGGGGATTGGCTCTTGATCCAGAACTCGGCAACAAGGTTAAGGTAACAATCCTTGCTACAGGTTTCGGCTTGGAAGATGTCGAGGGTATGAACTCTCATATCAGCAGCAAGCATAGCGCGGAAGACGCTAAACGTCGCGCCGACGAGGAAGAACGTCGCGCTGAGCGTGCCGAGCGTCGTGGCAGATATTATGGCGCTGACACTAAGGGACAGCAGTTCAAACAGCGTCGTCATATATTCATCTTCAATTCAGAAGATTTGGACAACGAGGATGTTATATTGGCGGTGGAAAGTAAGCCTACATATAATCGTACGCGCAGCTCTTTGCAGGAGATAAAGAATCTAAGCAAGGTGAGTGTCGAGGTTGTAAACGACACGAAAACCAATGAAAGCGCCGAACCAGTGCAGGGCATTATAAGTTTTGACTAATACATATTAATTATATAATTATGGATTTGTTTGATAAGGTAAGCGAAGACATAAAGGCCGCGATGAAAGCGCGTGACAAGGTTCGCTTGGAAACATTACGTAATATTAAGAAACTATTCCTTGAGGCAAAGACAGCTCCAGGCTCAAATGATGAATTGTCTGACGAGCAGGCTCTGAAGATTATTCAGAAGCTGGCCAAGCAAGGCAAGGAAACAGCCGAGATGTTTATCGGCAATGGTCGTCAGGATCTTGCCGACCATGAATTGGAACAGGTAAAAGTAGCTGAAGAGTATCTTCCAAAGCAACTCCCTGCAGAGGAAGTGGAGAAGATAGTGAAAGCCGTTATTGCCGAAGTCGGGGCGGAGACAATGAAAGACATGGGTAAAGTCATGGGCGCTGCGCAAAAGAAACTGGCCGGTCAGGCAGACGGCAAGACGATAAGCGGCATAGTAAGAAAGCTGTTGGCTTAACTACGCGTTAGGCTTTAAATATTCGTTAATAAGCTCATTGTTACAATTGGTAACGATGAGCTTATTTTTATATCCAAATTATAAGAAAAGCACGTTTTTACTTAAAAATTTTAGCAAAAAGTTGTGGTATGTATCATTTTTTTATATCTTTGTCATAGAAATATTAAAGGATTTACGCAATTTTTAACGTAGCGTAAACACTTAAAAAGCATAGCTGAAACCATTTAATGTTGTAATGTTTCTGATAACTAAAAGTAGTTATAAACCAAACAAAGATGATTAATTACATTCATAACTATAAAACCGCAAAACATGAAAACAAACATGAAGAATCTACTGTGTAGATTATGTATGATGGCTTTCCTGTTAGTGTTTTCCCCACCAGAGTTGTGGGCGCAAACAGTAGTTACAGGTAGAGTCGTTGACGCTCAAAGCGAACCAGTTATTGGCGCGTCTGTCGCTGAAAAGGGCAACATGAAAAACGTTACTGTTACCGATATTGACGGTAACTTCAAAATCAAAGTTGCAAAAGGTAAGACCGTTGTAGTTTCTTACATCGGTATGGTAACTCAGGAGGCTACATGGAAAGGCAGCAACCTGAACATCATCATGCAGGAAGAAAACAACTCAATGGAAGAAGTCGTAGTAATCGGTTACACGAGCAAGGCTCGTAAAGACCTGACCGGTTCTGTCGGCTCTATTTCCGGAGCAAAACTTGCTGCCGTGCCTGTAGCTTCAGCAGCAGAAGCTCTGCAAGGAAAGATTTCAGGTGTGCAGGTAACATCTGTCGATGGTCAGCCGGGTGCGGATATCAATATCCGTGTGCGTGGTGCCACGTCTGTTACTCAGAGCAACGAACCTCTTTATATTATTGATGGCTTCCAGGCAGACAACATCAATGATATTCCTCCTTCGGATATTGCGTCAATCGATGTGCTTAAAGACGCATCTCTTACCGCTATTTACGGTGCTAAGGGTGGTAACGGCGTAGTAATCGTTACTACTAAGTCGGCAGCAGAAGGAAAGGTATCAGTCGCTTTCAACGGTCGCGTTTCAGTGAGCCATATTTCTAAGACTCTTGACCTTATGAATACTGCTGATTTCGCTCGCTATCAGTATGACTGGTCGGCAGCTAACGGCAATCGTAGCTCTAACGCTAAATTCTTCCGTGCCAATTTTGGTAACCCACAGGACTTAGACCTTTACAAACGCTTGCCTACACACGACTGGCAGGATGAAGTGATGGGCGAAACTCCTATCAACTATCAGACTAACGTAACAGTGGGTGGAGGTAGCGACAAGGTGCGTTTCAATGTATCTCTCACCCACTCTAATGACGACGGTATCATTATGGGTTCTGGCGTTCGCCGCACAAACATAAACGCGAAATTGAATGTAAAGCTAAGCAAGAATCTTACTCTTAATCTGAACCCACGCATGACATTCCGTCGCGACATCGGCGCCGGCGGTAACAACATCGGTTCGGGCGGTATTATTGATGTGCTTCGTTATCGTCCTACTAATGGTCTTCGTGAAATCGCTTCATGGGATCCTAAGACTGTAGACCCAGACGAGGAAGCTATCTTCCAATACACCAATCCTAAGAGCGATATTGAAACCAACACTCAGAAGAGACATTCTTATGAATACGTCAATCAAGTAAGCTTAGACTGGCGTCCTATTAAGAACCTCACGCTTCGCACAGAGTTTTCTCATAGCATGAGATTCCGCGATACCAACCGCTTCTATGGCCCTATGACCGATACCGGTCAGAAGAATCAGAAGCAGCCAGTTGTGGAATTGACTGATGAGAACACACAGTCTTACACATGGACAAACACCGCTTCTTATAATTTCAGCGTGAAAGATAATCATAACTGGTCTTTCCTCCTCGGTCAGGAAATCCATGACTATCAGAACACGAAGCACTTCAACAAATATCGCTACTTCCCACGCGACATTAACGCTCAGGAAGCTATCGACAACGTAGGCTTGGGCACTCCATGGGAAGGCACATCTACCCTCTCTACTCCTGACCGTTCAGCATCTTTCTTCGGACAGGCAAGCTACAACTACAAGCATCGCTATCTCGCATCGGTTACATTCCGTGCCGATGGTTCTACCAAGTTCGCTCCAGGCAATCAGTGGGGTTATTTCCCATCTGTTTCAGGCGCATGGGTAGTAACAGAAGAGCCATTTATGAAGAATGCTAAATGGATTGATATGTTGAAGGTGCGCGCTGCATGGGGTATGGCTGGTAACAACCGCATCGACAACGACCTCTGGCGTTATCTCTATGCTATCAGATCTACCGAAGGCCCTGGCTTCGGAGAGTCACCAAAGATTGCCGGAACAGGCGAAAAGTGGTATGGAATGGGTAGCGACAAGACCCTTGCCAATCCTAAGGTGAAATGGGAAACTACCACTACTCGCAACCTTGCCTTCGATATGGGCTTCTTAGGCGGACGACTTAACGTAACTCCGGAATTCTACTGGAACACCACCAAAGACTTGCTCTACAAATCAGATGTCATCACCACATCAGGCTACACTACCCAGATGCGCAACATCGGTAAGGTGAGCAACAAGGGTATCGAGCTTTCTGTAAGCGGCGACATCCTTCGTGGTAAGGACTATGTATTGAGCGGAAGCCTCACATTCGGCCACAACAAGATGAAGGTGGAGAAGCTTAACGAAACCGACAAGGTGATTTGGGATCAGAACGACCGCTGGAAGTCAAGCTTCAACGACTATTGCATCAAGGTAGGCGATGAAGTAGGACTTATCTACGGTTTCGTTTACGACGGTCTTTACAGCCCTGATGAGTTCACATTCGACGCTTCACAAAACTTCCTCGCTGTGCCAAAGGAAACTGAATGGACCGACGAGAATGGCGTGAAGCATAATGCAACAGTCATCAACCGTGTGTTCAACAACAGCAACTCTGGCGAAGCTACATTGCCTGGCAAGATTAAGTTTAAAGACTTGAACAACGATGGCGTAATCGACGAGAACGACCGCACCGTAATTGGCAACACCAACCCTAAATATCAAGGTGGATTCGGCTTCAACGGTCAGTGGAAAGGCTTCGACTTCTCTGTCAATTTCAACTACATGCTTGATTTCGACATCAACAATGCCACAGCCTACACATTGTCTTCATCTGAGGGCAACAGCAATAAGTTCCACAACGTGCTTTCTAAGTTCCGCAACAGCTGGCGCTACACTCGCGACGGCGATGGTGAGTGCATGTATAAGAACTATTATATAGACGGCTCTGTGGATGAATACATCGCGATGAACGCAGGCAAGACACTTTGGAATCCTACCGACGTAGTAAACAAAGTAACCCACAGCTACTTCATCGAAGACGGTTCATTCCTCCGTTGCCAAGACCTTACTATCGGCTACACATTGCCTAACAAGATAACAAAGCGTTGGGGATTGTCTAAGCTTCGCTTCTACGCAAGTGCTTCTAACCTCTTTATTATCACAGGCTATTCCGGCTACGACCCTGAAGTTGACATCCAGACAGGCTTGACCTGCGGTATGGACTACAACCGTTATCCACGTAATCGCAGCTTCGTGTTTGGTGCTAACATTAACTTCTAAACGAAATTCTATATAAGATATGAAAATCAGAAATATATTGATGGCAGGCGCTGCTATAGTTAGTCTTACGGCATGTAACGACTATCTCGACGTAGACGCACCGTCAAAGCAAGACAATAATTCTGTATTCACCAAGAAGAGCGAAATCAACACTGCTCTCAATGGTGTCTACGCCCAGCTTCTCAGCGGCAACTTATATGGCAATGCCCTTATCAACACATTCGTGATGAACAGCGATGTGGAATTTAAGACATACAGCAATGAATTGTCTACCGACAATAGCTATCGCCGCTTCGACTGCACAAGCCAGGGCAGCGACATCAAGAAGACATGGGATGATGCCTACAAAGGCATAGAATACGCCAACAACTTCATCTATCAGCTTGAGCATAGCCCATTGTATCAGGAGGGAGATTCCGACCTCGTGCAGCAAATGGGTGAGGCCAAAGTGATGCGAGCAATGCTCTATCACGACATCATGTGGCTCTTCGGCGATGTGCCATTCTCTTTTGAGCCTACATCCGTGACCAAGGGCACTGTGCTCCCTATAGTAAGTCGCGACACCATCAACGCACGCCTTATCGCCGACCTTGAAGCGATAGCTCCTAAGATGAAATTCGCTGCCAACCTCACCGATGGCGTGGAGCGAGTTTCTAAGGAATTCTGCTGGTCGATGATAGCTCGTATAGCTCTTACAGCAGGTGGCTATTCATTGCGCCCTGATTTGAATGCCCCGAATAATCATGGCACAATGGCGCGCCCAGATAACTACAAGCAGCTGTATGAAACGGCGATGAACTATTGCGACTCAGTAATCAAGTCGGGCACTCACCATTTGGGCAAGACCTATCAGCAGGTGTTCGTAGACGAATGCAACTATAAGGTAGCCAATGGCGACGACCCTATCTTTGAGATTCCTTTCGCTTACAACTCTACAAGCTCTGTAGGCTACATCCATGGCCCAAAGAGCGAGCTTAACAGCGGCACAACATCTGGCAAGAACATCTGGGGCGAGGCAAGCAGCAGCGCTGCGCTCAACGCTTTCTATCGTTTCCTGTTTGACGATAAGGATTTGCGTCGCGACTATGTTATCGGCCTGTGGGGCTATCTCTACGACGGCACACCTAACATCAACCGTGGCTACACCACATACAATAACAAGTGGTCGAAGCTTTGGGCTAACGTGAACACCAATCCTCAGAGCAGCGGCAACACCGGTATCAACTTCCCATATATGCGTTATGCCGACGTATTGCTGATGTATGCAGAAGCAGCCAACGAAGTGAAGGGCGGCCCTACTGCCGAGGCTAAGGCAGCAGTTAAGCAGGTGCGTGCGCGCGCATTCGGTGGCAACGACGCTGAAAAGGTGGAAGCCTATGTAGACGCTGCCGCATCTAAGGAAGACTTTCTGAAAGTGGTGCTTGATGAGCGCAGATTAGAGTTCGCCGGCGAGAACATGCGCTGGAAAGACCTCGTGCGCAACAACAAATACGCTGAAGAACTCTATTGGACATTCCTTCGCTATATCGGCGCTGCACAGAATGCCGGCACAGGTACTACCTATCTTGAAGCAGTGGAACAGCACGACGGACTTACACCTGGCAGATATGAGAACGATATGCCATATTCTCTGTTCTATCGCATAGCTGACAATCCTGTAGATCCATCTAAGTACACCAACACCACTCTTGATGTGCTTGAGCTTTACAATCCTTATCACGGACAGTATTACGATGAGGGCGAGAAGAAGTGGAAAGCCATACAGATTCCAGCCGATGATGCCAACACACCGACTAACCGTCGTTGGCAGAATGGCGACTTCTACAACTGGTGGAATGCCGACGCTGCCACTCCTAAGAACGAGTGCCTCTATTCATTGTATGGATTTATCCGTGGCGAAGCCGATCAGTTCTTCCTCGTAAACAACGACGGAACTACTATCCCTATGCCAGAGCCAAATGAATTGAACGTAAACGCATTGCCAGTAGTGCGCTATATTCTTCCTTATCCTAACGCTGTAATTCAGCGTAGCGCGGGACAATATAAGAACTACTATGGCTATAACAACTAAGTGTATAAACACCACAACCTATTGAAAAGATGAAAAAGAATATATTTTATATACTGACACTG
This sequence comes from Prevotella sp., assembly GCA_024682415.1. GTDB lineage: Bacteria > Bacteroidota > Bacteroidia > Bacteroidales > Bacteroidaceae > Prevotella. Next base: position 28,339 of record JAIKZG010000048.1, read on the forward strand.
CTTGTCGGTCTATGCTCATTCTCTTCATGCCACGATGACGACGACATCGCGCCTGACGCACAGCGTGAGTTTATGACCATGTTCCGTGTGGACAACAACACAGGTAGGGGCGAAAACGACCCTTACAGATGTCAGGTAGTAAATCGCAATGCCTTCCACCTTTATTGGTATGGAGTGAAGGATTGCGCAGGCTACGAGATAAAGATGGCTCTCCAGCCTAATGTGTCGTCGGGTCTTGCCTCTGACTGGGAGAATCCCGACTACATCCTTCTCGACACCATCGTGGGCCCAGATAAATTAGACATGATGGTAGAGCATCTGCAATATGGCACTCAATATCGTTTCGCCATTCGCACGCTTTCAGCCAAAGGCGAGGCTTACCACTCTAAGTGGTATGGCTACGGCAACGGCCGTCAGTGGGCAGAATGGTATGGCGACCAGACTGAATATCGCTATGCCGTGCCGTCAGTAATTGAGCAGACAAATATTGAGCGCAACAAGTTCCGAGTAAATCTCAACCGCGCTTATGCCAACTCAGGCGATAACGCCACCACCGACTTCAAATCTCATTTCGAGGTAGACGGCAATGGCAACTTCGTGATGCAGAAGCTCACCGTAGAGCCTTCTCCTACCAACCCCGACGCTGCTGTGCCTGAACAGTTCAGAAACTATACCCTCACCGAGGAAGACTTCGCTCGCGGATATATCGACATAGAGGGATTGGACGAGAACAGTGTTTACAACGTAAACGTAGTAAACGAAAACGTTCCTTACAATGTAGACGCTGTCTACAACACTCTTTCAGTGCGCACCGATGGTATAGTGGGCGAGCCTATCCTTATCAAGCACATTGTAGATCCTGCTGATACCATCAAGGGCGCGAAGGAATACAACGCCTGCCGTATCGATACCATTATCAACAACTTCACCAAGGACAACTCTTTGGCAGAAGGACAGATATTCTATCTTGAGGGCGGCAAGACATATTATCTTGCCAACAACACAGGTATCTGCAAGGGCTTCACATTGCGCACCAATCCTGAAGACCTCGCTGCCGGCAAGGGTCGCGCCAAGGTGTTGCTCAATGGTATGTCTACCATCAACAACGCGCCTGTAACGATGAACTTCATGTTCGGTCGCCAGCCTCAGCTCGGCGAGCTTGGTGAAATCTACGTTAAGTCGGTCATCTTTGAAGATATAGATTTCGACTGCCCATTGGCTCTCTTCTTCGACGGAAAGAACAACGGCACGGGTAACTACTTCATCAATATGTATTCCGACGGTATGCAGTGCACATTCCAGTCGCTCACCATCCGCAACTGCTCATTCCAGCACATGGTGCGCGGATTCCTTCGCGTGCAAGGCCCTAAGCGTAAACGTTTCCAGCACATATTGATTGAGAACTGCGAGTTCTACAACAATGGTTTCTATGATAACAAGGGCTCTGGCTATCCATGGATAACAGCCGACGACCGTGTTACCACTACCAATATCTTTATGGACTGCGTGTTCCGTAACAACACTATCTACGATTCTCCTCGTACATCATTGTTTACCAACGGAACAAAGAATGTAGCTTACACTGCCGACGTGCATTACAACATCACGGTGGAAAACAACACATTCGTGAACTTCTCTACCCGCACCTCAGGACAGTATATGTTCTCATTCCGCTATATTCCTGCGGGAAGCAGCATCACCGTAAAGAAGAATCTCTTTATCCTCGCTAAGGCTAATGGCGACAAGCGTCCGCTTAACTTCGCCGGAATGGATATCCGCAACATCGTAAACAGCGGTGAGCTGTCGTTCGACATCTGCGACAACTATTCTACAAGCAACAACCTCACGAGCGGACAGATATTCTCAAGCGGCGCGTTCTCTGCCAAGAAGAACAGCGCGGGCACATGGCCTACATGGAATGTTTCGGGCGCAAGCGGACTCAACGTCATTGCCGACGACATTACCAACGAGGAACTCATGGTAGCTCCAAATCCAAAACACATTACTGCTAAGGGCGACGGCTCTGACTGCCCTGGCTTGATGCACTACACGGATAACCTCGACGGATTGTATTTCCGCAACTCAGCGAAAGTGCTCAACAGCGCAATCTACACCAAGGGTATCGGAGCGTCTAAATGGCGCACTACATTGAAGTAATTGTTCTTACCATACCAAATGTCTTATCTCTCCCGACCGCTCACCCATGTGGGCAGTCGGGAGATTTTTTTGTGATGATACTATGAAAAGTATAAAATATATACAAATTGTAAGCCGCTTGTGTTTTATATTTGTAAAATATTGTAGGGTGGTATCACCATCCTGCATGGAAATAAGGAGAATTGTAACTTAAGGGAAGATAAGCTTATGAAACATAGAATACTCTGTGTTATATTGATGGCTATTTGCAGCGTGGCTTCATTCGCTGCCGACATTGCCGACGGTTATTATCGCCTGCAAAACAGGGTGACAAATGCGTGTATGTCGATTAATAGCGGCTATTGGAGCGTTCCTATCGTGCAGACTCTTAACGAAAGCAGCTTGCAGCAGGTGTGGTATATCGCTTCCGACGGCGCAGGTGGATATACGATACGCAACTGCTTCACAGGTCTTTATTACGGACATCAGACCACGAAAGCAGGCTGGCTGCCTATGCAGAATGTGGCTCATTCGTTTTATGCCACACAGTCTGGCGATGGCACTGCCTATGCCTTCAATTCCACAGCCGGCGCTGTGGACGCTACTACCGACGCGATAAGCATTCGTGCCACAAGTGGCAGAGACTGGGTGCAGGCCGACGCGCGCACAAGCACTTACGCATGGTGGCTGCTCTCAGCCGTAACGGGCGATTTGGCAGAGACTGCCGCCCTCAACCTTGCCAATGCCGAAATCGACATCAGCAAGGTGTATCGCGTGTCGAGCGCAAACTATGCCGACCATGTGATGGACGTTTCCTTCTCTGACAGCACATTGAGAACAGCTGCCGTCGTAGAGGGCGACGTGAGCCAATGCTGGAAGCTGGTGTTGCCTCCTGGCGGTGATACCTATATGCTGCAAAATCAATATACGCAGTATTATGTGCAAGACCAGACCACCCAAAGTGCTTATTTCAATACAGGGCGCACAGAGAGCGGATGCGTGCTGATAAAAAACGGCAACTATCCTGCTAAGAAAGATTTCGCTATCGGGCGCGGAAGGGCAAGAATTGCCTATGGAGCAGGCGACTGGGTGAACAATGGTTTGCACTGCTCCGCGTCTCAGGGTTATAATGTGGTGCTTTGGAATTACAAGTCGGATGCTTCATTCTGGAATCTTGTTGAGGCCACCGACGTTACTCCTGCCATGATAGCCGAGGCACAGGAAGACTATTCAAGCAAACATTACATAATTGACAACGCACAGCCGTTCACCACACAGCTGATGACGATATTCACCGACTCTGCCTGCACCACGCTGAAAGGCGAATACGCTGCCATGAGCGACGCCGACCTCACGGCAGCCATGAGCAGTCTGCCAGCGGAGATAATAGGGCATGCCATAAAGGTGAAAAACAACTCGTGGGCGGCATGGGAAAAGGAATTCCGCATTCAGGCATATAAGCCATATAGCGACCCTCGATATTGGGCGCGAGTGCTGAATACGAGCATCTACGGACGCTACGACAACCCTACGGGCATAGTAGCTTCAAGCCCCGACTCTCCTATCTATATGTATGTAGACGAAGTGCCTGCCAACTGCCAGCTCTATGTGGAGACGATGAAGGATCAGACCATCAACACTTATGAATTTGCACAAGAGCTGAAGTCGGGCCTCAACGTGTTCTTCCCTCCTACCGACACCTCACAGGTCTACATTCGCTACTGGAGCGCCGACAGCACTCTGCTCGCTTCTTATCCTCACGTGAAGATACATATAGAGGGCGGAAAGGTGACAGGCTATTTCGACATAAACAAATTCACCAATGCCGACTGGACGCAGATGAAGGCCGACGGACTTTTCACCCACAAATATATCGACGTGCTTGGCGATTTCGTGCAGTGGCACATTTTCTCTTCCATTCCTAAGGAGCATATCCCTACCGACAAGATTGTGGAGACGATGAAATGCTGGGATGGTATCGAGAAACTGCAGCTCAGCATAGCAGGGCTTATCGAGGGCGAGGAAGGCGTGTATGAAGACCTCTACCCCAAGCGATTCAATAATCACATGATGTGTCGCAACAGCCTCAACGGCGGCATGGACGCTGCCAACTACCGCACTCAATATCCTACGAGCGGCTGGGAGATAATCTCGCTCAACTATGAGCCACAGCCAGGTCAGGCTGCCGACTACACCATCCGCAATGGGCAAAACGTGTGGGGCATGGCTCACGAGATAGGCCACATGAATCAGGGAGCTATCAACACAGCGGGAGCTACCGAGGTTTCCAACAACCTGTTCTCAGAAGCTTGTGTATGGAATTCGGGCAACACCACCACCCGACTGCAAAACATAAAAATGCAAGCACCTCAGCTGGCGAAGAAAGCCAACTGGCTCACAATGGAGGGCGGAGGATTTAATGCCGACAATTCCAAGAATGTGTACTACGCAGGCTGGCGCACGAGAATGTATTTCAACCTCTATCTCTATTTCCATGTATTGAAGAACGACACGCTGTTTTATCCGAAAGTGTTCCGCGCCATGCGTCGCGACCCTATGGACATGCGTGCCACCATTTCGGGCAACGACAACTACTTGAAATTGGCTCGTGTGATGTCTAACGTGGCAAAAATGAATCTCGTAGACTATTTCACCTACTGGGGCTTCTTCACCCCTATCGAGAATGCGCCTGTGCATTGCTATTCTACATGGACGGTAACCACCACTCAGGAGGACATCGACGCCACCAAGGCTTACATAGCAGCGCAAGGTCCTGCCAACGCCTCAATGATATTCATCGACGACCGCGTAACCCAGATACCGCGCACCGACGGAGTGAGCGGATATAAATGGCCTTATCGTAACAACAGCCAGAGCAGCATGCTTGCGCAAGGCCCTCTCACCATGGGCGACATTCAGCTTTTCGCCACCAAGCCTGAGCCTACGGGATATGAGTTCGACATCAATGAGAACGGCTTCGTCACCATCCCAGCCGAGGCAGAGGGAGCGTGCGGCATAAAGATATACGATAAGAACGGCACTTTGGCGTTCGTGGCTGCCACCGACACTTTCACCATTCCTCGATGGCTCATGGAAGAAGGAGGCTACACCATTCGCATACAGAAATACGATGGCACCGACGTGCTTGCCAAGGCGATAGAAAACCAGGCGTTGCAAGTGGATTCCGACTGCTTCTCTACTTTCTACACCGATAAGCCTTTCATCATGCCAAATAATGTGCGTGGCGGAGTGGTAACATCGGTAAGCGGAAGCTCAATGTCGATAGACTATATGTATGCTCCGGGCGACATCGTGCCGGCCAACACTGCTGTAATCCTCAATGGCGACTACGGCGGCATTCATAACTTTGCCGTGCCCGACGACGCTACGGGGGCAAGAGTGCCTGCCGTGAACTATCTTAAAGGTACTATCACCGAGCAGACCATCACCGCTCAGAGTGGCTACCTATACTATAAGCTCACTTACGACAACGATGGCAACAACCTCGGCTTCTATTGGGGCGAAGCAAGTGGCGGAGCGTTCTTAAATGGCGCTCACAAGGCATATCTCGAAGTGCCCACGAGCATTACGGGGGCAAAGAGCCTTTCATTCCTCGACGCCACAGGAATCAACGATATCAGAACAGACAAAAAGATAAACGACAACTTCACCATCTACTCGCTCACAGGCGTGAACCTCGGCACAGATTTAAACTCATTGCCGAGCGGAGTATATGTGAGAGGAGGCAAGAAGATAGTGAAAAGATAAATGATTAATTTAAATCATCGCCAATCTATGATGCACACATACATTTTCCAATCTAACGTGTGAGCCACGGAGTGCTCACATAGGGTAATTTGATTGCATTATATTGGGTAACATGAAGCCCGGTGAGAGAAGACTCTCATCGGGCTTTGCTTTTTAATTTCCGCGCCCAATCAAGTTTGATTTTGGGTCGCTAAGGAATTTCTAACTCCAATCAACTTTGATTTTGCTTCGCCAGGGAATTTCCAGCTCCAATCAAGTTTGGTTTTGCTTCGCCAAGGAATTTCTAAGTTCAATCAAGTTGGATTTCGTGTCGCCAAGGAATCTCCAATCCCAATCAAGTTGGATTTCGTGTCGCCAGGGAATCTCTAATTCCAATCAAGATTGATTTCGTGTCGCCAGGGAATCTCTAATTCCAATCAGGTTTGATTTTGCTTCGCCAAGGAATTTCTAATCCCAATCAACTTTGGTTTTGGTCGCCAAGGAATTTCCAATCCCAATCAAGTTTGGTTTCGTGTCGCCAGGGAATCTCCAATCCCAATCAAGTTGTGTTTTGGCTTGCCAAGAAATTTCTGCGCTTAATATATTTTTCCAAATAAAATATTTGTAAATTAATTCATTTTCAATAGTTGCTGTTTCGCTTTTTTATCAAGCTCATATCAGAAGATTCTTTTGCTGTAGCCTTTTCTATATATAATTTTAAAAATTTCTTCGCCTTTTCATTTTTCCCACATAACCCAAACATTTGAGCCGCATTGTAATATGATAATTCATCAGAAGGGACAAATTCCGTACATTTTTCAAAAGCAGAGGCAGCTTCTGTATAATGATGAATACTGAAATGAGCCGATGCCAGATACTTATAAAGGTAAAACATTAAATCATCAGACGGATATACTATTTTTATGGCTTCATTTAAATATTCGATTGATTCTTCAATCAGTCCAAGCGATAATGCAGTTTTACCTAATCTGTAAAGGCTCTTAAAATCTTTATTCTTTTTTATAGTAGATGCTTTCTGTAGATGATTATATGCTAAATTAGTACTATCTATCTGATCATAGCAGATACCAATAATAAAATTAGTTTCATAATTGTCTATACCTTTATCAATCAGTTGTTTATACATCTGTATCGCAGCCTTATAATCCATCATCAAGTAAAGGGCATAAGCCTGTTGTCTGTTAATAAATATATTGGTGGAATCGTAATCTATATATTTTTGTAATATTTTTGTTGCTTGTTCTGGCTGATTGTTTTCATTTAAATAATCAGCCATTGAAGTAATAATTTCACAGTCGTGCGGATACTTATTTAGAATATAATTACCCCAATAGATAATTGAGTCTTTTTTATCAAGTGATTTATAGGAATAGAATAGTTTTCTCATATCATCGTTTGAAAGGCTATCCATTGGTATCAATGATAATGTCCTTACACAGGAAATATTATCTCCTTGTCTGACATAGCAATTTGCAATCTTTCTGATTATTGAATTATCTATTTTTTCTTGCGATGCCAATTTATAATAATGTAGAGCACGAATAATATCATAATTGACCATACAACTGTCACCTGCCGAGATATATGATGATGTAGAAATATCCTTTTTCGCGATAGACGACATTGATATCATCAACAACAAAAATATTACAATGTTTTTTGATAAATAGCGATTCATATTTTTATTTTAATACTTTTTTTTCTTTGTGAAACTTATGGGTAGAGTATAGTCAATATCAGCGCTCTCTCCATTTGCTAATTTGCCAGGATACCATTTAGGACAACGTTTCAGTAGAGAAACAACTTGTTGTCCGAATTCCTTGCGCTGTGGTTGTGAAAGGATTTTTATATTATCTATATCACCTTTTTTATTAATTGTAAATGTTACTATCACCTTCGCATCTTCTGTTTCAAGTCCTTTGGGATATTTAAGATTTTCACCTATCCATTTTAGGAACTCAGAAAAATCAAGATTTTCTCTGAATTTTGGAGCAGATGCATTCTCTGGAAGTATTTCTACTTCTTTAAGAGGCTCTGTCTTTAATCCTTGATTGATATTACTATTATAAACGCAAATTATTAAAGTAATAACAAACAAAGAAATTGCGAAAAACAGATAGCGTCTGCTTATGCGTCTTCTATTTTGTCTGTTGCATAAGTCTTTACCTAAAATATAAACTTCATTTCCGTCATTTTTGTTCATAAACCTATCATTTTTTTGTTAATACTGTCTTCCAACATCTTCTTTAAAGCCTTTAAAGCATCTTTTGATGCAGTCAGAACAATATTGTCTTGTTTAAACCCAGAAAGAGTTAGCTCCTGCCGGGATAAATTAATGCCATATATATATGTGTAATTTATAATCAAGCATTTTCCTACTCTGATAAAAGTTTGTGCTTCAGTTCCCAATTGCGCTTCCAACATTTTTTCAAATGATGAAAGATTGAATGAGAAAATATGTCTTCGTCCGTCAAACAAAAACATGTTGGAGTAACTTCCTTCTGATTCTATATAGACAATATCTTTGGGTTGAACTCTTATCAATATATTGGTATTTGACAAAATTATATGTTTCATCAATATTTTGTTTTCTTTTGGTACAAAGGTAAATCTTTATGGTCAGAAAGCCTCAAAGTAAGTATTAACTATTTTATGAAATAGCCTAATTATTTTACGAAATAGCTTATTTTGTATGTTTTATAAGATATTATTAGTAAAAAACACATTATAAATGGATTTTGTGAAATGAATAGGGCAATTCATAAAAGCAATGGATTAAAGAACTTCCTTATCACACAATCTATTATAACTTTGTGAACGCAATAGAAAATCTATTGCTATAGTTAATTACTAAACAATAATTACAATTATAAAAACAAAATCTATGGTTGTAAAACAGCCTGAATTCTCTGCAAAAGAGATGGAGAAAATCGTCGGAGGTGTTAAAAAGCACAATGACGATAAGACGTATGATGGTGGAACTCTTCAGGAGATAATTGTTACTCCTTAATAGGTTCCTTTTATGTACGTGGGTAATAATGTCCCAAAACATTTTGCCCACGTATTATTGTGATAATAATGAAAAAAATGAAGAAATATAAAACTTGTTCTCCAGAGAATACAATTCTCAGAATTCGTCAAATCTTAAACGATTTGGGCATACTTCTTTATGAGAGACATAAGTTGCACAGCAAATTTTATTCTTGCCGTGTATCATTGGGAAATAAGGGATTGATACCATTGAATATAGGAACAAATGGTAAAGGTCGATCTTTTGAATATTCTTTAGCGAGTGGATATGCTGAGTTTATGGAGCGATTACAGAATAATTTGCTTTTAAATGCTCAGAAAATGTTAACAGAAAAGACTTACAATGCCTTTTCTTTAATATCAGAATACAAGAATAATCATATTGTTTATAGCTGTGATGAAACACACATGGCATTAGACGATATAGATTCGTCTTTTCTTTCGGATTTATGTCGTATGACTACATTCGAAGATAAGGATGATTTACTGACATTCGCAAAAGAAATAAAACATGATTTTGTGCCTGTTGTTGTTCCTTTTTATGATGTGCAAAAGAAAAAAAGTGTTTTATTGCCTGTTGAATTGTTACTTCTTCTCACAGGTTCAAACGGAATGGCATCTGGTAATTCTCCAAAGGAAGCAATGTTACAAGCATTTTGTGAAATATTTGAGAGATATGTGATAAGTGAAATTTATTGGAAGGAAATAACACCACCTACAATAGATCTTTCGCTATTTGACAACACAACAATTGGAGGAACTTTAAAAGAGTACCAAAGAAAAACTGGAAATAAAGTAATAATTAAAGATTGCTCACTCGGATTAGGAATTCCAGCTTTGGGTATTATCATTATTAATGAAAAAGAATGTCTTTATAATTTCAAGTTGGGAGTAGATCCTGTCCCTTCTGTAGCATTAGAAAGATGTTTTACTGAAGTTCATCAAGGACGTGATGTTTTTCAAGGTCTTCCTTTTGAATTTATCAACACAAGAAATATCTCAGCAGAAGATAAGGAAAAAGCAGAAGACAACTTGATGAATATTTTCATTAATGGTACAGGCTTTTGGCCTATATCTATTTTTAAAGAAAACCCATCTTATAATTTCAAAGGCTTTAATCCAGCCTTAGGTCAAACAAATGCATACGATATTCAGTATTGTATTAATTTGATAAAAGGATTAGGCTACAATGTTTATATACGAGACAACTCTATGCTTGGTTTTCCGACCTACTATATAGTTGTTCCTGGGATGAGTCAAATTCTTAAGAAGAATCCGTTTGTTTCTATCTATAAATCATCTTTTGTCAATCTCATTCATGTAAATCAATTAGGACGTATTAATAATGAATATGCGAAAATACTATTTGATGCAATTGATGAGAATTATGAGATCCTTAAGAAGAATGATTTTGAGCTTAAAAGAGTTTTCGTTTTTAATGTAGATACAGATATAAATGAATTATCATTTGAAATGTTGGCTGCATTGCTTGCATTTTATATAGGTGATAATGATGCTTGTATAAAGTATTTAGAGAGATATGTCTTAGGTAAGGATAAGGCATCTTTTTTATACTATTACGCATGTATAGATTATTTGAAAAATCTTAATAATGGAAATGCAACAGAACTAATTGCAAAGCTTTATGGAAAGAATATAGCGGATGAGGTCGTAAATGATTTAAGTGACCGCAAAAATATCTTTCAATATTATAATATGCCTAATTGTCCATATTGTGATAATTGTAAGTTAGCTAATAGTTGTAAGAAGAAAGATATTGATAATATATATGATCTCATAAGAAGAAAGGAGAGAGAATATAATATTGATCAGGAAAGAGTAGGTTATGACATATTTGGCGATGAAGAATAAATTACAGATATTATATGTAATTTGTGGATTTATATTCTTTTCTCAAGAAATGAGTTCACAAACTTTGAGTGGAAATGTCGCTAATGATAAAGGTGAACCTGTTATTTCTGCTACGGTAATATTGCAGAGCTTAGATTCTGTGTATTCTATGGCAACGATAACAGATGTGAATGGAATGTATCATTTTACCAATATTCCACGTCCTTATCGTTTAAGGATTCAACATATTGAATATAAAAGTTTCGTAATAGAAGATACTATACTATGTAATAACATAATATTAGATAATAATGAAAAAACGCTGGGGGAAGTTGTCGTAACTTCCTCTCAGCCTGTTAAGGTCAGTGAAGATGGCGCATTACAGTATGATGCAAAAACTATATTGCGACACCATCCATCAACCTCTGTTTTTGATTTGTTAGATGGCTTGCCAACAGTCAATCGCAATGGGTCTACAATATCTATAGTAGGGACATCGTCAACCACTATTTTAATAAATGGGAGAAAGAGAAATATAAATGAAGAACAACTTCATGCCTTATTGATGTCTGTGCCTGCTTCAAAGGTGAAAAAGATAGATGTCTTTTATAATACTCCATTAAGATATGGAGTAAAAGGAGCCTCTGTTAATATCCAACTCGATAATTCTACAACAGAAAAGTCTAATCTAAATGGTGAGGTTAGGTTCTCTGATATTCAGCGCTTTTATAATTCTTGGGAAATCGGAACAAATATGGCTTTTACCAATAAAAGCCTATCTATAAACTTGGGTTATAATTTGTCGCACAAGAATGACAGACGAGACCTGAAACTTATCTCTAATCATACGTTAGAAAATAATTTGTATATGGTTAATCAGAAATCCATAACTCAAAATAAATATTATGACCATAATGTTTATGGCGATATATCATGGAATGTTAATCATAATGCATCTTTAACTATTGCCTATCTTGGACAAATGAAGACTCCCCATGCGACTACTCATACTAACACGCTTGTTAATGATGATATATTGGAAAATGTAGTAAGAAATAAGTCTAACGACAAATTACATAATTTAGATATAGAACTGGATTATAAGAAAATAAATATAGGTGCAGACGTGACATATTATCATCAAAAGAAGACGCAAAACCTTTGTAATGAGGATATGACAGAAGATATGAATGGAGTATTCTTTCAGAAATCTATTCAGACAAGTGTTTTCTTAAATGGAGCTTCTGATTTCTCATGGGGTAATTTGGAATATGGAATTTCTGGAGGTTATTCATCTACAGATAATAAAAACGTCTCTGCTTTTTCTGTGAATGAAAGTAAAAATGTAGATTTCTACTCTTCTCAATATGAAAAGACGCTGTCTGCTTATTGTGGCTTTAGAAAGAATTTAAGCAAAAATTGTTTCTTTAAGATTTCCTTACAAGGGGAATATTTCCATTCGTCATTAGATAGTATTAATGCGGAAAGGCGAACTACGTTATGGAGCGATTTTCATTTGTATCCACAATTCACTTTTATGTATAAGTTAAAGCAAATTGGAACAATTCAAATGACATTAAATAGCATAAAACGTTATCCTTCGTATTGGAGTACGGCTTCAACTCGCAGCTATATCAATACATACTGCGCGACAGAAGGAAATATTAAATTAAAGCCATATACGCATTATGGCATAAATCTCAATTATATTATAAAAAACAAATATATATTTGGATTTTTCGCTGATATAAATGATAAATATTCTACGCAATTACTAATACAAGATAGTAAAGAACTCTTGGCTATTTATAAGTATTATAATTTTGATTATAGTAATCGCTTCGGTTTGCTTGCAATAGCTCCAATTAAATGGAGTAATTGTTCAAATTCAAATTTTACTTTTATGTTGTTTGATATGCAGCAAAAAAGTAAAATAGAAGGTAGAAAGTTTGATCGAGAAAAGGTTTCTTCACGCATTAATGTCACAAATCAATTTAGCTGTCGTTCTAAAGGCTTGACATTAGAGGTTTCAGGATGGTATCAATTTCCTATCATACAAGGAATATATAATGTTAAAAGTATGTATAATGTAGCTGCAAGCATGACATATAAAATGCCAATAAAAGGATTATATATGATTTTTAAGGCCGACGATATTTTTTGTGGTAATAAAATGCGAGTACGTTCAATTATGTCTAATCAAAAGTATGCATTCCGTAATATAACAGATACACGTTCGTTAACTATAACATTACGTTATGCATTTAATGATTTTAAAAAGTCTAAGAATACGCAATTTGATAATTCGCGTCTAGGTTTCAAATAGTAATGATATTATCACGTTTTCCGATATATCTCCAGCACGACAGTATGGAGTGTGGCATAGCCTGTCTTGCCATGATTTGTAAATATATGGGGAGGGAATATTCTACGGAATATCTTTCCCGATATTGCTTTGCCACCCATGAGGGCGTTTCATTGCTTGGCATGACAGAGGCAGCGAAGAAATTAGGATTGGAAACAATGAGCGCGAGAGTGACGGTGGAAACTCTCGGTAAAGCTCCTATGCCATGTGTGCTGCATTGGAATCAAAATCATTTCGTGGTGCTGTATAAGGTGAAACACGGGAAATTCTATGTCGCCGACCCCGCAAAAGGACTTATCAAATATTCAAGGGAAGAGTTTGAGGAACATTGGCTAAGCGTAACCACCGACGACGGCGTAAAGAAAGGCATTGCCATGTTTGTGGAAACCACGCCCGTTTTCTACAGCCATAAGGCGGAAGAAGAAACAGGCGAAACACGTTCGTTTAGATTTCTGTTCGGATATATAAGGCGATACAGAAAATATTTCGGGCAGATACTGATGGGATTGATTGTGGGCAGCCTTTTACAGCTGGTGCTGCCTTTTCTCACTCAGGCAATAGTAGATGTAGGCATAAAGACAAAGGATATTTCATTTATATGGCTTATTCTGCTCGGACAGCTGGCGATAACCATCAGCCGAACGCTGATAGATTTCTTCCGCAGATGGATATTGCTGAGGATAAGCATGAAGATTAACATATCGCTGGTGAGCGACTTTTTCATAAAACTTCTCAGGTTGCCAATGTCGTTTTTCGACACTAAACTAATGGGCGACCTTCTGCAAAGGATGAACGACCACGCAAGGGTGGAGAAGTTTCTTACGCAGCAGACTCTAAGCGTGACGTTCTCGATGATAAGTTTTGTGATTCTCGGTGCGGTGCTGTTGGTATACAACTGGCTTATTTTCTGCGTGTTTCTGCTCGGAAGCATTATCTACGGAGTGTGGATAGCGATGTTTCTAAGCCGACGGAAGATTATAGATTATGAGCTGTTTGAGCAGCAGTCGATAAACAATAATCTTACTTATGAGTTTATCACTTCAATGCAGGAAATAAAGTTGCAGGACTGCGAGAAACGTCGCCGTGAGGATTGGGAGCGCACTCAGACTAAGCTGTTCGGGGTGCAACTGAAAGGGCTGAAACTGCAACAGACACAGGAGGCTGGAAGCATTTTTATAAACGAGATGAAAAACATCGTGATAATGGTGCTTTCCGCAACGGCTGTAATCAACGGCAATCTTACGCTCGGAATGATGCTGTCAGTGCAATACATAATAGGGCAGCTGAATTCACCCGTGGAGCAGCTTATGCAGTTTTTCTATTCTTTGCAAGACGTGAAGATAAGCCTTGAGCGCATAAATGAGATACACAGAAAGAAGGATGAAAACAGCGGGACTGACACACAGAAAAGTATATTAAATGATGAGCGAGGAATAAATGTTGAGCACGTGATGTTCAGGTATGACAGAAACTCACGTCGCACCACTATAAGCGACATGAGCCTGAGCATACCGAAAGGCAAGGTAACGGCTATAGTGGGGGCTTCGGGCAGTGGCAAGACCACGCTTATAAAGCTTCTGCTTGGCTATTATCCTGCCGAAAAGGGAAACATCAAGATTGGCGACAGCAACATTAATGAGCTAAACTTGAAATGGTGGCGTGGTCAGTGCGGTGTGGTGATGCAAGACGGAGTGATTTTCTCGGAATCGATAGCAAGAAATATTGCTGTGGGAGATGGCGAGATAGACCACGACAGGCTACGAAAAGCAGCCGAAATAGCCAATATAAAAGAATATATAGAGGGGCTTCCTCTGAAATATGACACAAAGATAGGGCGCGACGGCGTGGGGCTTAGCCAAGGACAGCGTCAGCGCATATTGATAGCTCGTGCCGTATATAAGAATCCTCAATACATATTTCTTGATGAAGCTACTAATTCTCTTGACGCTAAAAACGAGCGTGAGATTGTGGAGAAGTTGGAGACATTCTATAAAGGCAAGACGGTAATA
>JAIKZG010000007.1 GCA_024682415.1 Prevotella sp.
ATATCTTCGAAATTTCCACAGATGACTTGTTCTCATCAAAATATAGACGAATGACATCATCATAATACTTTTCGCGTTTCTTAACTTTATATTTCATCGTTGAACTCGTTTATGAGTCAACTTTTTATAGGCAAAGACAACCATGGCAATTTCCTCGCGGAAAAGTCGATATCTCAAACTTGACATAGCAATTTCCTCGTGGAAATGTTAAATATCCAAAACTGACCATAGCAATTTCCTCACGGAAATATCAATATCTCAAAATGGACATAGCAATTTCCTCGTGGAAATACCTATATCCCAAACTGGACATAGCAATTTCCTCGTGGAAATACCTATATCCCAAACTTGCCATTACAATTTCCCCACGGAAAAGTGCATATAAAAAGTCCGCACCAGTGTGATATGGCGCGGACATATAAGCTGCTTGATTTATAAGTAATCAAATAAATTTGATAGTATCCTTATTGTCATCTTTGGGCTTTCTGCCTTTTGCCAAAATGCTATTGCGAGAGTTCTTCATCACATAGGAACGAATCTTCTCGTTGAAGTTTTCTTCCTCGTCGAGCATGAATTCTACTTTTATTGGCAAAACATAGAGCGAACGCTTGATGTCATCAGAGAGCACAGACTCCAAAGAATGAAGGCGTGTGGAGTCTTTCTCGGTGGTGATAATCATCTTCGGCTCTGCCATGGCCTCAAAGGTCTGGGCAATCTGCTCTGCGTCTTTGTCCTTAAACTGATGATGATCGGCAAAGGTGAGCGGAGTGATACTCTTGCAATGCGGTTTCAGGTCGAGCACCATCTGCTTAGGCGAGGCAATGCCCGTGAGCAGAAGCACATTCGTGGCAGGGTCGAGATCTTCAATATCTATCTCGGTGTTGCCATACTCCTGACGCAAAGATTCATATCTGAGCGTGGTGAAATAAAGCGACTGATAGGCATAGAGGTCGAGCACCTTGGTGAGCACACGAAATTCCATAGGCTTCAAGTCCTTTGGGCATTTGGTGACAATCACGATGTCGGCGCGCGACTTGCCGTCCTTCGGCTCACGAAGTCTGCCAGCAGGAAGCAGTTTGTCGTAGACAATAAGGCGATGATAATCTATGAGCAGAATGTTGATGCCAGGCTTAACATAGCGGTGCTGATAAGCGTCGTCGAGGAGTATCACGTCGGTGTCGCTTGTCTTCACATCGGTCTGAAGGGTGTCGATACCATGGCAGCGGTTCTTGTCTACTGCTACGTGTATGTCGTCGCCGAATTTATGCTTCATCTGAAACGGCTCGTCGCCAATGCGCTCCACAGGGGTTTCCATGTCGGCAAGCAAATAGCCACGGCTCTTGCGCTTATAACCACGAGAGAGCACTGCCACTTTCTGCGTGTCTTTGAGCAGACGCACAAGATATTCCACATGAGGGGTCTTGCCCGAACCTCCCACTGTGATATTGCCCACGGAGATTACAGGTATACTGAAAGCTCGGCTTTTTAATATTCCCACATTGAAAAGCCAGTTTCTAAAGCCTACCCCTAAACCGTAGATCCAGCTCAGAGGCAGCAGACATTCGTTGATTTTAATGAAATCGCCTTCTGTTCTCATTATTTCTTTTTCTAAATTATTTATCGCTCACTTTTAAAGTTCTCACAGATTTCACAGATAACACAGATTTTATAAATAGAAATAATCTGTAAGGAATATTATCTGTGTCATCTGTGAAATCTGTGAGAGAAATATATAGTATCTGTGAGAGATTATCGTAAGAAATGTTATCTCAAAATAAGATAATATGGCACGCGAGCCTGCACACGGCTCTGACCGCGAAGCGACATAACAGAGCTTACTGGCTCATACATCGTGCCGAGAGCCATCTTGAATCCTTCATCAAGATAGTTGTCGTTGCCCGAAGCGCGCAACAGCAACTGGTCTGACCAGCTTGCGGGAGCTGGATAACCGGCAGTGTGATAATTCTTCACTTTGGCAAGCTGAGCAGCCTTTGCGATAGCGTCGTCGAGAGAGCCAAGCTGATCGACAAGGCGTATCTTAAGAGCGTCAGAGCCGAGCCATACATGGCCGCCTGCTATCTTCTCCAATTCGGCTGGCTGCATCTTGCGACCATCGCACACACGCTTGCTGAACAGACGATAGCCATGGTTGATGTAGCGCTGCATAATAGCGCACTCCTCCACCGACATAGGACGTGAAGAAGAGAACATTGTGGTGTTGCGGTTGGTCTTCACCTCGTCAAACTTCAAGCCGAGCTTCTGAGTCATAAGCGCGCTCACGTCAGGCAACACACCGAATATACCGATAGAACCTGTCAATGTAGTAGGCTGCGCCACAATCCAGTTGGCATTGCAGCTCATATAGTAACCGCCGCTGGCAGCCATAGCTCCCATAGAAACGACTACAGGTTTCTTTTTCTTCAGTTCTGTAATCTGATGCCACATCTGCTCGGAAGCATAGGCAGAACCGCCGCCCGAATTGATACGTATCACAACAGCTTTCACATCGTCGTCATTGGCAAGGTCTTCAAGGTCGCGACACACCTCGGTAGCCACGATTCTCTGTCCGCCACCAAAGACTGCGTTAGGAATGATTTCGTCTACGATATCTCCCTCTGCATGATAAATGGCTATCTCGTCGTCGCCATCGTTGGCGCACTCGTAAGGAATGCCATCCATATCGGCAAAGCCTATCTGAGCGATGTCGTCATCTTCCTTAATACCAAGACGAGCCTTTATTTCTTTCTTCACCTCGTTGGCATAAAGAGTGCCGTCGATGAGCTTATATTTCTTGTAAACATCTGTTGTTTCAAATCCTATATATCTGTCGGCAAGAGCATTGAGAGTGTCTACGCTTATGCCACGGCTCGCGCTCACGTCCTTACACATGTTGCCCCAGATACCTTTTAGGTAAGTCTCGGTCTGCAAACGATTTTCAGCGCTCATCTTGTCGTTGGTGAACATTTCTGTCGCGCTCTTGAACGCTCCCACCTTAAACACCTGGAATTTCACACCAAGTTTGGCAGCCAAATCCTTAACATATACTTGCTCACCGCCAAGACCATGCCAATCGAGCATTCCCTGAGGATTGATGTAAACGGAATTGGCAACGGAAGCGATATAATAGGCAGGCTCCGTGTAGTTGTCGCCATAAGCCACAATCCATTTGCCTGTTTTTCTGAATTTAGCAAGACTCTGGCGCAGCTCCTGCAATGTGGCAGGCATTCCGCTGAAGCTGTGCATTTCAAGATAGATACCTTTTATCTTGTCGTTCTGGGCGGCCTTTTCTATATCAGTCACCATTTCGTTCAGCCCGATAGATTTAGGTTGTCCCTGAAGCTCAGCAAAAATGTTGCTTACAGAGTGATCGGCTATCTCTCCATCTAATTTCATCACAAAGACAGAATTCTTTTTCACTGTCTGTTTGCTTTGTGTTGAGGCAATCATTCCGATAAGGCTCATCACGCACAGGACAGTACAGATAATGCCAAACGCGAACAAGCCGACAATGGTTGCCAACACATTCTTAAAAAAATCTTTCATGTTATATGTTTACGGTTTAATATATATATTAATAATGTAATTACATTATGCAAATGTAGCATAATAATGTGTCAATTCAAAATAATTTATGACTTTTTGCCAAAAATGGCACACTCTACTGTGCCAAAAATGGCACACTTCGGGATTTGGCACGAAAATTGCATGTAATATAGTGAAGGGCGACCAAAACAAAGGATTGCCGCTAAAAGGCGACATGAGAAAGGATAGCCCGAACAGACAATAATATTCAAACTTTAAAAATAATAAGAATTATGAACATTAAACCATTAGCAGACAGAGTGCTGGTACTCCCTGCACCAGCAGAAGAGAAAGTCGGTGGAATCATCATTCCTGACACAGCCAAAGAGAAACCACTTCATGGCAAGGTTGTTGCCGTAGGTAATGGCACAAAGGATGAGGAGATGGTGCTCAAAGAAGGCGACGAAGTGCTTTATGGCAAATACAGCGGCACAGAGTTGGAATATGAAGGTGAGAAGTATCTCATCATGCGCCAGAACGACGTTCTTGCTGTCTTAGGTAAATAATCACATGTTTTTCACATATTCAGAACAATTTAAAGTAAACTATAATCATGGCAAAAGATATTAAATTCAATGTTGATGCACGCGACCTTCTCAAAAGGGGCGTAGATCAGTTGGCAGACGCTGTCAAGGTAACACTCGGCCCTAAGGGTCGCAACGTGGTAATCGCCAAGAAGTTTGGCGCACCTCAGATTACCAAGGACGGTGTAAGCGTAGCTAAGGAAGTAGAATTGGCCGACCAGTTTGAGAACACCGGCGCACAGCTCGTTAAGAGCGTAGCAAGCAAGACAGGCGACGACGCAGGCGACGGAACCACAACCGCTACTATCCTTACTCAGGCTATCGTAACAGAAGGCTTGAAGAACGTAACAGCAGGCGCTAACCCAATGGATTTGAAGCGTGGTATCGACAAGGCTGTGAACGCTGTTGTAGACTACATCAAGGAGAACGCTGAAATCGTAGGCGACAACTACGACAAGATTGAGCAGGTAGCTACTATCTCTGCTAACAACGACGCAGAAATAGGTAAGCTCATCGCCGACGCTATGCGCAAGGTTTCTAAGGATGGCGTTATCACAATCGAGGAAAGCAAGAGCCGTGATACTAACATCGGTGTTGTAGAGGGTATGCAGTTTGACAGAGGTTATCTCTCTGGCTACTTCGTAACCGACGCTGACAAGATGGAGTGCGTAATGGACAGCCCATACATTCTCCTCTTCGACAAGAAGATAAGCAACATCAAAGATTTGTTGCCAATCCTTCAGCCAGCTGCTGAGAGTGGACGTCCATTGCTCATAATAGCTGAAGACGTAGACTCTGAGGCATTGACAACTCTCGTTGTAAACCGTTTGCGTGCAGGCTTGAAAATCTGCGCTGTAAAGGCTCCTGGCTTCGGCGACCGCAGAAAGGCAATGCTCGAAGACATCGCAGTGCTTACAGGCGGTGTAGTAATCAGCGAGGAGAAGGGATTGAAGCTTGAGCAGGCTACTCTCGATATGCTCGGAAGCGCTGAAAAGGTAACTATCACAAAGGACAACACAACTATCGTAAATGGTCGTGGCGAGAAGGAGAATATCCAGAACCGCGTAGCCCAGATTAAGAACGAAATCGCAAATACTACAAGTTCTTACGACAAGGAGAAGTTGCAGGAGCGTTTGGCTAAGTTGTCAGGTGGCGTAGCTGTACTTTATGTAGGTGCTAACTCTGAAGTGGAGATGAAGGAGAAGAAAGACCGCGTAGACGATGCTTTGTGCGCTACTCGCGCTGCAATGGAAGAAGGCGTTGTAGTAGGTGGTGGTACTACTTACATCCGCGCTCAGCAGGTGCTCGACAATGTAAATGGCGACAATGCTGACGAGCAGACAGGTATCAACATCATCAAGCGTGCCATTGAAGAGCCATTGCGCCAGATTATCACCAACGCTGGTGGCGAGGGTGCTGTAATCGTGCAGAAAGTTCGTGAGGGTGAAGGTGACTTCGGTTACAACGCTCGCAAAGAAGTATTCGAGGACTTGCGCGCAGCAGGCGTTATCGACCCAGCCAAGGTTTCTCGTGTAGCTTTGGAGAACGCTGCTTCTATCGCAGGTATGTTCCTTACTACAGAATGTCTTATCGTAGACAAGCCTGAGGAGAAGCCAGCAATGCCTGCACAGCCAGGTATGGGCGGAATGATGTAATTCATTCACAATGTGTGAATTAGATTAACGTCTAAAAATAACATATAACGAAAGAGGCCGTGCCATTTATTTGACACGACCTCTTTTTTGTTTTTCTCTCACGGATTATTTTAACTCTCACAGATTAATATTTAGGCTCTCACAGATTTCACAGATAACACGGATTTTTATATAATCTGTGAGAGATGTTATCCACAAATGAATATATCTGTGAAATCTGTGAAATCTGTGAGAATTTATTATCCACGAATGAATATATCTGTGGAATCTGTGGAATCTGTGAGAGATATTAAATGTCAAGCCAGTTGCTTATGATTTGTTTGCCCATTGGAGTGAGCACACTTTCGGGGTGAAACTGAATGCCATGGATATTGTAATTCTTATGGCGCAATCCCATTATCTGCCCATCATCGCTCACCGCTGTAACCTCCAGACATTCTGGGAAATTGGCTCTGTCTACCACCCAACTATGGTATCTGCCCATCATTATGCGCTTCGGCATTCCGCTGAAAATAACATCGTTGCCAAACTGAGTGCCCTCAGTGGAAACTCCATGATATACTTCAGAAAGATTGGTAAGTCGCGCGCCAAACACCTCACCTATCGCCTGATGACCAAGACATACGCCAAGCATCGGCTTCTTGCCGGCATAAGCCTTGATTACATCCTCAAGCAGACCTGCCTCTGACGGAATGCCCGGACCAGGACTGAGAATGATGTTATCAAACGTTTCAAGCTGTGGCAAAGTGAACTTATCGTTACGATAGACAGTAACTGCCACGCCAAGCTCACGCACGAGATGAGCAAGATTATAGGTGAATGAATCGTAATTGTCGATTATTACTGTTTTCATATTGTTTCCGCTATTTTAATTGCCTTGACGAGCGCGCCGAGTTTGTTGTTGCACTCCTCTAATTCATATTGGTCGTCGCTCTTGGCGACAACGCCAGAGCCTGCCTGAAACCACAGCTCGCCATTACGGCTGATAAATGTGCGAATTACTATCGCCTGATTGAGATTGCCATTCAACCCGATAAAGCCTATGCAACCGCCATAAGCTCCACGATTATGAGGTTCAAGCTCGCTGATAATCTGCATAGCTCTCACCTTTGGCGCGCCCGAAAGAGTGCCGGCAGGAAATGTGTCGATGAAAGCCTTGATAGGGTCGGCATTCTTATTGAGATTACCACTCACACGGCTTACAAGATGGATAACATGGCTATAAAACTGCATATCCTTATAGAAATCCACATGCACACCGCTACAGTTGCGGCTTAAATCGTTGCGTGCTAAATCTACAAGCATCACGTGCTCCGCGTTTTCCTTAGGGTCGTTGCGCAGAAACTCAGCGTTCTTCTTATCCTTTTCGGGATTGCCTGTGCGCTTGGTAGTGCCGGCAATAGGGTCAATATATGCTGTCTTATCTTCTATACGGCAATGAGTTTCGGGAGAAGAACCGAAGATGCGGAAGCCTCCGAAATCGAAATAAAACAGATATGGCGAAGGATTGATACTGCGGAGCGCGCGATAGAGTTTGAAATCATCGCCCTCATATTTCTGAATGAAGCGACGCGAGATAACAATCTGAAACACATCGCCACGCAGACAATGCTCTATACATTTACGAATGTTAGCCTTATGCTCTTCATCGGTGAGAGTGCTTGTAACCTCGCCCACAGGATGAAAATCGTAGGGCTTGACATTATCACGCGCGATAAGTCGCTCAAGATTATCAACATCTGCCTGACCGCTCTTTTCATCTGTCGAAAGGCAAATAAGCTTCATCGTGTTGTTGAAATGATCAAACACGATGACATCCTTATATAATATGTAGAGCAAATCAGGAGCGTCGTTCTTCTCAATGGTGGTATCTTTCACGTTGATATGCTCAAAATATCTCACAGCGTTAAAGGCTGTATAGCCATAAAGTCCGCAATAGTTGCTTCCGTCGCCCTCCACATGAATATTGCTGATAAATGTGTTGATTACCTTTTCTACAGGACATTCATCAGAAATGCGGAAATGCTCCACCGTGCCGTCGGGCCATGCGCACTCTCCCACTCCATGCGCTACGCTCACATGGCCTATGGGATAAATGCCGATGAATGAGCGACTGTTGTCAGAGCCATGATAATCAGAACTCTCCATAAGCGCGCTCTGCGGATACACATCCCTAAGGCGCATATAAACGCCCACAGGAGTATAAAGATCGGCAAGAATGGTGCGCGAAGAGGTAGAATACTCAAAGCATTTTTTAGAAGTTTCCATATTCTTTAGCCAGTTCTTTATTATTCAAATAGGTTTCCACATCCTTGTCGCCACGACCGCTTACAGTGAGCACGACAATATCAGTAGGTTTAAACTTCATCTTCTTTAAGGCTGCGATAGCATGAGCGCTCTCTATTGCCGGAACGATACCCTCCATGCGAGTGAGTTCATAGCCTGCGTAGATAGCTTCATCATCATTTACGGCAAGCACATGCTCACGTCCCTTTTCTGCCAAATCGGCGTGCATAGGGCCTATGCCAGGATAATCAAGACCGGCAGAGATAGTGAAAGCCTCTTTTATTTGTCCGTCTTCAGTCTGCATTACGAGAGTGCGCGCGCCATGAATGATTCCCTCCGTGCCACAATGGATTGTAGCTGCGGTGTAATCAGTATCTACTCCATGTCCGCCTGCCTCGGCAAGATATATCTGCACTCTGTCGTCATCAATGTAATGGTAAATAGTGCCGGCGGCATTGCTTCCGCCACCGATACATGCTACAAGGTAATCGGGATAATCACGCCCTGTCTTTTCCATCAGCTGCTCTTTTATCTCCTTTGAGATAATG
This sequence comes from Prevotella sp., assembly GCA_024682415.1. GTDB lineage: Bacteria > Bacteroidota > Bacteroidia > Bacteroidales > Bacteroidaceae > Prevotella. The sequence goes on from JAIKZG010000007.1 coordinate 8,596, forward strand.
CTCTGCAGCTTAGCCACGATGTCGGGATAAGGATGAGGGCCCATGGTAGAACCCACGATATAGAATGTTTCCTCAGGATGGCAGCACCAGTCGCGGATTGCTTCTGAGCAAGCATCGCTCAAGGTCATGTTGCCCGTAGTGACAGGATGGATTGTAGCGCCGAGCATACGCATACGCTCTACATTGGTGTGCTGACGCTCCACATCGGTCTTGCCCATGAATATTTCGCATTTCATATCCATAAGCGCGCACACCGTAGCAGTGGCAACGCCATGCTGACCTGCGCCCGTTTCAGCGATAATACGAGTTTTGCCCATCTTCTTTGCCATGAGAATCTGCCCCACGGTGTTGTTAATTTTATGAGCGCCCGTATGATTCAAATCCTCACGCTTCAGATATAGCTTGCAGCCGTATTTCTCGCTCATGCGCTTGGCATAATATAGCGGAGATGGTCTGCCTACATAATCTCTAAGCAAAGCATAATATTCCTTCTTAAAATCCTCGCTCTCGAGAATAGGAAGATATGCTTCCTGCAAATCAGTGACACACTTATAAAGTATCTCAGGCACATAAGCTCCGCCATACTTTCCGAAAAAACCATCTTTATTTACCTTGTAATTCATGTACTTCTCTTATTATTAATATCTAAATATAAATGCCATCGCTATTTCTTCAATGCCTCAAAAAGATTGTCGAGAGCCTTGTCGGCATTGCCATCGGCTTCTTCAAGCAATGTAACGAACTTGCTGCCGATGATTGCGCCTGCAGCATTATTCTGCACGCTTTCAAGGGTCTGCTTATTGCTTATGCCAAAGCCTATCATTCGCGGATTGCGAAGATTCATCGCGTCGATCTTATGGAAATAAGCGAGTTTCTTATCTCCGAAACTGCTTTGCGCGCCTGTGATACTTGCCGAAGAAACCATATAGATGAAGCCGTCGGTGTGCTCATCAATGAAACGCACACGCTCTTCACTCGTTTCAGGAGTAATCATCATTATCACTCTCAAATCGTATTTATCGGCTACAGGCTTCACCTTCTCTATGTAATCCTTGAAAGGAAGATCGGGAATAATCATGCCCGACGCTCCACATTCTACGCAGCTTTTGCAGAAATTCTCAATGCCATAAAACATTATCACATTGAGATAACCCATCATGATAAGCGGAATATTAACCTCCTGCTTAATTGCCTTCAACTGCTCAAAAATGCCACTAAGAGTTATCCCATTGTGCAACGCCTTTGTGCCCGCTGCCTGAATTACAGGGCCATCGGCAAGAGGGTCGGAAAACGGAATTCCCACCTCTATCATGTCTATTCCCCTATTCTGCATAGCGAGAATTACATCGCCTATAATGTCTTTCTTAGGATGGCCGGCGCAAAAATACAATGAAAGCAGTTTGCGATCGCCACGCCTCTGAAAGAGTTCGTTTATTCTATTCATCTTATCTTTGTTATAAAATCCTTCAATTTCTCTACGTCTTTCACTGCCGGCTCTATCTCAAAATTGCTGTTGAGGTCGATACCCACAAACTGAGGATGGCTGAATTTCTTGATGCGCTCCACATCGTCAGGGGCGATACCGCCACTCAAAATGAAAGGCGTGTTACCTTTGTATGCCTGCAATATGCTCCAGTCGAATTTCTCACCGCTTCCGCCCTTGGTGTCGCATTTCGTGTCGAAAAGGAACATATCTGCATGCCCCTCATATTCCTCGCATTTCTTTATGTCATCAGCAGAAGAAATGCTTATCGTCTTGATAAACTTCACTCCCTTGCGTATATCGGGGTCGATGGTGGCACGGAGATTGTCTATCAGAATAGGAGTTTCATTGCCATGAAGCTGCACATAATCCAAATCGAAATTATACACACGGGTGATAATGCTCTGTGGCATTTCGTCTACAAAAACTCCCACTCGCTTTATGTTCTTAGGGTCGTAACCTTCTGGCGACTGACCTTTGTCTTTAATCAGACTGCTGACTGTGAAATCGGGTATCACTCCGGCATTCGACGAAATCTGAGCCACAAAGCGTGGGCTCTTCTGATAGAAAATAAATCCCATCATGTCAATACCAAGTGATGATACCGCGCGAATATTATCGGCATCGCGCATACCGCAAACCTTTATTATCATATCTTATCTATAAATTCTTTTAACGCCTTTCCCGGGTCATTCTTCTTCATGAAGTTCTCGCCTATAAGGAAGCCATTATATCCTATAAGCCTGAGAGTGTTTACTGTCTCAGCGTCTTTTATTCCGCTTTCGCTTATCTTGCAAGCTTCTTTAGGCAGATATTTTACAAGCTCCACGCTGTTGCTTACATCGGTGATGAATGTGCCGAGATTGCGATTATTAATGCCATACATATCTGGCTCTAAATCCATGTATTTCAAGTCGTTCTCATTGTGCATCTCAAGAAGCACTTCAAGATTAAGCTCGTGGGCAGTGTTGAGAAGAGCCTTGCATTCATCCTTTCTCAAATCGGCTGCTATAAGAAGCACTGCCGACGCTCCCGAAAGACGTGCCTGAAATAGTTGGTATTCGTCGATTACGAAATTCTTATATAGTATAGGCAACTTCACGCCAGCCTTGCGAGCATTCACTATAAACTCATCGCTGCCTCCGAAATACTCTTCATCCGCAAGAATACTTACCGCTGCCGCTCCGTTTTCCTCATACTTCTTTGCTACATCCTCCACCTTAGCTTTCTCATGAATCCAACCCAACGACGGCGACTTGCGCTTAAACTCAGCGATAATGCCAGAAGCAGATTTCATTATAGCCTCGCTCATGCTTGCCACTTCAGTATCGGCTATCTGCTCCACTCTCGCATACAGCTGCTTAGCAGGAACGGCCTGCTTCATCCTTTCAAGCTCAACCTTTTTATGAGCGACGATTTCTTCCAATATGTCCATTTTATATGTGTTATATATGTGTGTTTTAACTGTTTATCTGCTGGAATTTCTTGAATGTAGCGAGAGCCTTTCCGCTATCAATACTTTCACGAGCTATTTCGATGCATTCCTCAATGCTCTTCATGCCCTTTTCCATTATCTGAATACCAAAGGCGGCATTGGCAAGAACGATGTTCTTCTGTGCCGGCAACGCTCTGTTTTCAAGCACGGAATCGAAAATCGCTGCCGCCTCTTCCTCATTAGCTCCTGCTACTATCTCCTCTGGCTTAGCCAAATCAAAGCCGAGGCTCTGTGGGCTGAATATCTTTTCGTAATTATTGGTTGTTACCTTGAAATCGCCCGTAAGAGAAATCTCGTCATATCCGTCAAGACTGTTTACAATGGCATAGTCAATGCCTATCTTCTGATAAACGTTGCTATAGAGGCGCATTTGGTCGAGATTAGCCACGCCGAGCAACTGACATTTAGGCTGAGAAGGATTGATAATTGGGCCAAGAAGATTGAAGAACGTAGGGAAAGGCAAAGCCTTGCGGATAGGGCCTACAAACTTCATTGCCTTGGCAAACAGCTGCGCATGAAGATAAACTATGCCACACTCATTGATACTGCGATTGAGCTTGTCGATATCAGCAGTGAATTTCACGCCGTGCTGAGCAATCACATTAGAAGCTCCGCTCACGCTCGTAGCGGCATAGTTGCCATGCTTAGCCACCTTATAGCCTGCACCTGCTATTACGAAGCATGAAGTGGTAGAGATATTAAACGTGTTCTTTCTGTCGCCGCCTGTGCCTACTACGTCAATGTATCTGTCGCAGTCGAGCATTGCCGAAACGCCTGTTTCGAGAATGCCGTCGCGGAAGCCCAACAGCTCGTCTACGGTGACACCTCTCATCTGCAAAGCAGTGAGCAAAGCGGTAATTTCCTCGGTATTGAAATCCTCGTGAGTGATACCCACAAGAATGCTCTTAGTTTCAGAACGTGAAAGTTCTTCATGGTTCAACAACCTGTTGAATATCTCTTTTGTACTCATAATAGTATGTATTTTTAGTTTTCTTCTGATGTTTAGCTTTAAAAATAAAAGTAATGAATTACGTTCAGGCTCAATCTCTCTCAACGAAAAAAGGCCTGTCGCAAGACAGACCTTTATATTTTTATTTACCTCAACTTTATGTACGGCAAACTCTGCTCACGACTTTATTTCATCTTGAGTAAGCGCCACCACCATGCTGTTGAAGTAATATTCATCATTTTATTATTGTTTTTATTTTTATTTCGCTTGCAAATATAAAAATAATAAAGCAATCAGCAAAACTTTTGCAATAAAAACTTATTATTTTCTATCAAATTCATGTTTATTCGTGATTATTCCGAATAAATGAAAGAAAAAAGGCGGCTTTTATTTCACTTTCTTGAATGCCAGACCGGTCTTCATGCCCTTAATGTTAGAAGACAATGAAGTAATGGTCTTGATTGTGCTGTTGTAATTGCCAGCGATATTGCCTGCCGTCTGCAAGAGAGTAAGAAGCTTGGTAGTGTCGAAACTCAGGCTCAATGTCTTGCCTGAAATCTGAGCATAACCGCTTACAGTGGTAACTCCGCTGGTAAGAGTAATCTTTGTGCCGTTGATTGCGTAGGTGCCTACGGTCTTCTTGCCGTTGATAATGCTTGTGAAATTGCCCTTGTTGTCGAACACCATCTGCATCGCACCCGGCTTAATGCCAAGTCTTTTGAGCTGTTCGCCCAGTCTGTCCTCTATCTTTTTGGCAGCATATTTTCCACCCATCTGAGTGAGGAAGCTGTCGCTTGTAAACGCGATTGAAGGCTCAGAGTAATTCCAAGTTCCGGCAATGGTTTTATTAGAAGCAGCCTTGTCGCCACTGATTACAGACACCAAAGAATTAACTATTCCTCCCTTGCTGTCTGAAGTTTTGTTACCATTGATTACACTTCCGATAGCAGAACCGAGAGAGCCCAAATCTACCTGCGCGCTTGCGCTGACTGCGTTGCCCATGAGCATTGCGCCCACAAGAGCAACATTCATAAAAATCTTTTTCATCTTATTATAATTATATACGTTGTGTTTTCTCTATATGTTTCTATTCATCCTCGCTTTTTAGTATTGGCAGAGAAATGTGGTATTTCACGGCGAAGAATCTTATCAGGCATATACACAGGAATGTGGTTATGGCTGTGATACTCACGTTTACGTCGCATTCTATCATAAGCCAATATACCAAACCGCCTATCACGCTCGCCATGGCATATATTTCCTTTTGGAAAATGATAGGCTCATTATTGAGCAGCACATCACGGATTACTCCGCCTGCCGCGCCCGTGATACATCCCATGATGATAGCCACCCAGAAAGGATGTCCGCAGACCAATGTCTTCTGCAATCCCGCGATAGTGAACAGCGCAAGACCGAGGGTGTCAAACGTGAGCCACGCGTTTTCAAGCCTTTTTAGCGAATGGGCGAACAGGATTACTACCACCTGTGCCAACATCGTACATATCATGTAAATAGGCGATGTCATCCAGAAAGGAGTCTGATCGAGCATAACGTCGCGGATAGTACCGCCACCTATCGCCACGGCAATGCCACAGACGAAACCGCCAAACCAGTCGAAATGCTTTGCCGCTGCCTGACGAATGCCTGAAATGGCAAAAGCGAAAGTACCGATAAACTCTATAATTTGCTGCACCGTATGGGCAACAACGGGGTCAGTATAGAACATCATTCAAATATTTCTATTCCTTATATTATATACCTAATTCACCTTATTGATAGGAGAACCATTGATAAACGCTTCCACATTCTTCACCACCTGACGATAAAGGCGAGTTCTTGCCTCAAGCGTAGCCCACGCGATATGAGGAGTGAAGAAAGCATTCTCGCATTTCAAAAGAGGATTATCCTTGCGTGGAGGTTCCATCGTCATAGTGTCAGCACCATAGGCTGAGAGAATGCCGCAACTTAAAGCGTCGGCTACATCTTCCTCATTTATAAGTCCGCCTCTGCCTGTATTGATTATCACTGCGCCTTTCTTCATTTTGGCAATACTCTCCTCGCAAATCATTTCCTTGGTATCGGCATTCAACGGACAATGCAAAGTAATGATGTCGCTCTCTGCCAACAATTCATCAAGAGATTTCTTTTCTATTCCCTCAGGCAGAGAAGCTGCGTCCTTACTTGTAGAGGCGATAACTTTCATTCCGAAATCGCAGGCAATCTTTGCCACCTGCATACCGATGTTGCCAAGCCCCACAATACCAAGCGTCATGCCATACACCTCACGCAGATTAGTATCCCAATAGCAGAAGTCAGGATTTTCGCTCCATCTTCCCTCACGATTGAGCACTGAATAATGCTCCACGCGATTAAAGATATTGAATATGTGGGCAAATGTCATCTGCGCCACGCTCATAGTACTATAAGCAGGCACATTGCATACCACTACCCCATGCTTGCTTGCCGCTTCAAGGTCTATCGTATTGTAGCCTGTAGCCTGCACACAGATAAGTTTCAGATTTGGCAGCTCATCAAAAAGCTGCGCGTTGAAAGCCACTTTGTTGGTAAGAATAATGTCTGCGTCCTTAGCTCTTTCCACCACCTCACTCTCATCAGTGCGCGGATAGACGGTAAGGCTGCCCAGATTGTTAAGCTCGTCGTAGCTTATATCACCCGGGTTGGCGGCATATCCGTCGAGTATTACAATTTTCATATCGTTTTTTTATAGATTAGTCTTTAAATCGGTCGCCCCAGAGCTGAAGCATACGCTGATATTGGCGTTCTTCGCTCGGAGTGTGCTGCGCATGCCAGAAACGCCTTGCCTGCAAAGCGTCGGGCAGATATTGCTGCGCCGTGAAATTGCCGGGATAGTCATGAGGATATTTATATCCGTCGCTATAGCCCAGCTGAGCCATCAGCTCGGTAGGCGCATTGCGCAGATGGAGTGGCACAGGCTGATTGCCGCTTTTTCTCACTTCCTGCAAAGCGTCGTTAATGCCCATGTAGGCGCTGTTGCTCTTTGGGCTTGTAGCAAGATAAACAGCAGCCTCTGCCAAAGGAATTCTTCCCTCTGGCCATCCTATTTTCATAACAGCGTCGAATGCAGCGTTAGCCAGCAGCAACGCATTAGGATTGGCAAGCCCTATATCCTCGGAAGCGCTGATTACAAGGCGGCGCGCGATAAACTGAGGGTCTTCTCCTCCCTCTATCATTCTCGCCATCCAATATAAGGCAGCGTCGGGATCAGAACCGCGAATGCTCTTAATGAAAGCGGAAATAATGTCGTAATGCATTTCGCCGTCTTTATCGTAAGCCAAAGGATTCTGTTGCAGGCGGTCTACCACGAGCTGATCGGTAATCACAACTTCATCGCTGTTGGCAGCACCCACCACAAGCTCAAGAATATTCAGCAACTTGCGCGCGTCGCCACCGCTGTATCTCATTATAGCGTCGGTTTCGGCAAGAGTGATATTCATCTTTTTCAGTTCCACATCTTCATGTATCGCCCTGTTGAGCAGGTCGAGCAAATCTTCTTTCTGCAAAGATTTGAGCACATAGAGCTGGCAGCGCGAGAGCAACGGGCGGATAACCTCAAACGATGGATTCTCGGTGGTAGCACCTATCAGCGTCACCACGCCACGCTCCACAGCGCCCAGCAGCGAGTCTTGCTGCGACTTGCTGAAACGATGGATTTCATCAATAAAGAGTATTGGAGAATTGGAATTGAAAAAAGTGCTGTTCTTAGCCTTGTTTATCACATCCCTCACATCCTTCACACCGCTCGTCACGGCACTAAGGGTGTAAAACGGAGTCTGCAATTTGTTTGCTATGATATGCGCGAGAGTGGTCTTGCCTACCCCCGGAGGCCCCCATAAGATAAATGAGGAGATATGTCCCGTGTCAATCATCTTACGCAGGACGGCACCCTCGCCCACCAAGTGTTTCTGCCCGACGTATTCATCGAGCGTGCGAGGTCTCATTCTTTCAGCTAAAGGTTCGCTCATAATAATTTTGAATGCAAACTTACACAAAAAAATCGTAACTAAAGCCTACAGGAATAAAAAAAGGCAGAGGCATAAAATATTACTTTCCTATCGTCAGTTTTTTCAAGTCGTAATAAGAGCCGTTGTAGATATTGAAATCCACATCGCCCTCTATTCCGTCGAGCCTGCCGGCATCAGTGTGCTGCCAGAATTTCCACGCGCCTTTATATTCCACTTTCTTAACGTAATAATGCGCTATCCAGTAAGGATAATCATTGAATACGGAAGCACTCAGATAAGCCTCCTTAAACTTGTAATTAGTATAGATTATAGGTTTCACATGGTATTTATCCTCCACAATGTGAAGCCATGTGAGGATATCTCTCTGGAAATCCTCCACATCCACATTGCTCGGTTTATGCTCCACATCGAGCACAGGAGGCAAGTCGCCTTCCTCTAAATGCACCTGTTTCAAGAAATAATAAGCCTGCTCGCGAGGCGTAGATTTGTTGCTCCAGAAATGGTACACACCACGGATAAAGCCATATTCGCGCGCCTGATAAAAATTATCGTTGAAATTCTCATCAAGCTGCGACGCTCCCTCCGTAGCCTTTATCATGATAAATCTTATGGGGCAACCCTCTATCATGGCGTTGGAAAGTTTGTTCCAGTCTATCTCGCCCTGATAATGAGAGATGTCAATGCCATGTATCTCGTAGCCTTCGGGGTAGTTAGCATCGCCATAAAGGGCACGCCATCTGAATCCCTGAGGACTTACGAAGAAATAGTAGAATCCCCATACATACAGTATCATGATACCGATACCGCCCGCCCACCACGTCCAGCGTGGCAGGCGGTGTATCCAAGAATTGTTTCTCTTATGCTTATTATATTTCCTTTTCGTGCTCAAGTCTTAATGTTTTAGTAGTTTGGTCGCACACCTCCGACGGACCGAAATATTGTATCGGACCAGGGTAAGCGAAGCAAGTGTCTTCCGCCCATTCATCTCTATGGGCAGCAAATGTGAGGAACGGCTTGCCTTCGAGGTCTACCAATGTCTTCAGGATTACAGGCTTCATCTTGCCCTTACGCTTCTCCATATTGAGGAGCATCGTGAGAGGTATGCCTCCTGCTTTCCAGTCCTCTGTAGGCTCTGTCGTATTGCTTATTACTGCCATATATCCCGTCTTGCCGTTGGCGATAAGCTGCACGGCTGTAGCTCCGAGGGCATAGCAGTAGTTGGTGTCGTAATTAGAAGGGAATCCGCATCTTCCCTCATATCCGAGGAAGTGGAGCTGATAGCCGAATTTTCCTGTAAACTTATGGCTACGCTTCCATTTCTTCAGTTTCTCCTTCACCATCTCGGCAAGGAGTTTCTCAGTCTCGATAAGCGATACCTGCACATTTCCGTGAGGGTCGCGCTCAAGAGATAGCTGGCGTGATACGTCGCTTGGCAATGTGGCGAATGTCTTGGCACACTCCTTTGAGAGATGAGAAAGAATGTAGTCGGTTCTTTCCTTAGCGTCGAGATCCTTATATTCCTCGCCATGCTCGGCAAGCAGGTCGTTGAGTTCGCCTATCAAGCGGTGGATGGCAGGAATGAATTCTATCAATCCCTCAGGCACTATCACCACGCCATAGTTCATGCCTTTTGCCGCGCGCTTAGCAGCCACTTCGGCTATATGTTCCACTATGTCGTTGAGGCTCATGTCCTTCTCTCTCACCTCTTCCGAGATGATGCACACATTAGGACGTGTCTGCAAGGCGCATTCCAAAGCTATGTGCGATGCGCTTCTGCCCATCACCTTTATGAAATGCCAATATTTGCATGCCGATGTGCAGTCGCGTTCTATGTTGCCTATCAGCTCAGAATATGTTTTCGTCGCTGTGTCGAAGCCGAAGCTTGTCTCAATATATTCATTCTTCAGATCGCCGTCGATGGTCTTCGGGCAGCCTATCACCTGCACGCCATATTTCTTAGCCTCATAATATTCAGCCAAAACGCTTGCGTTGGTATTTGAGTCGTCACCACCTATTATTATAAGGGCTTTCAGGTTGAGTTCTCTTACGATTTCCATACCTTTCTCAAACTGGCGTGTGGTTTCGAGCTTTGTTCTTCCGCTGCCTATCATGTCGAAGCCGCCTGTATTTCTATATTCATCTACAACTTCCTTGGTCAGCTCCCTGTAATTATGCTTCACGAATCCTGCTGGACCCATCAAGAAACCGAAAAGACGGTTCTCAGGGTTAAGTTTCTTCAGTTCGTCGAAGATACCTGTTATCACGTTGTGTCCGCCGGGCGCCTGACCTCCGGAAAGAATCACGCCGACATTCATCGGCTCTGTGTTTCCGGCCAATCCTGGTATTAGTTCTACTACAGGTTTACCATAAGTATTAGGAAACAACTTCTTAATTTTGTCCTGGTCTGCTGCACTGTGTGTAAGCTCGCCTTCTTTCAGCGTCACAGAGCCCTGCAACGCCTTTGGCAGTGTCGGTTTGAAAGCTACTCTTGCTTTTTGTAATGCGCTTAATTCCATGAGTTTTTAAATTATAAAAGAGTTCAAGTTAACTATTTCTTTCCTTGAAAATAGTATTCTATAATAATGTGTATTTAATGATGAAAACATCATCTGTTTTCATCATTGCATCAACAAAGATAACATTTAAATTCGATTTTTCACCTTTTTCTGAAAAAGTTTTTAAAAATAGTTATCCTCCTAACGCTATTAGAACACTATTCGAACAAAAATATGTAATTTTGTAATTACATTAATAATATTCATTATGAATAGTATTGTAATTAAGCCAGCACCACGACAAGGATGGGAAGAAGCAGCTAAACAATGTCATGCTAATGGCGATGACAAACTTCTTATGCCTGATGTCTTTGATGACGAGGAGGTTCTTCCATGGTAAAGATAGGAAAAAGAGATATTAGTAGATTAACTATCTCATATATATCGCCCTTTAAACAATGATTAATTGCTGTTTAAAGGGCGATTAAATAGTTTATAATACGGCTGCAATTTTCCGAAGATTTTCCAATCGCTGCATAAACGATTTGTTCTTTCGTGATACAGCCATGTTGTATCGAGCTTGCATATTGATAAGCAATTGAGGATTAATGCCCAAAGTTGCTTCAATTATCAGTGCGAAATCTGTTGAAACAGGTCGCTTGCCATTAAGTATTTCATTCAGCATTGTGTATGAAACGCCTATTTGCTCAGCAAAGCGTTTCTGGCTTATTCCTCTGCTTTCTAATTCTTCTTTAAGCACATCACCAGGATGTGTAGGTATCATTGTTTCGCTCATAATCAGTTTATTTATTATGATTTGACAAATCTACGAAATAAAAACGAGTTATTCACTAAATAAGTGAACTTTCATTCTTTAAATCTTATTTTATGCTCTTTGCTATTGCCAACCATAATATTTATGGTTGCCCCACAGAACGAACGGGCAATATCGCACAATTGCAATGTTGCCCCACAGAACTAACGGGCAATATTGCACGATTGCAATGTTGCCCCACGGAACTAACGGGCAATATCGCACGATTGCAATGTTGCCCCACGGAAACAACGGGCAATATCGCACGATTGCAATGTTGCCCCACGGAACGAACGGGCAATATTGCACGATTGCAATGTTGCCCCACGGAACGAACGGGCAATATCGCACGATTGCAATGTTGCCCCACAGAACTAACGGGCAATATCGCACGATTGCAATATTGCCCCACGGAACGAACGGGCAATATCGCACGATTGCAATGTTGCCCCACGGAACTAACGGGCAATATTGCACGATTGCAACGTTGCCCCACGGAACGAACGGACAATATCGCACGACTGCAATGTTGCCCCACGGAACGAACGGGCAATATTGCACGATTGCAATGTTGCCCCACAGAACTAACGGGCAATATCGCACGACTGCAATGTTGCCCCACGGAACTAACGGGCAATATCGCACGACTGCAATGTTGCCCCACGGAACGAACGGGCAATAAAATATTTCTTTTTTCTGTAATTTGAGTTTGCGCAACCGAAAAAAATGTCTATCTTTGAACTTACATATAGAATAACACTTAAAAATTAAGAGAATATGAGTAATAAAAGAAATCTAAAGAATGTCATCAACGGCATCTGCTGTAATGTCGCTGCCGACGTAATGGCAGCGTCACTCGATCGTCAGGTTAAGACTCAGGAAGACATCGACGCAATTCTCTCTTCTATCGTAATCCTCAATCGTGACTATATTAGTCGTATTTCTCATGTGGAGCCGGGCATGGCGCCAAAGAAATATTTCAAGGGACTGGTGGAAGACTTCAAGAAGAGCCTGATGGAAATCTTAGACCAGATTAACTCTATCAACTAATATTTTCACATTATATATATAACATAATAACAACGGAAAAGAAAAGGATAAATGGGTAATATCTGCAACTGGCTATTATATAAACATTTAGGCTGGACTAAGAACGTAACAGAAGCACACCCCGACAAATACATCATAGCTTTAGCACCACACACAAGCAACTGGGATTTCATCCTGGGGCAACTCTACATGAGAGCCGAGGGAATGAGCATAAATTTCCTGATGAAGCGAGAATGGTTTAAAGGCTTGCTCGGAACATTCTTTCGCAAGATAGGAGGCATACCTGTATGGCGCGACCGCCACTCAAGCATGACCGACAACTTGGCAGAAGAGGCAAAAAAGCGCGACGTGTTTCATCTGTGTATCACTCCTGAAGGCACTCGCAAGCTTGCTCCGGAATGGAAAAAGGGCTTCTATTATATAGCTCTCAAGGCAGGAATACCTATCTTGCTATATGGTATCGACTACGAGAAGAAACATATAGAATGCACAAAAACGATAATTCCTTCGGGCGACATTGAGAGCGACATGAAGGAAATAAAACTCTACTTCAAGGATTTCAAGGGAAAGAAACCTGAGAAATTCACAATTGGAGAATTATAATATATATGAACAAACTCAAAACCGGGATATTATCATTGGTAACTTTGGCTTCGACATCATACGTCGAAGCTCAGGTTGCTGATGTGTGGGGGGATATTGATTATAAGGGCAAACCGTGGGTGAGCAACGAGAGCAAGCCCAACGAGATAAAGCACGGACTTGCGGGAAGGCACATTTCGCTGTGGGCAAGTCATGGCCGATTCTACGATGCGGATAAAGGCAGATGGCGGTGGCAGCGCCCCAACCTGTTCTGCACTACCGAGGATCTTTTCACACAGACTATTGTAGTACCTTATTTAATACCTATGCTGCAAAACGCGGGCGCAATAGTGTTCACACCCCGTGAAAGAGACTGGCAGATGAACGAAGTGATAATAGACAACGACGACAAGCTGCCTGTTACTAATTACTTTGAATTCAACGACAAATATTCATGGCAGGATGCAGGCGTAAGAGCTTTTGCGCATCATCCTGGCGACTATGCCGACGGAGAAAATCCTTTCAGCAGTGGCTCGGCGCGCAAGGCTCGCGCGGTGAAGGGCAAGCATGAGAGCATGATTTCCTATCAGCCGAATATTCCAGAAAGTGGAAAATATGCCGTCTACGTAAGCTACAAAACTGTTGAGGGCAGCGTAGACGACGCTCAATATATTGTTTATCATAAAGGTCAGGAAACTCATTTCCGAGTAAATCAGCAGATGGGCGGTGGCACATGGGTGTATCTCGGCACATTTGATTTCGACAAAGGATGCAACGAGTTCAACCGCGTGGTGCTCACCAACAACTCACGCAACAAGAAAGGCATTGTAACTGCCGATGCTGTGCGCTTCGGCGGAGGAATGGGAAATATAGAGCGCGGAGGAGTAATCAGCGGTCTGCCACGTTGCCTTGAGGGCGCGAGATATTATGGTCAATGGGCTGGCGCTCCCTACTCCGTCTACAGCAGCAAAGGCGGACGCGACGATTATGGCGACGACATCAACGTGCGCTCACTCATGACCAACTGGCTTGCGGGCGGAAGCGATTATGTGCCTGCAAAGGAGGGATTGCGTGTGCCTATTGAGCTGTCGCTTGCAGTGCATTCCGACGCTGGCTACGCAAGAGATGGCAAAGGCTTGATAGGCTCGCTTGCCGTGTGTACCACGAATTTCAACAACGGCAGACTTAACGCCGGCATAACAAGAATGGCGTCGAAGGATTTTGCGAGCGACCTGCTAAGCGGAATTATGAGGGATATTCCAGCAGAATACAAGAATTGGAACAGAAGGTATCTTTGGGATAGAAACTATTCTGAAACGCGATTGCCTGAAGTGCCTTCGGCTATCATAGAAACGATGTCGCATCAGAATTTCCCTGATATGGCATTGGGGCAAGACCCTAACTTTAAGTTCTCGTTCGCGCGTTCATTATATAAAACGATAGCAAGATTTATCAGCCGTCAGCATGGCAAGAGCTGCGTGATAAGCCCACTGCAGCCTCTCGGCTTCAAAGTGGAATTGCTGAAAAACGGCTATGCTCAGCTCACATGGCGCGGACAGGAAGACAAACTTGAGCCTACGGCAAAGCCAAAATCATATAATGTGTATATCTCTACGGGCACAAGCGGATTTGATAACGGCATAAGCACTAAGAACACTACGTTTAAAGTGAAGCTTGAACCTGGAGTGAGATACAACTTCAAGGTTACGGCATGCAACGCCGGAGGTGAGAGTTTCCCTACCGAGGTGCTGAGCGCATATTATCAGCCGATGGCTCACAAGACAATCCTTATCATCAACGGATTCACTCGCCTTTCTGCCCCGGCAATAATCGACAACGCGCAAAGTCAGGGTTTCGACATGGAAGAAGATCCAGGCGTGCCTTATGGTCTTTATGCTGGATGGAACGGCAAGCAGACAGGCTTCGACAAGAGCAAGATGGGCATTGAAGGATATGGCGGACTTGGCTATGGCGGCGACGAAATGGCAGGAAAGTTTATAATGGGCAACACGTTTGACTACGCCAAAACTCATGCCGACGCTATCGCAAGCGCTGGAAAATATAATGTGGAAAGCTGCTCTATGGAAGCGTTGCTTTCTGAGGAGGTAGATTTAAACAGGTATCATGGCGTGGACTTAATATTCGGATTGCAGAAATATAACTCTTACACCCCGAAATATTATTCCACATTCAACTCTACCATCATGCGCAAGATAAAGGATTACACAGCAAAAGGCGGAGCTTTGCTCGTGAGCGGTGCTTACATAGGCTCTGATAATACGTCTTTTGAAAACAAGCAGTTCCTAAGCTCTGTGCTCAAAGCGCAATGCGCGAATGCCGACACGCTGTCTACTAAAGGCACGATAAACGGACTTGGCATGAATTTCGACATTTACGAAGAACTGAATGCCACGCATTACGCTGCTACTAAAACAGATATTCTCGCCCCTGTGGGAAATGCTATCTGCGCCATGCAATATCAAAACGGAACAAGCGCTGCCGTAGGATATAAAGGCAATGACTACAGCGTTTTCACCATGGGTTTCCCTTTTGAATGTATTAAAGACGAGCAGACAAGAGAAAGCCTTATGAGAGGAATATGGGCTTATCTGCTTGGCAATTAATATATAGAAGATATGTATATCTAAATGTCTAACTTAAAAAACTAAACGAATATGTATAAGATTCAAGCCAACATCAAAGGCTCACGCTTCATTGAGGTGAGCGATAACCATCTACAGACCATCGAGAAATATTCTCTGTTTCGCAATCTTATAGACAGCAACGGCATAATCGACGAAGATGTGCTCGACAAACTGAGATTTAACATACGCTCTCTGCTCGAGTCGGAGACAGGCAATGACAAGAATCTGCTCGACTTGTGCCTCGACGTAATTTATAATGAAAATATGAAAGCGTTCGGCCTTCACAACCTTGTGCTTCTCTATATAGAATGGCTGGGGAGGCAGGACGCGGATAATGTAAACGAATTAGATGTTACTGACTGATTTTCTTCCTACAACGAAGAAGGAATGTGAACTAAGAGGATGGGATGTCCTCGACGTAATTCTTTTCTCGGGTGACGCTTATGTTGATCACCCGTCATTTGGCGCTGCCGTAATCGGACGATCATTGGAGGCGGCAGGTTATCGCGTGGCCATAGTGCCACAGCCTGACTGGCATGGCGATTTCCGTGATTTCAAAAAGCTTGGCAAGCCACGTCTTTTCTTTGGTATCGCGCCTGGATGTATGGACTCTATGGTAAACAAATACACCGCCAACCGCCGTCTGCGTTCCGAAGATGCTTATAGTCCCGACGGTCGCCACGACATGCGTCCTGAATACCCTACTATAGTATACACTCAAATTCTAAAGAAACTGTTTCCCGATGTACCTGTAGTCTTGGGCGGAATAGAGGCTTCTATGCGCCGACTCACTCATTACGACTATTGGCAGGACAAGGTGAAGAAATGTATTCTCTGCGATTCAGGTGCCGACATGATACTCTATGGCATGGGCGCGAAATCTATTCTCGAGCTGTGCCAGCGTGTGTCAAATGGTGAGGATCTTACAAAAATCCACGACGTGAATCAAACTGTGTATCTCTGCAAGGAACAGGATATTCCGGGAGGAATAAAAGACGACGACATTGTGCTTCACAGTCATGAGGAATGCCTGTGCAACAAGAAAGCGGAAGCGGAGAATTTCCGCCACATAGAGGAAGAATCTAATAAAATCCACGCCCAGAGAATATTGCAGGCAGTGGACAATGTGTATGCAGTGGTAAATCCGCCGTTCCCCACAATGACGACTGAGGAACTCGACGCTACCTTTGACTTGCCTTACACACGAGTGCCACATCCTAAATATCGTGGAAAGCGTATTCCTGCTTACGAGATGATAAAATTCTCGGTGAACATTCACCAGGGATGTTTCGGTGGCTGCGCCTTCTGCACCATTTCGGCTCATCAAGGAAAATTCGTGGTATGCAGAAGCAAGGAAAACATTCTTAAAGAGGTGAAGAAGGTGGTAAAGATGGAGGGATTCAAAGGCTATCTTTCCGATCTCGGCGGCCCTTCTGCCAACATGTATGGAATGCACGGCAAGAATCATAAGGCGTGCGAGCATTGCAAGCGTCCGTCGTGCATTAACCCTCAGGTTTGCCCTAACTTGGATACCGACCACAGCAAACTTCTTGAGATTTATCATGCCGTAGACGCTCTGCCAGAAATCAAGAAAAGTTTCATAGGCAGTGGCGTGCGTTACGACTTGCTGCTGCACAAGAGCAAAGATGAGCACACGAATGAAGTGGCTCGCCAATATACTCGTGAGCTTATCACGAAGCATGTGAGTGGTAGATTGAAAGTAGCTCCTGAGCACACTTCAGACGATGTGCTTAAGCTTATGCGCAAGCCATCGTTTAAACTGTTTGAGGAGTTTACACGCATCTTCGACAAGATAAACAAGGACGAGCACCTCAATCAGCAGCTCATTCCTTATTTCATCAGCAGCCATCCGGGATGCAAAGAGGAAAATATGGCAGAGCTTGCCGTGAAGACCAAAAGTTTGAACTTCCATCTTGAGCAGATTCAGGACTTCACCCCAACTCCAATGACGGTGAGCACCGAAACATGGTACACCGGTTACGACCCTTACACTCTTGAACCTGTATTCTCGGCGAAGACTCCACGCGAGAAACTCGCTCAGCGTCAGTTTTTCTTCTGGTATAAACCGGAAGAACGTCGCAACATTGAATTTGAGCTTCGCAAGATCGGTCGTCCAGACCTTATAGAGCAGCTTTATCCTCAAGGCAGCAAGATGTCATCAGCAAGAGGAAAAGACGCTCGCTCAAGAAGGGGCGAAACACCGACGGGAAGAAAAGGAAGAAGAGGCGAAACCAAAGCTGAATATCCCTCTAAACACCGCAATGCGGACAAGCAGGAAGCTCGTGGCACATATTCCCACAAGCAAAAGAGCAAAGGTAAGCCGTCGTTCAATCCTAACTTCAATCACAAAAGAAGATAACCAAGCAGTTTAATCAGCTTAAAATAAAAAGACGTGCCATCATAACAAATATGACGACACGTCTTTTCTTTTATTCTAATAATTTAATATGTTACACCAAACTTGTGTTAAGCAAATCATCCATTAAAGGCACAACCTTGAATTTAAACTTGCCTTGAAAACCTATCTGCATTAATTTGCGTGGTTCAAGAAGCGACGGCGATATTGCCAACGCCACATGCCCCATCGTGCGACGCAAATTCATCTCAACGCAAGGATGTATCAAGAAATGGTCAGCACCCGATTCAGCGACAACCATCATATCCACTCCGAAAGGCCCTACATAAACCGATTTAAATACATTCTTCAAAGCAGCGATTATTGTATTGCGGATAACGTTCAAAACCTTTACATCAACATATTTTGCCAGTTCCTTCACCTTTATCTCCTCTGCTGCAAGCAAATTACCTGTATATGCTCCACGAGAAGTATCAAAAAGAGAAAGACCGCAATAATCTATCGAGCCGTCCTCATTGGCATAAAACTCCATTCCGAAATCTCTCACCTTATTATAATAAGGCTCTACCATGATATAGCCTTGATTACGCGAAACATTTTGAGCCCACTTTCGGAAAGAATCATCTTCCAACGTTTCATCATTCACGTATTTCACTCCCCTGCCTGAACTGCTCCAAGGAGATTTCAATACCCATTTTCCGCCTTTAAGGCTATTAAAGAATCTGTCGTCAAGCGTGCCTGAATGTATGGCGCACTCGCCTATAAACTGTTCGCCTAAGTTTCTAAAAGCCGGCAGAACATGAGTCGCCGCAAACGCTCTGCTGCTATAATCCCTTATCATCATAAGCTGGTCGGCAGAAGGCAAGACTGTTGCCATCTTCGCATTCTTACGAAGAAGCCACGCACGCAGATTTTTGTCCCATCCCCATGGCGCAACCTTTACGGAAGCTTCGCTGAAATCAATTTTAGCGAGGTCGTCAGGCGTGATAAACACCACATCCTTGGCATATTGCTTAAGATGACGCACAGACTCCAACGCAGCGTCTACATCATCTACGAGCACCATATCTCCATGTTCCGCCCAAAGAGCAGGAATGAAAGACAAATCAGATTTTAACTGCCTTGCCGCATGAGAAGGAATGTATCCCTCCTTGTTCGCAGCCAGTGCCATATCATGTTCGGGATTAAAAATATGTATCGTCATTATGGAATTCCTTTATGTATATAGAAACAAAAAAGCCACAAGAAAATTTCTTGCAGCTATCTTTACATTTTGTGACTCCGAAGGGATTCAAACCCATAACCTTCTGATCCGTAGTCAGATGCTCTATTCAGTTGAGCTACGGAGCCATTCGCTTTTGTAAGGCGTTGTTCCTTATTTGCGAGTGCAAAGGTATCGCTTTTTTGACTAACTGCCAAACTTTTCTACAATTATTTTCCAATTTTCTTCAAAAAAGTGTCGTTTATAATATTATCAGCATAAATATGCTGAGCGAAATGTATTTCTCTACCACTCACAATACCTATAGCTTGCAAATTCACAATTGCAAAGAGAATAAAAAAGAGAGGAACCACAATGATGTGATTCCTCTCATATATATGAAGTCTTAAATAACTTCTTTCAGAGATTCTAATTCTTAAAACCAGAATTATTCAGCCTCTTCGCTCCAGTCTTCCTGACTCTTGCGAACATAGCTACGATAACGGCGCTGTGCAGCCTTCTCAGTTGCTACGTACAATTCCTCTGCCTCTTCTGGCTGAGCCTTCTTCAAAGATGCGAAACGTACCTCACCGAGCAAGTAGTTGCGGAAGTCAGCCCAGTTAGGTTCCTTGCTGTCGAGCTGGAATGGGTTCTTGCCTTCCTTAGCAAGCTCTGGGTTGAAACGCCACAAGTGCCAGTATCCGCACTCTACAGCCAAAGCTTCCTCGTGCTGTGAGCGGTTCATGCTACGCTTCTTGCCGTCAGCTTCCTTACCCTTGATACCGTGGTTGATACATGGAGCATAAGCGATAACCAAAGATGGTCCGTGATATGCTTCTGCCTCGCGGATAGCCTTCAATGTCTGAGCATTGTCAGCACCCATAGCTACCTGAGCTACATAGATGTAGCCGTAAGTAGTCTGCATCAAACCGAGATCCTTCTTGCTTACGCGCTTTCCGCTTGCAGCGAACTGAGCGATAGCACCGATAGGAGTAGACTTAGATGACTGACCACCTGTGTTAGAGTAAACCTCAGTATCAAGTACCAAGATGTTGATATCCTCACCAGAAGCGAGAACGTGGTCGAGACCGCCATAACCGATATCGTAAGAAGCACCGTCACCACCGATGATCCACTGGCTGCGCTTTACGAGGTAGTGATCCAATGTCTGCAATTCCTTGCAAACTGGGCAACCCTTAGCTGCGCTCTCAGCGATCAATGGCTTCAACTTAGCAGCTGCTGCCTTAGAAGCTTCAGCGTCGTTCTGACCTTCGATCCATTCCTTAGCTGCTTCCTTGTAAGCCTCGCTTGTCTTGTCGCTCTCAATCATCTCGTTGAGCAACTTAGTGATACGAGTCTTCATCTTCTTGTTACCAAGTGCCATACCAAGACCGAATTCGCAGAAGTCCTCAAACAATGAGTTGTCGAATGCAGGGCCCTGACCCTTAGCGTTTGTTGTGTATGGAGTAGCAGGAATTGATGCAGAATAGATAGAAGAGCAACCTGTTGCGTTGGCAATCATCTGACGGTCACCGAAGAGCTGAGAAATCAACTTAACATAAGGAGTCTCACCGCAACCAGAGCAAGCACCAGAGAATTCAAACAATGGCTGAGCGAACTGTGAGTTCTTAGGGCTCTGCTTGATGTCTACGAGATCCTGCTTAGAAGCAACCTCGTGAACGAGATATTCCCAGTTAGCAGCTTCCTTAACCATGTCAGGAGCGTCTACGTTGAATGGAACCATCTTCAATGCCTTCTCACCCTTCTTACCTGGGCAGACATCAGCACAGTTACCACAACCAAGACAGTCGAGAACTGAAGTCTCAATGCGGAAGCGCATACCCTTCAATGCCTTAGGAGCAAGGATATCGATTGTCTCACCGTCGAATCCGGCAGCTTCCTTCTCATCGAGAACGAATGGACGGATAGCAGCGTGAGGACAAACGAACGCACACTTGTTACACTGGATACAGTTTTCAGAGTTCCATACTGGAACGAATGTCTCAACACCACGCTTCTCGAACGCAGCTGTACCATTCTGCCATGTACCGTCTACAGTGTTGTGCTTTACGAAGTCAGAAACCTTCAACAAGTCACCGCTCTGAGCGTTGATAGGACGAACAAGCTCCTTAACGAATGCAGGTGCGTTGTCTTCCTTAACAGCGTCGTCAGCCAAGTTAGCCCAAGCTGGGTCTACTGTGAGTTCCTTGTATTCGTCACCACGATCAACGGCAGCATAGTTCATATTAACGACATCCTCACCCTTCTTGCCATAAGACTTAACGATGAATGCCTTCATCTGCTCTACAGCCAAATCCTCAGGGATAACCTTTGTAATACGGAAGAATGCGCTCTGGAGGATAGTGTTGGTGCGGTTGCCCAAACCAATCTCCTGACCTATCTTACCAGCGTTGATGTAGTAAACCTTGATGTTGTGCTTAGCCCAGTATGCCTTAACCTTGTTAGGGATAAAGTTGATAAGCTCCTCACCATCGAAAATGGTGTTCAACAAGAATGTACCGTTGTCGCGAAGACCACGAGTAACATCATACATGTGGAGATAAGCCTGTACGTGGCAAGCTACGAAGTTAGGAGTATTTACGAGATAAGCAGAGTGGATAGGCTCGTCACCGAAACGAAGGTGAGAACATGTGAAACCACCTGACTTCTTAGAGTCGTAAGAGAAGTAAGCCTGGCAGTACTTGTTGGTGTTGTTACCAATAATCTGTACTGAGTTCTTGTTAGCACCTACGGTACCGTCAGAACCGAGACCGAAGAACTTAGCTTCGAAGAGGCTGTCGCCACCCATTGGGATTTCTTCCTCCTCTGGGAGTGATGTGAATGTTACATCATCAACGATACCTACTGTGAAGTGGTTCTTTGGCTCATTGAGCTCAAGGTTCTTGAATACAGCAACAATCTTAGCTGGAGTTGTATCGTTAGAACCGAGACCATAACGTCCACCAACGATAAGAGGCTTACGAGGATCGTCGTAGAGAGCGCTCTTAACATCGAGATACAATGGCTCGCCCTCTGCGCCTGGCTCCTTAGTACGGTCAAGAACAGCGATGCGCTTAACTGTCTCAGGAAGAGCCTTGCGGATAGCCTCTACAGAGAATGGACGATAGAGGTGAACAGCTACCATACCTACCTTCTTGCCCTGCTTTACGAGGAAGTCGATAGCCTCGCGAGCTGGCTCAGTAGCAGAACCCATCAATACGATTACGTTCTCAGCGTCGGTTGCGCCATAGTAGTTGAACAAGTGATACTCACGGCCTGTGATCTTAGAAACCTCAGCGAGGTGCTTTTCTACGATAGCAGGAATGCGATCATAGTATGCGTTGCAAGCCTCACGGTGTGTGAAGAATGTTTCTGGGTTCTCAGCAGTACCACGAGTTACAGGACGCTCTGGAGAGAGAGCACGGTCGCGGAAGTTCTTGATCCATTCTGGATTAACCAATGGACGGATATCTTCCATATCCATTTCCTCTACCTTGTGATATTCGTGAGAAGTACGGAAGCCATCAAAGAAGTTGATGAATGGTACAGAGCTCTCGAGTGTTGAAAGATAAGGAACAGCAGAGAGATCCATAACTTCCTGTACAGAACCAGAGCAGAACATTGCGAAGCCTGTCTGACGGCAAGCCATAACATCCTGGTGGTCACCGAAGATACAGAGTGAGTGAGATGCAAGTGTACGAGCTGAAACGTTGAATACGCAAGGCAACAGCTCACCGGCAATCTTATACATGTTAGGGATCATCAGGAGAAGACCCTGAGATGCAGTGTAGGTAGATGTCAAAGCACCTGCCTGGAGAGATCCGTGAACGGCACCTGCTGCGCCACCCTCAGATTCCATTTCCTGAACGCTTACGGTCTGTCCGAAAAGGTTCTTACGACCCTTGGCAGCCCATTCGTCTACATGCTCCGCCATTGGAGATGACGGTGTGATAGGATAGATAGCGGCAACCTCAGTGAACATATAGCTCACGTGAGCGGCAGCTGTGTTACCATCACAAGTGATAAACTTTTTTTCTTTAGACATTGTTCTTTAGAATTTGTAAGTCTGTGTGTAAGTTTTTTGATAAAAATTTCAATTTTAATATAAGAAACCGAAGAGCCACAAAGGAATTCGGTTTTCCTTGCCTATTTCAGTGTTATAGCGAGCATATATTGTGCTGTCGAAGTCCATATTGTAGCGAGCATAGAGCGTGTCGCTGTTGTAGCGTATCTTATGCTGGCTCTTAGCGTCAATTATACGAAACTTCTTTTTCTCGTCTATAATATAGCAAGGTTCTTTTCCACGCTGATTCACCCTATGGTCTCTTTTAAGCTGATTCACGAAGAATGTTTCCATCACATCCTGCCTGTCGCATTGTATAGGATAAATCGCATACATCAGATTTGGATTATGCATCATTATCTTCGATGGCTTCTTCGGGAAGCTCTCTCCCACCGGATAAATCATGTTTATCAGTCGCGCGTCGGCCAGATATTTTATGTAATTCATTATGGTGGCGCGGCTTGTCTGTATCTCTTCTGCCAAGTTGCTTACGTTAGGCGCGCCTGGGCCGTCAACGGCAAGCAGATAGAATAATTTCTTTATCTTGGTAAGATATTTTAATTCGATTTGTTTTACCAGAAGAATATCCACCTCGGTCATCATGTTCATGGTCTTGAGCAGATTTTCCGAGTAATTGCGGTGCTCAAGGAAGAACGGATAAAATCCGTGGTGAAGATAATCCTGAAAATATTGCGCCGGGCTCACCTGTGGCAATATCTGCCTTACGATGTGCTCGTGGTCGGCAATTATCTCGTCGAGGGTGTATGGTCTGAAATTGTTGCCCGTCTCCAGATTGAGAAACTCACGGAAAGAGAAGCCACGCAGATTATAGCTCTTCACAATTCCGTTAAGCTCAGGATTGGCTTCCTTCAGTCGCATCACGCTTGAACCCGTGAATATCACCTTCAGCTGAGGGTATTGCTCATAACATTGGCGCAGCTCCCTGCTCCAGTTAGGCTGTTTAAACACCTGGTCGATGAGCAGCACTCGTCCGCCGTTTTTAATAAATTCTCCCGCGAACTCAGCAATCCCCATATTTTGGAAATAGAAATTATTGGTGTTGATATATAGACATCGTCTGTCGCCAACGCCAAATTTTTCCTTAGCATACTGCAAAAGGAATGTAGTCTTTCCGATACCTCTCGACCCCTTTATTCCAATCATGCGGTCATCCCAGTTTATCTCGTCCATCAGCAGACGTCTTACTGGTGCTTTCACATGCTCTATCAGATAATCATGGGTGCGATAGAATGCTTCCTCCATAGTTGGATTCTGTTATTTTTTAAGAGATTTTTATCTGCGATTTTGTATAATTGCTGCAAAGATACTATTAATTTTGAAAATTGCAAAGTGTACTTGGCAAAATATATCCAAAAAAAATTGTATTGAGCCAAATAAAAAATCATGCAAGCATTTTTTATTTTTCAAGCACGTATTTTTTCAAAATTCCGCATGTATTTTTCTCCAGCTTTGCTGCCGCTTTATCGGGTCGCCATTTGCTTAGCATTTTCTTTACGCTATACTGCGCTGCTTTCTCCGCCGGCATAGCTGTTTCGAGCGTAATCTTTATTGTGTCCTTATAGAAAGTCTGGCGATTGCTTATCGGAGTAAGCAGATTGCCGTTTGCGTCTTTGCTGCCACATTCAATAAAAGCATTAGGCACAACATTCATGCCCTGCAAGGTGAAGCGAGTCTTTATAATTCTCGCTGGGTCAAGAAGCGTGTTGTTCACATAATAGCAGCAAGATTTTCCTCCCCATGAGCGCGCAAGGCTGTAGCTTTGCGTTCTGTTTTCTATCACACATTCATTAAACAGCATTCCAAAAGTCTTCGACTGGTTAGGAGCAGCTATCACGCATCCTCCCGTGCCGTCGGCATTGCGTTTCTCAATAACAATTCTGCACTTCTGGAAATACACGTCGCCACGTCCGCAGATAAAGTCCACCGTGCCGTGAATTTCAGAATCTTCCCAATAAAACTCGCCTTCGCTGTTCTTGGTGTAATAAGTGTCCTGATGCGAGAGCATTTTCACTCGCTTGCATATCGTGTGAGTGCCGAAATCCTGAATGCACACCGCTCTGCCAGCCTTATCGGCAGCATAATAGTCCATAGCATTGAGAAGCGTAAGGTCTTGCAAATAAGTATTATTGCCCCTTATTAATAAGGTGGCGGTTTTGCTTATTCCCTCGTCCTTCACGTCGGGCGCGTTTTTAATTATCGTGTTGTCCATTCCCTGCCCCACGATAGTAACATTATTGCCCGAAAGCAGATTCAATGTGCGTTTGCCCAAATCATAAGTTCCCGCTGGGAGATATATCGTAACGCGTTTGGCATTTATATTTTTGTTCTTCTCATTAGCCACTCGCAAAGCCTGGAGAAAGCTCTCTGCATTGCCTTTCTCCACCACGATTACATTTTCAGCGTTGCCGGCATGAGAAGCTAAGGCAAACAAGCCAAGAAAAAGGCTTGCCATGATTGTCTTTATATTCATTATATGTTATTCCTTATTATATAAGGTGGGTTCTATTAATTACCACCGAATTTTTAAGTAAATAGAGATGGCTGCGTTTTGTCATCTTTCGGGCTCTTTTCGGCTCAAATTGTCACTTCGTTCGGTCACATAGCCCGCTAAGCTCCCTCACTCAGTAACAATTTGTTCTCGAAAATAACTCCGAAATCTAATAAAGCTAATTAATAGAACCCACCATAAATAGTCGTCCTATCTGATAAACCAAAGCCGAAACCACCCACGCATTCAGCGTAGTATATCCGGCTGTAAACAGAGCCCATTTCCAAGAGCCGGTCTCGCCCTTTATCGCTGCTATGGTAGCAATACAAGGGAAATAGAGCAGCACGAAAAGCAGGAAGCTGAACGCTGCAAGCGGAGTAATGCCGTCTTTTTTCATTTCCTGACGCAGCTTAGTATATTTAGCCGTGTCCGTGCTATAAGTGTCATCATCGCTAAAGCTGTCGTCGTCGCTATAAAGCACGCCCATTGTAGAAGCCACGATTTCCTTTGCGCCCACACCAGCCACAAGACCTACGTCAAGTTTCCAGTTAAAACCCTGCAAGGCAAACACAGGTTCAATAGCCTTACCCATGCTTCCGAGATAGCTCTGCTCCTGCTGCTCGCGACGAGAAAGAGAGTCGTTATGTGGGAAATAACCTAACGCCCACACAATGATACTTGCCACGAGAATTATACCACCCATCTTCTTCAAGTATTGCTTACCTTTTTCCCATGTGTGTCGGGCGATAGCTTTCCATGTAGGGAAACGATAAGGAGGAAGCTCCATCACAAAAGGCGTGTCCTCACCCTTTATCATTACGCTGCTGAAGAACTTGCTGCAAAGCACTGCTGCCACGATTCCGATGGCATAAAGCGACATCATAACAGTGGAACGCCATTGCACGGCAAAGAATGTGCCTATTATCATTATATATATAGGCAGACGCGCCGAACAGCTCATCATCGGGAGGATAAGCATTGTGATAAGTCGGCTGCGACGGCCTTCTATCGTGCGCGTAGCCATCACGGCAGGCACATTGCATCCAAATCCCATGATAAGAGGAATGAATGATTTGCCATGAAGTCCCATCTTGTGCATCAGCTTATCCATGATAAAAGCTGCGCGAGCCATATATCCGCTATCCTCCATAAAAGAAATAAAGGTGTAGAGAATCAATATCTGTGGCAGGAATACTATCACTGCTCCCACTCCGCCGATTACGCCATCCACAAGCATAGCCTTCAAAGGCCCTTCGGGCATATTCACGCTTATGGCGTCGCCCAAAAGTTTCACTCCAGCTTCTATCCAGTCCATAGGATATTGTCCGAGCACGAATGTAGTCTCAAACATAAGCCAGATAAGGAAGATGAATATTGGGAAGCCAAAATACTGATTGGTCATTATGCTGTCGAGCCAATGCGTCATCTGGTAAGTGTTGCGCTTTCCGGTCTTATATTCCGCCTCTTTCAGCGCGCCATGTATGAATCCGTATTTAGCGTCCATTACGGCAGTTTCGCTGTCTTCCTTAGTGTATTCCTTCACCTCCTGAGCAGCTTCGTCGCGCACGCTGAGAATATCACTGCTATTAGGTAGCGACTTTATATATCGCTCAGCGTCGCGGTCTCTCTCAAGAAGCTTTATGCCAAGATAGCGAGTAGAATATCTATCGCGCACGGCAGAGTTTTTCTTCAGCTCCACCTGTATTTTCTTTATGCCGTCTTCTATATATGTGCCATGATTGATATGAATATGGCGGAACACATTATTCTTAGGCTGATCGCCGCTTGCGAAGTCCTCGTCGTGCTCCATGCTCACGCCCTCCTTCTCATATTGGTCGTGCCATGCCTTTATCTCCTCTGCCACTTCGGGGTCGAGTTTTCCTCGCTTGTCCACGAAGTCCACACCCTCATACATATTAATAATAATGTGGAAAAGCAGGTCAAGACCCTTTCCCGTCTTAAACACGGTAGGCACCATCGGCACGCCAAAGAGTTTACCAAGCTTGGCGAAGTCTACATTGTCGCCACGCTTCTCCACCTCGTCGTACATATTTAGTGCGCACACCATTCTGAGGTGCATATCAATAAGCTGAGTAGTAAGGTAAAGATTGCGCTCCAGATTGCTCGTGTCAATCACGTTGATTACCACGTCTGGCGTTTTCTCAATGATTTGCTTTCTCACATACAG
>JAIKZG010000017.1 GCA_024682415.1 Prevotella sp.
AAGCGGTGATCCCAAAGAGAACGCACAGGCAGAACGTATAAACAACACAATAAAGAATGAATTGTTTAAGGACAGGAAGTTCCGTAACATACATGAGGTGACAGCCGCACTTGAAAAGGCTATTTACTTTTATAACAACAAGCGTCCTCATATGAGCATCAACATGCTGACACCTGCAAAAGCTGCTGAATTGAATGGTGAGATTAAGATGAAATGGAAGAGCTACAGACGACAGGCAATTAAAGATAAGGCAAATGTTTGCGAAATACCCGGAAAAGGTTTACCTTTGCCAATATCTCACGAAGAGGGCTCGATACAGGCACATTAAGTCAACTTCTGACAGGGATGATTTTGGATGTCAACTTTTAATCGAGTTTAAGTATCTATAGTCTACAATTATCAGTTATAATAATTAATCTGAGTCAACTTATAAAAGGTTTAGATAAAAAACAGTCAACCTAAATTAGACAAATACACACAGCGTCTACATCGCAAAGATACAACAAAATATAATTATCCAAGGGAATAAATTCAACTATTTCTGCATTAACTTTTTTATGCCCTTAAAAATATTTGGTGGAAATTCTTGCAGAGTTGTGTGGTGAAATCTCATTTTTAGGATTTTCCTGCAAAGTTGTGCAGCGAAATCTTCGTTTTAGGATTTTCCTGTAGAGTTGTGCAGCGAAATCTTCGTTTTATTTTTTCTTCTTTTTTGCTTGCAGATTTAAAAATAATGACGCAGTATGAAGTGATACGAGAAAAAATACAAATGATATCATTGATTACTAATATGGTTACGCATCATACTTCATATTCCCCGATATTATATATCTCTAAACTCCGTCTCAGAATATTCGTAATATATTTCCCACATATCATCAGGGAAACCCCAGCCTGATGACTCACAGTTACACAAAATATCTTCTATTCGATTTTGAAACAGTCCCTGCAAATGGTGCTCACCAATATACTTTATAGCAGCCTTGAAATTGTTCTCGGCAGCGACATAGAACTGTTCCCACATATCACCATAATCACGTGCTATCTTTTAAATCCGCAAGCGGAAAAGAAGAGAAATGCTGTTATCTTGTTAGCGAGAACTTCACGCTTAGTCCGAAGTCGCTTGTGGTGGTAGGATAGCTGCTACTTGATAGCAACGGTGTGTTGGTCTGGCGGTCGTAGTAGAAACTCATGGTGAGCATACGCGAAAGAGTATAGTCTGCCATGAAGCTAAGTTTAAACGCTGTGTTGCCACTGCTTGCCGAACTCGTAACGGAAGCGATGTCTCGAGTGATGCTTGCCTGCTTGCGGAAGCTGAGGTCGAGACGCATATTAAGGCTGTTGTTAATGCCCGAACGATTATTCTCTGAACTGCTTGACGCTGATTTTGCTTCGCTGCTCTTCTTACGACTCTTTGCCTTGCGCACTCTGCCCCATCCGAACGGCTTGAAATCATTGATGCGATAACCCATGCCAATTACCCAGTCGCGACTTAATGCCTCGTTGATTTGCACGCTCGTCATGCTGAGATTGAGCACACGTGTGGTGCGATATTCTACCTTTGCCGTCATGTTGTTGTCAAACGTCATATCCACACCGAGCAATGGTGAGAACGCTTCGTTGATACTTACTGCCGAAACATTGAACATACTGCTTGGCACAGGATTGCCGGTCGTGGCATCAGAGATAAATCCAAGACCGTTCATATATTCCTGATATGTGCTGTAAGACGCGTAAGAACCTATTGCGAAAATGCTCTTATAGGCATGATTGAGATTAATGCTCTTGAACACATCGCGGAACCACGGCAACCTTGAAAGTCCGCTGTAGCGTACAGACCAGTTAGGCAACATTCGGCTAAGCGTAGGGAACAGGCTTAGAGATGACGAGCTGCCAAGAGTGTAGTTGGCAAGGAATGCCGGAATCATTACATCAGCACTATACTTATTAACTCCACCATTGGCGACATCGTATTTCTGACCTGCCAATACCGTTCCTTCAGGATATACCGCACCGGCATAACGAGCCTCAACCTTATCGCGGAAGCCATCAAGCGAACGACAGAATTTCTCAAACGAACGGCTGTGATAACCATCGCTTGCCGAGCCTATGCCTTCGAGCGCGCTCTTAATGGAAATGGTGGTCATGGTGAATGTACCGCTCTGTGTAGTAGGATTGCCGGCATACATATATTGAATGCTCTTTGCCTTTGTCCATGTGCGACTGGCATTGAGGTCTATCTTCAGTTCCTTTATCGGCTCAAGGGTCATGCGTAGCTGCAAATCCTCCGTCTTATTGGTAGTGGCAGGAGTGGCTACGGAATCATTTTTGAGCAGCCAGCCTCTTTCATTAGCCTTTTCTACATAAGAATCGCCTATCATGCCGAAAGCGAAATCCAGACCAGGAGCAAATGCGCTCGGGCTGCGCTTCTGACCGAAAGCGTCGCCTGCCATTGGCATAAATCCAGGCAAAGCCATGGCATACTGGCTGCGATAACTTACGCTGACATTGCGCACCATCATAAGCACACGAGCAATGCTCTGCGCTGTCTTATACCACGACTTCTGCTCCAACGGCTCTTTAGGCGTAACAGTAATCTTCACCTTCATCGCCGAGTCTACCTTATTAGTAATACGAAGCTGGTTGTCGCTAATCTTTCTGTATTTTATCTTAACTGACTTGCCCTCTGCCGTTTTTCCCGCAACGACAAGTCGGCGAGTATGCTTGCCGTGGCTCACCATTATAGTAGTATCTGGCAAGAGAGTAATCTCCTTCTCATAGCTGCGCTTATTCATCGGCAGCGCTTTCTTCTTCGCGTCTTCCGCCAGCTTTTCCTTCTTCCTGTCGGAAGCAGTCTTTCTCGTGTTCACCACACGTTTTGGCTTCGCGTAGCTCGTTGTTCTATTGAAGCGGTCATTAGCCTTTTTGAGGAACGGAATATGATTATATAGTCGCTCCATATTAAACGAGCCATTTATATTGAGCGTACGATTATTGGCAATGGTGTTGCCGAGCGAAGTGCCATCCTCAAGATCAGAACCACGCACCCAGTTGTATGTAGACTGATAATTGGCGTCGGCGTTTATCCAGTCGAATATAGGGATAAGATTGATCGGCACTTGATAAGAGAGAGAGAAACTCTGATTATAGTTAAGAGGCGTGCCGAAATGCTTTATGCTTGTCCACACAGAATCCTTCCATGCCTGGTAGCGGTCGGGATAAAGCTCTTTGTTGATAGGAGTATAAGGTTCTTCTATCTCGGCGTTGGTAGCGCTTTGGAAATTCATGTGTATATTCTTGGTGAAATCCCAACGCATAGAGAACTGCCTGTTCCAAAGGAATTGCGAACTGAACGTGAGCGGCAGCTGACTGCCAAGGAGATTATCCATATCGCGCTCCTGCAGCTCATAATAATTGCGAGTCATCTCGGTGTTGAACGCTACATTCTGTGGCAACCAGTTGAATCCGAATCGCTTTAATATATCAAGCCACTTGCTCTTGTTTCTCAATTTCTTAAACGGCTCAAAACTCTTATACACAGGCGACCAGCTATAGTCCATCGCTCCGCGCCAGTTGTCTTCTTTTTCATACACCGTTGTCTCACCGCTTGTCTGACGATGAGAATGACTATAAGAGAAAGAGAAGTTGGCAGGGTCGTAAGGCATAGGATGACGCTTTGTCTTAATGCCCACACGCACATTCGACAACGAGAAGTTGGTGTTCGTAGTCTTAGTCACTGCAATGCTCTTTATAGAGTCGCGCTCATGTCTGTCGGATGCCGAAGCAAGAGCGTCGTCAAGTTCCATATCCGTGTCGAGAGGATTATATCTCGGAGTGTGCTTCTCCTTAGTTACGGAATAATACAGCGGAGCGGAAACTTTAGCCTTGTCGGGGAAGAACTTACCAAGCTCTAAGCTTGTGGTAACGCTATAGTTAGAATAGTCTTCCTTGGAACGCTCGTTTACGCCGTCTTCAAGTCCGCCGAAGCCATCGGTCATGTATTTGCCCTGCACATTTACAGTGCCGAAATCAGACATCTGCACATTAAGATTACCCTGCGCAGCCCATCCGCCCTTGTTATTATAATCACGCAAGCGAAGCTCATTAAACCACACCTCGCCACTCTTCACTTCACCCGAAAGGTTTCTCACACCGATAACCATCGTCTTCACCTCGCCAAGCGAAGGATTACCCATGATGGTAATCTTGTTGTTAGGCTTATTGCTGTCGTAAGCCGTAAACGGACGATTGAAAGAAGCTGTGCCCTGAGCGCGCGCGATGTTGCGTGCCTTTTTCAAGCCGGTAAATACACTCAAAGGAATGTCGAGCATATTATCCTCAGGCCACACCAAGGCGCGAGCAGCTGATGAATTGTTGCTGTATTTACCTTCAGGAGTAAGCTTCAGAGGAATTTCATATTCATAATAATTGCTCTTGTAATCACTGCCCAAGCGAATGAATGCCGACAACTGATTGTCGCCGAGATTGGTTGTGTTCTGTGCCATTGCGTTGGCATGAACAAACATCTGCAGACGCTTATACTGACGAAGGTCGAGAGTAGAATTCTTGTAAACAGCCTTCGACTCATTAGTGCTCAAATTGTTTACAGTAATATTCAATGCCTGCTCATTGCCCTCCATAAGCTGTGGCTGAGTAGGGTCTTGCGCGCGGTCTATACCAGGAGGCAACACATAATTAACAGGCACTTTATCACTATTTTCCTCCAAACTTACCGCGCTCACCGCCACCTGACCAGAACCCGAAACATTATCAAGATTCTGATCGTAGACACGCCATTCACCACGCACAAGGTCGAATGTGGCGAAACGCAACACGATAGGTTTCTCAAATCCCGTGAGGAACATTCGCATGAAACGAATGCTTGTGAAATCATTGATGTTGCCCACACGGTCGGCAAACTGGTCAATAGGAATACGGAACTGATACCATGTAGCCTCAGTATCATTTGAGCCGTTGCGCAAAGTAGGGCGCGTGGTGCGCTTATCTACGATGAAATTTCTGCCCACCTCCAAATCTTCGGGGCGGATAGAAACCTTATACTGATAATACTTCTCATATTCATTGAGAGTATAGTCCTGATTGATGTCTTCCACATCAGGCGTGGTCTTATATGATGTGTCGTAGCTTTCAGTGCGCGA
Organism: Prevotella sp.; assembly: GCA_024682415.1. Classification (GTDB taxonomy): domain Bacteria; phylum Bacteroidota; class Bacteroidia; order Bacteroidales; family Bacteroidaceae; genus Prevotella. The sequence continues at coordinate 5,160 of JAIKZG010000017.1, forward strand.
ATCAGAGTCGGGAGAATTACCCTGCGGATTGTTGATGTATTTATATCTGCGGAGAATGCTTGCCTGCATTCTGTCGTAATCGCTACCACGGAAATAATGATAATCATCATGGGCAGGGTCGGCAAAGATGGAATCGAATACAGCCGGATTCACCTTTCCCTGAATAGCGGTGAGAAAGTCCTGATAAGCCGCGAACTGCTGTTCCTCCTTATCATTCAATCCGTTGTAGCCCACATCCTGCAACGCTCTTGAGCCACCGCTTGTAGCGAAGGCGTAAGTTACGGTAGACTGCGTCGGGATTTTACCCCATTGGGTATATGTGAAGCTCTGCGAACCGTCTACTGGCATTCCGCTCTCATAGAATTTCTTGCCGTCGTGGAGCACATCTTCGCTCACCTCACCGAGGTTAATATAGAAGTCGCCACCATGTTCGCTGGCCTTGCCCTGCTTGCGAGTATAGATAAACGGATCGAGCATCCAAAACTCTATATACTCAATATTGGCGGTTTCAAAATCATTGGTGTCAAGTCTTCTCATCATGCCGCCCCAATGCTTTGAGGCATTATTGAGATTACCGTTCGCGTCGAGGTCGGGATTGAAATTGTATGGGCCTCGTTCCTCTGGATAATAGGCAATGTTGAGGATAGGCAGCGTAGCCGTAACTCCGCTGTAGTTGCTCTGATTGCGATAAGGGAAAAGCTCGCGCACATAAACCTCGCGCACATAGAAATCAGAAAGCTGATTGAGGTCGCTCTTGATATGCCCCGGAGTGAGCGAGCTGCTGCGACGCGTAAACAGCGGATCGATAGTGTACCATGCCATCTGCGCGCGATTGAATCCGCTTGTAAGCCCTGTCTTGTCGGCATGCTCAGCAAACATCGAAGGCACACTTGAAAGCGACCACGATGTAGGAGTGCTCACGTCGATGCCGTTCTTAGTGTTTTCAAAATCATCAAGATAAGAAGCATTATCCTGAATGCCATGGTTCTGTCCTGCTATGAGCTGGGCAAATTCTCCTGTAAACGAAATGTTTGAAGGCTGAGTGAGATGTAGGAAAGGCAACTTATCAAGCATATTGGTAAGCCACTGGCTCTCCTTTTTCCAATTTATGTTTACGCCCCAAAGAGTATTGTTCAACGGCTCAGAGCCCATGTTCACCTTTGAGGTAAGGCTTTGTTCCGTGAGGTGCTGAACAGTACCGCTGAGCTGGAAATTCTTTGAGAAATCATATTCCCAGTTCATTCCAAACATCGTCTTGCGCTGCTGTCCGTAATCGGTGTTGCTCTCAAGCGACACGTTCACCTGAGTGCCGGCATCGATAATGCTCTGATTAAGAATAGTAACTTCTCCGGCATTATAGTCCACGGAATAATCAGACCCTTCAGTCAAGGTAACTCCGCCTGCCGTAACCACAACCGAACCTTGCGGCACATTATACGCGCCGAGAGAAATCACATTGGCAGATGTGCCGCGGAATTGTCCCTGCAATATATACTTATTCTTTTCTGCAATCTGCTTTGCCGTAGTCTTAGTAGAATCATACAGCTCTGTGAAGGCATATTTGTCAGCCACATTTTGAGCCACGCCATTACTGATAAGATAGTTGCGAAGATATTCACCGAAAGGCTCAGTTTCGGGGAAGAACACACGACCATCGCTCACAGTATAGCCATCCACATAGTCGAAATAGCCATTAGGATGAGATTTGTTATTGTTGTCGAGTCGGTCGGCGCCCAAATCCTTTATAATAGTTTGATTCTTAACCTGTGGCTCCGGGATATAGCTGAGATATACACCTGCCGTATCGCTCTGAAACTTCACGTCAAGGCGGAATTTATCTTTCTCTACTGATGAAGCAAGATAATACACGTTTTTCATCATCAAATCCCAGTTGCCCTGCTGCGGATTATTGCTCGTATTCTTCAGCGACTTCACAAACAAGCATTGATTTACATCCGTCAAATCGCTTGCGAACTCACCTACCTGGTAAGTCATTCCGCCATAAGTGTATTCATAAGCCACAGCAAGCACTTGATCCGTCTGCAACCCTGTTTTCAGAGAAACGTATCCCAACGCCTTGTTCACCGTATATTCCGAAGAATTGAGCAACCTGGCGCTTTCAAGCTTCTCATAATCAGTGCCACCCACGAAACCACTTATTCCGTCAAGCGTGCTTGAAGTCTGGTCGATATTGCGCGCAGCGGCATAGCTGTTCACCATAGCGGAATACTCCGTGTTGGCATTGTTGGCAGGCACTGGCTGCCCCGTAGTCTGCCACATAGGATTGGAAACCTTAGCGTTTTCGCCGAGGTCGGTCAGAGCCACTATGTTTCGCGTATTGTTTGTCGTTCCCGTTTTATTCGTAACCCATATTTCCACACGATTGATGGTAATGCCCGACATCACGTTGGGCAACTTCTTCATGTTGTCGTCATATCTGTCGCGGAAATATTCAGAAAGGAAGAAATGTCGGTTTTCTTCATAGTCGGCAACATCTATCTCAAAAGGCGTGAGCTGCACTCCGCCCTTTGAGGAAACACTCTTTGTAGAACTCTTCTTCTGCGAAGCCACAAGTTGCAATCGCAGTTTACCGAATTGCAAATCGGTGCGCAGTCCGAACAGCGAGCTTGCGCCTTTTATCAGCGAAGAGTTTGAGGGGAAAGATATGTTACCAGCCTCAACGAGCTTTACTATCTCGTCTTCCTTGCCGTCATATTTCAGTTTGAGGTTTTGAGCGTCATAATCAAAGGTGGCATCGGTGTTATAATTAAGGTTCATGTTCACCTTGTCGCCCACCTTTCCGTTTACGCTCAGATTTATCTTCTGATCGAAATCAAGAGTCGTGGTCTTTCTGTTTCTTATAGGCAGCGATGGGTTGTCTATGTTTTTTATCGTCGCGCCGAGTTTCAGCTCCGCCGTTCCCTGAGTCTTTATGCGCACGCCGCCCGGACCGAATATCTTCTCTGCCGGGCCAAGATCGAAGTGCATATCAGAAAAGTCGAATTTCTCCTTACCTTTGCGTTGAAAGATGTCAGCGTTTTTTTCACGAAAGTAATCCCTCATCACCTTCTTCTCGCTCCATTTCCTGTATTCCTCCGGAGTCATTATTATCGGCGCGCTTATCCATGAGCCGTTCATCTTTCTGCCTATCACATAGACATTCAGCGAATCGTTGTATTCCACGTCGCCATCCATGTTTTCCGGATTCTTCAAATCCATGGCGTTTCTGTCGAGATCGTCCCATGTGAGCGGCACTGTGGGCTGCACCTTCCATCGCGTGTTGAGCAGAGAGTCGGGAATGGTGTCTTCATCTACAATCAGAGGCTGCGCTGTCGGCTGAATTGCCCCTTTCTTTGTCTTGTCGTCTTGCTTGCCACGTTGAGCCACTCTCTGCCTATTGCTCTGCGTCTGCCTTATAATATAAGGTATAGCGACAGCATAGCTTGCCACCGAAACGGCAAACCACATAAGCAGAATATATATGACCTTATTCTTCAACGACAAAATACGCGTGCTAATTGCTATGCGGAGCAAAGAAACAAGCTCCGCATATACATAGTTGTTTTTATTTTATCTGTTTCAATGCCAACTTCACCACCTGTTCCACAGGCAATTCAGGCTGCTCGGTAAGTATCGCCGTTACGACCTTTGCTGATGGCGCTGGTGAGAATCCAAGCATTGTAAGCGCGCCCACAGCCTCATCTTTCACCTCATTGTTTACGGCAGAAGACGGAGCGTTGCTCACATGCAGTTCGTCGGCAATTCCGCTGCTCACAATCTTATCCTTCAAATCCACTATAATGCGCTGAGCCGTGCGCAAGCCAATGCCCTTAACGGCTTTAAGCATTTTCTCGTCGCCCGAAGCAATAACATTGCAAAGCTCTGTAGGAGAGATAGTTGAGAGAATCATTCTCGCAGTGTTTGAGCCTACTCCCGAAACACTTATCAGAAGTCTGTAAAGCTCTCTTTCCTGCTTACTGCTGAATCCAAACAATACAAAAGAATCGTCACGTCCGCCTGCCGTCAGCACTTCATGCACATAAAGTTTTACATCCTTTTTGCCCTGAATGGCAGAATAAGTCGTGAGGGATATATTCAATCCGTAACCTACGCCGCAAGCATCGATTACAGCAAGGGTTGGAGTAAGTTCGGCAAGTTCGCCGCGTATGTATTCTATCATAATTTAATATTCTTTAGTTGCTATTCGATAGTTTTACTACCTTATTAATAACGATTATTAAATTGCTTTATTGTATAACAAAAAAAATCTATCATTTTATTATCAAATACACGGGAAAACATTATTTTTGCAACCGAAACTCATTAAAATTTAACAAAACATCGACAATATGAAGAAAATTAGAGCAGCTGTTGTTGGTTACGGCAACATCGGACATTATTCAGTTCAGGCACTTGAGGCAGCGCCTGACTTTGAAATCGCTGGTATCGTTCGTCGTCAGAGCGCGCAGGACAAGCCAGCCGAGCTTGCAGCCTACGAGGTAGTGAAAGACATTAAGGAGCTAAAAGATGTAGACGTTGCCATCCTTGCCCTCCCTACTCGTCTATGCCCGGAAGCAGCAAAGGAGATTCTTGCCCTTGGTATCAACACAGTAGACAGCTTCGATATTCATACAAGCATTCTCGACTATCGCACTCAGCTCATGCCTGTCTGCAAAGCCAACAATGCCGTAAGCGTTATCTCAGCAGGCTGGGATCCGGGAAGCGACTCTATCGTGCGTGTGCTCATGCAGAGTCTTGCTCCTAAGGGATTGAGCTACACCAATTTCGGCCCAGGTATGAGCATGGGTCACAGCGTTTGCGTTCGTGGCAAGAAGGGCGTTAAGAATGCTCTCTCTGTAACCATCCCATTGGGCGAAGGCATTCACCGCCGTATGGTATATGTAGAGCTTGAAGACGGCGCTACACTTGAGGAAGTGACTAAGGAAATCAAGGCTGATCCATATTTCGCTAATGATGAAACTCACGTATTCGCAGTGCCATCTGTTGATGATGTACGCGACATGGGCCATGGCGTAAACCTCGTGCGCAAGGGCGTAAGCGGAAAGACTCCTAACCAGCGCATGGAATTCAACATGAGCATCAACAACCCAGCTCTTACCGGTCAGGTGCTTATTAATGTTGCCCGTGCTTCTATGCGTTTGCAGCCAGGATGCTACACCATGCCAGAAATCCCTGTCATCGACATGCTTCCAGGCGACCGTGAAAGCATCATCTCAACTTTGGTATAAAACTACGATATAATAATATTCTAAATAAAATAGCGGCATTTCCACATTTGGAAATGCCGCTATTTTGTTATACTAAAAGGTTTGTGGAAATTATTTGTGTCTTGACACAAATTTCTGCTGTTGAAATACCTATTTATTGCTTATACCAAGCTTATTGCTCTAAGTTCGTGAGTAAGAATCTTGATACCATTCTGAATTTTTTCCAACTGCTTTTGGCGAGGTTTATGTATTCCGGCAGCATAATGCCATAACTGCCTTTCATTTATGCCTGTTATTCTGCTTAATGCAGATTTTGTAAATATGCCGCTATAATAGTTTATAAATGTGGCAGCGTCAATCTTAAACGATAATTCCAACTCACCGTCTAAAATTTCTACAGGCTTAATACTCATATCTTTGCACGATTCCAAATACAAATCAATTGCTTCTTTTGTGTTCTTTTCTATCTCACCGAGATTCTTGCCCACAACAACAATAGGAGCACCCTCAATGTAAGCACTCATATTTGAATCAGAATATTCTACTATAACATCTATCTTTTTCATCATTCTTTATCGTTTTAGTCATGCCTGTCGAAGGATATTAAAATAAGTGCCCTTCTCAATACCTTTATTCCCATGGTCTGGTACAATGACAACATTCTTTCCATCTGTAAAGACCATGTGGCTTCCTTTTTGTCTGACAAACTTAAAATTATTATGTTTTAGTTCATCGACAACGTCTTTCACCTTTTTATAGCTCATAGATTTATATGTCTTATCGTTTGCAAATATAGTAATATTATGAATACTTTGCAAATAATGCCATAAAAATATACTTTAATAAATCGGATGCAAAGTAAAAAAAGCGATGCACTCACTCTCACGAGCAGTGCACCGCAACTCAAGGAGTGGGCAATCTGTTGAAAACGAAAATGCTGATCGCCCTCAATGGGAAGGATAACTTCCCTATCTTATTTTGAAACATTCTTTTTAAAAGTTAAGAATAATTCTTTTAAAACTTCTTTTTAAAAGTGGTGCTTACATTCTCACGAACTACGCACCACTGGCTATAAACTTAGCATTCATCTAATCTTATGAAGCTATGAAAAATATATCTTTTAAAAACTACTCCCCATCCATTTCATGAAAGCTGGAGAGAGCTTTGTATCTTTTCTTCCGTGTTCATTAGTAAGCACTATTTCCTGCCCAATCGTGAAATGCTCAAATCGCGGCAAATGCTTTTTCATGCGCATCTCGCTGTCGAGCAATCGGAATAGTGGCTTATACAAAGGTAATTTCTGCGTTTCCATTTTCTTTTTTTATCTCTCACAGATTGTCTTTGCCTATAAAAAGTTGACTCATAAACGAGTTCAACGATGAAATATAAAGTTAAGAAACGCGAAAAGTATTATGATGATGTCATTCGTCTATATTTTGATGAGAACAAGTCATCTGTGGAAATTTCGAAGATATT
>JAIKZG010000018.1 GCA_024682415.1 Prevotella sp.
AAGCGGTGATCCCAAAGAGAACGCACAGGCAGAACGTATAAACAACACAATAAAGAATGAATTGTTTAAGGACAGGAAGTTCCGTAACATACATGAGGTGACAGCCGCACTTGAAAAGGCTATTTACTTTTATAACAACAAACGTCCGCATATGAGCATCGACATGCTGACACCTGCAAAAGCCGCAGAATTGAATGGTGAGATTAAGATGAAATGGAAGAGCTACAGACGACAGGCAATTAAAGATAAGGCAAATGTTTGCGAAATACCCGGAAAAGGTTTACCTTTGCCAATATCTCACGAAGAGGGCTCAATACAGACACATTAAGTCAACTTCTGACAGGGATGATTTTGGATGTCAACTTTTAATCGAGTTTAAGCATCTATAGTCTACAATTATCAGTTATAATAATTAATCTGAGTCAACTTATAAAAGGTTTAGATAAAAAACAGTCAACCTAAATTAGACAAATACATGTTACTTGAAAATTTCCATGTTTTTGGTGAAATATTCAAGTACACTTGAAAATCTTGCAGAGTTGTGTAGCGAAATCTTCGTTTTTTATTTCGCCTATTTGCCGTTAAAAACGGCTTAAAAAAGCTACGAATTGTGCCAAATATTTTTTGAGGGCTTAAAAAAGCTACGAATTGCGCCAAATATTTTTTCGAGGCTTAAAAAAGCTACGATTTCGCTCAAATATTTTTTGGAGGCTTAAAAAAAGCTACGATTTCGCCCAAATATTTTTTGAGGGCTTAAAAAAGCTATGAAACCCATGCGGATTTTTGCATTTATTTAGAATCTTAAAATCTGTAAAATTCAGTTTCGAGAGCGAGCCAAGCTAAAATAATGAGCATAAAAAAACGCTGCAATCCCTGAGGAATGCAGCGCTAAAAATATGTATAACTAAATCTTTTTCTTTTTAACGACTGAAAGCTTCACAGTTTCCATATCGTTGCCCTAAACAATCTTTTAAAAAATTACCTTAAACTAATAACTAAAAACCTAAACTTATAACTACTAACCTAAACAATCTATTAACTTTTGACATTGCAAAGGTATATCGATTTCGGTGTGTGCGCAAACAAAAATAGAGAAAATTGAAGAAATTCGTTGTTTTATTGATTTATATCAAGCGATGTGTACGCAAACAGCGCGATTTTCTTCGTATTTATGTCGTTTTGTGTACGCAAACAATATAAAATAAAAAGGCTTTTCCTTTGTCGTATGACTAATTTAAACTACCTTTGAAACATATATAATGATAAACAATGAGAGTACTAATAGTAAACACAAGCGAGAAAACAGGCGGTGCCGCTGTCGCGTCGAACAGACTTATGGTGGCGCTGAATAATAATGGCGTTAAGGCGAAAATGCTCGTCAGGGATAAAGTCTCTGACGACATTACTGTGGTGGAACTGCCGAATAAAGCGATGCAGCAGTGGAAATTCTTATGGGAACGCTTTAAGATATTTGTTAATCTGCGTTTCCGAAGAAAGCATCTTTTTGAGGTGGATACCGCGAGCTGTGGCACTGATATTACTTCATTGCCTGAGTTTAAGGAGGCCGACGTGATTCATCTGGAATGGATAAATCAGGGAATGCTTTCTCTCGCGGATATAAATAAGATATTGAATAGCGGTGTGCCTGTGGTGTGGACTATGCACGACCTTTGGCCCGCTTCTTCCATTTGTCATTATGCAAAGGGCTGTCTGAATTTTAAAAGTGGATGCCACAATTGCAGACTTTTGCCTGGAAATGGTTCAGATAATGATTTGTCGGCAAGGGTGTGGCAGAAAAAGAATAAGGTATATGGGAAAAGCAGTATTCAATTCGTGACGTGCAGCCGTTGGCTTGAAACGCAGGCGAAGGAAAGCGCTCTCCTCAGAAATCAGCTTGTGGTAAGTATTCCTAACCCTATAGATACTCTCATTTTTAAGGTGAAGGACAAGCAGGCGGCTCGTGAGCATTTCTCTCTGCCTAAGGATATGCGTATCATTCTCTTTGTTTCTCAGCGCGTTACAGATGAGCGAAAGGGAATGAGCTATTTCGTTGAGGCTATAAAGAAAATGGTAAGTGAGAATCCTAATCTTGCGGAGAATACGGCAATCGCTATTCTTGGCGGTCATAGCGATGATATTGTGGAGGATTTGCCGCTGAAGAGCTATTCATTGGGATATATCGGCAATGAAAAGGAAATAGTGAATGTTTACAACAGCGCAGATATGTTTGTTTTGCCGTCGGTAGAGGACAATCTACCGAATACAATTATGGAAGCTATGGCATGCGGTGTGCCTTGCGTAGGCTTCAATGTTGGTGGTATTCCTGAAATGATAGATCACAAGAAGAATGGATATGTGGCTAATTATAAGGACGCTGCCGATTTGGCGGAAGGTATGAGATGGGTGCTCGACGGCGCAGACATCAAGGAGCTTTCAAGACAGGCTGTCGCCAAGGTGGCTTCGCATTATTCTCAGCGCGCGGTAGCTTTGAGGTATATAGATATATACAATGAGGCTATGGCGAAGAAAAGTTATAGGTTATGATAAAATTTACGATAATAACATGCACATATAATGCTTCCGATGTGTTAAGGCGCACTTTGGAAAGCGTTATGGAGCAGGATTACATAAGCGTGGAGCACTTGATAATCGACGGAAAATCCAAGGATAATTCCGTATTAATTTCAAAACGCTATAAGGAAGACAACGATACTGCCAATACGGGGCATGAGGTAATAATATCATCGGAACCCGATAGGGGATTGTATGACGCGATGAATAAAGGCATTGCCCGCGCCACAGGCGATTATCTTGTTTTTCTTAACGCCGGCGACTGCTTTCATAGTAAGGACACGCTTTCGTATGTAGCGTCGTGCGTGGGCGAAAATGAGGTGCTGCCGGCAGTGCTTTATGGCGATACGGATATTGTGGATGATAATGGCAATTTCATTCGTCCACGCCGATTAGTGCCGCCTGAAAAGCTTTCTTGGCGTTCGTTCAGAAACGGAATGCTTGTGTGCCATCAGTCGTTTTACGCTCGTGCCGACATCGCAAAAACGATATTATATGATTTTGCTTCTTATCGTCTTTCGGCGGATGTGGATTGGTGTATTCGCATAATGAAGGAAGGGCAGAAAAGAGAATTGCCTTTGCGACGTGTTCATGCCGTGCTTACCGATTATCTTGACGGAGGAATGAGCGTGAAAAATCATAAGGCGTCGTTGAAAGAGCGATTTATGGTGATGAGAAAGCATTACGGATTGATTACCACAATCATTATGCACTGCTTCTTTATTTTCCGTGCGGTAATAAAAAAATAATCGTGCATGGAAAATATAAAAATCGTGCATGATTTTTAGAAAAATCAAGCATAAAAAATAAAAGGACGCTCATCGGGAAAATGAACGTCCTTTTTATATATCTTAATTCTTATCTAATTTCTCTTTTAAGAGTATCTTAAAATCTGTCCCGGCATTACGCGCATAGACTTGCTTATGTTGTTGAGGCGGCAAATGTCTTCTATGCTTACGCCACGCTTTTTGGCAATGCTTTGCAATGTTTCGCCGCTCTTAACCTTATGGTAAAGGGCTTCAGAATTGTTGTGCGCCATTGCCATCTTATTCTTGTAGCTTCCTACCGTGCCACCGTTTACAAGCTCTTTGGTATATCCGCCGTTGCCTACTTTTCCGCGAAGCTGTGTAGCTTCTGCGCTTTCCTTATCGTAGGTTTCCTTATTATATATGTAGTAGTCGCCAGTAACGTCCTGATTGCGGAAGTCGAAGAGCAAAGCCGGATTCAACGCTACACCGCACAGACGGGTTTCAAAGTGAAGATGCGAACCTGTACTTCTGCCGGTATTACCGCCGAGAGCGATAGGCTCACCTGCTCTTACCACTTGATTTTCAGAAACTAATTGCTTTGAAAGGTGACCATAGATTGTTTCCAAACCGTTAGGGTGGCGTATCACAACATAGTATCCATATCCACCTGGATTATACTTCACAACTCTTACTTTTCCACTGAATGCGGCTCTGATAGTATCTCCGATATATACTTTAATATCAAGACCTTTATGCTGTCTGCCCCATCGCGAGCCGAAATTGCTTGTTACCACTCTGCTCGGTGTCGGCATGCAGAAATGTCGCAAATCTATTTTGAAGTGTTCCGGCATATTGTTGGTGGCTCGATGCGCATAGGTGTTGTCCCATGAATCGTAAAGATCTGCTGCCGGTGAGGTTATGTTTTCTCTTTCCTGTATAGTCTTTAATGCGAGTGTATCTACCGCCTTCATTCTTCTGTCTACAGGCGCCTGACGTGCAAGCAGATCCTGGGCGGAGGACGAAGTCGTTGTCGCGAGAAGCAACAAGGATATTGCGATAGTCTTAAATGTTTTCTTTATAATCATTATATATATGAGTAGTTATTTTAATAAAAATAGACTCACAAAAAAATGGAGAGCCTAAAGGATTTTGGGTTATAAAAATAAGACTTACGGTAAGTTAATGAACATAAGTTTTATTCCAATAACACTACAAAGATAATAAAAAAGTAATAAAAAAGAAAGCCGATTAACAGCTTTCTTCGTTTTTTAACATTTTTGTGTTCGCACAAAAATGCATAAATTCTCTTTATTTATTATTGATGCAGGTCAATTGTGTGGGCTAACTGATTGCCGACCAATTAACATCTGTCTTGCGCAATTCTTTGAGGCGCGCCCACAAAATCGAATTTTCAGGCGAATTGCAGTCGGGGTCGTTATCTATCACCCTCTGAGCGTCTTCTCTCGCAATAGTGATGATCTGGCCATCTTGGGCGATGTTGGATATTTTCAAATCAAAAGCTATACCACTTTGCTGTGTTCCCTCAAGGTCGCCTGGACCTCTTAATTTCAAGTCGGCTTCGGCAATGCGAAATCCGTCGTTGGTTTCGCACATTATGTCTATACGCTTGCGAGTGGTTTCCGACAGTTTATAGCTTGTTACGAGTATGCAGTAGCTCTGCTTTGCTCCTCTGCCCACACGTCCGCGAAGCTGATGAAGCTGTGATAGTCCAAATCGCTGAGCGTCAAGGATTACCATAACGGAAGCGTTGGGCACATTCACGCCTACCTCAATAACAGTAGTGGCTACGAGAATCTGTGTCTCACCGCTGGCGAATTTGCGCATTTCCTCGTCTTTTTCCTTTGATTTCATCTTGCCGTGAATCTTGCTCAGCTTAAATTCGGGAAATACTTCTTTGAGCGACTCAAAACCATTCTCCAAATTCTTTAAGTCGCTTTTCTCGCTTTCCTGAATAAGAGGAAACACAATGTAAACTTGTCTGCCTTGATTTATCTGCTGACGAATGCCGTTATATAGGCTCGTCATCTGATTGTCGTATTTATGAATAGTCTGTATCGGCTTTCTGCCTGGCGGAAGCTCATCGATTACGCTTACCTCGAGGTCGCCGTAAATGGTCATTGCCAATGTGCGTGGAATAGGCGTGGCTGTCATTACCAAAATATGTGGCGGATTTTCATTCTTTGCCCATAATTTGGCTCTTTGCGCTACGCCGAAGCGGTGCTGCTCATCTACTACTGCCAATCCGAGCCTTGCAAACTGCACGTTGTCTTCTATTATGGCATGAGTGCCTACGAGTATGTTTACCTCGCCTGTTACAAGTCCTTCGAGTGTCTTTTCTCGCTTCTTGCCTTTTACCGCGCCTGTGAGCAGTTCCACCTTTAGGTACATTCCTTTTAGAAATTCGCGGAGAGTGTCGAGATGTTGCTCGGCGAGAATTTCGGTAGGGGCCATAAGGCATGCCTGATAACCATTGTCTATGGCTATCAGCATTGACATTAAGGCGACAAGAGTTTTGCCCGAACCCACATCTCCTTGCAGCAGTCTGTTCATCTGAGCGCCAGAGCGCATGTCGTCTCTTATTTCATGCATCACTCTTTTCTGAGCGCCAGTAAGCTCAAATGGGAGATTGTTTTTATAGAAATCGTTGAATGTATTGCCGATATGGTTGAAAACAATTCCCCTATATTTACGCCTATGGTCGCTCACATATCTTAATATGTTTAGCTGCACAAAGAACAGTTCCTCATATTTCAGGCGTTCCTGAGCTTTTTGCACTTGTTGCAGATTCTCAGGATAATGTATCCATCTGAAAGCCTGATCTCTTGATATGAGGTGTCTTGCGTTGATAATGCCGGGGAGCAATGTCTCCTGAATTGTGCCTTGCGAAATTTTAGAGATAAGAGTTTTGGTGAGCTTCTCTATGGAGCGACTTTGAAGCCATGCCTTTTTCATCTTTTCAGTCGTCATGTAGTATGGCTCCATGCGCATATCAGAGAGCTGCGCTTTGTCGGCTTCCTCTATTTCGGGATGTGAGAAGTTGTATCGTCCGCCATAGACGGTAGGCTTGCCGAATATGATATATTCAGTGCCTACTTTATAAGTTTTGTAAACGTATTGTGAGCCGTTAAACCACACTAAATCCACAACGCCAGTGCCATCACCGAAATGCCCCACGATGCGTTTCTTTCTGCCGCCCATGGAAAATTCCTCATAGCTTAGAATCTTACCCTTTATCTGCACGAAAGGCATATCGCCTCTCATTTCTGATATGCGATAGATTTTGCTTCTGTCTACATATTTGTAGGGGTAATATTCCATCAGGTCGCCCCATGTGGAAATATCTATTTCTTTTTTTAATATCTCCGCGCGTTTGTCGCCTACGCCGGGCAAGAATTTTATGTCGTTGTCTAATATGCTCACTTACGATATATTAAAATGGTATCTCGTTTTCTTCTATCAAATGCTTGAATTGCATCTTCTCTTTCAGTTCTTCCACCTTATTGCTTTCAATGAAGAATGAAAGTATCTCGTAAGCGTAAGGCAAAGTAGCGGCAGGGCCTTCGCCTGTTATTATGTTTCCATCCACGGTAAAGAGTTCGGCTGTATATTCCGCGCCTGTCAGGTATTTTTCAAAACCAGGTGAGCATGTGGCTTTCTTGCCTTTCAGTATTCCAAGGCTTCCGAGCACCATTGGGGCAGCGCATATCGCGCCGATGCGTTTGCCTTTGGCGTTTTGCTCGGCAACGGCTCTGCGCACGCCTTCATGTTCGCACAGATTGGTTGAGCCTGGCATTCCACCTGGAAGAAGGAGCATGTCAGCATCGCTCAAGTCAGCGTCTTCAAATAGCATGTCGGCCTTGATTGTTATGCCATGAGAAGTTTCAACAAATTCACTGCCTGTGACACTTACAGTTTTTATGTCAATACCGCCACGGCGGAGAATGTCGACAGGAGCGAGCCCTTCTATTTCCTCAAAGCCGTTTGCAAGAAATTCATATACTTTAGCCATGATATTTAGTTTTTAGATAAAAAATTGTATATTTGCACCATTATTTGTAAGTGCAAATATACAAATTATAAGTCAATGCGCAAATTAAAGTTCGCCATTTTTGGTAATGAATATCAGGCAGAGAAAAGTTCCGCTATAAACACTCTTTTAAGTGTTTTGGCTTCTCGTGATGCCGAGGTTTATATGGAACGTTTATTTTATGACTTTCTTACTCGTGAGCTAAAACAGGATGTTGCTGTTGAAGGCGTGTTCGACAGTTATAATTTTGACGCTGATTTCGTGATTTCCATGGGCGGTGACGGCACTTTCCTTAAAGCTGCCAATAGGGTGGGGGCAAAGGGCACTCCTATTATAGGTATAAACACTGGCAGGCTGGGATTTCTTGCCGACGCCATGCCTTCGGAGATAAGCGACGCCATAGCTCACATATATAATAATGAATACGAAACGGAAGCTCGTGCCGTGATAAAGGTGGAGGCCGACGGTGAGAATATAGAGGGCAGTCCTTACGCCTTGAATGATATCGCAGTGTTGAAGCGTGACAATGCCTCGATGATAAGTATCAGAGTGAGCATAAACGATGAGCCGCTTGTCACTTATCAGGCCGACGGATTGATAATCTCTACTCCTACAGGTTCTACGGCATATAATCTTTCTAACGGCGGACCGATAATCATTCCTAAGGCAGGTATCTTATGTCTTACGCCTGTAGCTCCTCATAGCCTTAGCATTCGTCCTATTGTCATCAGCGATAATTCCGTTATTAAGCTGGAGGTGGCTTCACGTTCTCATAATTTCCTTGTCGCTATCGACGGCAGAAGCGAAAAGCTCGTGGAGAGCACAACTCTTACCGTAAGTCGTGCTCCATTCTCTACTAATATTATAAAATGTTGCAATCATCGCTATTTCTCTACCTTGCGTGAGAAATTGATGTGGGGAGCGACATTTACTAAGGACTAACATATCATTTCTTTCTTTGTGAAACTTTGTGAACTGATACGAAAGGGCGGTAATAAATATACTGTCCGTGAAATATTCGGATGGTTGTGGCGTGCTTGGCGTGGCAATCATCTGCAGGCTGTGCTTAATGCCGCCATCGGATTGATGGGAGTAGGCATAAGCCTGGCGCAGGTGTTGGCAGTGCAGCGTGCCATTGATGTGGCTTCGGGAAATATTCAGGGGTCTATTTATTGGGCAGTGGCGCTCATGGCATTTCTCATTCTGTGTGATTTCGCTTTGAATATTTCCACAGTCTGGATAAAGAATATTCTTGGCATAAAGGCGCAGAACAGAATGCAGCAGCGCATGCTCGACCGCATATTGCGCTCTGAATGGCAGACAAAAGAAAAACGCCATTCGGGAGATGTCATCAACAGATTGGTGTTCGACGTGAACACCGTCATCA
The DNA here is from genome assembly GCA_024682415.1 of Prevotella sp. Classification (GTDB taxonomy): domain Bacteria; phylum Bacteroidota; class Bacteroidia; order Bacteroidales; family Bacteroidaceae; genus Prevotella. The sequence goes on from JAIKZG010000018.1 coordinate 8,756, forward strand.
ATTTCCTTACAGAGGTAATCCCGCTTACTCTTTCCACTCTCGCTCTTTTCGTGGGCGCTTTCTTCTATCTGTTTTCTATGGATAAGGTGCTGGCGTTTATCACTATCGGCATTATTCCAGTCTTTGTGTCGTTGAGCAAGATATATGTGCGCTCTATGCGTAAACTTACGAGCACTGTCCGTGCGTCAGACAGTAAAGTGCACAGCGTGCTTCAGGAAACGATTCAGCACAGACTGCTTATTAAAACATTGGAAAGCGACGAGTTTGTGGTGGAGAAGTTGGAAGATACACAGAAGGAGCTGCGCCAGAATGTGGTGAAGCGCACCGCTTTCCGTGTGTTTTCCAATCTTGTGCTTAATCTCGGTTTCGCTGTCGGCTATATTATAGCTTTCCTTTGGGCGGCACTTCGCATGGCAAATCATAGCCTTACATTTGGCGGAATGACAGCTTTCCTTCAGCTTGTAGCGCGTATTCAGAACCCGGCACGAAATCTCACAAAGTTGGTGCCTGCCGTGGTCAATGTGTTTACGGCGGCAGAGCGTCTGATGGAGCTGGAGGAAAATCCGTTGGAAAAGCAGGGACAGCCTGTTTACGTAAAGTCACCTTGCGGTGTGCGTCTTGAAAATGTTTCCTTTGCCTATGATGCAGCCGACGGAAACGTTATTGATAATGTCTCTTTTGATTTCAAACCGGGCACTTGTACTGCTATTCTTGGCGAAACAGGTTCGGGCAAGACTACTCTTATCCGTATTATTCTCGCCTTGCTGCATCCGCAGAAAGGTAAGGCCGTCATCTATAATAATAAGGCGGAATATGAATTGTCGCCTCTCCTAAGATGTAATTTCGTTTATGTGCCTCAGGGAAACACCTTGATGAGCGGCACTATACGTGAAAATCTTCTTCTTGGCAATCTTAACGCTACTGATGAGGAGATGCACGAAGCATTGCGTAAAAGCTGTGCCGACTTTGTCTTTGATTTGCCCGATGGACTGAATACCAAATGCCAGGAAAGTGGCGGAGGATTATCAGAGGGGCAGGCTCAACGAATAGCGATAGCACGCGCATTGCTTCGCGACAGGCAGATTATGCTGTTTGATGAGGCTACCGCGGCTCTTGACCCGGAAACTGAGCGTCAGCTTCTCAATAATATTCTTTCCGCCCACGATCGTACAATAATCTTTATCACCCATCGTATGGCAGTGGTAGATTATTGCGACCATACATTGACAATTCAACGCTGATTATATAGCGATTAAAAGGCTTTTAAATAACGATTAAACAACAATAAAGGGAACGTTCTAATTATGGCGTTCCCTTTATCTTTATTTCATGCTTTGTCTTCTCTTAATAAAGTATTTCGCGAGATAGTAAACGAAAGCAACGGCTACTATCAGCATTATCGTCACTTTTATGTATTCTCCGTATTCCATTATCTTGTCAGCCAGTTGTTCTTCCGGCACTATTGAATGGAGATACGAATGGAGATACCAGCCGAGGGCGGCGAGAATGCAGTTCCATGCTCCTGCTCCGATTGTAGTGTAAAGCAGGAATTTCCAATATGTCATCTTTGATAGTCCGGCAGGAATTGAAATCAGGTGGCGTATGCCCGGAATAAGTCTGCCTGTAATTGTAGCAGCCATGCCGTGGTCGTAGAAAAACTTTTCGCTCTTTTCCACCTTAGCTTGATTGAGCATACATAGATGACCTAATTTGCTATTGGCAAATCTGTAGATGATTGGTCGTCCAAGATAATATCCGGCGATGTAATTGATGGTCGCGCCACAGTCAGCGCCTAATGTGGAGAAAAGTATTACTAAGAATATGTTCATGCCTCCTGCCGCTGCGTGATATGCAGCCGGAGAAACTACTAATTCCGATGGAACGGGGATTACGGTACTTTCCAACAACATCAGAAAGAATACCGTGCCGTAGTTGAGGTTGCCTAAGAGTGATGATAGCCAGCTCATTTGTGTTATTTGTTTTGTGTGATATTAAAATTCCTGATTTAATAGATACTGATAATAGTCTTTCGTGTCCATGCCTTCGGGGAATAGATGTGAAAGCACTTTCGATGCTTCATGCGGATTCAGCTCGCAGGCTGCCTTTACATTGGCAAGATATTGATCGTGCAGTCCCATCTCATTGCAGCATAACGCGAGATAAGAGTAACCCATATGAGTGCGGTTGTTCTGCTGTTTCACAAGTTTGTTGAGCATTTCATACGCTGGCGCGATGTTTCCGTTGTCGTAAAACGCGATGGCTACGCACAGATATATTCGTGGAGAATGTTTCGATTCTATCATAGCGTTGTGGAAATGCTTTACCGCCTGCTCCATGTCGTTGTTTTCTAAGCAGATGTATCCGCGCAGCACCATGGCGTCGTTGCGATACCAGCTGTAAATGCCTGTAAGCTTGTTCACGTATTCCAATGCGAAAGCTACGTGCCCCATTGACGATTCTGCATAGGCAAGCTCTTTGTATATCTCAAAAAGGCAGTTTTGATGTCCTTTCTTAATAGCAATCTTTTCAGCCTGTTTCAGATGTATTATGCCTTCCTGGTCTCTGTTCAGATTGAACAAGCAGGAAGCAATCGACATTTCTCCTGTTTCATCGTCTGGACAAAGTTTGTTGTAGCGGTTGAAAAAGGTCAGAGCATCGGTGTAATTCTCAAGAATGAACAATCCATTAGCCTTAGAGTAAATGGCTTCGGCATTGTGAGGGTCGATGGCGATGGAAAACTCACTGCTTGTTATTGAGTCGCTCAGTTCGTTGTGGAGCATCTGCGAAGACGCAAGACCGTTCCAATAATTGGTAGAGAAAGGGTTTCGGTCGAGAAGCTCATTATATATTCTCTCGCCTTCTTCGTAGTTGCCTTTTTCAAGTGCGATGCGTCCTTTTATCTCATTGTATTCATCGCTATTGTCGTCGATACACAGATGAAACCATTTCTCTGCCAAATCGAAAAAGTTGTAGTCGGCGAAAAGGGTTGCCACGTCGAGCGCGAAGTCGTCGGCTTCATCGCCCACAGATGTCCTCAGACATTCATTCAGATATTTGTCGGCTTCAGCGAATTCGCCTACCGAGAGCATTATTTCGGCAGTTATATAGAAATATTCCAGATCTGTTTTGTCTTCAATACGTTCGGCGTATTCTCTTGCGGCGTAAATATCATTATCGTCTACAAGGGCGATACGCGCTCTCAGAGCGAGCGGCTCCGTAGCGTCAGGGAAAAGCGATAAGGCATAGTCAACAGTCTGGCGTGATTCTTCCGGCTTGTCGCTGTTGTGATAATATTCAGCGATGTCGGTCAGATCTTCAACGTCAAGATAAGGAGGATTGCCTTCTTTCATTCCGTCTTCATAGGAGCGTAGCATATCCTTGAATTTGTTGCTGTTATAATAGTCTTCCATTCTCTAACTTTAGAACCTTTCGTTTTTAGCTGTTTAATTAAAAGGGAAAGCCTTTATCTGACTTTCCCTTAAAAATATATGTGCGATTTTGTTATCGTCGGAATATTATTTCTGCATCTTCTTCCATGTATCTTTCAAGCCTACTGTCTTGTTGTATACAGGATGTGAAGCGTCGCCGTCAGGATCGGCCATGAAGTAACCGATACGCTGGAACTGCAGATATTCGCCCGGCTTGAGGTTTGCCGCGTAGTCTTCCACATAGCAGTTGGTCATCACCTTTTTGCTTTCAGGGTTGATAAGCTCGCGGAAGTCACGCTCGTCGGCAGAAGGATTCTCTACGTTGAACAATCGGTCGTATTCTCTTACCTCAGCCTGCTTGCAGTGGTCAGCGCTTACCCAGTGGAGAGTGCCCTTCACCTTTCTGTTTGCGCCTTCGAGTCCGCTCTTGCTCTGTGGGTCGTAAGTAGCCTGTATCTCGGTGATATTGCCGTCAGCGTCTTTTGTGCAACCGGTACACATCACGATGTATGCGTTCTTCAGGCGCACCTCTTTGCCTGGAGTCATACGGAAGAATTTCTTTGGAGCGTCTTCCATGAAGTCGGCACGCTCTATCCACAAATTCTTAGAGAATGTAATCTTGTGGCTTCCTGCGTTCTCGTCCTCTGGGTTGTTAATTGCTTCCATTTCCTCGCTCTCGCCGTCAGGATAGTTGGTGATTACAAGCTTCACAGGGTCGAGCACTGCTGAAACGCGTGTTGCCTTCTTGTTGAGATCTTCGCGCACTGATGCTTCGAGCAAAGCCATGTCGTTGAGAGCGTCGAACTTGGTGTAGCCGATTGACTTGATGAAGTTGCGAATGCTTTCAGGTGAATAACCTCTACGACGCATACCGCAGAGTGTAGGCATTCGTGGGTCGTCCCATCCTGCTACAAGTCCCTCGTCTACAAGAGTGTGGAGCTTACGCTTGCTCATTACAGTGTATGTAAGGTTCAAGCGGTTGAACTCAATCTGTCGTGGACGGTTGTCGTTGATATTCTCTGTTTCTCCGTTCATCTCCTTCAGATAATCTATAAAGAGATTATACAGAGGACGGTGAGGCACGAATTCCAATGTACAGATAGAGTGGGTTACGCCTTCAAAGAAGTCGCTCTGTCCGTGAGCGAAGTCATACATAGGGTAAACGTGCCACTTTGTTCCTGTGCGGTGGTGTGGAGTCTGGATAATGCGGTAAATGATAGGGTCGCGGAAGTGCATGTTAGGATTAGCCATGTCGAGCTTCGCGCGGAGCACCATTGAGCCTTCCACTGCCTCCGGAGTATTCATCTTGTTGAAAAGCTCAAGACTTTCCTCTACAGGGCGATTTCTGTAAGGTGAAGCAGTGCCAGGCGTGGTAGGAGTGCCTTTCTGAGCGGCAATCTCCTCACTGGTCTGCTCGTCCACGTATGCGTGGTCATTCTTAATCATCCATACAGCGAAATCCCAAAGTTTCTCGAAATAGTCGGAAGCATAATAAATGTTGTTCCACTTAAATCCGAGCCACTTTATATCGTTTAATATGTTGTCTACATATTCATTGTTTTCCTTGCTTGGGTTGGTATCGTCGAATCGCAAATTGCAGATACCATTATACTTCTCGGCAGCTCCGAAGTCCATGCAGATGGCTTTGGCGTGGCCTATGTGCAGATAGCCGTTAGGCTCTGGCGGGAAACGTGTCTGAATACGTCCTCCATTTTTACCTTCGGCGAGATCTTCTTCTATAAATTGCTCTACGAAACTGATGCTTTTCTTCTCTTCATCAGCTACCGGCTTATTTTCTTCATTCATCGTCATATTCTTTTTATTTTAATTGCAAAGATACTGCAAGTTGAGTGAAATGCAAAATAAAGCTTGCTATTATTTTCATTTCCGAGACGCAGCGTATTTTATTTAAAGATACTGCAAGTTGAGTGAAATGCAAAATAAAGCTTGCTATTATTTTCATTTCTGAGACGCTGCGTAGCTTCTTTAAAGTACTATTTAATAGGTATTTGGACAAATATTAAATAAAATAGTTTGTGAAAAATTTGTTAGTTTAATAAAAGTTCTTTATCTTTGCTCCTGTTATCCTGAATACAATCTTTTTACCTTAAAGGTACTAATGCCTATTGAAGGTGGGTGCCCGACTCTGCGAAGAGTCGGGCATTTCTCGTTTTATAAGGCTAAAGAAAAAGGATGCAAAACTTTCGCTCTGCATCCTTCTTTTGTATTTTCTTGTTTGTTATTTTATTCCTCTTTCGTTTAATGCCTTGCTGTATTTTGCAGCATTCTCCATGTGCTCCTCGTAGGTCTCGGCGAAGTTGTGGGTACCGCTGAAATCTTCCTTGGCGCACATATACAGATATTTGTGGTGCACATGATTAAGCACAGCGTCGAGTCCAGCTATCGATGGAATGCGGATTGGACCAGGAGGCAGCCCCGTGTTGGTGTAAGTGTTGTATGGGCTGTCTATATGAAGCAGATTGTTGTAAATGCGCTTCAGCTCAAACTTCTTCCACGCGAATTTTATCGTAGGGTCAGCCTGCAAAGGCATACCATTAGGATATTCCTCATTGCGCAGCATAAGGCGGTTGTAATACATGCCTGCAATCATCGGCTTTTCAGCGTCGTTGGCTGTTTCCTCGTCGATGATGCTTGCGAGGGTGGAAACCTCTATTGTAGACAGCTTCATCTGCTTAGCTTTCTGCGCGCGCTCAAATGTCCAGAAGCGCATGCACTCCGTGTTCATCTTGTCAAGGAAGTTGTTTACGGAAATGTTCCAATACACTTCGTAGGTGTTAGGAATAAACATCGCGGCTATTGTAGCTGTGTCATATCCGAGCTTCTGGCATATCACCTCGTTGGTGAGAGCCTCATAAAGGCTTGCGCTGTCGAGCATAAGTTTCTTTGAAACCTCGCCTGCCAGCTTGTCGAGCGTGCGCACCGATGGAATTGTTACTTTTACAGGAGTCTGATTTCCGCTTTTCAGATGGCGAAACAGTTTGAATGTAGACAAATCTGGGTCTATCGCGTAGCGTCCGCTCTTGATGTTCTCGTCGTAACTTGAATGGCGCACCAATGTTCGCAGAGCGCACATAGAGTGTGTTGATGCCCATGGCTCAAGTTTCGCGTATACAGAGTCGATGGTATCGTCATTGTCTATATACAGAAATTTAGTCTCGTCTTTCGTAGAGAACGACGAAAAGAAATAATACCATAGTATGCCCAAAATGATGAGCACGCAAGTGCCTGCCGGCGCAAGGTATTTTTGTTTGTGATTTAATTTCATGTCTTCCTAATTTCTTATTCGAAAATCGTGGCAAAGTTATATATTCTGCCCGAATTGACAAAATATTACATCCATAAAAAAGAGGAGCGACATTTTGTCGTTCCTCTCGTGACTCGCATGGGGCTCGAACCCATGACCCCAACATTAAAAGTGTTGTGCTCTACCAGCTGAGCTAGCGAGTCATAAGGATGCTCACGCACCCTGTCTTAAAAAATTTTATAACCACAATAAGAAGCTTACTTTAGAGTGTATTCTCATATAATCTTTCAGTAAAGCGAGTGCAAAGGTAAGACTTTTTTCGAAAGTACCAAAACTTTTGATCTTTATTTTTGTCTTTTGTCTCGATTTTACTCGTTTTTTTCTTCTTTCTTGTCAGTTTCTATGGCTTTTACAGGCTCTTCCTTCGTTACATAGCGTTGCCAATAGGCAATAATCAGCGTGGTGAGAGGAAGGGCGATGATTAGTCCGATGAAGCCTAAAAGCGCCCCCCATACTGATAACGACAGAAGCAAAATCGCTGGGTTAAGTCCCATTGCCTTGCCCATTACCTTAGGCGTAACTATCATGTCTATTATCACTTGCACCAATGCAAACAGTCCTACAGCCATGCCGAATACTACCCAGAAGTTTTGTCCTGTGTCGGCAGCTTTCATCAGCGCGAGGAATGCCGTAGGGATAAGGGCGAATGTGTGCAGATAAGGCACGAGGTCGAGCAGTCCTATAAGTATGCCGAGGCCTATTGCCATAGGGAAATCCATTATCGTGAAGCCTATGCAGAACAATATTCCCATAATCAGCGCCACTGTGCCCTGACCGCGGATGTAATTGTTGAGCTCTCTTTCTACGTCGTTCATCACTCCCTGCCACAGCGGACGGTGCTTCTTCGGGAATATCTTTATCCAGTTGTTGGTGAGATATTCGTAGTCGAGAAGAATGAAAAACATATATAATAAGGTGATGCATGATGCTATCACGCTTATTATTACGCTCGCCGTCTTTCCCACGAAGGAGAACAGCTTAGGCATTGCTGTCTTCATGGCGTCGGAGAAGTCGTCGCTCTTTATGAATTTCTCTATCTCGTGCTGATTTTCCATCAGCCATTGCTGAATTAGCGTGCCGATGTTGTGCTGATGGGTGGTGTGATGCACATATTTGTTTACCACGTCGCCGAGCCTTTCAAACTGCTCTATCATAGGCGGAATGATGAAATAGACTATAAGCCCGATTACCGCCAGCACCACAATCATGGTCATTATTATGGATAATGCCCTCACCTTAATGCGCAGCCTATTCTCAAAAAACTTCACCATAGGATAAAGCAGATAGGCAAACAGCCACGCTATGAAGAAGGGCAGGAGCACTGCGCTCAGGTAGTCTACCATAAAAAGGATGGCGAAAACCAAGAGTCCGATGCCCACCCATCTCACCAGTTTATCGAGAGTGATTTCCTGTTTCATAAATATCTATATATTATAATGTGTGTTCGTTTCTTTTTATTTCTTTTGCTCGTTGGCTACAGCCTTCTGATAGCATTCGCGGCACAGTGGCTCATATTCTGCCTGCTCGCCAAGCATCACTCGTTTGTCGCCAGGCACGATGCGATGGCTTACATAAGCGAGCGCGCCACATTTCACGCAGATGGCGTGCACTTTAGTCACCTTGTCGGCAATGGCGCAGAGTGCAGGTATTGGGCCGAAAGGAATGCCTTTGAAGTCCATGTCGAGCCCGGCGATAATCACTCTTATTCCTCTGTTGGCGAGTTCGTTGCACACGTCTACCAATCCATCGTCGAGAAACTGAGCTTCGTCGATGCCCACCACGTCGTTGCCCTCAGCAAGCAGAAGAATAGCGCCCGACGACTCCACAGGAGTAGAAGGAATGCTGTTTTGGTCGTGGCTCACCACGTCTTCTTCTGAATATCGGGTGTCGATGGCAGGTTTGAAAATCTCCACCTTTTGTTTAGCGAATTTCGCGCGCTTCATTCGGCGTATCAATTCTTCCGTCTTGCCGGAAAACATTGAGCCGCAAACCACCTCTATTCGTCCGCGGTGGTGATTTTCACACATTAAATTTTCATTCATATCGTATCATTAATATAAATGCAAAATTACGAAGACGATTTAAAAATTGCAAAGATTACTTGGCTTTTTTTGCTGATAAGGAATGATTGTCTTATTTTTGTGCACGTTATGGGTATATTATATATCGTCCCCACACCGGTGGGAAATATGGAAGATATGACGCTTCGCGCCATTCGTATTCTGAAAGAAGCTGATATGATTCTTGCGGAAGATACTCGCACGTCGGGTATTCTTCTCAAGCATTTTGATATAAAAAATCATCTTGTGGCTCACCATAAGTTTAATGAGCATGGCACTGCCGCAGGCGTGGTGGAGAAGCTCAAAGCCGGAATGAACATCGCGTGCATAAGCGATGCGGGCACTCCGGGCATAAGCGATCCTGGGTTCTTCGTGGCTCGTGAGGCTATCAAGGCTGGTATCAAGGTGGAATGCTTGCCGGGCGCTACGGCTTTCGTGCCGGCATTGGTTTCTTCAGGTCTGCCTTGCGACAGATTCTGTTTCGAGGGCTTTCTGCCTCAGAAGAAAGGTCGCCAGACTCATTTAGAGTCGCTCGTGGAGGAAACGCGCTCTATGATATTCTATGAGTCGCCTTACCGACTGGTAAAGACACTTACGCAGTTTGCTGAGTTCTTCGGCGAAGAACGCCAAGTGAGCGTGTGCAGAGAGATATCTAAGGTGCATGAGGAGAGCGTCAGAGGCAGTCTTGCCGAGGTGATAGCTCATTTCACCGAAACTGCTCCGCGTGGTGAAATAGTAATCATTCTCGCCGGAAAGGAGAAGGAAGAAAAGGGCGGCAAGAAGGAGAAACTCTCCAACAAGGAGCGCTACGCCAAAACGGAATAAAGAAAAATAGGTAACTAAAAAATGATATAGCTTATGAAAAAAAACATTTTTATTGCATTCGCCTTCGCAACTTTGCTGTTGGCAGGATGTAAAGGACAACCGGACAGTCAGCGACAGGCGGATAATTCCGCTCAGCGTGATTCATTGGAGAACATTATAGCCCAGAAGGACAATGATATCAACAGCATGATGGGCCTTATGAACGAGATTCAGGAAGGATTTCGTGAAATCAACGAGGCTGAGAATCGTGTTAATATAGTGAAAGACGGCGAAGGAGCGAACAAGTCGCAGCAGATAAGAGAGAACATCCAGTTTATCGCAAGCAGAATGAAGCAGAACCGTGAGCTTATCGCCAAGCTTCAGAAGCAGCTTCAGGGCAGCTCTCTGAAAGGCACTCAGATGAAGTCTACGATTGATAATCTCATTAAGCAGCTCGACGAGAAGGATCAGCAGCTTCAGCAGCTCCGCGCTGAACTCGACGCCAAGGATATTCATATCTCTGAGCTTGATGAGACTATCAACAATCTCAATACCAATGTCTCTGATTTGAGCAACGACAATGCTCAGAAGACACAGACCATCAACACTCAGGACAAGCAGATCAATACTGCATGGTATGCTTTCGGCAACAAGCGTGAGCTGAAGGAGCAGGGCATTTACTCAGCAGGCGGTAAAATTTTGCAGGGCAATTTCAATAAGAACTATTTCACTAAGGTGGACATCCGCGATTTGCACGAGATTAAGTTCTACTCAAAGTCGGCAAGACTGCTCACCGTTCACCCTTCAAGCAGCTACACTCTCTATCGCGATGCCAACAAGCAATACACTTTGCGCATCACCAATCCACAGGTGTTCTGGAGCACGAGCAAATACCTCGTTGTCCTCGTGAGATAAAGCAGCCACGGGTAGTATGATGCAAAAGAATGTTAGTGGGTTTGGGAATATCAAATTAAAGCTATACTTTTGCATCATATAATATGTTTAATCAATAATTTTTAGAAAGGATAAATATGGAAGTTACAATAACAACAGAAAACTTCGAGCAATACAGAAATGGTGAACTGCCATTGGTAGTTGATTTGTGGGCTACATGGTGTGGTCCTTGCCGCATGGTAGGCCCTGTAGTTACTGAGCTTGCCAATGATTACGACGGCAAAATCGTAGTAGGTAAGTGCGATGTAGAGGAGAATGACGATATCGCTATGGAATTTGGCGTGCGCAATATCCCTACTATCTTGTTCTTTAAGGGCGGACAGCTTGTAGATAAGTTTGTAGGCGCAGCCAACAAGGCTACTCTTGACGAGAAATTCAAGGCATTGCTGTAATCAGCTGCCTGATTTACGGATAAACCAATGAGTGTGGAGCAGTTTTTGCTTCACACTTATTTTTTTGTCCGTTAGAATAGGAAGCTTCCCTGTCGTAAACGGTTTTTATTTATGCAGATTGATAAAACAACGCACTTTTCAGAATTTCCGAACAGCGGAACGATACGTATCTTGGTATTGCTGTTCTGAAAAAAGTAAATCCCGCTAAGGCATGAACTTTAGCGGGATTTACTTTGCGCGCTTCAATAGATTGCGCTATTTTAATTTATTGTAGCTCATATATATTGAGCCGTGTCAATATTTCTTCGTTTTAAGCACCTTTTAATTTTTCTTCATCCTGCAAGGCAAGCGAGCGCAGACGGCTCAGGCTGCGGTGCATCAAGTTGCGCACGCTCTGATAGTTGATACCCATCACTTCGCAGATGTCCTCATACTTGCGCTGCTCAATGTAATAAAGTTGAATGATTTGCTGCTGGCGCGGTGAAAGAAACTTTACGTATTTCTTCATGTTGCCTATGCGATGGCTTTGCAGCTCCTGTAATTCTAAATCAGCGTCGGAATCAATTATATCTTTCACGTTGTTGTCGTTGAGATCACATTCTATGTTGTGAGAGTTCTTGCGAAACTCATCGTTGATGCGATTTCTGAGAGATATAAATAGGTAAGATTGAATGTTTGTGACCGAGTCAAGATAGTCGCGCTTGGTGAAAAGCTTGATGAAGACATCCTGAATGCAGTCTTTAATCAATTCACGGTCGGCGGTGAAACGAGTGCCGAACGCAAACAGATTATCAATCTGGCTATCATATAATTCCGAAAAATTAATCATTGCTTATAAAATGGTCGTTAGTTTACATGCTTGGAGCTTAGTTTACACGGTTATACTTGTGTGCGTAGCTCTAATTCTGTTAGCAAAGATAATAACAACCCGCAAAAAACAATGGGAAAAATCGGTATTCTTTTATGAATAATCGATATTTTCCCATTGTAAGTATATCGCTGATTATAATTTTTCTATCCAGAATATCTGTCCTTCTTTTGTGCTACTCATTGAATATGAGCCGTTTACAATAGTATTTTTAGATATTTCGCGGATTTCGCCTGTTTTGGCGTTGATTTCGCTGACGCGATATCTGCCATCGGCGATTTTTAATGAGATATTCTTTGCTCCAAGAGTGTAAACTATATACCCTTTAGATTCATTTCCCATAATTTTGTAATCATCAAATGAGCCAAATGCGTTCATATATACTACATCTTTCAGGAATTTCTCATTGCCGACGGGGATATTCGGGCATGAACCTCCGGCCAAAAGTATAGCCCATCCGTAGTCGGGATATTGCTGAGCGAAGAATGTTACCACCTTGTCCTTATAGGCATCGCGATATTCACGCACGGCTTTGTAGGCTTCTTCAAATCCAGTCTTGCCTACTTTCATCTTGCGCATAAACTGGCGCGGAGCCATGTTGTGACCTGCTGGCGGCGCCCAAATGCCCTTGGTGTTGTAATGCCAATAGCGAATGTCGATGATGTCTACCACCTTATTATAAATAGCGTCGCTCAGTATGCTGTCCTGAGCGTCTTTGGTGCAGGCGAGGGCTATAAAATTCTTTTTACCATTCTTGTTTTCCCATTCCTTTACAGTAGAAAGCCAGAATTTCGTGAAGTGCAGAGGGCCTGTATATTCATCGCTGATGAGCTGAATGGCATTGCTGTTGCCCTTCAAGTTGTCAAGACACTGGTTGATGTATTGCTTGTGGAGCGGACGAAGCACAGGGTTGTTTATGTCATAAAATTGTTCTGCCATAAAGATGCGCTTGTCGCCGGCAAACGGAACAGGTTCGGGAAATGTAGTGCCGTTGATGTTGTTCACGGCGCGCCAAGGGCAGTCCACCCAGTGAGCGCCTGCTTCAAGAATGTTGTGCTGGAAATAGTTTTCCGAGAAAAGCAGCTGACCATATTGCGCGCCCTTGTCGGCATAGTCGCGCAGACGCTGCCAATACCACTGGTTTGGTTTTGTGAGGTCGTATTTGCTCAGTCCGTCCCACGAAGTGCCGACGCCTGAGCGTGAGAAAGCCTGATCGTAGAAAGGTGCCCACACATCTCCGTCGCTGCGGCGTATGCGCTCATGGTCGGTGCGGCGCAGGTCATACCACAGACCATAGTGCTGGTCGAGGATGCAATATTTGCCGCGGTTGAGATAGTTCACCACAGAGTCTATTCTGTCGGTCCATCCTGTGCCTTCTCTGCCAGGCACGAAACGAGTGATGGCAGGATAAGCCTGATTCTTCACGAAATTGTCTTTCACGCGTCCCGACCACCAAGGAATGTTATATTTGTTGCCCACGATGAGCTTGCCGTCGAAAGTGAGCTTGCCGTTTACAATGGCATATTCATGCTTCTCTGCCTTTGGCTCTTGCGCTGCCTTTAGCTTTGTGGCGTTTTTCAGACCCTTTGCGCTTACGCTTGCCGTGAAAGGCACAGAGTCTATCCACATCTGCATGGTGAGGCGTGGCACGTTGAGCGAGAGTTTAGCCAGTCGGGCTGCCTCTTCAAGTGTCGGGCTGCTCGATGCGTCTTCCGCTCCTCGTGGCAGAATATATCCGTTGATGGCTTTCTCGCCAAGTCGTTTCTGTAATTGGTCGTAATACAAGCTGCGAGGGTTCACGTGGTCGTTGCTTCCTGTCCAGTAGCCGTTGCCGGTGAGAGTGCCCCAGCATCCGTTTGCGCTGTTGCGGTCGTCAGCGTCGGGTGAATAGCTTTCTATCGTTGAGGCTGTACACTGCCATAGCATGCTGTTGGCGGTGTTCCATCCTGTGCCAAATTGGAATTGCTCAAGGTTGGCAAAGCGAATGTCGTTGCCGTCGATGTTTAATATGTCGAATAGTAGACCTGTAGCCCATGAGCCGATACTTCCGCTGAATCCCAACGACTCTTCGCCCTCGCACTGCACGAACGCGTTAGGGCCTGCCGCGCAGAATCCTGCTGCGAAGTCGTGAACGCCATGGCGTGATACGCAGCGCTGAATGAGAGTCTGCTCGCCACGAGTGATGAACACTCCTCTGCGCCATCCTCCGATTTCTGAAACAGGCTCTTCTGCCACGCAGTCCTCTACGGTAGTTCTGCGGCATTGCTTCTGAATGTTTACCGCGCTTCCGGCGAAATGCCTGAAGTTTACTCGGCGTACCCAGCAGTCGCTTGTGTTGTCCATGAAGACAGCGTCCCAGCAGTGGTCTTCATCTTTTGCGTTCCAGTCGTTATGAGCCGACATAAGGGTGACGTTCTCAATACCACATTCCTTTATCTCGCCGTGGTTATATCCTATTATTACCTTTCCTCCGCCATATTCTTTTGAAAGGGTAGAGGTGATAGGCACGTTCAGCGTAATTTCGTTGCCGTTAATGGCTGTTACGGTTCTGCTCCATGTAATGTCGATGTCGGTAGGTTTCCAGCCTGTGTAGTCAAGACCGCCGCCGAAATCACGACATCCGAGCATGTCAATCCATTCCCATGTAGAAGGGCGCGTCACCATAACTCTATCGCCCATCTTCAGCTTTCTGGCATTGCTCACGCTGAATGAAGTCTTGCCTGCAAGCACCTTTGTATCGGTAATGTTGAGAGTGTCGCCAGTGCGTACATCGTCCTTACCTTCAAAATAGACGAGTGCGCCACGGTCTACACCTTCTTTTATAATAATGGTCTTATCCCTGCTTGCGCCCCTTATCACAACGCCCGACGCGTTTACTCGCAAGGCTTTGCTTATATGGAATGTGCCCTCGCCGAGCAGCACAGCTCCGCGAAAACCATTCTTGTCGGCTTTAAGATTTGACACATAGTTGATGGCACGCTGTATCAGCTCTGAGCAGTCGCCGACCTGCGCGTTTACCACCACTTTGTTAGCTACATTTGGAATAGCCCTTTCCGAGGCATGATAGCCACAGAAAGAATAGTCCATAGGAATGTATACAGGTTTCGGTTTTCTGCCTGCCGATATGCTCATGGCGCATAGGGAGAGCAGAAATAATAAAGATGCAATAAACCTTTTCATCGCAATATTCATATATATCTATTGTTCGTTTTTTATAAAAACGGCACGGCAAAAGTGTTGTAACCATTAAAAGCATTTAAGCTCAGAGAGATTTCCAAAAGTCAGATGGCAACGCAACATTTTCTAATGGAATACACTCTTTGAACATAGGTGCAATCTGGCTTGCAGAATATCCTGCAATGCCACAGCCTATTTGTGTAACCAAGAAGCGTAATTCTGGATGTTGGGTAGCGAAAGATATGAATCTTTTTATTGCTTCATTCATATTTTGCATACCCTCCATTGTCGGGATGGCATAACTTTGTCCTTGCAATCCTTCTCCTTGTCCCCAGATAGCTCCAAACTTTTGTATTGCATAGGCTGCTGCTCCGCCACCATGATAGCCGTTTACATTACTTCCAAATACGAAAATTTCATTTTCCTCAAGATGGTCAATATTGTTATTTGAGATTCTTGCATTGTTGTTACATTCCATAATATATATTAATGTTTAATTGTCTATTGTTTACGCTGCAAATATACATAACCTTTTAATTCCTGATAGATTCTTTTGCGTAAAATGTAAATCAATTAATCGGTATCTTTATAAAATGGTTTGCTGTCTTGTCGTTGTTGGCAAAATTATTGGAAATATGCAATAGCTGGAACTCTTGCTGCTATGGGTATTTACATTATAAATAAAGGGAAAAATTAGTTATTATTCTTATGCTTAAGAAGCAGCAATACATACAAGGAACTTTATTCGGAGATATGACAGTGGAAGAGAAACTACTGGTCATACCTGAGCGAAAAATAGATTATTCCTTCAATCCCGAATAGCGGTCGAAAGAGTAGCGGCGAGTGAACCACAGGGCGATGATGGCAGCGAGAAAGGCGGAGCTGTAGATGGCTGCGAGGATGACAATGCCCTTGGTGAGAGCAGTGAAAGGCTCAATGCCGCATAGCATCATGGTGACGAAGACGACAACGGAAAGGCTTATAAAGCCCGACAGATTGCGAGTGGCTACTGCAGTGGCGCGCGCTACGGCACGACGGAAGAAATAGTCTACAGCTTCGTTGTGGGTGGCGCCATTGCCGAGAAGGAAGTTGTAGAGCTGATGATGGTATCTAAGTCCGCTGCAATAGGTGTAGAGAGTCTTGCCCGTTACACTCGCCATGTTGATGATAAGCAATGCGTTGAACGGAACTACGTATTTATGAAGCAGGCTCTCGCCCCCAAGGATGGCATACATGGCAAGCGAGCCGATGATGAGCGATGAGGCTATTATGCCGATTGATGTTGGGATGATGTAGCACACCACGTTGAGGCGTGAACGGCGAATGGTGACTGCCGACATGATGACGGCAAACACTATTATGGCGAAATAATAAAGCGCGGCGCTATCCCATTTGAAAAGATAGAAGCACACAAGCGCCATAAGGCAAAGCATGGCGATGTTGATAGCTACGCCGGTGATAGATTTGGGGAGCAGCATCACGCGGAAGTGATACATTATATAAATAGGTATGACGATAAGCAGTATTACTGTGAGAATAATCAGTGTAGACATAATTTTATAGGTGTTTTTTTAATTATTGTGTTTATATATATGTGTGTTCCGTTTCCGTCGCTTTATCCTTTGTAGCTTACGGTGAGGTTGCAGTCGGCGAGCCTTGTCGTGAGGATGGCTGTGCCCAGCTCTGCCTTGTCGCGCAGATAGTCTTCTATGAGCTGACGGCCATGCTCGTCCTGTCTGCTCGTAGGCTCATCAAGGAGAAGCACCTTGCGCTTCACGCACGCCACGAGCGAGAGCATTACGCGCTGCAATGTGGCAGAGTCGATAGACTCTATCTCGGCAGCAAAGAGCGAGTGGTCAATGCCAAGCATGTTCCATTCGCGATAGAGGCTCTGCTTGGTAGCCTGTCGGTGGCGGTTCACCTCAAGGTTCATCAGCGTGTCGAAAAGCTCGGAAACGTGCATTCCGCTCACGCCGTAGTCTTGTGGCAGATAGCCCATCAGCTTGCGGAAATATTCAGCTGAGCGCGGAGTGAGAACATCGCCCTCAAGAGTGATATATCCGCCCATGGTAGGCATCATGCCCATGATACATTTCAGAATTGAGCTTTTGCCACATTCCGCCCTGCCGGCGATTTCCATTATCTCTCCTTCGCCCACATAGAATGAAAGGTGGCTTGCTATAGGCTTGTCGCCGTTGTTGATGTTTACGTCTTTCAGTTCAAGCATTAGTAAATTGCGCTTTTTCTGTTTACTGTTATTGCAAACTTACTCAAAAAAGTCGTAACGGGCAATAGTTTCTGCCCGATATTATTTCTTATTGGCAAGATAAACGCCCGAAAGTATCATCGCGCTGCCCATTATGGCAATGAGGGATGTAGGCTCATTCAAGAAGATGGTGCTTGCGAGCATTGTGGAAATAGGGTTGAGATACACATAGTTGGAAACGCTAAGCGCCCCCAGCTTGTTGATGCAGAGACTCCATAGCTCAAAGCAGATAAACGATGCCACAAGCCCTAAGAACATTAGGTTGCCTAATATCTTCGGCTCAAGGAAGCTCGCAATGGGGAAGCTCCACGGATGGATGATGAACACGGGCAAGATGGTGAGAATGCCGTAGAAGAACACTTTGCGAGTGATGAATATAGAGCCGTATCTCTCGGAAATGCCCTTTATAAGCAGGCTATACACGCCCCAGCAGAGCGCGGCGGTGAGAGCCAGCGAGTCGCCCAGTGGGCTTAGGTGGAACACGAAATGGCCGTTGAATATCACCATCGCCATGCCCATCAGTGCAAGCGCGCTGCCTATGACGATGTAGCGAGTGGCGCGCACGTTTTTCAGAAACAGTATCGCCATGATGGTGGTGTAGAGTGGGGCTGTGCACACTATAAACGAAACATTGTTCACATAGCTTATCTTCACAGCCATGTTTTCAGCGAGAAAATACACTGAGCCGCCCGTAACTCCGAGAATAAGCATGCGCAGCTCGTCTTTCCACGTGTCGGCAAAGAGCTTGCGCGGAGAGATGAAAAGTATGCAGACGTAAGCTAATAAAAATCGTATGAGGAAAATCTCTTCGGGGCGCATGCCAGCGTTGAGAAGCACTTTGGAGTTTACAAAAGTAACGCCCCATATCATAACAATAGTTATCGCCAAAATGTGGTAGAACACTCTGTTGTTCTTTATCTTTTCCATTGCTTTGTAGTTTGTGGGAGCAAAGGTACTGATTTTTATATCAATAGATTACGATTATCGCATTTATTTCGTAATTTTGCAAACGCAATATATATATGATAATCGATATTCTTATTATAATAGCAGGAATAGCGTTGGTGCTTGTCGGAGCCGACAAGCTTACCGACGGAGCGGTGGGGTTGGCACAGAGAATGAATGTGTCGCAGATCGTAATCGGACTTACCATCGTGGCAATGGGCACATCCATGCCTGAGTTTTGCGTGAGCCTTGTCTCTGCCCTGAAGGGCACTCCCGATTTGGCGGTGGGCAACATCGTGGGTTCCAATATCTTTAATGTGCTGCTTATCGTGGGCATATCGGCTATCGTAGCTCCTATGACGATAAGCAAGAGCACGGTGAAGCGTGATATCCCGTTCTCGGTAGTGGCTTCATGTCTGCTTCTTGGATTGGGTATCGATGGTGAGCTGTCAAGGCTCGACTGCGCCATCTTCACGGCTCTCTTTCTCTTCTTTATGGCTCAGGCTCTGCGCTCGGCAAAGCAGGGGCAGGCGGAAGAGCAGAAAAATGAGCCTATAGTAGTGTGGAAGGCTTCGCTCTTTCTCTTGTTAGGAATCGCAGGTCTTATCTTCGGCAGCAACATATTCGTGAGCGCGGCTTCGAGAGTGGCTGCGTCGTTGGGAGTGAGTGAAGCTGTAATAGGTCTTACCATTGTGGCTGGCGGCACATCTCTGCCAGAGCTTGCCACAAGCGTGGTGGCGGCACGCAAGGGCAACTCGTCTATCGCGATAGGCAATGTGATAGGGTCTAACGTGTTTAATGTATTTATGATTCTCGGTATCACTGGCCTTGTGCATCCTATGCGCATAATGAATATCACCGGCGTGGATTATGGCGTGATGACGCTCGGAGTGTTCCTCCTGTGGCTGTTTTCTTTCACCAAATATACCATTGCCAAATGGGAGGGCGCAGTGCTCAGTTCCATCTATGTAGTGTATATGGGGTATCTGATTATGAACGCGATTTAAAAACGAAATATTTAAAACAAACTACAAAATTATTAATTCAAATAGAGTGCTTGACTACCTCTTTAAAAACAAGATTTTTTGATTTTATTATAGAGTGCTTGGTAAACCTCTTAAAAAACAAGATTTATGCAACATAGCAAAAAGACTGTCAGCATACTGTTCTTATTGTTCAGTATCCTTTTCTGTGTTTGCCTTATTGCGGCAAACCTGTTAGAAACAAAACAAATTCAGGTAGGTCCGATAAGCCTTACAGGCGGACTGTTGGTATTCCCGGTTTCTTACATCATCAACGACAGCGTGTGCGAGGTGTGGGGTTATCGCAAGGCGCGTTTCCTAATATGGGTGGGCTTCGCCATGAATGCTTTGGTGGTTACTCTCGGCGCATTGGTAGACGCTATCCCAGGCGCGAGCTATTGGACTAACGACGCAGGCTTTCATGCCGTCTTCGGACTTGCTCCACGCATTGCCGTGGCTTCGTTTGTGGCATTCCTCTGTGGCTCGTTTGTGAATGCTTATGTGATGAGCCGCATGAAGCTGTCGTCGCATGGCAGAAACTTCTCGCTTCGTGCCGTGGTGAGCACCATCTTCGGCGAGGGCGTAGATTCCGTTATCTTCTTTCCTTTGGCATTGTCGGGCGTAGTGCCACTTACGGAGCTGCCTTGGCTTATGCTCTGGCAGGTGATATTGAAGACGGTGTATGAGATAATCGTTCTGCCTGTTACTATCAAGGTGGTAAACAAGGTGAAGGAGATAGAGGGCGTAGACGTTTACGACAATGGAATAAGCTATAATGCTTTCCGTATTTTCAGTATTTAGAAAAAGTAAAAAAGAATAAAAGATTATGGATAGAAAAGATGAAGGATTGAAGTCTTTGGGAGCGAAGACTAAATATAGTATGGATTATGCTCCGGAAGTGCTGGAAACATTCCAGAACAAGCATCCGGAGAATGACTATTGGGTGCAGTTCAACTGCCCTGAGTTTACCTCTCTCTGCCCGATTACGGGTCAGCCTGATTTCGCCGAGATTAAGATAATGTATGTGCCCGATGTGAAGATGGTGGAGAGCAAGAGCTTGAAGCTCTATCTTTTCAGCTTCCGCAATCATGGCGATTTCCATGAAGACTGCGTAAACATCATCATGAAGGATTTGGTGAAGCTCATGGAGCCTAAATATATTGAGGTGGTGGGGCTGTTTACTCCTCGTGGCGGAATAAGCATCTATCCTTACGCTAATTATGGCAAGCCTGGCACAAAATATGAGGCTCTTGCCGAGCAGCGTCTGATGCAGCATGAGATGATAAAGTAGATCAATATTTGGGTTATCTTTATCAATCAATATTTTGATAAAGAAAGCGCAATAATATATAAGCAAAATAAAATCGCTCTTTAAACAGCAATTAAGCATCGTTTAAAGAGCGATTAATTTATATGTAAAATGATGATTTCCTTATTGCTTATTCATATATCTGAGCTTTTCCGCCCGGATGTTTATATGAGATAAGAGTTATGTCGAAGATAAGGGTAGAGTAGGCTGGGATTGAGCCGCTATCTGTTGTTCCGTAACCGAGGTTGTAAGGAATGTAAACCTGCCAGCGATCTCCTGGGTGCATCTGTTGCAATGCAGTCGTGAAACCAGTTACTACGCCACTAAGAACGAATTTGCTTTTCGCTGCCGTATTCAGATTATATGCGTCTTTAAAACCATCGAATATAAGACCTGCCGTGTAGGTGGTGGAAGGAATCAGTCTGCCCTGATATACCACGGTAGCCGTATCAGTATATAGAGGGGAGGTAGTGCCTTCGCCTTCGCTTATCACGTGGACGATGATGTTGTCGTCGGCATCGGCTTGATAGCCTGTGGTGTCGCTAAGCAATGAGTAGCTGCGATAAATGCGCCATGAAGTGTCGCCATTGCTGATTTTCTGTTGGGCAGAGGTGTAGAGGCTGTTGAAATAAGTCTCGTTCTTTGTCTGCCAGTCAGCGTATTCCTCTACTTTTTTCTCGTCCTCGCTGCATGATGCTAATGAAAGCATCAATGCAGAAAGGAGAAAGAATAATATATTTTTCTTCAACATAAGCATCAGTTTTGTTTGTGTAATTTAAATGTTCAGAATCTTACTGAAGTTTCTTTAGCAAACTAACGATGCTTACACGATCCTCAATGATACCGCGGAGAGCAGAGATGTCTACACGCTCCTGCTCCATTGTGTCGCGGAAACGGATTGTCACCTTGTTGTCGTTGAGAGTGTCGTGGTCTACTGTTACGCAGAACGGAGTACCGATTGCGTCCTGACGACGGTAACGCTTTCCGATAGAGTCCTTCTCGTCGTATTGTGTGTTGAAGTGGAATTTCAGCTCGTTTACAATCTCGCGTGCCTTCTCTGGCAGACCGTCTTTCTTTACCAATGGCATAACGGCGCACTTAACAGGTGCCAATGCCTCTGGCAACTTCAAGACTACGCGTGTTTCGCCGTTCTCAAGCTTCTCCTCCTCGTAAGAGTGACACATTACAGAGAGGAACATACGGTCTACGCCGATACTTGTTTCAATGTCGTATGGAGTGTAGCTTTCCTTTGTCTCTGGATCGAAGTATTTGATAGAGCGGCCAGAGAATTTCTCATGCTGTGAAAGGTCGAAGTCGGTACGGCTGTGGATACCCTCCACCTCCTTAAATCCGAATGGCATCTTGAATTCGATGTCGGTAGCAGCGTTGGCATAGTGAGCCAGCTTCTCGTGGTCGTGGAAGCGATAGTTCTCTTCGCCCATGCCGAGAGCCTTGTGCCACTTAAGGCGAGTTTCCTTCCACTTCTTAAACCATTCCATCTCTGTGCCTGGCTTAACGAAGAACTGCATCTCCATCTGCTCAAACTCACGCATACGGAAAATGAACTGACGGGCTACAATCTCGTTGCGGAATGCCTTACCTATCTGTGCGATACCGAAAGGAAGCTTCATGCGGCCTGTCTTCTGCACGTTCATATAGTTTACGAAGATACCCTGTGCTGTCTCAGGACGCAAGTAAATCTTATTAGAAGCATCAGAAACAGAACCCATCTCGGTAGAGAACATAAGGTTGAACTGACGCACGTCGGTCCAGTTCTTTGTTCCGCTGATAGGGTCTACAATCTCCTCGTCTACGATAATCTGCTTCAAAGCCTCCAAGTCCGGACCTTGCATAGCTTCAGTGTAGCGAGCGTGAAGGGCGTCGCGCTTCTTCTGATTGTCCAAAACGCGAGGGTTGGTCTCGCGGAACTTAGCCTCGTCGAAAGCCTCGCCGAAACGCTTCTTTGCCTTGGCTACTTCCTTCTCTATCTTCTCTTCGTATTTAGCGATCTGATCTTCAATCAAATTGTCGGCACGATAACGCTTCTTAGAGTCGCGGTTATCAATCAATGGGTCGTTGAACGCATCAACGTGGCCGCTGGCCTTCCAGATAGTAGGGTGCATGAATATGCTTGAGTCGATACCCACGATGTTGTCGTGGAGCAATACCATGCTCTTCCACCAATATTCCTTAATGTTGTTTTTCATCTCGATACCGTTCTGACCGTAGTCGTAAACGGCAGCCAATCCATCATAGATGTCACTGCTTGGGAAAACGAATCCATACTCCTTGCAGTGAGATACGATTTTCTTAAAAACGTCGTCTTGTGCCATTTTATATATTTATTTTTAAATTTTAGTCTTTTTATATCTCTGCAAAGGTAAAGCAAAATGGGCAAATGGCAAAACATTTTCCTATATATAAAGATGTCTTTAGAAAAATTTTGTTATCTTTGTAAGCAAGAATTTAATAAAATGGACGACGAAAAAATAACAGAAAAAAACAACGGTGAAGAGATTGAAGAGCAAGATACTGATTTGAATGAACATTCAGATTATCAGCCCGCCAATCGATTCGACGCTTCCGCCGTGCACCACTTGAGTGGAATGTATAAAAACTGGTTCCTGGATTATGCTTCTTATGTAATCCTCGAACGAGCCGTACCGCATATTGATGATGGTTTTAAGCCTGTGCAGCGCCGTATCCTTCACTCGATGAAGGAAATGGACGACGGACGCTACAACAAGGTAGCTAATATCGTAGGACACACCATGCAATACCATCCTCATGGCGACGCTTCAATAGGCGACGCGCTGGTGCAGCTGGGACAGAAAGACTTGCTTGTAGACACACAGGGTAACTGGGGAAACATCTTGACAGGCGATCGTGCCGCAGCTCCACGTTACATTGAGGCCCGTCTGTCGAAGTTTGCCAAGGATGTTCTTTTCAATAATAAAACTACGGAATGGCAGTTGAGCTATGACGGCAGAAATCAGGAGCCTATCACATTGCCTGCCAAGTTTCCTTTGCTTCTCGCAGAGGGAGCTGAGGGTATTGCCGTAGGTCTTTCTTCAAAGATATTGCCGCATAATCTCAACGAGATATGCGATGCCGCCGTGCATTATCTGCGTGGTGAGGAATTTCATCTTTATCCTGATTTCCCTACCGGCGGAGCTATCGACGCAAGTAAATACAACGATGGTCAGCGTGGCGGCGTGCTCAAGGTGCGTGCCAAGATTGAAAAGGTAGACAGCAAGACTCTCGCTATCCGCGAGATACCATATAGCAAGACTACGGTAAGCCTTATCGACTCTATATTGAAGGCTATCGACAAGGGCAAGATCAAGGCTCGCAAGGTGGACGATAATACGGCTGCCAATGTGGAGATTCTTGTTCACTTGTCTTCGGGCGTTTCTCCTGATAAGACAATCGACGCTCTTTATGCATTCAGCGACTGCGAGATTAATATTTCGCCTAACTGCTGCGTAATTGAAGACGACAAGCCGGTGTTCCTTACCGTGAGCGAGGTGTTGAAGCATAGCGTAGACCGCACGATGGGATTGCTTCGCAGAGAGTTGCAGATACGTCGTAACGAGCTTATGGAGGCTATATTCTTCGCTTCTTTGGAAAAGATTTTCATCGACGAGAGAATATACAAGGACAAGGAGTTTGAAAACGCTAAAGATTCTGACGCTCTTATAAAGCATACTGATAAGCGACTTGAGCCTTATAAGGAGCAATTCTACAGACCTATCGTCAAGGAGGATATTCAGCGCCTGCTTGAGATAAAGATGCAGCGTATCGCGCGCTTCAACAAGGATAAGGCTGATGAATATATTGCCAAGACTCAGGGCGAGATAGACCAGATAGACAATAAGCTGGCCCACATGGTGGATGTCACCGTGGAATGGTTTGAGTTTATCAAGGCTAAATACGGCAAAGACCATCCTCGCCAGACTGAAATCCGCTCTTTTGATACCATTGAGGCAACAAAGGTGGTTGAGGCTAACGAAAAGCTATATATCAATCGTCAGGAGGGCTTCATAGGCACTGGGCTGAAGAAGGATGAATTTGTGTGCAACTGCTCTGACATCGACAACATCATTATCTTCTATCGCGATGGTAAATACAAAGTGATAAAGGTGGCTGAGAAGATATTCGTGGGCAAGAATGTCATTCATGTTCAGGTGTTCAAGAAGAATGATAAGCGCACAATTTATAATGTGGTTTATCGTGACGGACAGCGTGGATATTATTACATCAAGCGTTTCAACGTGACGAGCATGACCCACGACCGTGAATATGACCTCACTAAGGGCACACCAGGCTCACGCATCATGTATTTCACTGCCAACCCTAACGGTGAGGCAGAGACCATCAAGGTGACGCTCGACCCAAGCGCAAAACGCAAGAAAATATTCATAGAGAAGGATTTCTCTGAGATTATGATTAAGGGGCGCAACGCAATGGGTAATCTGCTTACCAAATTCTCAGTGCATCGAATAGGCTTGAAGAGCCATGGACATAGCACGCTGGGCGGCAGAAAGGTATGGTTTGACAAGGATGTGCGCCGACTTAATTATGAGGAGCGCGGCAAATTCCTCGGCGAGTTTAACGACGACGATTCTTTGCTCGTGGTATTGAGCAACGGTGAGTTCTATATCACCGACTTCGACATAAACAACCACTTCGAGGAAAATCTTATCCGAGTGGAGAAATGGGATGAGAATAAAGTGTGGAGCGCTCTTGTGCTCGACGCTGAAAACGATGGATTCCTTTATGTGAAGCGTTTCCGCATGGAGGCGATAAAGAGTCATCGCAACTTTGTGGGCGAGAGTGAGGACAGCAAGCTTCTCTTGCTTACCGATGTGGTCTATCCTCGTGCTAAGGTGGTGCTTAAAGACGCGCGTCCTGATTTCCCACCGCTCGTTCTCGACATTGAGCAGTGTGTTGGCGTGAAGGGATTCAAGGCGCATGGCAAACGCGTTACCAAGCAGGCTATCGGAAGCGTGGAAGAACTTGAGCCTGTGCGTTTCCCTGAACCTGAACCTGAAAATGAAGGCACTGATGGAAATGAGGAAATAGAAGATCTTGATCCAGATAAAGGAAAGAGTGAACAACAGGTTATCGACGAAATAACCGGGCAATTAAACTTATTCCCTGACGACAATGAAAAAACTGACGACACTCCAGATACTGAAACTGACAATCAGTAAATATTATATAGCTATGGTAGCCTTCTTCGCTACCATAGCTTTTCCTTGCTCGGCGCAGAATGATACCTTAGAGACCGGCAAGGTGATAACTAATGCTAAAATGATAGGTCTTGGAGCTACTGAAATCCTCGACACTTATCTTTCTCCTGAAAAATATACGGGCACTGAGCTTAGGTATATTTCCCACACCACGCGTGAGCGACAGGGGCGCAAATGGTCGCGCCAGATTGTTCATATAGGCGATGTGGCTAATGTGAAGTCGCGCTCAAAGGATGGCAATGAGATTGCCGGTATGTATAATTTTGAGTATGCGTGGCATTATAACTGGCATTTCTTCGGCGGACAGCTCGACGTTAAGGCAGGAGCGATGGTGGATTTCAATCTCGGCTTTATCTACAACACTCGCAACGGCAACAACCCGGGGCAGGCACGTGCCTTTCTTAATTTCACGCCATCGGCTGTAGTCACTTATCATTTCGCCATTAAGGAGAAGCCTTTCGCGCTGAGATATGAGATAGGCGTTCCTCTCTGCGGAGTGATGTTCAGTCCTAACTATGGGCAGTCTTATTATGAGATATTCTCTCGTGGCAACTACGACCATAATATAGTTCCTACATATTTTGGCAACGCTCCGAGCTTGCGTAATATGCTGACGTTGGATTTCCGTCTGCTGAAGACTACGTTCCGCTTAGGATATATGGGAGATTTCCAGCAGTCGAGGGTAAATGATTTGAAAACCCATGTCTATACTCATGCTGTGGTTATAGGCGTGGTGAAACATTTTAAGATTTTAAATATTCGTCCATGAAAATGAAAAATATCGTTTTCTTTTTCCTTTCATTATGTTGCTTCTTCTGCTCTTCATGTGTAGACGAGGAACAGTATGCCGATAATCCCAATGGCAATTTCGAGGCTCTTTGGAAGATAATGGATGAGCATTATTGCTTCTTCGGCTATAAGGGCATTGACTGGAATGAGGTGCATGAGCGTTACGCAAAGCAGATGGATAATAATATGACCGAGACGCAGATGTTTGAGGTGTTTGCCAATATGCTTTCTGAGTTAAAGGATGGTCATGTGAATATGTACGCCTCGTTTGATGTGGCGCGTAACTGGTCGTGGCATGAGAATTATCCTTCCAACTACAGCGATAGCCTTATCAATAGGTATTTTGGCACGGATTATAAGATAGCAGGTTCGCTCCGTTATCGTGTGTTTGACGACAACATTGGATATGTGCGTTGTCCTACATTTGAGTCGGCAATGGGAGCAGGCAATCTTGATGATATGTTTATCTCGCTTGCCATGTGCAACGGACTGATTATCGACGTGCGTGATAATTCTGGCGGCATGATTTCTTCTGCAGAACAGCTTGCCGCGCGCTTCACCAACAAACCGCTGCTTGTGGGATATATGCGCCATAAGACGGGTAAGGGGCATGAGGATTTCTCTGGCTATGATGAGCAGATATTAAAGCCCGGCAAAGGTGTGCGTTGGCAGAAGAATGTGGTAGTGATTACCAATCGCAGTGTTTACAGCGCTGCCAACGAGTTTGTTAAGTATATGCGTTGCTGCCCAAATGTAAAGGTGGTGGGCGACAGGACAGGTGGCGGAGCAGGTATGCCGTTCAGCAGTGAGCTGCCTAACGGATGGAGCGTGCGTTTTTCTGCCTGCCCGATATATGATAAGGACAAACAGCTTACGGAATTTGGCATTGAGCCTGACTATAAGGCGGATTTGCATGATTTAGATTTCCTTGGCGGCAGAGACACCATGATAGAATTTGCGCGCCGTCTGCTAAGGTGATTACCAATTCTTGTTTGAAATAAGCATTAGAATATTAATCTCTCTCTATTTTGATAGAGCCATAAAAATGGCTTCGCCGCGACAATCACGTCGAAACGAAGCCCTATCAAAATAGAGAGAGATTAGTCGTTATAAGTACAGGCAACGCCATCCCGACAATGTGTTATTTTTGGCGTAAGTCTTGCGACTTCTGCTTTATACACATCGTTGGTAACGCGTTATATATCGTATAAAGTTATATGCTATGAAAATCTCTCTCTTAAAAAGTCTAATCACTTGTTGTAATATATGTGTGTATGTTTTTTATGTTATGTGTGCAAAGTTAAATAATGCTTTTTGATTTACCAAATTTTTCGTTGCGAAATGTTATTTTACTGCTTGATTTTATTTCAAATTGTAATATAAATCTAATAATTATAATGAAATGATAATTTAATGGGTCGATTTTTAACGTCTTAAAACAAAAAAAGACGCTGCTCTGATTAGAGAGAAGCGTCAATACCTAATTTTTAGTGAAGATTTATTATGTGTGTTATCCTTTAGGTAGTATGAAAAGTAGTTATAATGTTTATTGCCTTTTTCTTCCAGTTGTTGTATGCCTGAACGTATTCGTCGCGTCTGTCTGTGTCAGGTTTGATTACCTCAAGCTTTTTCAGAGTGGCGAATGCTTCATCATGATTTCTGTATATTCCGCATCCAATGCCGGCACCTTTGGCAGCGCCTACGCTTCCGTCAGTGTCGTAAAGTTCGATGGTAGCTCCGCTCACGTTGGCGAGAGTTTCCCTAAATATAGGACTTAGGAACATATTTGCGTGACCGGCGTGAATTGTAGAAATGTTCATACCCATCTGCTGCATGATTTCCATTCCGTAGCAGAATGAGAATACAATTCCTTCCTGTGCGGCACGGATGATGTGAGCACGGCTGTGCTTGTTGAAGTTGAGATTGTGGATAGAGCCTCCTATTTCCTCGTTTTCCAACATTCTCTCAGCTCCGTTTCCGAATGGCATTACTATCAGTCCGTCGCTGCCTACAGGCACGTTGGCAGCTATTTCGTTCATTTGGCTATATGACAGGTCGGGAGCGATGTTGCGGTGTATCCATGCGTTGAGAATGCCTGTGCCGTTTATGCAGAGCAATACTCCGAGGCGATTTTCTTCCTTGGTGTAGTTCACGTGGGCGAATGTGTTTACACGGCTCTTGCTGTCGTAGTTGATATCTCCCAATACGCCATATACTACGCCTGATGTTCCGGCTGTGGCAGCAATCTCTCCTGGGTTGAACACGTTGAGCGACAATGCGTTGTTAGGCTGGTCGCCGGCACGATATGAGATAGGTGTGCCTTGAGCCAATCCTGTTTCCTCTGCCGCTTCTTTTGAAACGTAGCCCTGAATGCCGAATGTAGGAACAATCTCCGGAAGGAGGGATGTTGATATGTCGAAATAGTCGAAAAGGAAATTGGCTGCCTGCTTATCCTTAAAGTTCCATGCCATGCCTTCCGACAATCCGCTGATGGTGGTAGCTACGTTGCCAGAGAATTTCATTGCTATGTAATCTCCAGGGAGCATAGCCTTGTATATCTTGCCGTAAAGCTCGTGCTCGTTTTCCTTCACCCATGCAAGTTTGCTTACCGTGAAGTTGCCAGGTGAGTTGAGTAGGGCGTTGAGGCATTGGCTCTTCATCTCGTCCATAGCCTGAGCGCCGTATGGCACAGCTCTTGAGTCGCACCAGATGATGGCATCGCGCAGAGGTTTCAAATCCTTGTCGATGCAGACAAGTCCGTGCATCTGATAAGATATACCCACTGCCTTGATTTCCTCTTTGGCTGCTCCGCTCATCTCCATAACTTTGGCGATGGCCAGCTTTGCGTTTGTCCACCACATTTCTGGGTCTTGTTCTGCCCAGCCTGCCTTAATGCTCTTTATGGGAGCTTCCGTCTCTGGGAAGAATGTAGTGGCTTCACTCTGACCCGACTCCACATTTACAAGTGATGCCTTCACTGAACTGCTGCCTACGTCGAGTCCCAATAAATATTGTTTGCTCATTGTCTTCTCGTTATTGTTTTAATCTTTGGCTACTATAATATTTCCATCCTCATCGTAGCTGATTTCCTTCACCTTTACGCTACGCAGCCATGTGCGTCCGCCTGAAGGCGCGCTGTCGTGATGGAACAGATACCATTTCCCCTTGTATTCGGCTATAGAACCATGAGTGGTCCAGCCTATTACAGGCTCAAGCAGCGTGCCACGATAGGTGAACGGGCCGTATGGGTTGTCGCCTACTGCATAACACATCAAGTGGCTATCGCCTGTGCTGTAAGAGAAATAATATTTGCCGTTATATTTGTGCATCCATGATGCTTCAAAGAATCTGCGCTTGTCGCCTTCCTTTATCACTTCGCCGTTTTCGTCGAGAATGATTACAGGGCGTGGTTCTTCGGCAAACTGCAACATGTCGTCGGTCATCTTTACCACACGGCTTGGAATAGGATTCTCACCCTCTTTGGCAAGGCATGCGCTTTCCAATGATTTGTTGTCGCGATAGCGTTGCAACTGTCCTCCCCAGATGCCGCCGAAATATACATAAATTTCTCCGTCGTCGTCTTTGAAGGCGCATGGGTCGATGCTGTAAGAACCGCGTATAGGGTCAGGCTGTGGAATGAATGGGCCGTTAGGATTGTCGGCAATGGCGATACCGAGGTGGAATGTGTCGGTCTTGTCCTTCACACAGAACACCATGTAGTATTTGCCGTTCTTCTCTACCACGTCGTTATCCCATAGCTGTCTGCCAGCCCATGGAATATCTTCCACCTTTAACACTGCTCCGCTGTCGTGGGCAGTTCCGTTTTCTAAATCATCGAATGAGAGAACATGATAGTCTGCCATGCAGAAATGGTCGCCGTTGTCATTCTCAGGAATGCCCGACTCACGGTCGTGGCTTGGATAGATGTAGAGTTTCCCATTGAAGACATTGGCAGACGGATCTGCCATATAGTCTTCAGGAAAGAGATATTTCGTAGTCATCATTATTATCTGTATTTGATATTGATATGTTTTCTATTTAAAAAGGTCGATAACCTTCTTCATGATAGGCTTTGCCTTATATTGGCGGTCGAAGAACAAAGGATAGTTGGTTCTTCCAGGTACAGGGAATCCATTGAGCCATGATGTTCCATCGTCTACTCCCCAGAATGTTACTCTTGATATCTGGTCGCGATGGCGGTTGATTATCTTGAAGATTTCAAGGTAGCGCTGCTCAAACTTGCGTGTGCCTTCTTTTGTTATGCCGTTTCTGTAAGGGTCGAGTTTTTCTCTGTAGGCGAAATTCTGGCTAACTTCCGCTCCGCCGAATCTGTCAGGGTTAGGCAATACGTTGAGGTCAAGCTCGGTGAGCATTACTTTCACTCCGCATGCAGAAAGAGAGTCCATTGTCGCTTCCCATTCTTTCAGATTAGGATAATCCAGTCCGTGGTGGCTCTGCATTCCCATAGCGTCTACGCGTATGCCTTTCTTTTTCAAATCGCGGATTATTCTGCAATATGTAGCACGCTTCTTAGGATTTGACATGCTGAAATCGTTGAGATATAGCTCAGCCTTAGGATCTGCCTCATGAGCGAAACGGAACGCAAGCTCAATGAAGTCTTCGCCGATAATGTCATAATATGGAGAATGGCGCATTGAGCCGTCGTCTTCCACAACTTCGTTTACCACGTCCCAACCTATCACTTTGCCTTTGAAATGTTTCACTACGGTGGTGATGTGATGATACATTCTGTCGATAAGCACCTCACGGCTTACCTTCTTGCCATTGGCGTCGGTAAACATCCAGCGTGGAGCCTGAGAGTGCCACACAAGGCAATGTCCTGTCATCGTGAGATGGTTCATTCGGGCAAATTCCACTGTGCGGTCAGCGTCTGTCCAGTAGTAACGATTTTCCTCAGGGTGAATTTCTTCGCCTTTCATGCAGTTTTCTGCCACAATGGCGTTGAAATTTTCCTTCACCACATTAGCGCCTTTATTGTCGATGCCATATACCACGTTGGTGTTTACTGCTGCTCCCACGAGGAAGTATTTGCCAAGTGCTTCTTTCATGGTTTGAGCCTTTGCTGTCTGGCAAAGACCCAAAGCCATGAATGCAGCCATTAATAGCTTGTTTGTCATTGTTATTGTTATAAGTTAAGTCAAGAGTTAATTAATTGTATAATGTATATATGTATTAAAAGATGATGTCTTCTGTATGTTTCGGAGATTATTCGTTTCTTGCCTCAATCTCCTTGTTTATCTTGTCGATAACTTCGTCGCTCAGTTCATATTTTGATATGATATACATCGCCAGTACCAGCAATATAGCAGGGATTACAGCCACAAGCCACAATATGCCTTGCTCAGCCAAGGGTGATTGCGTGGTAGCATTGTCCTTGTCGAAATTCACAAGGCACAAAACCACTCCTGGAACTACTCCGCCGAGTGCCATTCCGGCCTTGTAGAATATGCCGGTCAATGCGTTTACGATGCCAGAAATTCTTCTGCCTGTAGTGTATTCGCCATAAGATATTACTTCAGGCACAAGTGCCCACATATATCCCGTAGCCACGATTACGCCAGTAGACTTGATAAATTGTGCTACATATACGAGCCATATCTGGTCTTTCAACGCTGGTATCATTGATATGGCATAGAGCATAGCCATACCGATAATAGCGACGCTGAGGAAGATAAAGAACATTCCGCGCTTGCCCACCATGCGCTTTATCATCGGCACCATTGGCATGAATATAAACGCCGGAACAGAACCCAGTGCCATAAATATAGCCATGTCGTCGCTCGTGCCATGCACATTATATATCATATAATATGAGCCGGCAGAATTGCCTACTGCCATCATCGCGAAAGCCGTGATAAAAAAGAAAGCTAAGATGCGAAGTGGGCGATTGCGCAGAAATTCTTTATATAAATCGGATACACTTACATTTTCAGTCTCCTTGCTATCCATCACCACGCGCTCATGGCATTGTGAGAAGCAGAAGATGAGCAACGCCATGCCTATGAGTGCATAGATCAGCATTGTGGTAAACCACGCGTCGGCAGCTTCGGGAGAGTTCACCTGTCCGTCTTTGGTGAGCATTGACACAATCTTTGGAATACCATAAGCCACGGCAAGACCACCGATGTTTGCCATAAACATTCTCACGCTCGTAAGCACCGTTATCTCGTTGGTATCTCTGGTGAGCGAGGCGTTGAGCGCGCCGTAGGGCACATTTATTAATGTGTAACACATCGACATGCCCACATAGGTGATATAGGCATATAGCAGCGAGCCGCTCATGCCGTTCCAGAAACACATTATGGCAAAGCCAGTCAGAGGAATTCCACCCAACACGAGGTAGGCACGATATTTTCCCAGTCTGGGATTATGCTTGTCTACGAATGTTCCTACGACAGGATCCCACACTACGTCTACCAGTCTAACGACTAAGAACATGAATGCCGCAGCAGCAGGGTCGAGTCCATATACATTAGTATAAAATATAAGCAGATACATGGAAATGGTCTGGTAAATCAGGTTTTGAGCCAAATCTCCCGAACCGAATCCTATTCTTTGAATCCATGATAGATTGTAGAAGCCAGCCGTTTCTTGTTTATTCATTGCTGATTGTTTAATACGTTAAGTTTAGTTTTTTGCGATTGCAAATTTAACGTAAATTACTTAAGCTCTTTTTACGCTATGTTACACAAACTTTTCCTCATGTTTCAGATGTAAGGATAATGTTCCATGCTTGTAGCCTTGCTAATATAATAATGATTAACTTTGGCGGCATGAAAAAATATCTATCTCTATTTCTTTTTATTTTGTTGGCAGTCGCTGCCAACGCGAAAATCGTGCCTGCCAAGCTTTTTCAGGATGGAATGGTTTTGCAGCGCGGAAAAACAATTAAAGTGTGGGGCACGGCTTCTCCCCGTGAGTCGTTCGTGGTGTCAATCGGTAAGAATAATGTCGGTGTCGTTGCCGATGAAAATGGCAGATGGCATGCTTTGTTGCCTAAGATGAAAGCTGGTGGCCCTTACATATTATATATAGGTGACGTTGAGATAAAAGATGTGCTTGTGGGCGATGTGTGGCTCTGCTCAGGGCAGTCGAATATGGACGTGATGGTTTCGCGCGTCTATCCGCAGTACACTACAGATATTGACAACTACAGCAATGACAAAATAAGACTGTTTCGCGCGGAGCAACGTTCTTATGTGGATAACGCCATTCATGATGTTACGACACTGGGGTGGCGCAAAGCCAACAAGAAAGACGCGTGGAATTTCTCAGCCCTCGGTTATTATCTTGCCCGCAAGATGTTTGAGCGCACTCATGTGCCACAGGGCATAATTTGCAATAGTTGGGGTGGAACTCCTATCGAGGCATGGGTATCGCGTGACTCTCTGCAAAGTGATTATCCATTGCTTTGTAATCGCACCGCTCTTTATTCTCATGAATATGTTGAGGCTCAGCGCAAAGCCAACAATATTGTAACCGAAAGCTGGAACAAGGCTCTCGACAAGGGCGATAAAGGACTTTTGGAGCATTGGGCAAGCTGTGAATACAATGACGCTGCTTGGGCGGAGCATAACCAATTCTCAAGATCATGGTCTACCTTTAAAGGTCAGCCTGTAGTAGGAGCTGTGTGGGTGCGCCAGCACATAAAGGTAGACGCTGCTCACGCCGGCAAGGAAGCGTTGCTCAATCTCGGCACTCTCTATGATATGGATTATGCTTATGTGAACGGAAAGCAGGTGGGCGTAACTTATTATCAGTATCCGCCACGTCGTTACAATGTTCCGGCAGGTTTGCTTCATGAGGGCGACAATGTCGTTGCCATACGATTTATCACTAAGCAGGGCGCACCATCGTTCACCCACGGAAAGAAATATCAGTTGGAATTTACCGACGGCTCTACGATAAAGCTAAACGAAACATGGAAAAGCAATATCGGCTGCATGATGCCGCCATTGCGCACGATGGACGTGAGCACACAGAATTTGCCTTATGTGCTTTACAACAGCATGCTCCTTCCGCTTGCTCCTTATTCAGTGGCAGGCGTAGTGTGGTATCAGGGTGAGAGCAATGCCGGCAATCCTGATGACTATCTTCCTATGCTTCGCAAGCTAAAAGGCTCATGGCGTGCATTGTGGAACGATGCGGCAATGCCTTTCGCTATCGTTCAGCTTGCCAATTTCATGGAGCCGTCAGAGAAACCGCAATATTCAGGTTGGGCAGGTGTGCGTGAGGCTCAGCGACTTTCTACGGTGGAGGACAATCGCTCTGAGCTTGCCGTGGCTCTCGACCTTGGAGAATGGAACGATATCCATCCTTTGCGTAAGCGTGAGGTTGCCGAGCGTGTGGCTCTGTCGTTGCGCCGAATGGTGTATGGCGACAAGGTGGAGCTTTCTCCACAGGTGGTTTCTGCCAAGCGTGAGGGCGACAAAGTAGTTTTGCTGTTTGATCAGCCATTGCAGCAATGTGAGGCTGTAGGCGAAATGGAGCTTGCAGGCGGCGACGGCAAATATCTGAACGTGGCGGCAGCGGTCAGCGGAAAGCAAGTAGTTGTCACCATTCCAGAAAATTTTTCGCCTTCATCGGTGCGCTATGCGTGGAAGAACAATCCTTCTCGTGCCAACATCCGCGGAGCGAAAAGCAATCTTCCGGCAAGTTCTTTCCAGATGAAATTGCAGTAATTACGATATTGAGCTAACGTCAATCCAAGCGGAGTGTATCTGGTTACACTCTGAACCAGTTCCATTCTGTTTGGATTGCCATTAGTTACACTCTGAACCAGTTCCATTCCGTTTGGATTGAAATTGGTTACATTTTGAGTTTATATGGTTATTTATAAATTGTAACCAAAATAGGCTGAAAACTTTCATTTAATTATAAAAATGCAAGGATTATTGAAAGTTGTAGTCTTAAAATTTGTTGTTTTACGCTAAAAATAATATCTTTGCAAATATAAATTTTAAAACTTGCTAAAAACAGGTGATAAAAGAGAGATTTGAAATTAAGATAATGAGGGAGACGTTATAATAAAAATAAGTTTATATCAAGAGAGATTAAAACACACCCTTTACAGGCGAATTTAATCTTATGTAAACATACACACATATATATACGACAACTTCCAATTTATTTTTTTTGATCAATTCCCATAACTGATAACGAGATTAGTTACATATATAATAAAATTATTAATTAAAAACAGTAAGTAGAGAGAATAGCTTATGAAAAAGTTATTGTTTACACTCTTTTGTGTAATGCTAAGCTGCGTGGCCTTCGCGCAAGGTCAGATAAAGGGTACCGTCATTGATGAGAATGGTGAGCCTATTATCGGCGCGTCAGTCTTGGTAAAAGGCACAAAGACCGGAGCTGTGACCAACATCGACGGACAGTTTACTCTGAACGCCTCTGCCGGAAGCACCATCTCGGTGTCTTATCTCGGTTACAAGTCACAGCAGGTAAAAGCGAAATCGGGAATAACGGTAAAACTTCTTCCTGAAGCTACCACCGTTGGTGAAGTCGTAGTTACAGGTATGTCTAAGGTAGACAAACGATTGTTTACCGGTGCTACCGATAAAATTTCAGCCGAAGATGCCAAACTTAATGGTGTGGCTGATGTTTCACGCTCTTTGGAGGGACGCTCTGCCGGTGTCAGCGTGCAGAATGTGAGTGGCACATTCGGTACAGCTCCTAAAATTCGTGTGCGTGGCGCGACGTCAATCTATGGCTCAAGCAAGCCTTTGTGGGTTGTCGACGGCGTTATTATGGAAGATGTGGTTGATGTAGATGCCGACAATCTTTCATCGGGCGATGCCAACACTCTTATTTCTTCAGCAATCGCAGGTTTGAACTCAGATGATATTGAGAGCTTCCAGATATTGAAGGATGGTTCTGCTACATCTATATATGGTGCGCGCGCGATGGCCGGTGTCATCGTCGTTACCACAAAGAAAGGTAAGGCAGGACAGGCTCACATCAACTATACTGGTGAATACACTATGCGCCTGAAGCCAAGTTATGGCACATTCAATATTATGAACTCTCAGGACCAGATGGAAGTTTATCAGGAGTTGCAGCAGAAAGGTTATCTCAATTACGCGGAAATTGCCGTAGCTGCCAGCAGCGGTGTATATGGCAAGATGTATGAGATGATTGATACTTACGACCCTGTTACGGGACAGTTTGCCCTCGCCAATACTCCAGAGGCCAAGGCTGCTTATCTGCGCAATGCTGAATACAGAAATACCGACTGGTTTGACAAATTGTTCTCAAACTCTGTCCAGCACAACCATTCTGTAAGCATTTCAGGCGGTACTGACAAGGCTCAGTATTACGCTTCGCTTTCTGCAATGTTCGATCCGGGATGGACAAAGCAGAGCAAGGTGCAGCGCTACACTGCCAATCTCAACACCACTTACAATATCTCACGCAAGGTGAACATCAACCTTATCAGCAACGCTTCTTACCGCAAGCAGCGTGCGCCTGGTACGTTGAGCAGTGAGGTAGACGCTGTTTCTGGTGAGGTGAAGCGCGACTTCGACATCAACCCTTATTCTTACGCCCTGAACACTTCGCGTGCTCTCGACGCAAACACTTTCTATACTCGCAATTACGCTCCGTTCAACATCTTCCATGAGTTGGAGTCTAACTATATGGATCTTAATGTAGCCGACTTCCGTATTCAGGGACGTTTGAATTATAAGCCTATCACTAAGGTGGAGCTTAGCGTGCTCGGTTCTGTGAAGTATTCAGCTACTTCTCGTGAGCACAACATCCTCGACGACTCTAATCAGGCTATGGCTTACCGCGCTATGGGCACTTCTACCATACGCAAGAATAATCCATTCCTTTACACCGATCCTGACAACCCTTACGCATTGCCTATAACGGTGTTGCCTGATGGTGGTATCTATGAGCGCGACGACAACCGTATGTTTGGTTGGGACTTCCGTGCTACCGCTCAGTATAACGACGTGTACAACGAAGACCACATCGTGAACTTCTATGGAGGTTTGGAAGCTAACTCTACCGACCGCCATTCTACATGGTTCCGTGGCTGGGGTATGCAGTACAACATGGGCATGATTCCTAACTATGCTTATCAGGTGTTTAAGAAAGGTGCAGAGGAAAATTCTGATTATTACACATTGAGCAATACTTATAACCGCAGCGCGGCGTTCTTCGGCACAGCTTCTTATTCTTATAAGGGCTTGTATAGCATCAACGGTACTGTGCGTTATGAGGGTTCTAACCGCCTTGGTAAGAGCAACAGCGCACGCTGGCTTCCTACTTGGAACGTTTCTGGAGCATGGAACGCAAGCGAAGAGCAGTTCTTTAAGCCTCTCCACAGCTGGTGGTCTCACGCTAAGTTGCGTCTTTCTTATTCTCTTACCGCCGAGCCGCCTTCGATTACCAACTCTTTGGCTGTAATCAAGAGCGACACTCCTTGGCGTCCGTTCGCAAGTGTGCGCGAGAGCCGTTTGTATATCGACGATCCAGCCAACAGCGAGCTTACATACGAGAAGAAGCATGAGTTCAACATTGGTGCCGACTTCGGTTTCATCAACAACAGAATCAACCTTTCTGTAGACTGGTACACTCGTCGCAACTACGACTTGATAGGCCCTACCCAGACTTCTGGTACTGACGGCTTTACCACTAAATTCGGTAACATCGCCAAGATGAAGTCAAGCGGTTTGGAGCTTTCACTTTCTACCAAGAACATCCAGACAAAGGATTTCACATGGACATCTAACTTCATTTATTCTCACACTCATAACGAGGTTACAGAGCTTAACGCAAGACAGCGTCTTATAACTTACGTTTCGGGCACTGGTTTCACAATGGCTGGCTATCCTGTGCGCGCCTTGTTCTCAGTTCCTTTCAAGGGACTTAACAGCGAAGGTTTGCCTATGTTCCTCGATCAGGATGGCAACGTAACTACAACAGGTATCTATTTCCAGACTACCGACCCAGAAAAGCTTAAGTTCTTGAAATATGAAGGCAGCGTAGACCCTACCGATGTGGGTTCTTTGGGCAACATCTTCAAATATAAGAACTTTACGCTGAATGTGTTCGTTACATATTCTTTCGGCAATGTAGTGCGTCTTGACCCTGTGTTCTCTAATAAATACGATGACCTTAGTTCTACTCCTAAGGAGTTCCGCAATCGCTGGAGCGTTCCTGGTGATGAGAAGTTTACCAATGTGCCTGTAATAGCAAGCAAGATGCAGAATAAGTTGGATTCAAAGTTGAGCTATGCTTATAATGCTTACAACTATTCTGATGAGCGCATCGCTAAGGGCGACTTCATCCGTATGAAAGAAATCTCTTTAGCTTACGACTTCCCTAAGACATTCCTTGAGAAGATGAAGCTGAGCAATCTTTCATTGAAGTTGCAGGCTACTAATATGTTCCTTATCTACGCCGATAAGAAACTTAACGGTCAAGACCCTGAGTTCTTTAATACAGGTGGTGTGGCAACTCCAATGGCTAAGCAGTTTACTCTCACCCTCAAACTCGGTCTTTAATACATTATATACATAATTGTAATAACAATGAAGATAATAAAATCAACATACGGTCTGTTTGTTGCAAGTCTTGCGGCGTTGAGCCTCACTTCGTGCAACGACTTTCTGGATACTAATCCCGACAACCGTACTACTATAAATACGGAAGACAAAGCGGTGGCGCTTCTTACTTCCGCTTATCCTCGTTCTAATTTTGCGCTTGTCACAGAATTGAGTTCAGATAATATCGTCGATTTAGGTGAAAACAATCCTTACACAGAGCGTTTCTATGATGAGGTTTTTTCTTGGAAGGATATTACAGAAACTGATAATGATGATACTCAGCATTTTTGGGACGCAAGTTATACTTCTGTGGCTGCCGCCAATATGGCTTTGGAAGCTATAGAAGAAATGGGCGCGACTACAGCTAAACTTGAGGAAGCCAAAGCTGAGGCTTTGCTTTGCCGTGCTTACAATGAGTTTATGCTTGTGAATATGTTCTGCAAGCATTTCGACAGCAAGACTGCCGACAAGGATCTTGGTGTAGCTTATCCTTTAAAGCCTGCGTCTAAACTATTCTCACCAGTCGAGCGTGGAACTGTTGCCGAGGTTTATGCTCAGATAGACAAGGATATTCAGGAGGCATTGCCACTTATTGGTGATTCTCACTATACTCAGCCGAAGTATCATTTCAACACTCAGGCTGCCTATGCTTTCGCCACTCGCTTCTATCTCTATTATGAGCAGCCGGAGAAGGCAATCAAGTATGCTACTCTCTGTCTTGGCTCAAGCCCAAAGACAATGCTTCGCGACTACAGCTACATAGCTTCAATGCCACAGGGCGATGAGGGTAGAGAAGCGATTGAGAATCATTATATTGATGCTTCGCTTAATTGTAATCTTATGCTTGTTTCTACGACTTCATATTTGGGATTGATATTCAATCCTTATAGATATATGAATCGTTATAGTCATGCTCAGTGGGTTGGCACGCATGAGGATTTGAATGCTAAAAACATTTGGGGAAACAGTAAGGCTTATGCGGGCTTAATGGATTATTCAGGCTCAAATTCAGATAAGTCTATATTCTGGCGTGTGCCTCTTTCTACAGAGACTATTGATCCTGTTGCCGGTACTGGTTATATGCATTCTGTTATGCCAATCCTTACTTCGGATGAATGTCTGCTCAACCGTGCCGAGGCTTATGTACTCGCTAAGCAGTATGACAAGGCTACAGCCGACATCAATCTCTGGATACAGAATTTCATTAAGAACGCTGCTACATTCACTACCGACAGCATTGTGAAATTCTACAACGGCGTGGGTTATTCTTACGACAAGAACGAGCTTACCTCTACAATAAAGAAGCATTTGCATCCTTCGTTTGAAATCGATGCAGAAGGCTCTGTGCAGGAAGCTATGTTGCAGTGCGTTTTGGAATTGCGCCGTATTGAGACAATGCAGCTTGGATTGCGCTGGTTCGACATCAAGCGTTATGGCATTGTTATTCCTCGCACTCAGCTCAACGCAGCCGGAAATCCAGCCAAGGTTACAGACTGGCTTACGGTGGACGACGAGCGACGTGCCATACAGATACCGCAGAAAGTGCGCGACGCAGGCGTAGCTCCTAACCCAAGAACTAAATAAAATAAATGGAACTTTCAATTATGAAGAAAACAATATTATATGCTCTTCTCTTCGCTGTGTGCTCATTGCCTCTCGCTTCGTGCAGCGATGATGATCCAAACTCTACGAGCGTGATCGTGCCTGAACAGCAGGAGAAGACGATATTCGATAAATGGCTCGACGCCAATTTCGTAGAGCCTTACAACATCCAGTTTAAGTATCGCTACGAAAGCAACGAGAGCGACATGGACTATTACACAGTGCCTGCCAATTTTGACAATGCTGTGGTGATGGCTCACATGTTGAAATATCTCTGCATTGAGGCTTATGATGAGACAGCAGGTGTAGATTTCACTCGCGCTCATTTCCCAAAACTGTTCTTCTGCATGGGTGAGTTTGAGTATCGCAACAATGGTACTATGATTCTTGGTACAGCGGAGAATGGTAAGAAGATACTTCTTACCGGTGCTAATCATGTCAGCGAGTATATTGATAATCCTGAGATGCTCAATGAGCTTTATTTCAAGACTATTCATCATGAGTTCACTCACATCCTGAATCAGACAATAGAATATCCTACGAACTTCAAGTTCATCACTGCCACTGATTATGTAGGCGACAGCTGGAGCGCAGAGCCATTTAGTGAGGCATCTTATTTCGCTGCTCACGGTTTCATCTCCGCATATTCGCAGCATTCAGATACTGAGGATTTTGCCGAGATGCTTTCTATTTACGTTGTAAATGATAAAGCTACATGGGACGCTATGGTGGCTCGTGGCGGAGAAGAGGGCGCAGCTCTCATCAACTCTAAGCTCGACATCGTGCGCGCTTATATGCAGACAAAGTGGAATGTAGACATCGACCAGCTGCGTGACGCTATTCAGCGTCGTCAGGCTGATGTTATCTCAGGCAAGGTAAGTCTTACCGATTTGACAGTTAAGAAATAATTAATTAGGAGGAACAACAAATGAAGATAAATAAATATATAGCATATCTGCTTATTGCTCTTCCTGCACTGCTCTTGCAGTCGTGCCTGAAGGATGATGACGATGTATTTGACAAGCCAGCCTCTACCCGTATGCAGGAATATCTCGCCAGCACTCGCTCTACATTGAGAAGTTCTGAATATGGCTGGGTTTTTAATATGTATCCTGGCAAAAATCAGGAATATGGTGGCTGTGCCATTACTTGCAAATTCGATTCGCTCACTGTTGAGGCTCAATCAGAACTCGCAGCGATGTTTGGCGCGCCTATCAGTACTACGGTGGAGAGTTATTATAAGATGACAACTGATGATGGCCCTGTGCTTACATTCGATACTTACAATGCTTTCCTGCATGTATTCTCTACACCATCTTCCGGTGCTTATGAGGGCATGAATGGTGACTTTGAGTTTGTAATCGACAGCATCGGTACAGATTCTATCAAGGTGCATTCTAAGCGAACAGGCAATGTGCAGTATCTCGTAAGACTGAAAGAATCAGCTGATGATTATCTTGCCAAACTTAGCGATATACAGGAGTCTTTCCTCTGTGGCGGAATCGACGGCACAGTTGGAGGTAAGCACTTGTATGGCGAGATAGATATGAACAATCTGCAACTCACGTATTATGATTACGACGATATGACCAACACTATAAAACAAGTTGCTTTCGTATTTACTGATAAGGGTATCTCTTTCTATGAGCCTATCTCTTTCGGTGGAGAAACTATCCGTGAGCTTGCTTACGACGCTGCCACAAATTCTTTCTCTTACGTCAGTGCTGCTGGTGAGAAGTCAGTCGTCAATGGTTTCTTGCCTGAGGGATATGTTAAGTTTGAGGATTTCGCGGGCGATTATTTCTTCAAGTTTAATATCGGAATGACTGATAAATCTGATTCTGTCAGCGTAACATTAGTCCCGGGCGAAGATGGTAAATCTTATTTGATGAAGGGTATAAATCCTAATTACGACTTGAAACTTGTCTATGATAAGGCTATCGGTTCGCTGTCGCTCAACACTCAGCCTATTTTCCAGACTGATGGATATATTGTATGGTGGCAGGCAGAGAAGAGCGGTAGACTTGCTCCTGCCTACACACAATACGGACTGAACACCGCTCTTACGAAAGGTGGCGAAAAGCCTGTCTATTCTCTGCAAAGTGACAACTCTACCGGCTTCTGCTTCTGGATAACAGACTCTAACGGAAATAGCGTTGGTCAGTATACGGATGGAGATTTAGCAATCGGCAGCAATTATTTATTCGTGGAGAATATCTATCTCATCAAGAAGTAATAACTCACTAAAAGAGATATAGTTACAATGAAAAAGATATATAACATAATGTTGGCTGCGGTATTGGCATTCTCATTTGCTTCGTGCAGTGATGATACCGACAATCCGTATGACCACGTTTCTACCATAAATGTAGTTAAGCAGAGCGTCGCTTTCGACGCTTCTGCTTCTACTGGAAAAGTTGTAGTGAAGACTCCAGGCGGTATCACTCGCGTGGCTCTTTCGCAGAGTTGGTGCGAAGCTACTTTCGATGGCGATACCGTTACCGTGACTGCTCCGCAGAACCAAAGTCTTGAAACAAGATATTCTAAGCTTACCGTTTGGGCAGGCGAGGATTCTACAAGCGTAATGGTGCAGCAGAATGGTTATCATGTTTCTCTGCCAGATGCAATGAATGGCATTATTGGCGGTGACGACGCTTCTGTAAGCAAATTCTTTGTCAGCCGTAATGTTGATATTGCGTTCTCTGCTTCTGAAGACTGGATTACGCCAAGCCTCGTGGGCGACTCTTTGGTAGTTTCTTTGGCTGCCAACAATACAGGTCATGTTCGTAGCGGATATGTATACTACAGTTTTGGCGACACGAAGGATTCTATTGCCGTAAAGCAGTTCGACTTTGACAAGGACTTTGCTGGGGAATGTTATCTCACATATTATACAGAAGAGGGCAAATTCACTGGTATGCAAGCTCTCATAACAAAGAACAAAATCAGTTTGCCTGATTTCGGTTTTGAAATGCCTATAAGCGTTGATGAATCTACGGGCACGATTTCTGTTCAGTCGGGTGCTTATCTTGGCAGCTTGGCTTTAGGTGGTTCTACCTATTACATATATCAGCCTTTTGCAGATGAGAATATCGAATATTGGACCAGTTATAATACCAATTCTTATTCTACTGCTGAAATAGAACATATAGAAGACGGATATAGTGTAGCTGAATTTGGTGGAACATTTGGTGGACATGAGATTGCTGCATTCATTTGGGAGGCTTTCTCTGCAAAAAAACTTGCCAAAGAAAATGATGTAGCAGATATACTTACCTTGTATTATCCAGCTCTTATGAAATTCGATGAGGACGCTTCTGCAAGTAAGTTTAGCGCAAAGCATGCCGTAAACGGCAAGCAGTTGCTGAATTTGAATAAATTGAAAAAATAAATAGACTTCATAATGGTGAGTGGGTTACCACGTCGTGATGACGGGTAGCCCACATTTTTTTATGATTTTTAATGTAAAAATGTAAGTGTCAATTTATTTAGTTTAAAAATCAAAATATTAGGTACAACAAGAACCTATTTCAACTAACTTTGCGTGAAAATGTTTTGTATGAGAAAGTTATAACCCCTTTTCTCGCTTAAACAACTAACTAAAAAGTAATGAACAACATAAAATGTTTTTTCGCTGTCGACCTGGGAGCTACCAGTGGCAGAACTATCATCGGTACACTGAATGATGGACAAATATCTCTCGACGAGCTTACTCGTTTCGATAATAACCTCATTGAGACGGGTGGTCATGTGTATTGGGATATTTACGCTCTATATAATGAGATAATCAAAGGTCTTAAACTTGTTGCGCGCCGTGGCATCAACATCCAGAGTATCGGTATCGATACATGGGGATGCGACTTCGTGTTTGTAGGTAAGGATGGAGCGTTGCTCCGCAATCCTATGGCTTATCGCGATCCTCACACATTCGGAGTGATGGAGAAATACTTCGAAGAGGCTGTAAGCAAGGAAGAAGTTTACGACACTACAGGTATTCAGTTTATGAACTTCAACTCTCTGTTCCAGCTCTACGCTATGCACAAGGCAGGCAACAGCGCGATGGAGAATGCCGACAAGGTGTTGTTTGTGCCTGACGCTTTGAGCTATATGCTCACAGGTCGTGCCATCTGCGAATACACAGTAGCTTCTACATCACAGATTCTCGATCCTAACACTCGTGAGCTGAG
Source organism: Prevotella sp. (assembly GCA_024682415.1). GTDB lineage: Bacteria > Bacteroidota > Bacteroidia > Bacteroidales > Bacteroidaceae > Prevotella. The sequence continues at coordinate 53,729 of JAIKZG010000018.1, forward strand.
CAATAAGCTTATTGAGAGCACTGGCTTGACACGCGATCAGTTTGGCGAGATGACAGAGCCAGCTACCGTTATCGGCACACTTACTGAAGAAATTCAGAAGATAACAGGTCTTGGCGCAGTGCCTGTAATAGCAGTTGCGGGTCACGACACAGCAAGCGCAGTGGCTGCCGTTCCTGCCAAGGATGAGAAGTTTGCTTATCTTAGTTCAGGCACATGGAGCTTGATGGGTATCGAAACTAAGGACGCCATCATCAATGAGAAGAGCTTCGAACTAAACTTCACAAATGAGGGCGGCATTGAGGGCACTACACGCTTCCTAAAGAACATCTGCGGTATGTGGCTTTATGAGAGCTGCCGTCGTGAGTGGCCAGAGGATGCCGACAAGAGCCATTTGCAGATGCAGCAGGACGCTATGCAGGTGGAAGCATTCCGCAGCTTGATTAATCCTGATGATAAGATGTTTGCTAACCCAGAGTCGATGACTGCCGCTATCGTGCAGTATTGCAAGAACACCAATCAGCCTGTTCCGCAGACTCACGCTGAGTTCTGCCGTTGCATCTTCGATTCTTTGGCTTTGCGCTATCGTCAGGTGTTCAGCTACTTGAAGGATATGGCTTCATTCCCTCTCGATGTGTTGCACATCATCGGTGGTGGAAGCAAGAACTATTTCCTTGATCAGTTTACCGCTAATTCTTGTGGTGTGAAGGTTGTAGCAGGTCCACAGGAGGGCACTGCCATCGGCAACATCATGCTTCAGGCTAAGGCTTCGGGCGATGTAAACGACATCTGGGAAATGCGCAAGATTATTGCCGACAGCATAGAGATTAAGGTGTTTGAACCTCAGAATACAGAGGCTTGGGACGCTGCTTACGAGAAGTATCTCAAACTTTGCAAATAACAATAAAACAGAATAATAACAATTGTAAATACATATACTAAAATGAAATCAGAACTTATAGAAAAAGCATACGCCGTAGCCAAAGAGCGCTATGCAGCCTTAGGTGTTGATACCGACAAGGCTATCGAAACATTGAAGAAGACTCCTATCTCTCTGCATTGCTGGCAGGCTGACGATGTTGTCGGCTTCGAGCGCAATGAAGCTGCTTCTGGCGGTATTCAGACTACAGGTAACTACCCAGGCAAGGCTCGCAACATTGACGAGTTGCGTCAGGACATCGACAAGGTTACATCTTTGCTTGCAGGTAAATTCCGCCTTAATTTGCACGAAACTTATGGTGAGTTTGGTGGCAAGTTTGTAGATCGCGACCAGGTTGAGGCTAAACATTTCGAAGGCTGGATGCAGTGGGCTAAGGAGCACGACTTGAAGCTCGACTTCAACTCTACTTCTTTCTCTCATCCAAAGAGCGGCTACCTCACATTGTCTAACCCAGATAAGTCAATCCGTGACTTCTGGATTGAGCATACAAAGCGTTGCCGTCACATCGCTGACGCTATGGGTAAGGCACAGAACGATCCATGTATCATGAATATCTGGGTGCATGACGGTTCTAAGGACTACACCGTAGAGCGTGGACGCTATCGTGAGATTTTGAAGAACTCTCTCGATGAGATTCTCGCTGAAAACTTGCCTAACATGAAGCCATGTCTTGAGGCTAAGTTGTTCGGTATCGGTCTTGAGGCTTACACAGTAGGCTCACACGACTTCTATGCTGGCTATTGCTCAAAGAATAATGTGATGTATACTCTCGATACTGGTCACTATGAGCCAACAGAGAATGTTTCTGATGCTGTTTCAGCATTGCTTCTCTTTGTTCCAGAGTTGATGCTTCACGTTTCTCGCCCAATGCACTGGGATTCTGACCACGTAACAGTATTCGACGACAATACTCGCAACTTGTTCTCTGAGCTTGTTCGCGCTAATGCTCTTGACCGCGCTCACATCGGTCTTGACTATTTCGACGCTTCTATCAACCGTATCGGTGCTTATGTTATCGGTACTCGCGCTGCTCAGAAGAGCTTGCTTCAGGCATTCCTTGAGCCTCTTGACTTGCTCCGCAAGTATGAGGATGAGGGTAAGTGGTTTGAGCGTCTGGCTCTCCTCGAGGAAGCTAAGACATTGCCATTCGGCGCTGTTTACGATTACTTCAACATGGTTAACAATGTTCCTGTTGGTGAGGAATACATCAACGAGGTACAGCGTTATGAGAACGAAGTATTGAGCAACAGAAAGTAAAAACTAAATAGTTCAGCCCCCCTAAATCCCCGAAATAGGGGAATTTAAGGGGGCTGATTTTTTTATATTTATATTATGGAACTATTAATCGGACTATTAATCATTGCGATTGGCGCGTTTTGTCAGAGCAGTTGCTATGTGCCAATCAACAAAATAAAAGACTGGAGTTGGGAAAGTTACTGGATTGTGCAGGGCGTTTTCGCATGGCTTGTGTTGCCACTTCTCGGCGCTATGCTTGCTGTGCCTGCCGGTCATAGCTTCTGCGAACTTTTCGCGGCTGCCAACTCTTTTAACATTTGGATGACAATCCTGTTTGGCGTGCTTTGGGGTGTAGGCGGATTGACTTTCGGTCTTTCTATGCGCTATCTTGGTGTCGCTCTCGGGCAGAGTATCGCTCTCGGCACTTGTGCCGGTCTGGGCACAGTCATGGGCCCTATAATGCTCAATGTATTCTTCCCAGAGCTTAATGCTTTGTCGGCTTTGACATTCTCTGTCATCGTCGGCGTAGTGGTTACTCTTCTCGGTATTGCCATCATCGGTGTGGCAGGCTCTATGAAGGCAGCTTCATTGAGCGAGGAGGAAAAGAAAGCTGCCGTTAAGGATTTCAACTTCCCTAAGGGTATCGCCATCGCTTTGCTTTCAGGCTTTATGAGCGGATGTTTCAATGTAGGTCTGGAGTTTGGTAAGGGCATTTCTTTTGCCGATACCGATCCTATGTTCGTCACCCTTCCTGCCACATTCCTCGTAACGTTCGGTGGATTTGTCACCAACGCCATCTACTGCTTCTATCAGAATCAGAAGAACAACACATGGGGCGACTATAAGAAGTCAGGCGTTTGGGGCAACAACCTCCTGTTCTGTCTTTTGGCTGGCGCGTTGTGGTATAGCCAGTTCTTCGGATTGAGTTTGGGTAAAGGCTTCCTCACCGAAAGTCCTACGCTCACGACTCTCGCTTTCTGCATCTTGATGGCACTCAACGTAGTGTTCTCAAATGTTTGGGGCATTATTCTGAAAGAATGGAAAGGATGTTCACAGAAGACTATCGCAGTATTGATTCTCGGTATTGTGGTATTGATTGTTTCATCATTCCTTCCACAGCTTATTTAAGACCATAAGGTTTAGATTTAGTTATATTGAAATTGAAATAGGCACATGGCGTGAAAAACCATGTGCCTATTCTTTTTTATTTTATTGCAATGTTGAATTGTCTTGTGAGAGAAGAAACATTGTCGGCATCGGTAGCCGTTACGCTGAATGTGTAGAATCCGCGGGCAAGTTTCTTGGTGTTAATGCTAAGCATATTCTTTTTCAGCTTGAAGGAAACGCCATCAGCGCTGACCGCAAACGATGGCTTGTTGTCGTAACCTGCGAAATAAGTTGTGAGGTCGAGTTTCGCCATCTTGTCGCCCTCGTTGAGAATGAAATGAGGCACAGCAAGCCAGTTGAGATATTCCTCAAGATTGGTGTAGCCGTCGTGATTAGGGTCGGCATTGCTGTCGCTGAAATCATTCTTCGCTGAGTTAGGATTAGTGCCGTGCATATTTTCCCACCAGTTTGGCAGACCGTCGCCGTCGGTATCGAAGTCAGCTTCGCGATAAACCACAGGCACAGGATATGCCTCAAAACCGCCAGCGTCCTTATCAGCGTCGATAAGACCTGGCAAACCGCTCTTGCTGCCCTTGAAAGCTGCTGTCTTTGTAAGCGTTTCTTTCACAATGCGAGTGTCGTGGGCGTCGAGCATAGGCTGATTGCAGCCTGCATCTGAAAGCACATTCTTATATGCAGCCTTCGCGCTTTCTATCTTTGCCTGAGATGGGAAATAAGGCTTGTCGGCGAAAGGCTTCCATGTGAGCTTCTGGTTATGCTTCAGCGTGTAACGATAAGTTTCGCCCTGAATGTCGGGAGTTGTCGTGCCGTCAAGGTTTTCACGGATATTACCGCTTATGTATGCGCTCTGCGAACCCATACCAGTTCCCTCAAGGTCGAGGCTGAACAGAAACTTCTGCTTCGTAGCTCCACCCATCTTATAATAGTTGTTCACGAAGTTCACCTCATGAGCACCACCATCGGTAGCGCGTGAGCCCCAGTTGTAGCACACGTTGTTGAATATGTCCAATCGACCGGCATAATATCCAGCTCCGTCAAGACCGCCACCCATGCTCCAGTTGCGACCCTCGCAGTGGGCGAGCAAGTTGTGATGATAGCTGCCGATGTCGCCACCGATTGTTGCGGCATAGCCGTGCATCTTGCCCTGCTTGTAGTTCTGATGTCCGGCGATGTTGAGAGCCTCAGAAATCATGTTGTGCTGGAAAGTGAAATTCTTCGCGCCACGGGTAGAGAACGACTCGTCAATAGTCCAGCCTATAGAGTTGTGGTCGAATATAGAGTGCTGAGCGCCGGCGCATCCCATTCCGTCGGCAGTCTTGCCTGAGCCGAGGCGCAGACGCATGAAGCGCACCTGGCTCTCATAGCTTACTCCGAAAGGACTGCGCGCGAGAAGAATACCATTGCCAGGAGCAGTCTGTCCTGCTATCGTTACGAAGTTGTCGCCACATGCCAGACGCTCTTTCAGCACGATTGTTCCAGCCACGTCGAAGACGATTGTGCGCGCTCCGTGCACATTCTCTATGCCATAACGCAGTGAGCCAGGCTTGTTGTCGTCGTTAAGATTGGTAACGTGGTATACTATTCCGCCACGTCCGCCTGTAGCGAATCTGCCATAGCCCTCAGCGCCAGGGAAAGCGAGATGGCGTGGCTTGAAAGTCCATGTTTCGCCACGAGTAATCTTGCCGTCCTTGTTTTCCTCGTCCACGCGCCAGTAATAAGTGTTCATGGAATATACGCCATGCAGAGTGTAGTCGTTGTCATCTTCAGTGGAAACCTCCTTCATGTTTTCCTGAGAAGTGCCTACATATACATGGCTCTTCACCGCCGACGCAGCGTTTTTCCACGACATGCGTATTGTGCCATTATCACCGTCGGCATGAATGTCGCGGTTGGCAGGCACAGGGTCGGAAGCCATATCCTTAGGGTTGTCCACATCGAGCAGCAACGCGTTGATAAACAGGGCAGACTCAGCCTTGTATTCTATCTTAACGCTTTTGCCCTCCTTGGCTGTGAACTCTATATAGGAAATCGCGCTCTCCGAAACCTTCTCCGCACGACACGACTGGCTGATACCCTCTGCCGTCTTTTTGCCGTCTACGAATATTGATATTTTGGCTGATTCCGTTCCGTCGGTGTTGTTGTGGTAAGCAAGCAAAGTGTGCTTACCAGCTTTCATTCCTTTTATCGTGACCACGATGCTCGCGCTTTTCTTCTGAGGGTATGCCACGAGAGCATCGCCTGTGAGCTTAGAATATTTCTGCACGCCATCTTTCCACCAGTTGCACTTCATCGTGCCGCCGTTCGTAGCAACGCTTATTGCCACGTTGCCGATGGTCATTTGCTGTGCCTCTTTTGCCTCTGCCAGAGCCCATGGCGTGAACTCCGGTTCTGTCACCTGATTAGCGTTGCGCCCGCTGATGTTGAAATCTATTTTCTGCGCAAATGTGCTTCCTCCGAGGAAGAGGGAAGCGCACATCATCATTATCTTTTTATCCATCATCTGTAATTTAGCGATGTTTTGTTTCATTAGGTTATACTTCTTTCTTTAAGACGACGAAACAGCTCGTTAGTACTCCCAAGGCAGTGTAATCCTTCAAAACTCGTATCGAAATGCTTCGGAAATTAAAAACAGGGTTGCAAAGTAGTATCGAAGTACTTCGATTATAGAAATCAACTTGTTTTTTCGTATCGAAATGCTTCGGAAATGAAAAACAGAGTTGAAAAGTCGTATCGAAGTACTTAGATTATAGAAATCAACTTGATTTTTCGTATCGAAATGCTTCGGAAATTGAAAACATGGTTGCAAAGTTCCATCGAAGCGCTTAGATGATAGAAATCAACTTGATTTTTCGTATCGAAATGCTTAGAAAATTAAAAACAGGGTTGAAAAGTTCCATCGAAGCGCTTCGATTATAGAAATCAACTTGTTTTTTCGTATCGAAATGCTTCGGAAATGAAAATCAGGGTTGAAAAGTAGTATCGAAGTACTTCGATGATAGAAATCAACTTGTTTTTTCGTATCGAAATGCTTAGGAAATTAAAAACAGAGTTGAAAAGTTCCATCGAAACGTTTCGATGGAAGAAATAAAAAAGTTTTGGAGCACTTAAGCGTTTCGATACTCCAAATCATAGTCGCAAAGTAGTATCGAAGTATTTAGATGGAAGAAAACAACTTGATTTTTAATATCGAAATACTTAGGAAATTGAAATCATGGTTGCAAAGTAGTATCGAAGTACTTAGATGGAAGAAATCAACTTGATTTTTCGTATCGAAACGCTTAGGAAATCCAAAACAGAGTTGATTTTTATTTTCTAAGCGCTTAAGCGCAATTTTTTTTCGTGAAAACTAAAATCTAAATGCTTAGATAATTTTAGGGGTACTGTGCTACGAGATTTTTTCTTCTTTTTTGCTTGCGGATTAGAAAACAAGAATTATTCTTGCTGACCGCGATCAAGTTCGTTTTCGCAGTGCTTGATAATCTTTTCGGCAATTTCAAGATCTTTGGGCCAGTCGATGTCGATGGCTTCAATGTCTGATGTTTCGGCGAAATAAGGATTGGTGCCGATGCGCTGATGCAGGTCTGTCCATACAGCGCGCTTGAAAATGTAGAAGGCACTCGTTTCCTCAAACACAGGGCGGATGCTCTGAGTGTGGGGGATGTGTTTCAAATCATAGTTGAGAGGTTTACCGTCGTACCACGCGAATGTTTGAATGCGACGGCAGCTGAAAGCGGAGTCGTTATTGCCGCTTATTATGTGGGAGAGGGCGCCCTCGATGGTGGCAGATTTGATGAATGGCGAAGTGGTGTGGGCAAGCACATAGATGTCGGCATCTACGGCTTTGGTAAACTCATCGTAAATCTCTTCGCCAAGTATGTCGTCGCTGTCAAGATAGGCAGGGCGTTTAAGGAGTTTTACTCCGCTTGGCAGATATTGCGCTATTGCGTCGCTGCTGCAATAGGCATAGATTTCATCAATATGGTTTACACGAATCAATGAGTCGAAAACATAGCTGAGCAAAGGTTTGCCGTCCAGCAATTTCAGGTTCTTGTTGGGCACACGCTTGCTGTTTAAACGGATAGGAACAAATGCTACAATCTTCATTTTCTTTCTTGTTTTAAAATTGGTTCTCACAGATTATCACAGATAACACGGATTTTTAAGTATTCACAGGTAATTATGAAATCAGAAATCCTGAAGCTGTGAGGAGGCCGTAGATAAACATGTTGCGTGCTGTCTCGCCAAGTATCATGTTGAGAGCCTTTCCCTTTGCTATTGCTTTCATGCGAAGCCAAGTCTTAACATGAAACGCTATATATATAATAGGTAAAAGGGCTGCAAAAGGGTGCTCCGAAAAATGCGCGAAGCCTAATGCCCAGGCTGCAACGCCGAGGGCGAGATAAAGATGCAGCGAGCGTGCTGCTCCGAGCCTTACCACAAGAGTTTTTTTGCCAGCTCGTATGTCGTTGTCGATGTCGCGGAAGTTGTTTACTACGAGCAGCGTGTCGATGACGAGTCCGCAGGCGATGGAAGCAATGACCACTGTGGCTGGAATGCTTTTCATGCCGTCGGGCATTTCAAGATAATAGGAAAGGCACACGGGCACAACGCCGAAAAACACGAGCACAAGCAAATCGCCAAGTCCGAGATAAGACAGGGAGGTGGTGTAAAGAAAACAAAACAACACGCAGAGCACGCCAACGATAATCATTTCCCAACCACCGAAAAAGATGAGTGGCAAGCCGATAAGGCAAGCTATGATGGTGGTAACGGCAATTCCCACTTTCATTGCATTGAGGGAAATCCATCCCTGAGCGCATGCTCGCTTCGGACCAAGGCGCGTTTCGTCGTCGTTGCCACGCACGAAGTCGAAGTAATCGTTGATGAAGTTGGCGTCGATCTGCATTATGAAAGCGAAGAGAAAACAGAGCACGGCAGGGATTACCTGAATGCTTAATTTAGCGGTGGAGAAAGCCATTGCCGTGGCAATCATCACAGGCACGGAAGCACCGGTCAGCGTCTTGGGGCGTGCTGCCAACAACCATGCCTTAAAAGAATTGGTTGTTATTTTATTTTCCATATTTTCTTGTTGATGGGTTGCAAAAATAAACATAATTCATTATATTTGCAAAGATAACGTAAATTAATCTTTCTCATATTATCAAAGATAACGCGGATTTTCGATGCCAAAAGAAAATATCAACCTGGAACTTATGTCATTTATCGAAACAAGTATCTTGCCTCGATATAATTCACTGGGCAAATCTCATGGATTGCGCCATGTGCTTCATGTAATAGAAAATAGCAAAAAACTTGCCGCCGCCACGGGAGCTGACATCAATATGGTGTATGCCATAGCAGCTTATCATGACTTAGGCATGGAGGGACCGCGCGCCATACATCACATCACGGGCGGACGCATTCTTGCCGGCGACGCAAGATTGAGAAAATGGTTCTCGCCAGAGCAGATAAAGATAATGAAGGAGGCTGTGGAAGACCATCGCGCCTCTTCTTCTCACACTCCGCGCAGCCTTTACGGAAAGATTATTGCCGAAGCCGACCGCGACCTGATACCCGACGAGGTATTCCGCCGTGCAGTGGAGTTTGGTCTGGAAAACGAACCAGATAAAGATAAGGAAGAGCAGTGGGAACGATTCTCGCGCCACATGGATGAGAAATATTCCGCAACAGGCTATCTTAGATTGTGGATTCCTAATTCGCCAAACGAGGCAGGGCTTGCCGAAATACGCTCTACGATAAGCGATAGGAAGGCATTGCGAGATGTGTTTGAACGCTTCTATGCCGAAACAATAGGCGATAATTCTATCTGAAACTATGCAAAAAACAAAATTAATATTAAGAAAATACAAGTGCAATCGTTTGCATAGGGGGGGGGTAAGTTAAAGGAAGTGAATTTCTGTACTTTTTTCTTGTATATGTGACAGTGACCATATACCTTTGCACGAACTTAACATGTATATATAGAGTATTGAAAGATTTATGTCACATCCAATTAGAGTTTTTACGGTATTTTCCATAGGCTGCCTATGTATCTGTAGTGCGCATGCGCAGAAGGGTACAGGCAAGGAAGGAGAAGTGATACTGCAAAAGCTCGACAAAAATTTCAAAACCCTTGATGCACTGATTCTTGGACGAAACGTTAAGTCTTCGAAAAGTAATTATAATGCAGGTAACTCTACTTTTGTATATTATAATAAAGGTAACAATGCAACGGGCGTAGATTCCGTGTTGAGTAATCGCACCATAGCTCAGATAGGTGAGCTGAAAGGTGAAACAGGGTTGCTCGTGACGGGACAGACATATTATCGCCCCAATGCCGATTTAGGCATAGAAGATGATGAAGGTGTAGTGTCGCGATATAAAGCTAAGGCACAGGTCGAGCTGGAATGGGATTTCCTCCACAGCGCGCTATATCGTCAGCGAGAAAGAATTCAGGAACTGGTAATAAAGGAAGAAATCGACAGAAAGCAGATGCAGAAGGCAGGCAAAGGATTATATGTCAGCCGATTGCAGCAGTCTTTCCGCGATTTGTATGATAGCTTGCTTGCAGGCGTATTGACGCACCACTGCTATAATCTGCAATTGCTCAGCGACGCTCAGCAGTATCTTCTCAGACATGAAGACGTGAGCAGTGACGCGTTGTTGCAGATACTCAACGACAAGGCAGACAAAGACCGTATGCTCGCAGCCATCTCGCCTGATAAATATCATAAGAGCGACGACTTGTCTGATCCGTCGGGCGTGGCGGTGATGATAGACACATTGTCGTTGTTTCACACGATAGAAACTACGCAGTACGACTTGGCTACCTTTGATTTGCGCATGCAGCTCATAGACAATGAAACGGCTACCACCAGCTACTGGAACGCGGCTCACATCTCGCCCTTCGTGAGAGGTTCATATTATGTACGCGCGCATGAGAAGAATTCTACAAATGTAGACGTTGGCGTCACGTTCAGATTTCCTCTCTCGGCTGAGGCAGCAAGGCATAAGAAGACATTGAAGGCTCAGAAGTCGGTGCTCGAGGCGGAACGCGCGCAGATGAAGCAGCAACTGCTTGAAACTGCCAGGCTTACTGTTATCGATGTGGAAAGGCTCAACCGCCTGTCGATGGGAGAGCTTGAAAGGCTTAGAAAACTTAAAAAGTATATCGCCATGAGGGTGAATGCCTACAACCACAGAGTGGGAGGATATAATCTTCTGGCGAGAGCTAAGGAATATAACAACTATCTGGGATGTTGGGAAAAACTTCTTGAATACCAGTATCGCAGAGACTGCCTTATCGCAAGTCTGCAAAATTATTTGTCGGGCAACTCTATCCTGCAGTATTGCAGAGAGATAAAACTGTAGAAACGGCTGGCTGGCATATATAGCACGCATATATTATAGAGAATTAATTGTATTATCACACGTATTTATAGCATTAATAGCATATATAGGTTCACACATTTATTCAGACCTTGATATATAGAACACGCATTGGCAGCTCATTTCACTGAAAATGAGCGGCAGCATTTCATGTATTATAGTCGAAACTGTGTGCACACATATAAGGAATATGAGACAGTTTCAATTTAATAGTTTATCCGACCAGGATAATAATATTGAGGAAGTATTGCAGTATAGGAGAAAGAAGATCGCGCGTCAGCAGATCGCCTTTGCCACTATACTGTTTATTATATTATTGTTGCTTGGAGTCTATTTGTTTAATAAAATCACATACACAGAACTCGACGGATATGTAAGCATAGAGCTTAATGTGAAGAAGTCGCTTGATGATGTCTATGTAAAAGATCTTTATGTGCGTCCGGGTGATTTCGTTGTGCCTGGCGATACTTTGTATTCTTACGTCTACACCAAGCCATTGATAGATTTAACTAATAACACAAACGAGCCTGTCATTCTCGATAGAGGCCGCCAGCTTAATCAGAAATATTCAGACCTCATAGAGGAAATAAAGGTGCTGAGAGCTAAAATAGCTACTCTAAGAAAGCAGATAGCCAATGAAGACCATAACATTTCGTTTGGCCTAAGCGGCAATTCTCATAAGTGGGATTTGCAGCGCACATTGCAGGTCACTAAGGAAGAACTCTCTGCAAAGATGGCGCAGTTACCTATGCTTCGCAGCCAGATTTCTCAGCTTGGCCGCAGCATCAAGGCTTCTGCCTATCGTCATGGCAGAAATTTCATGATAAACGATGTGGTTACGGGTAAGTTTGGTCACATGGAAGCCTATCTGCAATATAGCATTGCCAAGGACTCAAGCATTGTCACCGACATCTATGTGCCTGAGAAAACATATATCTTCGCTCAAGACCCTGTATTGGAAATGCAGTCTATCAACTTGGAGCGAAGCGAGGCGCGTGTAATGGTCTACGTGCCTGCCAACAAGGTAAAGGATATGACGCTTGGTCGCCATGTGGAAGTGGAGTTTTCTGATGATTTGATTCTTGAGGGAACGGTGGCTATGATGGGTATGCACACGGAAGAGCTGCCAGAGCATCTGCGCAGCAATTTCATGCGTTCGGGCAGAGTGCTGCTCGCGCTCGTTGAGCTTGTGCCGGGGCAGAACATTCCTTACTGGGCAGTAACAAATAGAATGCCTGTCAAGGTGCGTTTCACAAATCTTGATTTGGATGCCGACGATCCGGGCAGAAAGAAGTATCATAACATTATGATGACTACCGGAAGCGGACTTACAAAGTCGTCTTACAAATTCCTTAAGGAACGTAACGACCAGATGCGAAAAAGAAATCGCCATAACTTTTAATGAATAAAATGCAAAGCACAATGGATTCATTACAGAATAGCAGCTACGAAATCGTAGTGAATAGCAACAACAGAAAGATTCTCGTTCTCAAAGACTTCGTAAACGTTGAGAGAGAGAGCGACTTGAAATATGAAGATTTCGACGCTATGTATGTCGATTTCGTGGGCAGATCTTCTAATGCCAACTTTGCCATACTCTGGGAAGTGCTTCCAATGATGTATAGCAAGAGCTGGCTGAAGCCTCTGTTTCTCAATTCGCGTATGCGCGAACGTCTGTCGCGTTTTGCCCCTGTGTGCGATGGTTTTGCTCCTTCGCCTTTCGACAACGGCATGACTGAGAAGATAGAAATTGTGCTCGACACGGTGGGGCGCTCCGGAGTAAATAGAAAAATGGACGAGGTGAACTCTCCTGAGGATATGCTTATCAATATGTGTCGCTATTGTGTTTCGCGCGGTATCTTCACATTCACCAACGCTTCTGTGCGTGGTTATGCCAAGGGCTTCTGCCAGGTAATCAACTCTCTGCTTGGCGAGAACGCCTATATGGACAGCCGTCCTTATTTCCAGCAGAAATTGCAGGAACTGGGATATGCTCGCAAGGTGAAGTTCGTAGAGCGCATCTATCTCTGCCCGAGCTGCAACGACAGCCATCTGATGTATATTGAGAGCTGCCCCAAGTGCGATAGTTCCGACATCAAGGAGCAGAGCGTGATTCATCATTTCCGTTGTGCCAATGTTTCTCCTGAGTCTACTTATAATTTCGACGGCAGGCTGCGTTGCCCTAAGTGTAAGCAGTTTCTTCGCCACATCGGTGTAGACTACGACCGCCCTGCTTCCGTCTATAGTTGCCATTCATGCGGCGACTCATTCCTCAATGCCAAGATGCGCGTCACCTGCACAAAGTGTGGCGGTTCTTACGATCCGAGCGAGCTTGTGCCTTTCGATGTGGTGGAATATGAGTTTACCGAAGCCGGACTTAACGCTCTCGTTACCGATGAGGTGCGCATCAATGCCGCCAAGAATCTATTTGCCGGCTATGTAGACGACTTTAATAATTATATCGACACTCTGCGTCTGCTCGCGCTGCGCTCTGCAAAGCGTTCGGATGATGTAATTTCAGTGATAAGAATGCGAGTGGAATATGCCAGCAAGGTGTGGAGCGACGATGATATGCGAGAAGTGCTGACTGCTCTTGTGCGTCGTCTGTTCTTCTGCAAACTTTCCGTAAAACGGGGCAGCATTTACATAATGCAGGCAGTGACTGAGCAGGATTTGGAGCATGAGATGCAATTCGCTCAGGAAGCCATAAAGGAGGAAATAGACAAGCATATCGCAAATGCTTCTGAGGCTAACTGCATGATCGACGCCTTTACATATCGCCGTGGCGACAACTTGAACAGCTTCGTTCAAAATATAAGCGAAATAAAATAAAAAACGTGTGGGAATTTTCCACGCGATGTACACATAAATTCACACATATCACTCAGAACTGAACAATGAACTATATATATGATTTCCTTACGAGCATAACAGAAGCCGTGGAGGTATGCTTTTCGCATAACCTCACATGGTCTATGCTTATGCACACATATTGGTTCTTGTTCTTCGTTGAGTTTCCGCGCTATTATCTGCTTGATGTGCTCGTGGTAATCTGGCTGAAGTTTACCTACAAGAAACAGCAGCTAAGAGAGCAGAGAGCGAGATTTCAGCTACGCCTTGAGAATCCATTAATAACTATCCTTGTGCCGGGAAAGAATGAAGGCCCGCACATATATCCTCTGCTTGAGTCGCTCGGTGAGCAGACTTATAAGAACTTTGAGGTGATAGTGGTGGACGACGGCTCCGATGACAACACTCCGCTGATATGTAGCGACCTTGAGAAAAACGGACTGATAGATAAGTATCTTCGATTGGAGAATCGTGGCGGAAAGGCTTCGGCTGCCAACTATGGAATGTATTATGCCAAAGGCAAATACATAGTGCATCTTGATGCAGACTCTTCGCTCGACAGAGATGCCTTGGAGAAGATTCTTCTTCCGTTTTATTTCAACCCAAAGATAAAGGGCGTGGGCGGATGCGTAAAGGTGGCTAATGGTGAAGACAGCCTGTGTGCCGCTTTTCAGGAACTGGAATATCTGAAGACTATTCAGGTGGGGCGACTCGTTACGAGCACGCTTGGCGTTTATCACATTATTTCTGGCGCGTTCGGAGCATTTGACGCAAAAGCTCTTCGCCAGGTGGGATGTTGGGACATAGGGCCAGGACTTGACGGCGATATTACTCAGAAGCTGCGCAAGGCTGGATATAAGGTGCATTTCGCCCACGATGCTATTTGCCTTACTAATGTTCCTATACGATGGTTTAACCTCTTTAAGCAGCGTCTGCGTTGGAGCAAATCGCTCATTCGCTTCCGCCTGCGCCGACATAAAGATATATTGGAGCCTACTAAGAATTTCTCTTTCATGAATTTCTTCTCAAATATGGACAGCATTATGTTCGACTGCGTGTTCAATTTCGTGTGGTTCTTTTATATCGTAACTCTTATTTTCTCAAATACGGAGAATCTTATGGAGATATTGATGATAGGATGGCTCATTCGTTTCTTCTTCGCGTCTATTGCCTTCTTGGTGATAGGTGTGGTTTCGGAGAGAAATAGAAGCGAGAGCAGATTGTTTCTGTTGTTGCCGTTCAGCACATTCTATACAGGGTATTTCCTTCGCGTGGCGCGACTGATAGCCCACTTCATGGAGATATTCTTCTTCTCCTCGTTTAAGGATACATGGAATCCGAAGAAGACTTCAATCGCCGCGCGACTTGATGATATCAGAATTTAGAGTATAAACGTTTATATATAAAAGAAAAGTAATTTTTAGTAATGGCTAAGATCGGATTGATAGGATTAGGTTATGTTGGCTTGCCGCTTGCCTGTGCTTTTGCTCGTAAGTATGGCGTGGTGGGCTACGACTGTAATCCTTATCGTGTGGAAAAGCTCAATGTGAAGCGCGATGCTGAGGAAATGGTTTCTCAGGAGCGTCTTGATGAGGCTTTCCATAATGGCCTAATTTGTACTGCTGACGCTAAAAATGAACAATTGAAGGCGTGCAACGTGTATGTAGTTGCCGTGCCGACTCCAGTAAGTGAGGATCACACTCCTGACCTGTCGTGCCTTAAAAGTGCCAGCGAATTGGTTGGCTCTGTTATTTCTAAGGGCGATTATGTGGTTTATGAGTCAACGGTTTATCCTGGATTGACAGAGGAGTATTGTCTGCCTATAATAGAAAAGGTTTCGGGCTTGAAGCTTAATAAAGATTTTTACGCAGGCTATTCTCCTGAGCGAATCAACCCTAAAGACAATGTTCACACAGTGGAAACCGTGTGCAAAATCACTTCCGGCTCAACTCCAGAGGCTGCCGACTTTATCGACAAGCTTTATTCAAGCGTTTTGGGCGGTGGCACATATAAGGCAAGCAGCATGAAAGTGGCTGAGGCTGCAAAGGTGATGGAGAATACTCAGCGCGATGTGAATATAGCTCTTATGAATGAGTTTGCCATCATCTTCGGCAAGCTTGGCATAGATACGCATGATGTGGTAGAGGCTGCCAATACCAAGTGGAACGCTCTTCGCTTCGTGCCGGGGCTTGTAGGTGGTCATTGCATAGGCGTAGATCCTTATTATCTCATTCAGAAGGCAGAGCAGATAGGTATCTCTCCGCGCCTTATGATTGAGGCACGCCGCTTGAATGAGAGTATGGGCAATAGATTGGCAATGGAAACGATTTCATTGATGAACAAAAAGGGAATCCTTGTAAAGGACGCCAACGTGCTTCTGCTCGGTTTCTCTTTCAAGGAGAATTGCCCCGATACTCGCAACACAAAGGTGGAAAGCATTTACCGCGCGTTTGCCGAATATACAGATAACATTACGGTGCTCGACCCTGTAGTTGATGCGGCAGTAGTAAAGAAAGTGTATAATATAGATGTCTGCACGTCGTTGGAAAAAGCTTGTGCGAAGAAATATGACGCTATCGTTCTCTGCGTGAAGCACGATGCGTTCAGCGATATTGATATTCGCTCGCTGATGAATGAGAAATGCGTGGTCTACGATGTTAAAGGCGCTCTCGACAGGGATGTTGTAACAAAAAGATTATAGGTATTTTTTTTCAGATATAATTATTTAATAAAATGGTTAAATTTAAGAGTACTTTGAAAAGTAAATGTAAAATTGCCCGGAGAATAAACGTAACAGTTTTCTCCACGATGGCAGCTTGTTTGCTCGCGTCATGCTCTGACAATGATTTTGACGGTGACGGTATCACCAACAAATCATTGACTTATGATGCCGTGACGATTTTGAATGGTAGCCAGATTGATGGCTCGGTAACTAATTACTGTGATTTCTTCACTAATCCTGTGACTACACGCGCCGTGAGCGACGTAAGTATGCCTGCCCAAGCCACTTGGGATAATGTGGAAGGCGAGGAAGTTGACGGCACAAAGAATTCTTGGGAATATCAGTATGGAAAGACTTATATTCTCAACAACGCTAATCTTAATGTGAACGCGCCAGTGAATGGCAATACGTTCATCGTTAAGAAGGGTACGTTTACGCTTAGTGAGGTGTGGGGCACTGCCAATGCCAAAATCGTGGTCTACAAGGGCGCGAAACTTGTTGTTAAGTTGAAAGACGGAAACAAAAATCTTCCTGCCATATATAATTATGGCGATATGCAGCTTGCAAAGGCTGATTATTATATCGCGGGAAGCTTGATGACCGTGGGCAACGTAAATGTTGGCGACCACGCTTTGTCTACTGCTCACGACAACAGTATTCATTGCTATGTAGGTGGCGATGTCATCACAAGTGGTTTGTCTGTGGCTTGCGACATGAAGGTTGAGGGCAAGGTAAGTAATATTGAGGCTATAGGTCAGGGATGCACTCTTTCTGTAGGTAAGGATTATGAGTCTTCTGTTCAGCCGAATATTAATTCCAACGCAAAATTGGAAATCAACGGCAACGCTACTTTCCATTCTGTTGTAGTATTCAATAATTCATCTAATGTGAACATTACAGGCTCTCTCACAGCCGACAGCATCTCATTCAATAGCGATGCTACTGCTAAAGTTGGATGCAAGGTCGTTACTACAAAGGGCGGACTCAACATTGATAATGGTTCTTCGCTCTATGCCGACGGGGGAGTATATGTGAAAAATGTGAACATCACTGGCAATTCTCATCTTAACATTGCTCCTAAGACATATTCTGACCTCGGCAATGTATATGTTACCGGTAAGGCTGGATATATCACGATAGGCGATGGCGACAATAAAGACTATGGCGTGGTGAAGACAAATGTTATCCGTGTGGATAATGTAGACGATCTCGGCTATAGCTTCCATGGATACATGGCTCTGAATTACGACAAGGTGATGCAAAGCGACTTGAAACAGGATTTCTCTGCTGCAGCCGATGGTTATTTCCAGTCACAGATTCAGGATAAACTGAATAATAATGGCGATGTTTACATTGCCAAAACAGAATGCACCGACGGACATGGCGTGAAGCCTTCTGCTCCTGAGCATGAGCCTGTAGTGCCTGTTATCGTTCCTGTTACGGATATCTCTTATCCTGAGCATGAGCACGACATTTCAGCTACTTGCATCGCATTGAACGGCAATATGGCTTATGTTTCTTATCATCAGCGTGGCAGCAAATTCAGCGGATGCTTGGAAGCTATTAAGTTTGATGATGGAAAGGGTAAGCTGATGTCTTATCTTCGCAGCAATACTGCTCGTGACTTCAATCATCTGATTGTAGCTCCATGGGGTAATGGTAACCGCATTTACACGACAGGTGGTGAGAAGAAAGGCGCGTTTATGGCTTACTTCGACTTGAATAGTGACGGTACATTCGGCAATGAGGCTTCAACGGATAATGCTGACTCATTGCGTGCCGTTCGTCTTGAAGGCGAAGATGGCAACTGCGTAATTCGCAGCAACGATGGCAATCATTTCATTACTGCCTCTACAGCAGGATTTGAGACATTCGACGCTAATACTCTTGAGCGTGAGAATTTCGTAAGCACAGAAAAGGATAAGGCAGGATGCGCAGCAAAGCATATTTATATCAGCAATGATAATATCGCAGCCTTGTATTACACAGAGCATCCGAAGGATACTGTAAGCACAAAGGCAGAGATTAGCGTGTTCAGTGCTTCTGACGTAAACCTTGCCAACGCTGCCTATAAGATAGGCGATTTGACTGTAGGCCCTACGAATGGTAAGAATGTGGTGAAGCTCGATGGCGACAATCTGTATTTCTGTGATGGTCGTTATGGATTCAAGCGCTATACAAATGGTGCTTTGAATGGTGAGTTCAACGCTTACAGCGCAGCTTCTACTACCGATGATAGCAAGCGTGCAGCTTGCAATGGTATGGACTTCGACGATAAATACTTATACTTGGCTTATGGCGGTAAGGGTATTTATGTGCTCGATAAGACTTCGCTCAAGAAGGTAGCTCATGTAGCTTGTCCTTATTCTGCAAACTTCGTGGCAGTGAAGAAAGAAAACGGCAAGCGCTTGATGTTCGTGGCATACGGCAGAAGCAAAATGCAGATATTCAAGCTTGATGAATAATACTGCGCCTACGATTGAAAGAAATATATACACGATAATACCTTAAATCTTAAAAGAATTACAATCTCATCTAAGCTGGCTTCCTTGCGAAAGGAGGTCAGTTTTTTGCTTTATTACAGATTTATTGCTACTTTTGCCGATATGATAAGCAAAAACAAGATAAAGGCTGTTAAGGCATTGGAATTGAAGAAAAATCGTGTAGCCGAAGGATGCTTCATCGCAGAAGGGCCTAAGGTGGTGGGCGATTTGATGGCGGCGTTTAAGGCACGCACTATCGTCGCTACGCGTGAATGGCTTGACGCTAACAGAATAAATGGTGATGTGGAGGTGATAGACGTTACCGATGATGAGCTGAAAAAGGTTTCGCTCTTGCAACATCCGCAGCAGGTTTTAGCTGTGTTTGAGCAGAGAAATGCCATCGACGTAGCTTCAATCGCTGATACATCCGCTCTTACCTCTAAACTTTCGCTTGCTCTCGATGGTGTGCAAGACCCAGGTAATATGGGCACAATTATCCGTATCGCCGACTGGTTTGGCATTGAAAACATCTTCTGCTCGGAGAAAACGGTAGACGCGTTTAACCCAAAGGTGGTGCAGGCCACGATGGGCAGTCTTGCGAGGGTGAATATAGTGTATACTGATATTGCCAGGCTTATTGACTCTTTGCCGAAGGATTTTCCTGTGTATGGCACTTTGCTTGACGGTGAGGACTTATACGCAAAAACGCTTTCAGCGAATGGATTGATTGTTATGGGCAATGAGGGCAACGGCATTTCACAGGAGATAAGAAAGAAGGTGAACAACAAACTGCTTATCCCGAATTATCCTAAAGGTCGTGAAACGGCAGACAGTCTGAATGTGGCAATAGCTACGGCTATAACGTGCGCGGAATTCAGACGCAGAGGATAAAAAACAAAATGGAATAATTTACTTATATACCATATCAATAATTTTTATAACTAAAAAACAGAGAGAACATGGAAACAGAATTAAAGCAGCCTCGTAGCCTTTCGTCGTGTATAAAGGCGGGCTACAGCTTCTTCATTACTAATTTTAAAAGTATTTTTTCGGCAACGTGGCTTTCCGCGCTTGTTTATGCTATAACGGTAGCCTTTTTATGCTTATTGATTGTTCCAAGCGCCACGTTGGTGAATGCCGCAAATGGTGACATTATGACGACAATAGCTTTGATCATTCTTGTAGTCATACTTTATTTCGCTGCTTCTGTATGGTTTGCTACGAATGTGGTGGGGATATTTAATGGGCAGGCTTTCAAAAGCAATATGCACAAAGTGATTATTGTTGCTTTGATATATGGACTCATGGCATTCGTCTATTCATTCCTGCATGGTTTCACCTCAGGTTTCTTTTTCGGAATAGCAGGTTTCAAGGTAACGGCTTTAAGCGCAGTTATGACAGGGATTATAAATTTGTTGTTGCTTGCCGTTTATATTATAGTAATAGTGCCGTTTATGTATTCCGCTTTTAAATATATTATGCAGCCTGAGGAGAAGGCAAAGGCAATATTAGGCAAAAACTATGTTGTAGGTTTGCGTCATTGGGGATTTCTCTTCTCTGTTGGTTTCGTAGTTACGATATTGACTACTATAGTCGGCGTCATAGTATTTATTCCTTTCTTGATAATTTTTGCTGCTCAGTCTGTGAGCCAGCTTGGGGCTATGGATGGCGACGCAACAGGAATGCCGGGATATTTCCCTTATCTGATGTTCTTTGTTTCGATAATAACATTCTTTGCGCTGACTTATCTTATGATATTTATTTATTCCGTGCAATATTATGTTTATGGTTCGATTGAGGCTCGTGAGGAAGAGAAACGCAAATTTATAATAAAGAAAGACAATGGCGCAGAAAATATTGTTTATTGATAGGGACGGCACTCTTATTGAGGAGCCGGCAGATGAGCAGATAGATTCATTCGACAAACTGAAATTCGTAGACGGTGTATTCCGCAATCTCGGTTTCATCTGCTCGCATCTTGATTTTCGCATCGTCATGGTAAGCAATCAAGATGGATTGGGCACTGATTCATTCCCCGAAGATACTTTCTGGCCAGTTCACAACTTTATTCTTCAGACTCTGAAAGGGGAGGGCATAGAGTTTGACGACCAACTTATTGACCGCCATTTCCCTGAAGACAACTCTCCTATGAGAAAGCCTGGTACGGGTATGCTGAAGGAGTATATTAATAATCCTGATTATGATATTGCGGGTTCTTATGTAATCGGAGATAGGGAAACAGATCGTCAGCTTGCTGAAAATCTCGGTTGCAAGGCTTTGATTTTGGGCAAAGACGGAATGTCGTGGGACAAGATAGCGGAATTGCTGTTTGCCGGTGAGCGTATTGCCGAAGTGAAGCGTAAGACTAAGGAAACAGACATTTATGTGAAGCTCAATCTTGATGGTTCGGGTAAGACCGATATTTCTACAGGCCTTGGATTTTTTGACCACATGCTCGAACAGATAGGCAAGCACGGCATGATGGATTTGACAATCCATACAAAGGGTGATTTGAATGTGGATGAGCACCACACGATAGAAGATACAGCTATCGTGCTCGGTGAGTGTCTGCTAAAGGCTCTCGGCGATAAGCGAGGTATTGAACGTTATGGATATTGCCTGCCGATGGATGATTGTCTGTGCCAGGTGGCATTGGATTTTGGCGGCCGTCCGTGGCTCGTGTGGGACGCTGAATTCCATCGTGAGAAAGTGGGCGAGATGCCTACTGAGATGTTCCTCCATTTCTTTAAAAGCTTAAGCGACAGCGCGAAGATGAATCTTAACATTAAAGCTGAGGGCGCAAATGAGCATCATAAGATAGAAGGTATATTCAAGGCTTTGGCTCGTGCCCTTAAAATGGCGGTGCGCAGAGATATCTATCATTTTGAGCTTCCTTCTACCAAAGGGGCGTTATAGAATAGAATGCGGCATTGATAATAAATTAATATCTGCAATGCTATATTGAATATATTTGAAAAAAGCAGAGTAAAATAGTAGCAAATTTGTTTTTCTCGAAAATTGTTGCTATCTTTGCAAAAGATAAAAATTAAAAACGCAGATTAGCGAACAATGGATTCTGGTATCTGACTTGATACCAGAATTTTGTTTTTGTTTAAGCGTAACTATTAACACAAAAAATAATAATAACATTATGGCTTACATGTCACAAGAAGGCTACGATAAACTCGTAGCAGAGTTGCACCAACTCGAAACAGTGGAGCGCCCAAAGGCATCAGCCGCTATTGCTGAGGCTCGCGATAAAGGCGACTTGAGTGAAAATTCAGAATACGACGCAGCGAAAGAGGCACAGGCTCACCTCGAAGCTAAAATAAATAATTTGAAATTAGCGATCACAGAGGCAAAAATCGTGGATGTTTCACGATTGAGCACAGATGCAGTACAGATTCTTACTACCGTGGAGATGACAAATGTGGACAACGAGCGTAAGATGAAATATACTATCGTAAGTGAGAGCGAGGCTAACTTCAAGGAGGGCAAAATCTCAATCAAGACCCCTATCGCTCAGGGATTGCTCAACAAGAAAGTGGGCGACGTGGCTGAAATCAAGATTCCTGCAGGAACGATGAAGCTGCGTATCGACAAGATTTCAATAGCTTAAAAATGAATGTAAGGGCATGTTTTTCGCGATGCGCGTCTATCTGGCATCTGTGGAAAATATGCCCTTATGCTTAAATAAAATAATCAGTTTTTAAAAACAATCATTATTATGGACATCTTCTCAAAAATCGCAGCAGGCGAAATTCCAAGTTACAAATGCGCGGAGAACGACAAGTTTTATGCTTTCCTCGACATCAATCCGCTGGTAAAGGGACATACATTGGTGATACCACGTCGTGAGGTGGACTATGTATTTGATATGGACGATGATGAGATTGCTGAATACATGGTTTTCGCTAAGAAAGTGGCAAAGGCAATAAAGCAGGTTTTCCCATGCAAAAAGGTGGGTATGGCTGTGCTCGGACTTGAAGTGCCTCACGCACACATACATCTTATCCCGATGAACTCTGAGAAAGACATGATTTTCTCTAATCCTAAGCTGGAACTCAGCGAAGAAGAATTCAAGGATGCCGCAGACAAAATTTACTCTGCTTTTCAGGCACTCTAAATATTGATAAACGTATGAAGATATTTGCAGTAGGATTAAACTATGCTCAGCACAATAAAGAGCTTGATGGAACGTTAAATAAACCAGAAGAGCCTGTGATTTTCACTAAGCCTGACTCTGCCGTGCTCAATCAGCACAAGCCTTTCTTTATTCCAGATGATCTGGGGCAGATTGACTATGAGGCAGAGGTGGTTGTGCGTATCTGTAAGCTCGGCAAGAATATTCCTCAAAGGTTTGCCCATAGATATTACGATGCTGTGAGCCTCGGCATTGATTTCACGGCGCGTGAATTGCAGCGCAGACTGCGAAGCGAAGGTAAGCCATGGGAAATGTGCAAAGGCTTTGACGGCTCGGCTGCTATTGGCGACTGGGTGGAGCTCGACAAGTTCAGAGATGTGCAGGCAATACATTTTCATCTCGACGTGAATGGCAAGACTGTGCAGGACAGTTGTACAAGCGAAATGCTTTACAAGGTGGATGAACTCATAGCCTACATAAGCAAATATATTACTCTGAAGACAGGCGACTGGCTCTTTACCGGCACTCCGTCAGGAGTAGGACCGGTGCATATCGACGACCATCTGGAGGGCTATCTGGAAGATCGGAAGGTATTGGAGTTTAATTGCAAATAAAAACCATACACATAATATATATGATGAAGAGGGTGGTAAGGATATTATTGATGGCATTACTGCTGCTGCATACCAACATAGTGGATGCGCAGAAATTCTTTAATCTTACTGCCGAGGAGGTGAAGATAGATTCTACGCTTCCGCGCTTCACATATTCAGTGCCGCTGCCTCAGAATTGTCATGATTCGGTTTATACGGCTCAGATTCTTTACCCTGAGTTTATAGATATGACAACGAAGGATGTAGCGGCTTATCATGCTCTCTCGGTTGAGGCTCTTCCTGCCTTGCCGAGAGTGGGGCAGAGAATCGTTTCCGAGCGTGGAAAGAAAACTTTGGTGTGCAGTCTTTCTCCGCTTGTTTATCGTAACGGCAAATATCAGTTGCTCGTGAGTTTCATGCTCGACATTAAGTCGAAGCCGTTGGCGCGCTCACGACAGAAACAGATGGCGAAAACTCGTGCTGCTAATGCTGCTGACAGATACGCAGCCCATTCGGTGCTCGCCGATGGCTCATGGGCGAAGATAAGAGTGAAGCAGACTGGTGTTTACCAGCTTACGAATGAATTGATAAGAAAGGCGGGATTTAATGATCTTGCTCATGTAAAGGTATATGGCTATGGAGGATATTTGCAGAATGAAGCTCTTGACGCTGACGAACTGCGCAGAACGGACGACTTGAAGGAAGTGCCGCTTTGCATTGTTGATGGCAAAAGGCTGTTTTATGCCAAAGGGTCTGTTTCGTGGAGTTCTAGCAATGCCCTGCGACGTACACGCAACCCTTATTCTGACTATGGATATTATTTCATAACACAGTCGAAAGAAGAACCGCTGACGGTGGATTCTTCTGAATTTATAAGTTCTTTTTATCCTTCTGCCGACGATTATCATGAGATTTATGAAGTAGATAAATTTTCATGGTTTAATGGTGGCAGAAATCTATTTGACGGTGAAACAATCTCTGAAGGGGCAACCCGTGATTATATATTCACTAATAGGGCGAAAGCAGAAAAGGCTCGTCTTTCGGTAAATGCCACGTCAAACGTTGTGACAGAGTTTGAGGTGTTGCTTAATGGTAAGGTAATAGGCACGCAACGCACTCCTAGACTTGGCACATACGATAAGGCTTCGGCGAGCAGTAAAGTGTATGATGTAGACGGATTACAGTCTGCTGATACCGTTTCCATTCATGTGTTGAGTGGCGGCACGCTCAGGCTTGATTATATTTCCTTCGCTTATTCAGCTCCATGCGAAGCACCTGTTTTAAAAGGTTTGCAGGCAAAGGTGCCTGAATATGTCTACAATATTACAAATCAGGATCATCATGCCGATGTGCAGGCTGACATGGTGATAATAATACCGACTTCACAGAAATTGTTGAAACAGGCTCAAAGGCTGAAAGCTTTCCATGAAACTCATGATTCGTTGAGCGTGAATATCGTGCCAGCTGATGAGCTATATAATGAATTTTCAAGCGGTACTCCTGATGCCAACGCTTATCGCCGTTATCTTAAAATGCTCTACGACAGAGCAAATTCGGCAGATGAAATGCCTAAGTATCTGCTTCTTTTCGGTGATTGCTCGTTTGACAACAGAATGCTGACATCACCGATGAGAAATGAGAATACAGATGATTATCTGCTTTGTTTTGAAAGTGAGAATTCATTTAATGCCGTAAACTGCTATGTGGATGACTGCTGGTTTGCCTTGCTTGATGATGGCGAGGGCACAAATCCGCAGACTAATGATTTGCTTGATGTGGCTGTGGGGCGTTTCCCTGTGCTCACTGCCGATGAAGCAAAGGTGATGGTGGATAAGACGATAGATTATGTCACCAACAATAATGCTGGCGACTGGCAGAACACTTGTCTTTTCATGGGCGACGACGGCAATGACAATCTTCACATGAAAGACGCTGACGACGCTGCTAATGACGTTATGGCGCGTCATCCTGAAATGAATGTGAAAAAGCTCATGTGGGACGCATATAAAATAGTTACTGCTTCTGATGGCAATTCTTATCCTGAGGTAACTAAGCTTATAAGGCAGCAACAGCAGAAAGGCGCGCTGATAATGGATTACGCAGGTCATGGTCGTCCAGATCAGTTGTCGCATGAGAAGATATTATTCCTTAATGATTTCAAGAATTTCAGTAATAAAAATCTGCCGTTGTGGATAACAGCTTCATGCGACATCATGCCTTTTGACGCTCCGGAGGAAAATATTGGTGAAGCAGCGGTTTTGAATGCCAATGGTGGAGCTTTGGCGTTTTTCGGTACTACGCGTACGGTTTACGCTGACAAGAACCGACTTATCAATATGGCTTATCTGCGCTATGTGCTCGGTGAAAGCAATGGCAAGCGCAACACAATCGGTGAGGCGCAGCGACTGGCTAAGAATTATCTCACGACTTCGGGTGCTGATATTTCTAATAACAAGCTGCAATACTCTTTGCTTGGCGATCCTGCCATCGCGCTGAATATGCCTGTGGAGAAAATCGTTATCGACTCTATAAATGGAATGGCTGTGGGAGATAATTCTTCTTATGCTCAACTAAAGGCTGGCAGCATCGTAAGAGTAAGCGGACATATCCATGGACATGAGGATTTCAATGGTGTTGTTTCCGCAACAGTTCATGACGCTGAGGAACAAATTACTTGTCTGTTTAATCAGGAGAATGAGGCTGACGAGCCATTCATTTTTAAAGACCGAACAAAGAATCTTTATAGCGGCTCAAATGTGGTGAAGAACGGAAAATTTTCATTCTCTTTCGCAGTGCCTAAGGACATAAGCTATAGTAATGGTAACGGACTTATAAATGTGTATGCCGTGAATGATGAAAAAACAGTTACTGCCAACGGATATAATGAGGATTTCATTGTGGGTGGCGACGCTGTTGCAGATAACGACTCAATAGGGCCTTCTGTGTATTGCTATCTCAATTCTCCTTCGTTCGTGGATGGAGGTAATGTAAACAAGACTCCTTATTTCGTGGCGCAGATTTCTGATAAGGACGGTATAAATACCACAGGCAATGGTATTGGGCATGACTTGCAGCTTGTCATTGATAATCAGACTTCGCAGACGTATATTCTGAATAATAATTTCACTTATGATTTCGGGTCTTATACATCGGGTTCTACTTATTATTCTTTGCCAGAACTTTCGGTGGGAACCCATAAGTTGCAGTTCCGTGCATGGGACATATATAACAACTCATCAACCACTACTCTTACGTTTAATGTCGTAGAAGGTCTTGCGCCTCGGTTTTTTGACGTGAACTGTACTCACAATCCGGCTACCACAACTACGACTTTCGTTATCACCCACGACAGAATGGGCAGCAATATGAATGTGGAACTGGAAGTGTTTGACATGAGCGGACGCATACTTTGGAAACACTCCGAGAATGGAGTGAGCGCGGATAATGCTTATAGCGTAAACTGGGATTTAACTATGAACGGAGGCTCAAAGTTGCAGACGGGCGTTTATCTTTATCGCGCGCGAATATCAAGTGACGGAAGCAGCAAGGCTTCTAAGGCAAAGAAACTTATTGTAATACAATAAAATCAGCTCTCTTTCGTTTTTTATAGTGTAAGCGAAAACGTAAAAAATGAACAAGACAATAAAGACTATATTGGTGGTCTGTACTGGCTTGCTGCCTTTGCAGACTGTTATGGCTCAGGACGATTTGAAGGAGAATATGTTTAATCCTGTCAATACTGCCGTAACTTCACAGATGATAGCCCCCGACGCTCGTGCGGCAGGTATGGGCGATGTGGGCGCGGCTACCGATCCTGATGTGAATTCTCAGTATTGGAATCCTGCCAAATATCCTTTCTGTATAAGCAGAGCTGGGGTGTCGCTCAACTACACTCCGTGGCTGCGTCAGTTGGTTAATGATATTAATTTAGCTTATGTGTCAGGATATTATCGCATTGGTGATTATTCTGCCGTTTCCGCTTCATTGCGTTATTTCTCTCTTGGCGAGGTTATGACGAGTGAAGATGAAAACAGCATGACAATCAATCCATACGAAATGTCTATCGACTTGGGTTATTCACTTATGCTCAGCGAGAAATTCTCTCTCGGTGCTGCCGTGCGTTGGATTTATTCTGATCTCACTTATGATTATCATGAGGACACATCGCCTGGGGCTGCCTTTGCTGCCGACATCGCCTGCTATTATCAGAACTATCTTAATATTGGTCAGCGCGAGTGTCAGTTGGGATTGGGCTTGAATATATCTAATATCGGTAGTAAGATTAATATGGGCAATGATGATCGCAGCGAGTTTATCCCTACCAATCTTCGCCTTGGAGCATCGCTGATGATACCTATAGATGAATACAACCGCTTCATGATTGCTGCCGACGCAAACAAACTGCTTGTGCCTACTTATCCTCAAAAGGAAGCAAACGAGTCGGAAGAGGCTTACCAGGATCGTGTGCAGAAAGACTATTATGATGTTTCTTCTATCGGAGGAATATTCAAAAGCCTTCATGACGCTCCTAACGGATTTAAGGAGGAGATGCAAGAGGTGCAGTGGAGCTTGGGCGCAGAATATGTTTACCACGACCAGTTCAGTTTGCGTGCTGGTTATCATCACGAGAGCGAGAACAAAGGTAATCGCAAATATTTCACTGTCGGCGCAGGTTTCCGCATGAGTGCTTTCTCGCTTGATGCGGGCTATGTAATTGCCACGGCAAAGAGTAATCCGCTCGACCAGACATTGCGCTTCTCGCTCACATTTGATATGGACGGAATAAAAGATTTGTTTAAAAGATAAGTATAGAAAATATGATAAGAGTAGGAATGGGATACGATGTCCATAAACTTGTGGAAGGAAGAGATTTATGGCTCGGAGGAATAAAGATAGATCATAGCTTGGGCTTACTTGGCCATAGCGATGCCGATGTGCTTATTCATGCCATCTGCGATGCGTTGCTTGGAGCTGCCAATATGCGCGATATAGGTTATCATTTTCCCGATACAGCCGACAGTACTCTTGATATAGATAGCAAAATATTATTGAAAAAGACAGTAGAGCTGATTGCCACAAAGGGTTATCATGTAGGCAATATAGATGCTACGGTGTGCGCGGAGCGTCCTAAACTCAATCCTCATGTTCCGGCAATGAAAGCGTGTCTTGCGGAAGTTATAGGAACTGATGAGGACAACATTTCCATAAAAGCTACGACTACTGAAAAACTTGGTTTTACAGGGCGTGAGGAAGGCATTTCTGCCTATGCTGTCTGCCTGATAGAGAAATAGCGCATTTTATAATTACAGGCAAATATATAGTAATAGATATAATAAAAAGAAGGCGTGTCGAGGAAATCTCAACACGCCTTTTGCTTTGTTTTTAGTAAAGCAGCATGAGGCCGGCAAAAGCCGCCCAACATATCATTTTTATTGGATTGATTTTCAATAGTTGAGTTCCGATGTAAGATGCGACGAACAAAGCTACACTTATCCAAAACTGCCACGGATTTACTGATGGTGAACTGAAGTTCTCAGGAGTGAGAAGCAGAAGCGTGGCTGCCGCAAGCAGTCCTACGACGGCTGGACGCAAACCTGAGAATATGCTCTGTACGGCAGGTGTGTTCATGTATTTCATGAAGAGCTTAGCTATAAGAATCATGATTATGAACGACGGCAATACAAGAGCTATTGTCGTTGTCGCTGATCCGAGGATGGAGATTAACTCACCATAACCAGCGTTGCGCACTGCTTCATATCCGCAATAGGTGGCAGAGTTGATACCGATAGGTCCAGGAGTCATCTGGCTGACAGCCACGATGTTGGTAAACTCGGCTGTGGAAAGCCAATGATGACGATACACCGTTTCTGTCTGAATGAGCGACAACATTCCGTAGCCGCCTCCGAAACCGAACAGACCTATTATGAAGAATGTGTAGAAGAGTTGTAGAAATATCATATTCTTTGTTTCTCTGTCGATAAATGTAGAATTATTGTTCTTTGCTTTCCTGCTGTTCGTCGTCGGAATTGACAAACAGACCATATATATAGCCACCTAAGCCGGCAGCGATGATAATCCAGATAGGATTAACGTGCATTGCCCATATCAGCAACGCGCCGCCGATTGGAATCCAGCAGTTGGCAAGATTTATGTGTGTAGTCTTTGCCAGGCTGAATGTAGGAGCAGCTATCAATGCCACCACCGCGGGGCGAATGCCGCGAAACATTGCCTGTACCATGGCATTGTCTTCAAACTGATTGAAGAACATGGCAATGAGCAGAATTATGAGAAAAGAGGGCAGGGCAGTGCCGAGAGCAGTGCAGATAGCGCCACGCATCTTGCGCAGCTTATAGCCTATGAATACGCTGATGTTGATGGCAAACACGCCGGGGCAACTCTGCGCAATGGCAAGCATATCTACAAATTCTTCCTTGCTCACCCATTTCTTCTTTTCCACCACTTCTGCTTCTATGAGTGGAATCATGGCGTATCCACCCCCAAGGGTGAATGCGCCAATCTTAAAGAATGTCTTGAAACTTTTAGAATAAAATTTATCCAAAACTCAGTTCTTTTGTTCGTTTCTAAAATGCAATCTCCATTTGCTTTAAGGAGATTACTTCATCTTATTTTCTACCCACTTGCGGGCATTTACAAATGCTTCTATCCATGGGGTTACATCGTCGTTGCGACGATTCTCAGGATACCATGCGTTCTGCCAAGGGAAGATGGCACGCTCTGGGTGAGGCATCATCGCGAGGTGGCGACCATCGTTGCTGCATATACCGGCAACATTATAGTCGGAACCATTAGGATTGCCAGGATATTCAGCGTAAGAGTATTTAGCCACTACGTTGTATTTGTCTTCGCTCTCAGACAAGTGGAATTTACCCTCTCCGTGAGCTACCCAAATGCCAAGTTTGTTGCCACTCAGGCTGCCGAGCAATACGCTCTTGTTTGGCTGAATGTCGAGACCCACAAACTTGCTCTCAAACTTGTGAGAGTCGTTGTGAAGCAAGTGAGAACGATGCTCATGCTCAGGGTTGATGAGGTTGAGCTCAATCATGAGCTGACAGCCGTTGCATATACCAAGACTCAATGTGTCTTCGCGCGCATAGAACTTGTCGAGGGCTTCCTTTGCCTTAGGGTTGAAGAGGAACGCGCCTGCCCAGCCTTTTGCCGAACCGAGAACATCTGAATTAGAGAATCCGCCACAGAACACAATCATGTTTACGTCTTCCAATATCTCGCGTCCGCTGATAAGGTCGGTCATCATCACGTCTTTCACGTCGAATCCGGCGAGATACAGAGAGTAAGCCATTTCGCGCTCACCATTAGTGCCCTTCTCGCGGATGATGGCTGCTTTCACGCCTGTAGCCTCTCTGCGGTCGGCAGAAATGCCATACTGGCTGAGCTTGCCTGTGAAGTCGCTGTTAAACTTCATCTGCATTGGCTGCTTCTTGTAGTTCTCGAAACGCTTCTTAGCGCAGCCGTTGAGACTCTGCTTGCGGTCGAGGAGATAAGAAGTCTTATACCATGTGTCGCGCAGGAAGTCGATATCAAATTTCTGTTCGAAGTCGTTCTTCTTAACCACAATCTCACGCTCATTTGGAGTAGGATAGCCAATCTTAGCGTAGCCGATACCTCTCTCCTCTAATAGCGCGCGAAGCTCATTCTTGTGCTCATCGCTCACCTGAATAACAACACCAGGGTTCTCGGCAAAGAGATTCTTCACGATGTCGTCGCTCTTGAGGTCGTGCAAGTTGATGTGCATACCGCCGTTCACATTGGCGAATGTCATTTCAAGCAATGTGGTGATAAGGCCGCCCGCGCTGATGTCGTGACCTGCCATCACCCATCCCTTGTTGATGAGTTCCTGCACAGTTTCAAAGCAGTCTACGAAGTAGTCGGCATCGGCAACGGTAGGAACATCGCTGCCCACCTTGCCAAGCGATTGAGCAAATGCACTTCCGCCAAGCTGCTGTTCGCTGAATGAGAAGTCTATATAATATAATGATGAGTTCTTGTCGTTTACCACAACAGGTGAAACCACCTTGCGCACATCGCTCACCTCGCCGCCGCTCGTAACGATTACAGTGCCAGGAGCGATAATCTTCTCGCCGTTAGGATATTGTTGAGAGAGCGACAATGAGTCCTTACCCGTAGGAACGTTTACGCCTATTGAGATACAGAAATCGCTCAGTGCCTGAACAGCGCTATAGAGACGAGCGTCCTCACCCTCTTGTGAACGGCAAGGCCACATCCAGTTGGCTGACAATGAAACATTGCCAAGTCCGCCCTCGATAGGTGCCCATACTATGTTGGTGAGTGATTCGGCTACAGAGAGCACCGAGCCTGCTTCTGGCGATGCCAATCCAGCCTGTGGAGCATGTCCGAGGGCAGTGGCGATACCTTTCTTTCCACGATAGTCGAGAGCTACCACGCCGCAGTCGCTCAATGGCAACTGAATCTGTCCCTGGCTCTGCTGACGTGCCACCTTACCTGTTACTGAGCGGTCTACCTTGTTTGTAAGCCAGTCCTTGCAGGCAACAGCCTCAAGCTGAAGCATTCTCTCAAGATACTCCTCTATCTTGTCGGCAGAATATGTAGCGTTCTGATATGTGCGCTCCACTGTCTTGTCCACCATCACCGTCTTTGGAGAATGACCAAACATCTGAGCCACATCCAAATCGAATGGTTTAACGCCGTCTTTCTGCTTGAATGAGAAGTGAGCGTCGCCTGTAGTTTCGCCTACTACGTGCATCGGGGCACGCTCTCTTTCTGCTATTTTGCGTACATGGTCGAGATACTTTTCGTCTATGAGCAGTCCCATACGCTCCTGACTCTCGTTGGCAATGATTTCCTTTGCCGAAAGAGTCTTGTCGCCTATAGGAAGCTTGTCCATATCTATCTCACCGCCACATTCCTCTACAAGCTCCGACAAGCAGTTAAGATGACCTGCCGAGCCGTGGTCGTGGATAGAAACTACAGGGTTTTTGTCTTCTTCTACCAATGCGCGCACCAAGTTGTAGGCACGCTTCTGCATTTCAGGGTTGGCACGCTGCACAGCGTTAAGCTCTATGCCATTGCTGTATCTACCGGTATCTACTGATGAAACGCTACCGCCACCGAGTCCGATGCGATAGTTGTCGCCACCTACTACTACCACCTTGTTGCCCTTCTGAGGCTCACCCTTCAGGCAGTCGCGCTTCTTGCCGTAGCCCACGCCGCCTGCAAGCATGATTACCTTGTCGTAAGCCAACTTCTGGTCGCCCTCCTGGTGCTCGAATGTGAGCAACGAACCAGTGATAAGAGGCTGACCAAACTTGTTTCCGAAGTCGCTCGCGCCGTTAGAAGCCTTGATGAGAATCTGTTCTGGAGTCTGATACAGCCACTCTCTTACAGGAAGAATATCCTCCCAGTCGCGCGTCAGCTCGTCTTTCACGGCTTCATCCTTATCATCCAAGCGAGGATAAGAAGTCATGTAGCAGGCAGTGCCGGCTATAGGCCATGAGCCTACGCCACCGCCCATACGGTCGCGGATTTCACCGCCCGTTCCTGTAGCGGCTCCGTTGAAAGGTTCTACTGTAGTAGGGAAATTGTGTGTTTCGGCCTTGAGCGATATTACGCTTTCTATATCCTTTACCTTGAAATAATCGCTTGTGCTCTGGTCTTCCGGTGCAAACTGCTCGATAACAGGGCCTTGCGCGAAAGCCACATTATCTTTATATGCAGAAAGTATTGAGCCTTGGTGCTCTTTGGTAGTCTTCTTTATCATTGCGAAGAGCGAAGACTCCATCTCTTTACCATCGATGATGAAAGTGCCACCGAATATCTTGTGGCGGCAGTGTTCAGAGTTAATCTGAGCGAAACCGAATATTTCAGAGTCGGTCAGTGGTCGTCCGCACTGCTTTTCTATTTTGTGAAGATATTCTATTTCTTCAGGCGACAGAGCCAAGCCCTCCTCCTCGTTGTATTTTTCGAGGTCTTCCACGCGTTTTATAGGTTCCGGCTCGTGGTTCACAGTGAAGATATTCTGGTCAAGTCCGTCATACATGCGCTGTAGCATAGGGTCATGTTCCGCGTCCTTGTTGCTTACCGGGAAATACTCCTCTATACGCACAATGCCGTTAAGATTCATGTTTTGGGTAATCTCAACGGCATTGGTACTCCAAGGTGTAATCATCTCGCGGCGAGGTCCCACGAAATATCCTTCAAGTTGTTGTGCGGCTTCCATTTTAGCTTCACCGAATAGCCAGCACAGTTCATTTGTTTCATCCTGATTAGGCGTATGGTCGATGTCAACACCGATCACGCTTTTACTAGGAGTTCTGAAGAAAAGAATCATTTTTGATTTATAATTATTTTGGTTTTTGAAAATTTACGTGCAAAGTTAGTGCAAACCGAATAAAATACAAAATGAATTTATTCATTTTTATTTCCGAAACGCAGCCTACCTTATTAAAAGTTAGCGTAAATCGAGTGCAGAACACGATTTTCTTGATAAGAAAATCTTCAGAATTTATTTATTTTTTATGCCGAGATGCACGCTAATTTATTAAAAGTTACAGGAAACCGAGTTAAATGCCAAGATAAAAGCTTATTTTTTAGAAATGTGACAGTAATTTCTTCTTAAAACTGTAGTCGAAATTATTACATATATAATAATGTATAGTAAAGAGGTCCATCGTTAGTTTGCCGTGTTCACATCGCAATGCCACTTTGTAATCGCTGCAAAGTCATTTTGCGCATCGCAACG
Source organism: Prevotella sp. (assembly GCA_024682415.1). GTDB lineage: Bacteria > Bacteroidota > Bacteroidia > Bacteroidales > Bacteroidaceae > Prevotella. The sequence continues at coordinate 87,967 of JAIKZG010000018.1, forward strand.
CCACTTCGTAATCGCAGCAAAGTCATTTTGCGCATCGCAATGCCAGTTTGTAATCGCAGCAAACTCATTTTGCGCATCGCAACGCCACTTCGTAATCGCAGCAAAGTCGTTTTGCGCATCGCAATGCCACTTTGTAATCGCAGCAAAGTCGTTTTGCGCATCGCAATGCCACTTCGTAATCGCAGCAAAGTCATTTTGCACATCGCAACGCCACTTTGTAATCGCAGCAAAGTCGTTTTGCGTATCGCAATGCCACTTTGTAAGGCGTGCAAGCCTTCCCCCATTTTTCATTGGCTTGTAAGGTGTGCGAACGAATGTACTTTTGCAATCGCTTTGTAAGGCGTGCGAACCTTCCCCCACTTTTCATTGGCTTGTAAGGTGTGCGAACTTATGGATATCCTAAAACATCAAGTAAAATCGTTCGCTCCGTTATTGCCTTTTAAATAAAGAATAGTAAATCAGCCTCTTAACATATTAGATATTAAATCTTTATTTGTTTTAGTAACTTTTTATCTTCGCACAATTTGCGAAGATGGATTATATTGCGTATTTTTGTAGAAAAATAATAAAATTGGAAATTAGATTTAAAAAAGAATATCTTTCTGAACTATATTATAATGGAAAGTGTAAGGATAAGAAACATCGCTTCCAACCAAGTATAGTGAGCAGATATATCAGATGTATATCCTACCTCGACGCTGTGGAAAGACCAGAAGAACTGTATCAATACCGTTCTCTGAATTTTGAAGCGTTACGAGGTGACAAAGATGGAATGTATTCCATAAGAGTTAATGACCAATATCGCATTGAGTTTACATTGGAACATGAAAATGGAGATTTGACGATAACGATTTGCAATATTGTCGAGTTGTCTAATCATTATAAATAAATTGAATTATGTCAAGTTTGAAATATGGATTTATGCCATCACATCCAGGGTTATTGTTGAAAGATGAAGTAGAATATCGTGGGATTTCTCAGTATGCGCTTTCTGAAAAGATGCAAATCTCTTATTCTGTGGTGAATGAGATACTTAACGGCAAACGCCCTCTCACGCCTACAACGGCACTGAAATTTGAGGCTGCTTTGGGAGTTGATGCCGATACTCTGATGAGGATGCAGACAAAATATAATATGCAGATAGCGCGCAACGACAGCAAGCTGAAAACAGTGTTGGAGAAATTAAGGAAAAATGTCGCCGTGCTATAAATTATTTATTACCTTTTAATAAGTTACGCTGCGTCTCGGAAATGAAAATATTAGCAAGCTATATTTTGTATTTCTCTCAACTTGCTGTAACTTTAAATAAGTTACGCTTCGTTTCGGAAATGAAAATATTAGCAAGCTATATTTTGCATTTCACTCAACTTGCTGTAACTTTGCAATCCAAAATAGCAAATCAAAGGAACATTATGACATTATATCCAAAACTTATTTTAGACGCATTGGCTACCGTCACCTATCCGGGAACAAAGAAAAATCTCGTGGACAGCGAAATGGTGGCAGACAATCTGCGTATTGATGGAATGAACGTGTCGTTCTCACTCATATTCCCACGCGACACCGACCCTTTCATGAAGTCTACTCTCAAAGCAGCTGAGGCTGCAATACATTATAGAGTAAGCAAAGACGTGAGAGTGACGATAGATACAGAATTCAAGTCGGCAAAACGTCCGGAAGTGGGCAAATTGCTTCCTAACGTGAAGAATGTTATCGCCGTAAGCTCAGGAAAAGGCGGAGTGGGCAAGAGCACCGTTTCTGCCAACCTCGCTATAGCTTTGGCTCGACTGGGATATAAGGTGGGTCTGCTCGATGCCGACATCTTCGGTCCGTCAATGCCTAAGATGTTTGATGTGGAGGGCGAACGTCCTTGCGCTGTTGAGAAAGACGGTCGCAGCCTTATCGTGCCGATAGAGAAATATGGCGTGAAGATGCTCTCATTAGGCTTCTTCGTAAACCCTGAAACAGCCATCTTGTGGCGTGGCGGAATGGCTTCAAATGCTTTGAAACAGCTCATCGCCGATGCCGACTGGGGCGACCTGGATTACTTCATCCTTGATACTCCTCCTGGCACAAGCGATATACACCTCACATTGCTGCAGACATTGGCGATAACTGGCGCTGTAATTGTGAGCACACCGCAGAAAGTGGCTCTGGCTGACGCTGTGAAGGGTATCGATATGTATCGCAACGACAAGGTGAACGTGCCTATCCTCGGACTTGTGGAGAATATGGCGTGGTTTACTCCAGAGGAGTTGCCGGATAATAAATACTACATCTTCGGTAAGGATGGATGCAAGAATCTCGCTAAGGAAATGGGATGTCCGCTTCTTGCGCAGATTCCTTTGGTGCAGAGCATCTGCGAGAGTGGCGACAAGGGCGTGCCAGCAGCTATGACTCAGTCAATGACAGGCTTGGCATTCATCAATCTTGCCCAGTCGGTGGTTACAGTCGTTAACCGTCGCAACAAGGAGCAGGCTCCTACCAAAATCGTTGATGTGAAGAATCACGAATAAAACTTCTCTCACAGATAATAAGTGTTTTCTCACAGATTTCACAGATGACACAGATTTTTATAGTTTTGTAAATAATTTATTATCTCACAGATAACACTGATTTCACAGATATTATCTATCTGTATTCTATTCATTAAGAAAAATAATCTGTGTCATCCGTGGAATCTGTGATAGAATAAAAATCTGTGAGAAATATCAATGAGAAAGAAATTATGCAGATAGAAAGGATAATGAAGTTTTTGAAGGCAGTCGTGGCTAACAATAACCGCGACTGGTTTCATGAGCATAAGGCATAGTTTGATGCCTGCAAAGCCGACTTTGATGAGGCTGTGGCCGAGCTGATTGCGGAACTCAGCAAGTTTGACGCTACCATTGCCAAAGTAACGCCTAAAGATGCTGTCTACCGATTCTATCGCGACGTGCGCTTCTCTGCTGACAAAAGTCCATATAAACGCCACTTTGGAGCATACATCAGCGCGAAGGGAAAGAAAAGCCTTCACGCAGGCTACTATCTCCATATTCAGCCGGGCAGCTGCATGATTTCAGCAGGTGCTTATTATCTGCCCACGAATATTCTCACCTCGTGTCGCAACGCTATAATGGGCGACATCGACACTTGGAGAAAATGCGTAGACAATCGTGAGTTTATCCATTACTTCGGCTATCCCAACGACAGCGAGTGGCAGACAAAGACAGAGTCGGGCGACGACATGGACGGCATTTCGGAGAGAGGCTTCGGAATAGCACGCCTGAAAACCTGCCCAGCCGGATTTCCTCGCGACTATGAGCATATAGAATATCTGCGCATGAAGGATTATTGCGTGTGGCGAAAGGTAGACGAGGCATTCTTTGCCGACAGAGATTGGGCGAAGAAAGCAGCCCGGATATTGAAAGTGGCAAAGCCTATGATGGACTTCACCAACGACGTGATTGATGATTATGAATAGCCACCCGGAATAGCCCACCCATTACGCGATATTGCGCTAAATCCCCCATTTGATTACACCTTGCCTTTATCGTCGTCTAATAATATATATTATATAATGTATATTTTTAACAAGAGACGATGATAAAGAAAACTTTGAGCAGAGTTCTTCCGCTCGCGTTCGCTTGCATGGCAACTTTTAGTAATGTAGACGCTAAGGATGTCTATGTTTCAACTTCATTTCATGAGCCTGCAACCGACGGACTTAGATTTATTTATAGTTATGATGGATTGCATTGGGATAACATTCAGGGCACTTTCTTAACTCCGCTTGTAGGCAAGCAAAAGGTGATGCGCGACCCCTCTATCGTGAAGGGGCCCGACGGCACTTTCCACCTCGTGTGGACATCAAGCTGGCGCGGCGACAGAGGCTTCGGATATGCCCATTCCAAGGATTTGATACATTGGAGCAAGGAACGCTTCATCAGCGTAATGCCCGACACCACGACTGTAAACGTGTGGGCACCAGAGCTGTTCTACGACGACGTGAAAAAACAATATATGATTATCTGGGCTTCATGTATTCCGGGTAAATTCCCCGACGGACTTGAAGACCATAAGAATAATCAGCGATTATATTACACTACAACCAAAGATTTCAAGCATTTCTCGGAAACAAAACTCCTTATCGAGCCGGGCTTCAGCAGCATCGACGCTACAATGGTGAAGCGTGGCAAGAACGACTATGTGCTCGTGTTTAAGGACAATACACGCAAAGAGCGCGACGTGAAAGTGGCGTTCTCTACATCGCCTTACGGCCCTTGGAGTGCAGCCTCAAAGCCTTTTACCGACAAATTCTGCGAAGGCCCTTCTACGGCTAAGGTGGGCGATTGGTATTACATATATTTTGATTCTTACGAAAAGAAGATATACGACGCCGTAAAGACACGCGATTTCAAGAACTTCAAGCGCCAGACCGACGCTGTGAAATTCCCCGTAGGGCATAAGCACGGCACTGTGTTTATGGCAGATGAGAATATCGTGAACAACCTTATAAAGGAAAATCGTGACGCAGTGCACTATACAGGCAAGACAATAGCTCGCCCCGAACGTCATGACGGTGGACTGAAACCTGTGGTAGGCGTGCACAACATTCAGATAATGCGTGGCGCAGACAAGTGGCTGTATAATCATCAGTCGTTCCTCGCTTATTGGAATAATAGATTCTATCTCAGCTATCTCACCAACCCTCGCAGCGAGCACGAGATGCCAGGTCGCACTATGTTTATGACATCTAAGGACGGCTACACATGGACTGCTCCTAAGGTGCTTTTCCCAGAATACAACGTGCCTGATGGCTACACTAAGGAAAGCCTTCCAGGCATTGTGGCTAAGAACGCAAAGGCGATAATGCACCAGCGCGTGGGCTTCTATGTGGCTAAGAACGGAAAGCTGCTTGCAATAGGCAACTATGGCGTGGCTCTCACTCCTAAAGACGACCCTAACGATGGCAACGGCATCGGTAGAGTGGTGCGTGAGGTGAAAGCAGATGGCTCTTTTGGTCCTATATATTTCATATACTACAACCACGGATTTAATGAGAAGAATACCGACTTCCCTAACTATCGACGCTCTAAGGACAGAAAGTTTGTAAAGGCGTGCGAGGAGATGATAGCCAATCCGTTGCAGCGTATGCAGTGGGTGGAGGAAGCCGACAGAAACGACAGCATAATTCCATTGCAGAAGCCATACAAGGCATTCTGCTCTTACACTCTGCCCGACGGCAGAAAGGTGGCTCTTTGGAAGCATGCGCTTACAAGCATGAGCAGCAATGGTGGCAACACATGGCGCACTCCTGTAAATCGTGCCCATGGCTTCGTAAACTCTAACGCCAAGATATGGGGACAGCGACTCACCGACGGCACTTATGCCACAGTGTATAATCCTGCTGAATATCGCTGGCCATTGGCAATATCATTGAGCAGTGACGGACTGGAATACAACACATTGAGCCTTGTTCATGGCGATGTAACTCCTGAGCGTCATTGGGGAAGATATAAGAGCTATGGCCCTCAGTATACTCGTGGTATTCAGGAGGGTAACGGCATTCCTAAGGACAGCGATATGTGGGTGACATATAGCAACAACAAGGAAGATATTTGGGTATCTCGCGTTCCTGTTCCTGTGAAGCTCAACGCTACTGCTCAGGCAGATGGCTCTGACTTCAGCAAATATAAGTCGCTTGCCGACATGACCGACTGGAACATCTACAGTCCGCTTTTCGCTCCTGTGAAGCTCGACGGCGAGTGGATTTCATTGAGCGATAAAGATCCTTACGACTATGCTAAGGTGGAGAAACTCATTCCTAACACAAAGGAAGTGAGAGTGGAATTTAAGGTTCGCCCTATGCAGAATAATCATGGTCAGCTCGACATTGATTTCCTCGACGATAACGGCAACATGGCTTCACGCATTGTGTTTGATTCTCTTGGCGTAGCCTCTGTAAAGGGCGGTGCGAGATTTGGAACTCTGATTAAGAAATATGAGGCTGACAAGACTTATCGCATTCGTGTGCTGCTTTCTCAGGATTTGCATAAGGCTACTTATTTCGTGAATGGCGAAAAGGCGTGCGAGCGTATGTTTGATACTCCTGTGGAGAGCTTCTCTCGCATCGTGTTCCGCACAAGCGACACATTCACCGAGCCTAATTATATGACTCCTGCCGATCAGTGGAAGGATATGCCACGCGCTGATGAGGTGGATGCTGAGGCTACATTCAAAATCAAGGATTTGAAGACTATCTCGCTTGATGGCGACGGCGCTAACGCTGTCTTGAAGTTTGACGACTACAAGCATTATGTTGATAAGTTCAATACAATGGAAGACGAGAACATCAAGACGGATATTCCTAACAGCGAGTCGGCTGAATGGATGAACAAAAACATTCCTCTCTTCGACTGCCCTGACAAGGCAATGGAGGAAATGTATTATTATCGCTGGTGGTCGTTGCGCAAGCATTTCGTGCGCACTCCGCAGGGCTATGGCATGGATGAGTTCCTCGTAAAGCGTTCTTATGCCGACAATTATAATCTTATTTCAAGCGCGTTGGGTCATCATGTGATGGAAACTCGCTGGATAAGAAGCAAATACTATCTTAAGAGCTTGCTCAACACATGGTATTTCGGCAACGACGGTAAGGCGATGGCGAAGCTCAACAAGTATAGCCAGTGGACTCCTTCTGCCGTGTATGAGGCTTACAAGGTGTATGGCGATACTTCTTACATCAAGACTATCAAGCCTGCCCTTGAGGAGCAGTATGCTTATTGGCAGAACACTCACCGACTGAAGAATGGTCTGTATTGGCAGGCTGATGTGCAAGACGCAATGGAAGAGAGTATCAGCGGTGGACGCAAGAAGCAGTTCGCGCGCCCTACGATAAGCAGTTATATGTATGGCAACGCGATGGCTCTCGCAGCCATGAACCGCATCATGGGCGATGAGGCTAAAGCTAAGGATTATGAGCAGAAAGCCGATACATTGAAAAATCTCGTAAATGCCAAGCTTTGGAACAAGAATCATCAATTCTTTGAGACAATGCGTGGCGACACTCTCGCTCAGGTGCGTGAGGCTATAGGCTATATGCCTTGGTATGTGAATATGCCTGTAGATAAAAAATATGACGCTGCATGGCTTCAGACCAACGACGACAAGGGATTTGCCGCTCCTTACGGACTTACTACTGCCGAGATGCGCCATCCTCTGTTCCGTTCTCATGGCGTGGGCAAATGCGAATGGGACGGTGCTATCTGGCCTTTCGCCACAAGCCAGACGCTCACTGCTATGGCAAATTATCTGAATGGCGATGGTGAGAAGGTAATCTCTGATTCAGTGTTCTTTAATCAGATGAAACTTTATGTTCAGAGCCAGCATCATCGTGGCTTGCCTTACATAGGTGAGTATCTCGACGAGCAGAACGGCAACTGGCTGATGGGCGACAGAGAGCGCAGCCGTTATTACAATCATTCTACTTTTGCCGACCTTATTATCACAGGCATAGTAGGTCTGCGTCCTCAGGCCGACGGAAGCATTAAGGTGAATCCGCTTATTCCTGAGAATACATGGGATTACTTCTGCCTCGACGGAGTGAACTATCACGACCATATCCTTACCATCATTTACGATAAGACAGGCAGTCATTATCATCAGGGCAAGGGCTTAATTGTTCTCGTGGATGGCAAGAGAATGAAATAACGCTGATTTTTGAATAATATATACTTTTTCATTTGAAAACCAAGATATGAATAGACAGCTACTAATTGCTGCGTGCATGATGTGCCTTACGGCAAACGCGCAGAAACCTACTTTTGAGAATCATTACACACGTCCGCTGAATGATGTAATGGCAGACGTGGCAAAACGCTTCGGCGTTCGTTTTAAATACAATGTGGATACGGCAGGACTGAAATTGCCGTATGCCGACTTCCGTGTTCGTCCTTATTCTATCGACGAAACTCTTGACAACATCTGCTCTTACTTCGACTTTAAGCCAGTGAAGCAGAGCGGCAATCTCTGGAAAATCAAGCCTTACGAATATCCACGTCGCCAGGCTGAGGACGGAAAGAAACTCATCAGTTATCTTTCTTCTCTCTATGCCGACAAGCAGCAGTGGGAGGCTCGCCGAGATACTCTTCGCAGAGAGGTGCGCGAACGTCTTGAGATAGATCCGTTGCTCAAAGCCTGCTCTAATGATAAGCCATTGTATGGCAAGATCAGAAAGTATGACGGCTACACAGTGCAGAATTTCTGCCTGAAGACTTGCAACGGTCATACTGTAAAAGGCTCTATCTATGCGCCAGTGGCAAAGGGCAAGCATCCGCTTATAATCTGTCCTAATGGTCATTTCCTTAATGGTCGTTACGGCAAGGTGCAGCAGTTGCGCCTCGGCTCATTGGCTCGCATGGGCGCTATATGCGTGGATTATGATATATGGGGCTGGGGTGAGTCGGAAGATGAAGTGGGAGCAGCCGCTCATCAGACTACCGAGGCTCATCGTATGCAGGCTGTAAATGGCGTGCGCATTCTCGACTGGATGATAAAGCGCAAGGATGTGGATCGCAGCCGTGTCGCTGTAAATGGCGGTTCGGGCGGAGGTTCTGCTGCCGTTCTCCTTTCAGTGCTCGATAGCAGATACACCGCAGCGTGTCCTGTAGTAAGTATGTCGTCATGGTTTGATGGCGGATGCCCTTGCGAGAGCGGTATGCCGATACAGTTGGCAGGTGGCGGCACTTGCAATGTGGAACTTGCTGCAATGTTCGCTCCTAAACCTATGATGGTGGTAAGCGACGGCGGCGACTGGACAGCCACAACTCCGGAGGTGGAGTTCCCATTCCTGCAGCGCACTTATGGCTTTTATGGCGCGAAGGACAATGTGCAGAATATTCATCTGCCTAACGAGCGTCATGACTTCGGGCCAAACAAGCGCAACGCAGTGTATAAGTTCTTTATCGATGCATTCAAACTTGACAAATCAAAACTCGATGAAGATAAGATAACTATCGAGAGTGAGAATCAACTTCGTTTTTATCCTAAGAAGAATACCGATAAGTAATAATGAGAAAACTGATTATTTCAGCCATCGCCATGATAATGGCTGTGCCTATGATGGCTAAAAACAGTCATGTGCTGTGGTATAATCGCCCCGCGCAAAACTGGAATGAGGCGTTGCCTATCGGTAATAGCCGTCTTGGCGGAATGATATTCGGAGGCGTCGCTTCTGAGCATATTCAGCTCAATGAGGAAACAATATGGACAGGCAGCCCTAACAGTAATGCCAATCCCGACGCAAAGAATTATATAAAGAAGATTCAGAACCTTATATGGCAGGGTAAATACAAGGAGGCTAATGATATGGCCAACGATCATGTCATGTCGCTCAACTCAAATTGCGGTATGGCTTATCAGACGTTTGGCGATATTCTTCTTTCATTCCCTGGTCAGAATGGTTATACGGATTATTATCGTGAGCTTAGCCTTGACTCTGCGCGCTCAGTCACTACTTATGTCGTTGACGGAGTGAAATACAAGCGCGAATATATCTCTTCTTTCGCTGATAATGTAATCGCGGTGCGAATTACTGCTGATAAGAAAGGAATGATAACTTTCAACGCGCAGCTTACAAGCCCTCATCAGGATGTGAATATCCGCACCGAGGGCAATGAAATCGTGCTGAGCGGTATTTCCGATAAGTTGGAAAACAAGAAGGGAAAGGTTACGTTCACCGGTCGTGCCGCTGCCAAGATTAAGGGCGGAACGATGCAAAGTCGTGACGGTGTGCTTTCAGTGTGCAATGCTGATGAGGCTATCGTGTATATCACTATCGCCACCAATTTCAAGAAGTATGACGATATAACAGGCGATGACGCGAAGAAGTCGGAGGAAGCATTGCAGAATGCCCTTGCCCATGATTATGACAAGATGAAGGCTGAGCACGTGAAGAAGTATCAGTCGCTGTTTAATCGTGTAGACCTCAATCTCGGTGAAGATAAATATGCCAATCTGCCTACTGATGAACGCATAGAGCAGTTTAGCAAACACAATGACTTGCATTTGGCTGAAACTTATTTTCAGTTTGGTCGTTATCTTCTTATCAGCTCTTCGCAGCCAGGCACTCAACCTCCTACGTTGCAGGGTATATGGAACGATAAACTCACTCCTAACTGGGACAGCAAATACACTACCAACATCAACCTTGAAATGAACTATTGGCCTGCTGAGGTTGCCAATCTGAGCGAACTCACCGAGCCGTTGGTAAGAATGGTAGACGATTTGAGCCACACAGGGCATGAATCGGCTCGCATTATGTATGGTCTTGATGGTTGGGTGCTTCATCATAACACCGATATCTGGCGCGTAACAGGCGCTATCGACCACGCTGCTTCGGGCATGTGGCCTACAGGCGGAGCGTGGATTTGTCAGCATTTGTGGGAGCATTATCTCTATACAGGCGACAAGTCGTTCCTCGCAAAGGTTTATCCTATTATGCAGGGCGCGGCGCGATTCCTCAATCAGTTGATGGTGCAGGAGCCGAAGAATCATTATTGGGTAGTCACTCCAAGTCTTTCTCCTGAGCACGACCACCCGGGCGGAGCTTCTCTCGACGCAGGCGTAACGATGGACAATCAGCTTGTGCGTGATTTGTTCAGCCATGTAATCACAGCGTCAAAGATATTGAATGACAAGCAGGCAAAGGCGTTTAACGACAGCCTTCAAACTAAGATTAACGGTCTGCCTCCTATGAAGATAGGCAAGCACGGACAGCTTCAGGAATGGATGACCGACTGGGACGATCCTAAGGATAATCATCGCCATGTTTCTCATTTGTATGGCATGTATCCAAGTAATCAGATTACTCCATATTTCACTCCTGAGCTTGCTCAGGCTGTGAAGACCTCGCTCATTCATCGTGGTGATCCGTCTACAGGCTGGTCTATGGGTTGGAAAGTATGTCTGTGGGCACGTCTGCTTGATGGTAATCACGCATGGAAGCTGATCAACGACCAGATGAATCTCGTGCGCAATCAGCGCAAGATGGGTGGCACTTATCCTAACCTCTTCGACGCTCATCCGCCATTCCAGATTGACGGTAACTTCGGCTGCGCAGCTGGTATCGCGGAGATGTTGTTGCAGAGCCATGACGGAGCGATAGACCTTCTTCCTGCCATTCCCGACGCATGGCAAACGGGCAGCGTCAGTGGCTTAAAGGCAAGAGGCAATTTCGAGGTCGGAATGTCGTGGAATAACGGCAGTCTGACAAAGGCTACAATCAAATCTATCATCGGCGGACGCGCTGTTATCCGCAGCCGTGTGGCTCTCGTCGGAAAAGGATTGAAGCAGGTGAAGAACAATGTTTCTTACAAGTTTAATGATACTCCTATCTTCACATATCAGTTGAATACAAAAGCAAATAAAACATATACTTTACAAGCAAAATGAAAAAACTCATAACTCTTGCGCTGGGCGTTGTAATGGCTCTCAGCGCAAGCGCTGTTTCTAAACCATGGACTAATGGTCCGTTGGTTGTTTCTGATAATCATCGTTATCTTGTTCATAAGAATGGTCAGCCTTTCTTCTGGATGGGCAACACCGCATGGCTTATGCCAGAGCGTCTTAATCGCGACGAGGTGGAATATTTCCTTTCCAAAGAGCGTGAGGCTGGATATAATGTAGAGCTCGTTCAGGTGCTCAATGCCATCCCTACATTCAATGTGTATGGACAGGCTGCCAACAATGCCGAGTTTGATTTCACCAATGTTTCCAAGAAAGGCGTATATGGCTATTGGGAACATCTCGACTATATCGTTGATCAGGCTGCCGCCAATGGTATCTACATCGCTATGGACATAATCTGGGGCTCACAGATTGAGAACATGAGCCAGAAGAAAGCTGCCGCTCTCGGCACATTCATTGCCAAGCGTTACGCTGGCAAGCCAAACATCATCTGGATGATTGGCGGCGATATTATGGGCGATAAGCATCCTGACTATTGGGACGCTATGGCTCGCGCTATCAAGAAGATTGATAAAGTGCATCTCATGACATTCCATCCGCGTGGAAGAACCACTTCCGCTCGTTGGTTTAACGACCGTGAATGGCTTGATTTCAATATGTTCCAGAGCGGACATCGTCGTTATGGTCAGCGCAATGGCGACGGTGATTACACAATAAAGGACAACACCGAGGAAGACAACTGGCGATATGTGGAAATGAGCTTCGAGAAGACTCCGTTGAAGCCTGTTATCGATGGTGAGCCGTCTTACGAGGATATTCCTCAGGGCCTGCACGATGCTAATCAGCCACGTTGGCAAGACTATGATGTGCGCCGTTATGCTTATTGGTCAGTATTCGCCGGCAGCTTCGGTCATACTTATGGTCACAACTCAGTTATGCAGATGATGCGTCCGGGCGTTTTGGCTTCTTTCGATGGCAAAAAGCCATGGTGGGAAGCAATGCACGACCCAGGCTACAATCAGATGAAATATCTGAAATATCTCATGCTTTCATTCCCGTTCACCGAGGGAGTAGGCGATCAGAGTGTCATCGCAGGCAAGAATGGTGAGCGTTACGATCGCGTCATCGCCACTCGCGGTAATGATTATATGTTGGTATATAATTACAGCGGCAAGCCAATGAGCATCGACCTCACAAAAATCAGCGGCGCAAAGAAGAATGTATGGTGGATGAATCCATCTAACGGCAAACTTACATTCTTGGGCGAGTTTGATAATAAGACCGTAGAGTTTACTTCTGATGGCGCTTATCTTCATGGCGCAGATCGTGTGCTTATTGTAGTAGACAGCAGTAAGAACTACATCGGCAAGAATGATACCGAACTGAAGGTAAAGGAATAATTTAAAACTTAATACTTATAAAGACTAAATGAAAAATCTATTCGTATTGTTGGCAGTTGCTGTGGCAATGCTTTGTCCTTCAATGGGCGTTGCGGCAGTTATGCCGACTTCTGTTGCCGGTCTGATTCCGTTGAATGGTTCCGGCAGAGTGGTTTACAATTTCAATCAGGGCTGGCGTTTCCATCTCGGCGATGCTAAGGGAGCTGACGCGCAGAACTTTGATGACTCTAAATGGGAAGTGGTATGCGCTCCTCATTCTGTCACCCTTGAGCCGTCAGAGGTGAGCGGTTGCCGCAATTATCAGGGTGTGTGCTGGTATCGTAAGCATTTCACCATGCCAAATGATATGCAGGGCAAGCAGGCTATTGTTCATTTCGAGGCTATCATGGGCAAGCAGATTGTCTATGTGAACGGCAAAAAGGTGAAGGAACATCTTGGCGGTTATCTCCCTATTGAGATAGACCTTACTAAATGTGGTGTAAAGGCTGGCGACAAGGCAGTTATTGCGGTCATGGCGGATAACAGCGACGACAAGTCTTATCCTCCTGGCAAGAAGCAGACAGCTCTCGACTTCGCTTATCATGGCGGAATGTATCGCGATGTGTGGCTCATCGGTAAGAGCAAGGTTGCCATCACCGACGCCATTGAGGCTAATGAAGTAGCAGGCGGTGGCGTATTCATTCATTTCGACAACATTTCATCTAAGTATACCGATGTGCTTCTTAATGTGGAAGTAGCCAACAACACCGACAAGGCGCAGACTCCTACCGTCTTAGTACGCATTAAGGACGCGAAAGGCAAAGTGGTAAAGACTATAAAGAGCAAGCATTCAATCGCAGCTCACGACAAAACTACGGCAATGCTCGCCACTGGTTTGAAGAATCCAAATCTGTGGAGTCCTGAAAATCCATATCTCTATACAGCTGAAATCTTTGTTCAGAACTCATCTTCAAAAACTTTGAACGACGGCGGCGCAGTGCGTTTTGGTATTCGCAGCGCGGAGTTCCGTGGCAAGGACGGTTTCTATCTCAATGGCAAGCCTTATCATCAGCTTATTGGCGGCAATCGTCATCAAGACTTCGCTTATGTGGGCAACGCCCTTCCTAACAGTCAGCAGTGGCGCGACGCAAAGAGATTGCGCGACGCTGGCATGACTATCATCCGCGCGGCTCACTATCCACAAGACCCTTCATTTATGGACGCTTGTGACGAGCTCGGACTCTTTATCATCGTTCCTACTCCGGGATGGCAGTTCTGGAACAAGGAAGCGCAGTTTGTGGAGCGTGTTTATCAAAACACTCGTGACATTATCCGTCGCGACCGCAACCACCCATCAGTGCTTATGTGGGAACCTATCCTCAATGAAACCCACTATCCTGCCGACTTCGCTATAAAGTCATTGCAGATCACTCGCGATGAATACCCTTATCCTTATCGCCCGGTAGCTGCAGCCGATATGAACTCAGCAGGAGTGAAGGATAATTACGATGTGCTTTATTCATGGCCATGGGAGGTGGAGAAGAGTGCGAAGAACACTAATAAGTGCCTTTTCACTCGTGAGTTTGGCGAGTATGTAGACGACTGGTACGCTCACAACGCAATCAATCGTGCTGCTCGTTATTGGGGTGAGAAGTCAATGCTTACCGCAGCCCTTTCTCTTGCCGACACTTACGGACAGATGTTCCATGGTCAGCGTCAGTTTATAGGTGGTTGCCAGTGGCATCCGTTCGATCATCAGCGTGGCTATCATCCTGATGCTTATCTTGGCGGTATCTACGACGCTTTCCGTCAGAAGAAATACGCTTATTGGATGTTCCGCTCACAAGACAGAACAGCAGAGCCTATGGTTTACATCGCTAATGAGATGACGCAGTTCTCTGACTCTGATGTAGTAGTGTTCTCTAACTGCGACAGCGTGCGCCTCACTGCTTTTGAGGGCGATAAAGTCGTTACTCTGCCTGTAGTCAGCGATAAGAACGACCAGCCAAGCAAGCCAGTTGTGTTTAAAGACTTCTGGAATTTCTGGAGAGCTCGCAGCTATAGCTACAATAAGAAAAACTGGCAGCGTGTTAGCCTTTTGGCAGAGGGTATAAAGGATGGCAAGGTGGTATGCACCGAGAAGAAGATGCCTTCACGCCGCAGCACAAAGATTCGCCTTTATGTAGACTCTCTTGGTAAGGGCCTGATAGCCGACGGCAGCGACTTTATTGTTGTAGTAGCGGAGATTACCGACGACAACGGCAATGTGCGCCGACTGGCTAAGGACAATATCTATTTTGAGGTTAGCGGTGAGGGTCGCATCATCGGCGACGCAAGCATTCTCGCTAATCCTCGTGTAGTGGAATGGGGTAGTGCTCCTGTTCTCATTCAGAGCACCAACAAGCCGGGCAAAATCACCATTACCGCGCGCAGCTTCTTCCCAGGCACTTACGCTCCTACTCCCGACACCATCACTATCGAGAGCGTGCCTGCCGAGTTCCCAATGTGCTACTCTGATAAGCCTTCCGCTTCGGCAGCAGTAAACGCAGCGAATGTTGCGGGCAGCCAGTCGGCCATGAGCGAGGCTGAGCGTCAGCGCATTCTTGAGCAGGTGAATCAGCAGCAGCAGGATTTCGGTGTGCAGTAAATCCTTGTGATACATCGTTATTAATCAGCGAAATCAAAAGATAAATATTAATGAAGATATTTGCAGAACGCTATCATGATATAAGTTGTGGTCATCGTGTGGTGGGGCATGAGAATAAGTGCAGCCATCTGCATGGCCACAACTATAGAATTCATTTCTCCGTAATGGCAGAACAGCTCGACAATGTGGGCAGAGTTATGGACTTCAGTATTATCAAGTCTACTCTCTGCCAATGGCTTGAGGATAACTTCGACCACAAGTTTCTGATGTGGGAGAAAGACCCTTATCTCGCCACTCTTAAGGCGCTTTCGCCGGAGAGCATGGTTGTCGTTTCGTTTAATCCCACGTCAGAGAATATCGGCGCTTATCTTCTCAACGAGGTTGCTCCGAAGTTGCTGAAAGATACAGGCTGCACTCTTGTGAAATGTGTGGTCGAGGAAACTCGCAAATGTAAAGTTGAGGTCAGCCTATGAAGATAAACGAGATATTCTATTCCGTTCAGGGTGAGGGCAGAAACACGGGGCGTGCCGCGGTGTTCGTTCGCTTCTCAAAGTGCAATCTTCGCTGCGCGTTTTGTGATACTGAGTTCTCGCAGTTTACGGAAATGACAGAAGAGGAGATTGCCAGCGAGGTGAAAGCCATTGGCGGCAGCTCAAGCCTTGTGGTATTGACGGGCGGTGAGCCTACATTGCAGCTCACCGAATCTCTCTGCTCTAAGCTTCATGCCATAGGCAAGGAGATTTCCATCGAAACCAATGGCACGAATGAAGTGCCGCAGGGCGTGGACTATGTTACGTGTTCTCCTAAGTTTGAATACAATGATAAGGCAGCTTTGCGCGTTAAGCATATTGATGAATTGAAAGTTGTCTACGATGGCAATAACGACATGTCGCTCTACGACGGCATCACAGCCCGCTATCGTTATTTGCAGCCTTGCGACACTGGCGATGAGGAGAGAAATCGCGAGATTATCTCCGCCACGGTGGAATATGTGAAGGCTCACCCCGAGTGGACTGTCAGCATTCAGACTCAGAAAGTGCTTAACATCAGGTAAGTAGTATTTATCTCTTTAATCACTTATTTCTCTCAAAAAAACAAAAGAGCTTGTGGCATTCTTCTTTTACGCCACAAGCTCTTAACACATATAAAATAATAAGAAAGGATCCTACTCCTCGTCTACAGTTTCTGCCTCATGCTCAGCAATCAGCTTCTGTTGCAGCTCGTTAGGCACAAGTTCGTAGCTTGCGAACTTTGTAGTAAACGATGCTCTGCCGCCTGTCAGTGAGCTGAGGGATATTGAGTAATTGCTCAATTCCTTGAGAGGAATCTTTGCCTGCAATTTCTGATAACCAGCCTCGGTGTCCATACCCATAATCATGGCACGGCGACCTTGCAAGTCGCTCATCACGTCGCCCATGAAGTCGGCTGGCACAAACACTTCCAAATCATATATCGGTTCCAATATCTTCGGTCCTGCTTCCTTAAACGCGTCGGCAAAAGCGTGGCGCGCGGCAAGCATAAACGAAAGCTCGTTAGAATCTACAGGGTGCATCTTTCCGTCGTACACCACTACTCTCACATCGCGAGCATAGCTGCCCGTAAGTGGGCCATGCTCCATGCAGTCCATCACGCCTTTCAGTATCGCCGGCATGAAGCGAGCGTCGATAGCGCCGCCTACCACAGAATTGATGAATACCAGCTTGCCGCCCCATTCAAGGTCTATTTCCTCCTTGTTCTTGATATTCATCTTAAATTCCTGTCCGTTAAACTTATATGAAGTAGGGTCGGGCATTCCCTCAGCGTAAGGTTCTACTATGAGATGCACCTCGCCGAACTGTCCTGCGCCGCCCGATTGCTTCTTGTGTCTGTATTCCGCCTTCGAGCTCTTAGTGATAGTTTCGCGATAAGGAATACGAGGCTCTCCAAACTGCACTGGTATCTTCTCGTTGTTTTCTAATCGCCATTTCAGAGTGCGCAGATGGAATTCGCCCTGACCGTGTACTATGGTCTGGCGCAGCTCCTTGCTCTGCTCCACCACCCATGTAGGGTCTTCCTGGCGCATCTTCAGCATTGCCGCCATGAGCTTCTCCGTGTCGGCGGAGTTGGCAGCTTTGATGGCGCGCGAATACTTTGAGTTAGGGTATTTTATGAAGTCGAAGCGAGCATCATATTCTTTGCCGTTGAGCGTGTTGCCCGTCTTCACGTCTTTCAGTTTCACTGTGCAGCCTATGTCGCCTGCGTTGAGTTGGTCTACAGGTATGCGGTTGGCACCTGCCGGCGCGTAAAGCTGTCCTATGCGCTCCTTAGAGCCACGGTCGGAATTGGTGAGGTCGTCGCCCGCCTTCACGCTTCCGCTCATCACTTTGAAATAAGACACCTCGCCTATGTGAGGTTCCATACCCGTCTTAAAGAAATAAAGCGACTCCTCGCCGTTGCTGTCGGGAGTAATCTCCTCGCCGCGAGTGTTGTGCACCTTTGGCATATCGCTTACGAATGGCACCACATTGCCCAAGAATTCCATCAGTCTTCTTACGCCCATATCCTTGCCCGCGCATACGCAGAACACAGGGAATATGCTTCTCGTAACCAATCCCTTACGTATGCCCTCACGCATTTCGTCTTCCGTCAGTGCCTCGCTCTCAAAGAACTTCTCCATCAGGCTCTCGTCGTTTTCGGCGGCAGCTTCCACCAATGCCTTGTGCAGCTCCAGAGCCTTTTCCTTTTCAGAGTCTGGAATTTCGGTAATGGTAGGCGCGCCTCCCTCAGGGCCCCATGTGTATTGCTTCATTAGCAACACATCAATCAGAGAGTTGAATTCCGGACCAGTCTTTATAGGGTATTGTATCTGCACACACTTGCTTCCATAAATATCCTTCATGGAAGTAATGATGTTGTCGAAATCGCATTTTTCAGAGTCAAGCTGGTTGATTAAGAAAATGACAGGCTTATTAAGCTTGTCGGTGTAGCGGAAATTGTTCTGCGTGCCTACCTCAGGGCCATACTGACCATTAATCAATACTACCGCCTGATCGGTCACGTTGAGGGCAGTGATAGTGCCTCCCACAAAGTCGTCTGAGCCAGGGCAATCAATGATGTTTAGCTTCTTGTTGTTCCACTCAACATGAAATACCGTCGGGAACACCGAGTAGCCATATTCCTGCTCTACTGGGAAATAATCGCTCACTGTGTTGTGGTTTTCCACTGTTCCACGACGTTTGATTATGCCTGCCTCGAATAGCATACTTTCGGCAAGAGTGGTCTTGCCGCTGCCCGCGCCTCCAATGAGCGCGATGTTTTTAATCTCATTTGTCTGATATACTTTCATGATGTAACAGATTTTAGAGAGTTAGTAATTCAAGTTATATTATGATGTTTATATAATATTCTTTTTTATTATTCAAGTTAGCTTAGTCCTTATTAAATGTAATGGGCTTTTAGTTCCTTAAATCGCCGTCTAATATATGCAATTTTTTTTTTATAGTCAATATGCCGCGGCGTAATTCTACATAAATTTAAAACAAATTAGTAATTTTGCAGGCATGACCGGACTTTATATTCACATTCCATTTTGCAGTTCGCGCTGCGTGTATTGCGGATTTTATTCCACCACTCTCGGCGCAGAATATCGCGATGCCTATGTAGGTGCTCTATGCCGTGAAATGCGCCTCCGTGCTTCCTCTTTGGGCGGCAAGCCATCGCTTTCCACCATATATCTTGGCGGCGGTACTCCGAGTCAGCTCTCTGAGGAAAACATCGCGCAGCTGTTCAGTTGCATAAATGAAACTTTTGATGTGGAGAGCGTAAGCGAGATTACTATGGAATGTAATCCCGACGACGTAACTCCCGATTTCGCTGCCCACATAGCCCGATATGTAAACAGAGTGAGCATGGGCGCGCAGACCTTTTCCGATGAGCGTCTGCGTTTCCTACGTCGTCGTCACACGAGCGATGAGGTAGCCGCTGCCGTGAGCAATCTTCTGGGGGCAGGCATTGGGAATATAAGTATCGACCTTATGTTTGGTTTCCCCGGTGAAACACTAAAAGAGTGGGAGAGCGACATCGACAAGGCTTTGCAGCTTGGCGTGGAGCATATCTCTGCCTACAGCCTGATGTATGAGGAGGGCACACCGCTTTACGCTATGCTTGAGCAAGGCAGAATACACGAGATAAGCGATGATGAAAGTCTTAAGATGTATGATTTGCTTATCGACAAGCTCACCGCTGCCGGCTACGAACACTATGAGATAAGCAATTTCTCTCGCCCCGACAGGCGCTCACGCCACAACAGCTCTTATTGGCATGGAGTGCCTTACATCGGCATTGGCGCGGCAGCTCATTCTTATTTATTAGAGAATGGCGAGCGCAGGCGCAGCTGGAATGTGTCGAGCGTGAAAGAGTATATGGCTGCCATTTCCGAAAACCATCTTCCAAGCGAAAGCGAGCTTATTGATGACGATACGCATTATAATGATGTCATCGTCACCGCATTGCGCACCCGTGAGGGAATTTCCATTGATGAATTGTCAGCTTCACAGCGTGATTACCTTTTGAGCAATGCCCGTCGCTTCATTGATGGCGGATTATTGACGCTCTCGCAAAACCATCTTTCTTTCACTCGCCAGGGGCTTTACATCAGCGACAGCGTAATGGCAGAGTTGATGATGGTGTGATATTTATCTGTTTTTTCAAGTAAAAGATAAGGGGTGAACCTTACCTATTCATGATGGTAAGGCTCACCCTTTATTATTGTGCATGCGCGGTAGAGCTGTTCTGTGAAAATCAATCTCACCATCTGGTGAGAGAATGTCATCTTGCTCAGAGAAATCTTCTCATTAGCTCTGTCGTAGACGGCTTTTGAAAATCCGTAAGGCCCACCGATTACATATATCAGTCGGCGTGCCGTCTGCTGCTTGTGTTGCAGCCACTTCGCATATTCTATGCTCCGCATCTCCGCGCCGTGCTCATCGAGCAAAACAACAGTGTCGGAGGGCTGAATGAGCTTCAATATCAGCTCGCCCTCACGCTCTTTCTGTTGCTCCTCGCTGAGGCTTTTGGTATTTTTCAGTTCCGGAATGGTAGTTATCGAGAACGGCATGTAGTGGCTTATGCGTTCCGCATAGTCGTTAATGCCTGCGATGAAATGCTTGTTCACCGTCTTTCCCACCAATATAAGTTCTGTCTTCATTTACAAATCAATGTCAAGACCTACGCCAAACACCTTGTTCGTGCGAGTGAAATCGTCGGTGTTCTTTACAGTTATACCTCTTATCTCTGCTTCGCTTTCTTTATTGAAATGCTGATAGTCGGTCCAGAAGTAAGCTACATTTACGCTTGCGTTCTTAGCCACTTTAAATTTCGCGCCAAAGCCCACAGAGTAGCTGCTTGTCACGAAACTCATATCAGAGAGATAGCCTCCTTTGCCAAGTCTGTATTGAGTGCGCTGTCCGCCTGCGCTGATAGTGAGGTCTTTTGTAATATCCCATTCTGCTCCAGCAAGATATTCCTGTGTATTGCCCGATAGGAGTTTCTGCTTGTCGTTAGCCATTTTTGCGTTCTTGTCGAAATAATAGTGATAAGAAGCCATTACTCTCACGTTAGGCAACACAGAGTATTGACCACCGGCAGCGAAAATACCTGGAAGGTCGTTAGGAGTGTTCACACCGTCGGCAAAGAGTCCTGTGTCGTCACGCTTAGTGTCGTTCTCAATGTTGAGGTGATTGGTAAATTCAAGGCGTGCGCCGAAATTCCATTTACCAGTTTTGTAGTCAATGCCGATTATAGGAGTGATACCCCATCCGCGCTGTGTGCAGTCAAGATATTTGTCGGCAAACTGCTCTTTGGCTGTGTTCACCTTTTCCGCTCCCTGTTCCAGCATTTTAGCTGCTCCTTCAAGCTGTGCTTTTGTTGCAGGATCGGTAACTGTACCTGCTTGAGCTTTGTAGGCGGCAGCCATTGTGTTGAGAGAGTTCACGCGTCCGCTGAGATAGTTGTACACATTCTCGCTGTTGCCGTTGATGTTTGCGCTTATGCCTACGATGTTGCCCTCGTATGTGTTATATATATAATTGAATCGCGCGCCCGCGTATAAAGAAAGGTGCTCGTTCACTTTATAAGTCACGCCAAGCTGTGTGCCGAATACATATTGCTGACCGTTGATATAGCTGCTTACTCCGTAGCCAGGCATATTAGGCTTTGAAGCGTCGATACCGAGAGCTGTAGCCATTGTAGCATCTTGAGAATACTGATAGAGCAATGCTGGTATCATTGAAATCTGGCGTTCGAATGAGCCTAAGCCATTGTTGAATGTGCATTTGCCACCGCCACCGATAAGAGCGAATCCGAATTGGAAACCCCACTTATCGTAGTTGTAAGCAGCCTGCACAGAAGGAAGAATAGGCACTGAAGCCTTACCTTTAAATCTTTTTACGCCATTCTCGTCGCCTCCGTTCATCTTGAAAGGCTGATAGAATGGAGTGCCGTTAAGAGATGGGATAGTAATTCCGCTGTTTATCACACGAGTCTGATAAACGTTCTGTATGTTAAATGACATGTGCAGACCTTTTCCGAGGAATGCCACGCCGGCAGGGTTTGAGTAAACACCATCGATACCAATCGTTCCTTCACGAGCAAAGTTGCGGTTGAATGCGATGTTCTGATTAGTGTTGGTGAGCAATCCGCCTGCCCATGCTTCGCTTCCTGCCAACACGGCAACAGCGAGAGCAATAATCTTTGTTTTCTTCATTTGTAATTATTATAGTTTTCTATGCTATATATCATGCCATTTCCTTCGCGAAAATAGCTTAACTTTTAAAATAAGTTATTTAAAAGTGGCTGCAAAGGTAACATTTGTGTTCCAAAATACCACAAATAGCGTGTTAAAATAGGTTATTATTAACAAATCCCCTCCCTTGCGCACCCTGCAAAGTGCCGTTGCGTATGGCAAATCCACTTCGCAATCGCAGCAAAGCCGTTTTGCGCATCGCAATGCCACTTCGCAATCGCAGCAAAGTCGTTTTGCGCATCGCAACGCCACTTCGTAATCGCAGCAAAGCCGTTTTGCGCATCGCAACGCCACTTCGTAATCGCAGCAAACCCATTTTGCGCATCGCAACGTCACTTTGTAATCGCAGCAAACCCATTTTGCGCATCGCAATGCCACTTTGTAAGGCGTGCAAGCCTTCCCCCATTTTCAAGGCTTTGTAACATGTGCGAACGAAATGCATTTTGCAATCGCTTTGTAAGGTGTGCAAGCCTTCCCCCATTTTTCATTGGCTTGTAACATGTGCGAACGAGTGCACTTTTGCAATCGCTTTGTAAGGCGTGCAAGCCTTCCCCCATTTTCAAGGCTTTGTAAGGTGTGCGAACGAGTGCACTTTTGCAATCGCTTTGTAAGGCGTGCAAGCCTTCCCCCATTATTCATTGGCTTGTAACATGTGCGAACGAAATGCACGATTGCAATCGCTTTGTAAGGCGTGCAAGCCTTCCCCCCATTTTTCATTGGCTTGTAACATGTGCGAACGAAATGCACTACACAAATGGAGCTACCAAAGACAGTCAATACAGACGGCTCTCCAAAAAATAAGCAAGCATTATGAGTAAGAATAATTTAACTCCATTCGCCGCTACTCATCCTGGCGAGATGATAAAGGATGAGCTGAAGGAACGCAAGATGACCCAGAAACAGCTTGCCGATATAACAGGTATCAAGCAGTCTGTTCTCAGTGAAACCATAAACGGAAAGCGTAGTGTTTCGCTCAAATAAAACATCAGCGGCATAAACAAATTATTTCTGTTTATGCCGCTGATTCTCAAATCCTTGTATTACTTACGAGTTTTAATATTGCCTTTCGGCGATATTAGGCTTCACCTCGGCAATGATTAAACGAATTTATCATTGTGCTCGGTTTGCGCTAATACTTAATACTCATCCTCGTTGAAAACTTGTTTTGCGACGATTTTGTATTGATTATCAGCTATTTGTGATTTTGTTAACTATTTTTAGTCAAACTTACCGCACTATCAGAGGCGATGCAGGGCGATTGTAAGGCTGGTTGGACAAACAAACCCGTTAGACCTCCAGCCATACAGCCACGTACCATTTTTTAGTTACATACTCATCATGTTTTATTCTATCAGCAAAAGTACAAAAGTATTCTCAAAATCACACCTAAATCGCACTAAATACCCTTCTACGCGCGTAAATTTAATCAAATTCTGCTAAAATCCGAACAAATCGATTCCGAATTTGCGTGAATTTGAGAATAAATGTGTAACTTTACAATGCATTGTGGGCGAAGCCTGCTTTGCAAAGACATAAGCTCGTTAGCCGCACAATCACCACCGTACTTGCTACGAGCAAACATAGGATATAGGAGCTGCCCCGTATAGGGCGCAGATTTCCCATATTTCTATGTGGTTTGTGGTGAACCGTGCGGCGTATGGCGAAGGTCTGCGCCTCTTGTATATATAGAAACTAAAATAATTGTACTATGAGTATTATTGGCTATCAAGGAGTTGCAGAGAATAAGTTCTCGAAGAAGACTATTGTAGAGGCTATTATGAGCTCTGTTCATAATATTGCTATCAAGGCATTTGTCTCTATAAGCTTAATACTAATGTTGGCTTCATGTAATGACCAACAGGTGTCAAACATTGAAAAGAAATATCAAGACTCGATTGCGGTTTTAAAGAACCAACTCGAACAAGCTAATGCCCAAATTAAGGTCCTAAGATTTCCTGCTGACCAGCGTCTTAATCAGATTGCAGAATTATTCAATGCTCAAGAATATGATAAAGTTCGCAAAGAAATAAAGGATTTGAGAGATGTTTTTCCTAATGCCAAAGAAAATGCTGAAGCAGAAAAATATTCCGAGAAAGTAGCAGCTATAGAAGCTGCAAAAAAAGCAGAGGAAGAGAGATTGAAAGCGCTAGGATTTAAGGCTCTCAGCACGATACAAAGTATAACTATTGGAGAAAATAAGATTGTATTCTCCAATCTAAAAATCGGATTAAAATACACACATGATGTTTATCCAACATATTCTGGTTCAGAATGGAGAGAGCATACCGCAGATAAGGGAAGTAGTTTCATCTCCTATAATATGGACGTTACATCGACATCCAAAGACCCAAACATACCCACTATTGCATTCTATTCTGTTAACGGTGAGCAACTGATTCATCAAAATACTTTTTGGGTTAATTTTGCTCGTTGGAGCGACTATGGATGTTATCTAGGTAACGAGCCTGATTTAAAAAATGACTTCTCTAAAGTAAGTACGGTCAAGTTTAGGGTGGGGGCACAACTCGAAGATAATTATTTCAAGAAACCATACGTAATCGTGTTGAAAAAAGCTAATACTTTATCTAGACAGTATGATAGGTTTGAAAATCCGCCGGTCTCATATTCTGGGAGTGAAGGTTATCCCGCGACTTTAACGATTGATGATTTTAAAAACGGCAAATATGTTGCTCTCAAAGTAGCAAATCTATAACAAATAACTGTGTATTTAACGTTTGGATTATGAAGAAGGTCTATTTTACCCTTATCCTTCTAGTTACACTATGCTACAGTTGTAACAAGATTAAATATGGTGATTTATATGAGATTACGGATGAGTTTGTTGAAAAGCTTCAAACAACATATCAAAGCTATGGCATGTTTGGAGGGATAGATGACACTAAGTACACTAAGGACAAGGAGTACAAAGTGTTTCCAATGGGCAGACTTATCAATGTGCGAATAGAACACTATGCAGACGACGATGAATATGAAAGCTTAAGAAAGGCATTAGAGTCTCATTATTCTGGTGATAGACGTGTGAATCAGGTTTACCGAAATCAGGCTGGAACGATAATGATCGATTGTAGAAACTAAATATTCATTTCGAAAACAGAAGAAAAAGTATGAAAAAATTAATCTTGATTTTGGCACTTATAATGCCCACCGTATTGTTTGCTCAAAACGATGCTGAGAAAAAATTAACTAAGTTTGAGCAATTTACATCTAAAACTGGCAGAATTTCAAAATTCGTAGATGTTAAAATGCCCAACATTCCACAGAGTTTTATGGGTTCTCTTGAAACTAGCATCCGTACGTTAATGGGAGAACAAAGTAATTCTTATTTCTATAGAATAGAACAAGCAGAAACCCAAAGGAGTGTTGCACATATTGCAATGATTGAATATTCTGATTTAGTTGAAATAAACAAGGCCTTAACAAAATTAGTTGGGGAAGTTGAATCAGATTGTGCCGCAAATCCCGATTATTTAGAAAATCGTTTTATTACAGAGGATGGCTTCCAAATAGGTTATTATATATCAAAAGGAAAGGCAAACTGGTATCTCAAACTTGAACGATACTCAAATAGTACTGTATTCATCAAAAATGCAGAAGCATTACTTGATAATTTTCCTGCAGCTCAGAAAAGAATAGAAGAACTGAAAGCTGATAATGGGAAATAGTGTATATCTAAAGTGGGTAATAAATGTAATAAAAGAGGTCATGCTAGTTTTTTTATGCATGACCTCTTTTTTTCATATTCCCCAGCCAGTATTCTTCTTTGTGCCGTCCCAGTTGGTTAGTTCACCATTGGAACCGCCACCACCTATATTGATACCGCCTCTACCACCAGCAGCAAGGAATAAATTCGCCATCAAGTCTTTGGTGACCGTCATGGCATCACAGAGTTGTCGAGTGCGAGATGCTGTAAGACCAGCTTTGAACTCAGATATGTCTGTCCATGATACACTCTCTAACAGGTAGGCGGTAGCCATCCTGCGCTGCTTTTCGTCAATTGGGTCGAGGCCATACCTGAATGCCTCAGCAATGATATCTATAAGACTTCTTTCCTCTCAATCTATTACCTCCCAATGACCACCCTTATTTGGGCCTATATGCTTTATTTTACCAGACTCTTGTAGTAAATGAAGGTGCTTGCTGATTCCACTTCTGGCCATTTTC
>JAIKZG010000047.1 GCA_024682415.1 Prevotella sp.
CTTATTGAATATCTCGCTCGCGTCGTTGGCACTTAAATCGTTGCGCAACTCTAAATACTCATCAACGATAGGCTTGAAATCGTTAGCGTCTATTTCCCTTAATAGCGTGGTTCCTACTTCTTGCAGTTTAGCTTTCTGTGCGTTGGCTGAAAGAGCCTCAGATTGTGTCGGGTGAGTGTCTACCGTAGGGTCTATCGCTCTGCGTTTAGTCCCTACAGAGTCGTCATCGCATGAAGTCATCGCGAGTGCGCCGATAAACATAAACGCCGCGATGGCTATTCTCTTAAAATAATAATACTGTCTCATAATTCAAATGTTTTTGTGTGACATAAAGTTATTATAAGACACACTGTTTAGTCTTTTAGTTTTAAACTACTTAATATATGTGTGTGATTGCAAATATAGAAAAAAAGGAAATACGTGTCAAGTGGTCTTCTTATTTTTATGTTTTGTGATTCTGCTTTTGGCGGTCGCGAGATTGCGTTATCCCTTTGTATATAATAAGGTGTAGGGGGAAACTGTAATTGTTAATTTGGATTAACAATTTTTTTGCGCGATTGAAATATAATCACTACCTTTGCTAATACAACCTACGCTGTATGTAAGCTTCATAACTCACTTACGGGCAAAACCTACATCGTATGTAAGCTTCATAACTCACTTGTGGGCAAAACCTACGCTGTATGTAAGCTTCATAACTCACTTATGGGCAAAACCTACATCGTATGTAAGCTTCATAACTCACTTATGGGCAAAACCTACATCGTATGTAAGGCTCATAACTCACTTATGGGCAAAAGCTACATCGTATGTGAGGCTTCATAACTCACTTATGGGCAAAACATACATCGTATGTGAAGCTCATAAAGAGCAAAGTAAACAGATAAAACGCCACGATGACATATAAATGGTAGTTTTGTGAGAGCTACCTATACAATATGTAGTAGTGCCATAATAAAAATTAATATAAACGTATATAAAATGATAAAGCAAATTTCTGGCTTAAGAGTAGGAAACATGTCGTATAACACTCAGTATTCTTACATCCTTGATATATTGGTAGGAGCTGAGAGTGAAGAAAACATAGTAAGTAAGTTTGGCAAAGAGCTGAGGGCACTCCGCAAGGCTTTCGATGCAGAAAAAGCGTTGATGAAAATGCTAAAGAACTCGGAAAATCACACCTTGCGCATCATCACTCTCAACGATGAGCGCAAGGTGAGCTATCTTAGCTACAAACATGCTGTAGAGGCGTTTGTGAACATACCAGTGCCCGACATGGCTGCCGCTGCCAAGCGACTAAAAAAGCACATTGATGCCTACGCAATCAACGTGTACGCCTACATGAACGAGCTGAATGCAAATTTTACTAACTTCTCAAAAAACCTCTTTACAACTTACAAGCAAGACCTTGAACTGCTTCAGCTCACTGCTTTTGCCAATTCCATCATTGAAAATACTAAGACTATTCGCGTGCTTGTGAATAAGCGTGATGAGGAAAATGCCAAGCTGAAAGACAACTCGCTGCACGATGCGCGTCTTGCCACGGATGCAGCCTACCAAAAGTTAAAAAGACATATCAACAGCTATGTAAGCCTCTACGAGAGTGACGAGTTTGACAGTTACATAAGCACTCTGAATCAGACGATTGCGCGCTACAAAACTGATGCTTCTCGCAAAAAGACTACAAATATGCGTCGCAAGGAGAAAAAGATTGAAACGCATGATGAGAAGCTAAATAAAAAACAGAATAATATGCATGAGAAAGTGAAGAATGGCAGTAATACAAATGGTTTATACAAGCCTTCTTCAGCTGTAAAAACCAAGAAGATAGAAGGTGATACCACTCTTCCGCCTGCCATAAAAGATACGCCAATTCCAAGTGGTGATATTATGCGTTGCTGATCGGTCGCTTTATGAATTCAACAGAAAGTCTTATTGCCTCGATGAATGCAGTAGGTTTTTGTACGAAAAAAGGTATGCACGGAAAATATTCGTGCATACCTTAGGCGCGACCGATTTAATGGGGATTACTGCTCGGAAGGAATTATTTTGCCAATACTTTCCTTGCAGTGCCGTCAGAATAGCGAATAATGTTTATTCCTCGGCTGTTCTTGCCTGTCTGTCTGCCATCTATGGTGTAGCGATGTAGTTCTTTCGCATCAGCGGAAACAGTTGCTGAGTTAATACCTGTAGATGTGGAAACAGTAGCGAGGGCAGAAGCTGATTCTCCGTCGTTGTAAACGGCAGTTACGTCGTATGTGTGCTTTCCGCCTGGCAGTTTGTCGTCAGTATATGAAGCTGCGTCGGCAGCAACTGTGGCAATGAGCTTTTCGTCGCGATAGATGTTGTAGCCTTGCAATCTAAGCTTGCCGCGGTTTATGGCAGGTGCGTAATTTATGTCGTCTACAAAGAGATACTTTGAATATTGCGCGCCCAAATTGCGTATCGCGAAATATTTCGCTCCCGCAGGCAGCTCATAGCTAACTTTTGTCCAGTCGGCAGAAGAATAGAATGTGCCGAGGCTCTGGAATGACTTGGTGTCGCTGCCGGTGGTAGAGTAGAGCACTTCATATCTCTCCATGCCATAATATCCATGTTGATAGAATGATATGGTCTGCGCGTCGCCCGTTAGCTCAGGTGAAATCATCCAGTCGTCGTTTGCGCCAGATTCGGTGGCGCTTGTGAATGAAGCGGCAAACTGATTGCCCGAAACTGATTGCCATCCTGTAGGGCTTTCGTCCCAACCTGTGAGAGGGAAGCCTGCTCTTGCTGAGTTGAAGGCTGTCCATGCCATTGGCTTGCCATTGGTAGGCAGAGCGTAGTCATACCATTCTATCTGAACGCTGTTGATAGTAGATTCTTTGTCAGCGTCGGCAATGCTCCATGTGCCGAGATTGTCGGTGGCGAAAGGCTCATAGCTTTCAAAATCTTCAGTAATGGGCAGCGCAAACTGCTCATATTCTGGAGCGTTCCATGACAGAGAGGCTTTGCTTCCGTCGGCTTCTGCCGTGAGATTTTTAGGCGTAGGCAAAAGCGGTTGCTCCACTGCCATTACGATGGTGTCGCTTACGTTGTTTGCCATATAGAGGTCGGCAGCGTCGTTCACCACAATGTTGTATTTCAGAATGTCGCGCACGGAGCCTACTTTCACGCTGAACGCATAGTCGGCAACATCGTCGGTGGCAATGCTCTTTCCCGGCTGCGAGGCGATAAGTCTGCCGTTCTCGTAAAGGTCTACAGAGTAGTTGCCTACGGTGTTCTTGCCTATGTTCTTCACTCGTGAGGTGATATTGATGGTTTCGCCCGATTTTGCTTTCTTCGGGGCAGAAGCATTTCCTGTAAGGTCGTCGTCATAGAATTCACGCACATTAATGTCGTCTACCATTGCCAATGTCAGCTGGTCGCTGCCTGTTGTTGCGTCGAAAAGCACCTGAATATGGTCTGAGCCTTTAAACTGAGCCAATGGCACACGCACCAACTCAAAATCTTTAGCCTTGGAATATGAAGTAGGCGTAAGTTCGCTAACTAATGTAGTGTCCTTATCGTCTTTCACGATATAGGTTTTGAAGCTTCCGTCGAAAATGCCTGCTTCATTGGCTTCGTCGCGATATACATATTTATATTCCAACACAGGGTTGTTGCTGCCGGCAAGGCTTATCTTTCCTGTGAAGAGCTTTGAGCCGTTGCCCGGCATGCCGTTGTTGAACTGGAAGAATTGGTTTCCGTGATAGTCGTCGCTCATTCCCCATGCTCCGTGTCCCGATTCTGGGTAGGTGGTCATGCCGATGAAGTGGTGACGCTCACCATTGGCAAAGTCTTCCGAGAATGGCAATTGATAGTCAGCGCCGCTTATAAGCGGATTTGACATCGCAGGCTGGCTGTTGCCCACGCGATTGAGGGCAAACACATAATAATATTGGAATGCCTGCTCGCCATCTTGTGGGATTTCCACATCAATGGAGCGGTCTACGCCGATTGTCTTTGCCACCAACTGCTGATTTTGGTCAGCGATGGCGTATTGCATGTTAGCGCGGCTTATGTAGCCGTTGTGTATGCCTTTGTCGGGAGCGTTCCATGAGAGAGTGCCTTTGCTGCCTTCCGCTTTCAGCTCTACGTTGAGAGGAGCAGTAGGAGTGTCAAGGCCGGCGTAAACTGAATCTTCCGCTGCAATGCCTGCGCCTGATTCGTTGTATGCCACTACGGAATATAGGTTTTCAGCAGCGTCTACGGCAGCGTCGTCGGTGAAGCTAATATCGGTGTCTGGCTTTACGTTGTCGAAAGTCTTGATAACTGATTTGTTGCGCAATATCTCAATCTTGCTCAATGCCGTGAGCGCGTTGCCGTTGATTGTCTTAGTAGGGGTGCGGAACGCTACCGTAACTTCGTCTTTGCTGCTTTGGGCAGCGGTAATCTTCAGATTGGTTACGCTGTCGGGAGCAGTGAAGTAAGGCCCTGCTTCTACTGCTATGCTGTCTATGCGCACATCGTAAAGGGCATAGCCTGTGATATTAAATCCCACATGATATGTGCCGTCAGCCTTTACGCTGAAATAGTTGCTGTGGCTGAATTTTATATTGTCAGAGATATGTTTTTCGGGAATAATGTTGTTAGTCAGGCTTTCCTTGCTTGGCGCGCTGCCGTAATAGGCAGAGGCTGTGTAATTGTAGTTGCCTGCCCATTCGCTCAGTGTGTTGAACGACGCTTTATACAGTCTTTCGCTGCTTAGTTTTAGTGGAGGAGTTACTATCCAGTCGTCGCATTTTCCGTCGGCACTGCCCGAAATGGTAGCATATCCTTTATTCGTAATGAAAGAAAATCCTTCTCCATCTCCGTCACCGTCGATAACGGTGAGCAATGTTTGTGTAGTTGCGTTGTCGAAAGACTCCGTGTAGGTAGGTTCTATCGCATCGCCGGCAGAAATAGGGTTGGTCTTTGCTGCTTTGGCTGCCTTTCCGTTGGCAGTGGCTGCCACTTCATAATAATACGCGCCAAGCTGAGATGGCTTAAACTGGTCTTCATATTTTGTGGCGTTGATATTTTGAGCTACTGTTATATTATCAGGTTGGCGCACAATATTGTAGGTCAATGCGTTTGCGTCGAAGTATCCTCCATGTGTGCCCTCGGTAGGAGCTGTCCATGTTATCGTGGCTTTGCCGTCGGCGTAAGTAGCTTTCGCTTCTGTCGCTGCCATTGGAATGTCGTAGCCAAGCCAGATGTGAGCTGTAGCAGGAGTTCCTTTGCCTACCAAGTTGTCGGCTCTCACTACGATTGTATTGTCACCCTCCGTGCCGTTTACATCTATCTTTTGCGCAGAGCCTGCAGCAGCTTTGCCTGTGTAGGCTTCTTTGCCGTTGATGATAACGGTATAGCTTAGTTCGCCGTCAATGTCTTCGCCGATGTTGGTTGTTGATGGCAGTGTGAATGAAACTGAGCCGCTTGTGCTTGCGCCTTCAAAAGTTGTAGAAAGGTTTGTTGGGATATTTGGAGCGTTGTCTTCAGATAATTTGCTCAATGTGTAAAGACCTACTATCTGTTCGTCATTAGGAAATTTGCTTATCAATGACGCTTCGCCTGTCTGTAGGTTTACTTCATAAAGATGTCCTTCATCGTTTACTGTTGTAGCCCAATACATTTTGCCGTCTTTCAGGTCGATTGTAGCGCTTTGGGTGTAGCCGTCGTTTGTTATGCCAGTGCTGCCTACGAGAGTAAGCTCGGCAGTCGTGCTGTTTATGGTATATAGGTCGTTGTCTGCGCCTATGCCATAAATTGTTCCCTCACCATTGATTGCTATTGCAGCGATATGTGTGGCGAAGTCGCCTATTACATTTTTTTTGAAGCTGTCGAAATCAACTGTGGCGAGGCATGAGCCGCCTTTGTCGTTGGCAAACGAGCCATAGATTTTACGGCTCAAAGGGTCTACAGCCATGTCGGCAGATGTGAAGTCGGCGCTTAGCTCGTTCTCGTTTATCTCCGACCAGCTGTCTGTTTCAAGGGCGTAATAGTTTATGCCGGTTATGTCTTGTCCTGATCTGATTGCGGTCAAAACATGGTAAATGCCATTCTGATAAATCGCTCCGCCCGACGCGTTGAGCAGATAGTTGTCGGTAGCCAGTTCTGTAAGCGTGGTGTTGGTTTGGGCAGGAAATGAATAAACGCCGTAGGCACTTCCGTCTGTCCATGCGTTTGAATATACTACATCGCCATAGATTATGGTGCCACTCGCTGAAGCATAGAGCGGTTTCTTTTCGTGTCTTGATAATGAGATGTTGGTTTTGGGGATTTTCACCGCGCCCTTTTGCGGTGCTGTCTTTGTCTGCCACATTCTGCTTGCCTTGAAGCCCCTTTCTCTCATCTGGGCTTGCGCAGAAATGTTAATGGCGAGCAATAGGGTAAATAGTCCTAATACTCTGGTAAAATTTTGATTCATAAGCATGTATTTATTAAAACAAATATAAAAATCTCTCTATTTTATGTGTGTTTATATGATAAACCGTAAGCAAAATGCTTATATAAAATGCAAAATTATAAAATATTTGTGAAAATCATAGCATTCGTAATACAAAAAGAGCCATATCATTTCTCAAAACAGAGATTGACATGGCTCTTTTAATACTATAATGTATAAGAGTATGTTATTTTTCAAGCGACTGCTTGTACCAATCGAAGAGTTTCTTTACGCCGTCTTCGATTTCTACTTTGTGAGTCCATCCGAGGCGGTGAAGCTTTTCTACGTCGATGAGCTTGCGTGGCGTGCCGTCTGGTTTGCTTGAGTCGAAGAATACTTCTCCCTCAAATCCTACTGCCTTTACAACAAGCTCTGAAAGCTGACGGATTGTAAGTTCCTTGCCTGTGCCCACGTTGATGTGGCAGTTGCGTATCTCTCCAAGGCTTGGAATCGCGCCGCCACGACCTTCGCTGTTGTTGCGGTCTACTGCTCCGTCTGCCTTCGCTCCATAGAATACAGAAGAATATTTCTCAATACCGATGATATCTTTGAAATCTACGTTGAGCAATACGTGTACGCTTGCGTCTGCCATGTCTTCGCTCCAAAGGAATTCACGCAGCGGACTGCCTGTGCCCCAAAGAGTTACCTTGTTGTTCTCAATGCCGTATTTGGCAAGCACATTGAGGATTTCTTCCTTAGTGTTGCTTCCCGTAACGCCTTCAACAGGGCGTTTGTCCATATCTACCTTTATCGCATCCCAGTTCTCGTCGTGAATGAGCTTTGAAAGGTAAACTTTGCGCATTATAGCAGGCATTACATGGCTGTTCTCCAAATGGAAATTGTCGTTAGGGCCATAGAGATTGGTAGGCATTACGGCAATGTAATTAGTGCCATATTGCAAGTTGTAGCTTTCGCACATCTTAAGTCCGGCAATCTTAGCTATGGCATATTCCTCGTTGGTGTATTCCAAAGGAGATGTAAGCAGTGCGTCTTCTTTCATCGGCTGTGGAGCATTCTTAGGATAGATGCATGTAGAGCCGAGGAAAAGGAGTTTTTTCACTCCGTGGCTGTAGGCATTGCTTATCACGTTGCACTGTATCTTCATGTTTTGCATGATGAAGTCGGCGCGATATAGTGAGTTTGCCATAATTCCGCCAACGAATGCTGCTGCCAATACTACGGCATCAGGCTTTTCCTCATCGAAGAATTTCTTCACAGCCACCTGGTCGGTAAGGTCAAGCTCTCTGTGGGTTCTTCCTATAAGATTGTTGTAGCCACGGGCTTTCAGATTATTCCATATAGCAGAGCCTACAAGTCCGTGATGGCCTGCTACATATATTTTCGCGTTTTTGTCTAACATATTCTTTCCTCCTTATTCTGCGAATTGCTTAATGCGTTGCTCTTCGCTCAGTTTGCATATAAGCAACATATCGTTCTTCTCTGCTACGATGTAGCCGTCGAGACCCTGTATCACTACTTTCTTCTTGTCGGTGGTGTTGATGATGTTGTTGTGGCTCTCGAATATCTTCACGTTCTCGCCTATCACGCTGTTGCCATAGAGGTCGTGGCGTGTGTTCATCAGCAGTGAACCCCATGTGCCGAGGTCGCTCCATCCGAAGTCGGCAGGACATACGAATATTTCTTCTGCCTTTTCCATGATGGCATAGTCCACAGAAATGCTCTCACATTCAGCGAAGCAGGTATCTATCGTTTCCTGCTCTTTGTCTGTTCCGTAAATCGGCATCAGATTTTCAAACACGCGACTCATTGCCGGCTGATACACACGGAAAGCGTTTACTATCGTTTCTACGCTCCAGATAAAGATACCGGCATTCCAGAAATAATTGTTCTGTTGCAGATATTTTGTGGCTGTTTGTAAATCAGGTTTCTCCTTGAATGAGTCTACGCGGAATATTTCCTTATTGCGTGGTGATGAGGCGCTTAGGTCGGCCTGTATGTAGCCATAGCCTGTTTCCGGGCGTGAAGGCTTCATTCCAAGTGTAACGATAGCGTCGGTCTCGCTCGTAAATTTCAATGATGATTTGATAACTCTGCGGAATTCCTCAGTATCGGCTACGATGTGGTCGCTTGGAGTTACCACGATGTTGGCTTTTGGGTCTTGCGCCTTAATTCTCCATGAAGCGTATGCTATGCAAGGAGCGGTGTTGCGGCGGCAAGGCTCCAAAAGAATGTTTTCAGGCTTCATCTCTGGCAGTTGCTCCATGATGAGGTCTTTATATTTCTTATTGGTAACAACCCATACGTTTTCAGGGTCGCATATTCCTTTAAATCTGTCGAATGTAAGCTGAATTAATGAGCGGCCTACACCTAATACGTCTATAAACTGTTTTGGACGCTCTTCTGTACTCATTGGCCAGAAACGGCTGCCTACGCCGCCTGCCATTATTACGAGGTGATTATTAGACATCTTATATTTTATTGAATATTGTTCTTTAAAAATTCTTCTGCTCTTTCCAAGTCGGCTGGCGTGTCTATACCGATGGTCTCTACATCTGTTATGCCGACTTTAATTTTATATCCGTTTTGCAACCATCTCAGCTGCTCAAGGCTTTCTGCTTTCTCGGCGCTCGATTGCGGCAACTTGGTTACCTCTGCCAATACTTCACGGCGATAAGCGTAAATGCCGAGATGTTTTAGGTAAGGATAGCTGTCGAGCCATTCGCTTTGCTCTTTTCCGCGCACATAAGGGATTATGCTTCGAGAGAAATACATTGCGTAAGAGCGATTGTCGAGCACGATTTTCGGAGAATTTGGATTGCTTACCGCGTCCATAGAGGTGAAAGGCTTGCCAAGTGTGGCGATTTGTGTGTCGGCATCGTCGAAGCATGCCATGAGGGCGCGTATCTGTGAAGGGTCGATAAATGGCTCATCGCCCTGCACATTGATTACTACATCATAGTTGCCGCCAATCTTTTCTATGGCTTCTTCTATTCTGTCGGTTCCGCTTTTGTGGTCGTTGCGTGTCATCACGGCTTTTCCTCCGAATGATTCCACCGCATTATATATACGTTCATCGTCGGTAGCTACATATACATCGCTTACCACCTCGGATGCTTTCTCATATACTCTTTGTATGACAGGTTTGCCTCCAAGCAGTGCCAATGGCTTGCCCGGAAAGCGTGTCGATTCGTATCGAGCCGGAATAATACAAATGAATTTCATAATTCTATTTTTATAATTTTCTTAGTTTCAGGGGTTATTGCCACGCGGTTGTCGGGGCGTTCGTTCACAAGCCAGACAATCTTGCCATCGTTATCCTCTATAATCAGTTGCTTGCGCTTGTCGATAATAGAAAATTTGCGGTCGGTCATGTAGTCGCTTAATAGTTTGCTGCCTTTCATTCCGAATGGAATAAATCGATCGCCTTTTCTCGCGCGGCGTAAGGTGAGCGGGAATTTCACTTTATCAGCGTCGAGGCAGGCAACGCTTTTGTCGCGCTTTATTTTGAAATTGCCGTCGTTGCTGACGCATGATATGCGTATCTTATGGCTATCGTCAATAATGTAGTTGCCTGTTTCGGGAATACGCATAGCCTTGAATTCTTCCTTCTCTAAGGGAGCTACAATGATGTCGTTCCGGTCTGTTGCGGCGATATGAGTGGCTGATTGCCATTCGCAGCCTGAAGAAGCCGAAAGAATTACTTTTGCCATGTCTTCTACCATTGCCGATGAGAAGCCATATTTGCTTAATATCTGCCATAACACATATTCGGGAGATATTTGCTTGGCAAGCAGCTCGCGGTTGATATAAAGCACATCGCCTTTCTTTCTGGTCACTTTGCTTACCATATCGTTGAGAGCGGAGTTGAGAATCGCTGAGGCTTGCTCCAATCGTCGTGAAGTATGGTCAATGTTCTCAACGGCTGCCGGATTCACTTGTTTCAGAAGAGGGATTATATTAAGGCGAATTTTATTTCGCTGCACATCGTCTATAAAGTTTGTGCTGTCGTCTACATAGTCCTGCCCTACATCTTTCAAGAAACAAGTTATGTCTTTACGGCTTACGCAGAGAAAAGGGCGGATGATATGCTCGTTTTTCGCGCTTATGCCTGTAAGACCGTTATAACCAGTGCCGCGCACAAGATTGAGCAAAACGGTTTCTACGCTGTCGTCTCGGTGATGGGCAACGCAGATAGCTTCTGCCTTTATGTCTTTTCTCAACTGCTCAAAATAACGGTAGCGCAGCTCGCGTGCCGCCATTTCTATGCTCACCTTGTGAAGTTCGGCGTAAGTATGGGTGTCGAAATGAATGAGGTGGAACGGAATGCCTTCTTTTTCGCAGAGAGCCTTGCAAAACGCTTCATCTCTATCCGACTCTTCGCCTCGCAGATGGAAGTTGCAGTGGGCAGCTTCTATCCTATAGCCTAATGCCTTTAGCGAAAGCAATAAGGCTGTGCTGTCGGCACCGCCAGATAATGCCACAATATACGACATACGTTCATCGAGAAGCTTATGCTCCGCGATGAACGCAGATATTGTGTTTAGAAAGTTGCGTGATTGCATTTCTGATTCTTAATTATTCCACATACAATACCAATCCTTTGAGGTATTCACCTTCTGGATGATAAATGTTGATAGGGTGGTCGGCTGGCTGATGCAGCTGATGCAGAATGCGTACTTTGCGTCCCGACTGTGCGGCGGCGGTGAATACGGCATTGCGGAAGTTGTCTTTATTTACAGCCTGTGAACAGCTGAACGTAAACAATATGCCTCCACTCTTTATGTGGTCAAAGCCTTTCTTGTTGAGGCGGATATATCCGTTGAGCGCGCGTTTCAGCGCAGAGCGACGCTTTGCGAAGGCAGGTGGATCGAGAATGATAAGATCGTATTTGCGGTCGTTGTCGCTGAGGTATTTGAAGGCGTCGTCGCAGAATGCGTGATGGCGTTCGTCGTCGGGGAAGTTGAGGGCGATGTTTTCATTCACCAAGTCTACTGCCTTGGCGCTGCTGTCTACAGAGTGAACAAGCTTTGCTCCGCCACGCATAGCGTAAACAGAGAATCCGCCTGTGTAGCAAAACATATTCAGCACAGAGCGACCCTTAGAATAATGCTCAAGCAATGAGCGGTTGTCGCGCTGGTCTACGAAGAAACCGGTCTTCTGACCTTTGAGCCAGTCGATGTGGAATTTCAAGCCGTTTTCTATCGCTATGTTGTCTTCGCTTCCGCCAATTATGAATCCGTCTTGCTCGCCGAGTTCTTCGCTGTAAGGCAATGTGGTCTCGCTCTTGTAGTACACGTTGTGAATTCTTCCGTTCATCACCTTCACCAAAGCCTCGCATATCTCTTTGCTATGCAAATGGATGCCTACGGTGTGAGCCTGCACCACTGCCGTCTGACCATAGCAGTCTACGATAAGTCCTGAGAGGTTGTCGCCCTCGCCATGGATAAGACGATAAGTGTTGTTTTCCTTATTGTCTACAAGGTTGAGGGCAAGGCGCAGGTTGAGAGCCGACGTGATACGCTTCTCCCAAAATGCGGCATTGATTTCCACATCATGGAATGAAAGCACTCTCACGGCGATAGTTCCTCGCTCGCAATAACCTACGGCTATGAATTTGTATTCGCCTGATTCCTTATCCTGATAGAACACTCTGACAATTTCACCCTCAGTGAGATTCTCGTCGGTGTGGCTTATAGCGCCCGAAAAAATCCATGGATGAAAGCGGCGGAGGCTATCCTCTTTGCCACGCTTTAGATAGACAGATTTATAATTTGCCATTTTTTATATCAAAAAAAGTATGTATGATATTTTAATTTTCTATGAATGATTTTTTGAAAAGACTTGCAGATGTTTTTTATTGCTTTATTTCCTCTGCAAGCACCTCTTCTTTCACTTCTTCCTCCTTAGGCTCAGGCGATGGAATAAGGTTATAATCCTGAGTGTCATTCAGCCTGTTGATTTCCTCATACAGCATTATACATGCCCAAGCGTCGGTGGCGGCATATCCCTGCTGCTTCTCGGTAAGCTCTTTTGCTTCCCAGTTGGTGAGGCGCTGGCGCTTGCTTATCTTTTGGTGGAAGAGGTTGGCATAAAGTTTTTGCAGGCTGAGGTCTTCAATTCCTATTTTGCCTACAATCTTCTGGAGATCTACAAAATTCCCCGGGGTGAACTCACGGCGTTTTCTCAACGCCAGGACATCGTCGTGAAGCGAAAGCCCAATGAGTGGTATGTCCTTGTTCTCTAAAAGGGTAGCTACGGAGTCGGGAATACCGATGATGTTAAGACGGAATAAGAAGCAAAGCTCGCGAGTAGAAACTTGGAGTAGTCCAACTTTGTTGGTATGTCCACGCTTGAACACGGGTTTCGTTTCTGTATCCAATCCCAGCAAATCGCTTCGCATAAGAATTTCCACCGCTCTATCAGCCTCAGGCACTGTAGATATCACTACAATTTTGCCGGGAAATAGAACTTGTGGCATGTCGGTTATGAGCTTTTTGTCTATTTTGCTATAGATGTTTTTTTTCATTATTACTTCGTCTTACAATCTGCAAATTTAGAAATTTTTTAGGAATTTATAGCTGTTTCTTGCATTTTTACGCTATTTTTGCAGTAGATATGTGGCTGAAAAGCTGCTCTCAGACATAAAAATAACGACTATTCAAAACCGAAATATATAGATGGCACGTAAAAAGACCGATAGCAAGCCCAAGAATGTGCGCGAAGCGCTTGGGTTTCAGAATATACTAAGTAACGACACTACAGACTTTATTCTCGGCATAATATTGCTGCTCGTCGCAGTATATGTTATTATTGCGATGAATTCTTACATTTCTACAGCGCAGATGGACCAGAGCATTCTTGAGAATATGCGCCCCGGAGAATGGACTAATTCGGAGCGGGAATTTATGAATTATTGCGGCAGTCTCGGTGCGATAATCTCTTATTATCTGATGTGCGTGAATTTCGGATTTCCTGCTTATTTCATTCCTTTCTTCGTGATATTATGGGGATTGAAATTGATGCGTGTCTATAATGTGAATATTCTGAAATGGTTTTTAGGATTGGCGGTCGTGATGATATGGAGCAGCGTGGCTCTTGCCAAATTCCTTACTCCGTTTATCACCGATATGGTGTTCAACCCCGGCGGATACCACGGCTTGCTGTGCGTGGAAACCATTGAGAATGTGATTGGCCCTCCGGGCTTGATTGCGCTTCTTATTCTTGTGGCCATTATTTTCCTGATATATCTTAGCAGGGAAACCATAAATGTGATAAGGAAGGCAATGAATCCTTTGCAATATGTTTCGAGCAAGATAAAGTTTTCTGTGTCTACCGGTAAAGACCCTAACGCGGTAGAAACAGAAGATGAGAATAATGCCGATGAGGATGCTCATTACTTGAATCAGGAGGCAGGCGAAGCTTCAGGTGAGAATGCAGAGCCTTCAGCTGCGATTCCTTCTCCTGTAGTAGATTTGACGGAGGATATTCAAAACGATGTTCACGGAAGCAGAAGGCAGAGCGGAGATAATGCATCTAAGCTTGGCGCGGCTTCGGGCGATGGCAAGCTCACAGTAAGCGTGGCTGGCGATGAAGATAAGGCAAACGGCAAAACGCTTAATGGCAGTGAGCATGTGTTTGATTCTGAGATTAATCCTAAAGAGCCGTTCCTCAACTATAAATATCCTACTCTCGACTTGCTGAAGAAATATGATAACGACGGAAAGCCTGAGGTGGATATGGAGGAAATCAAGGCCAACAACGCCCGCATCGTTGAGGTGCTTAACAGCTTTGGCGTGGCTATCCGCGAGATAAAGGCTACCGTGGGCCCTACAATTACTCTCTATGAGATTACTCCTGCCGAGGGCGTGAGAATATCAAAAATCAGAAATCTGGAGGATGATATCGCGCTAAGCCTGTCGGCTCTCGGCATACGTATCATTGCCCCAATTCCGGGTAAGGGCACAATCGGTATTGAGGTGCCTAACCAGAAGCCTAACATTGTGTCGATGGAAAGCATTCTTAATTCTAAGAAATTCCAAGACACTAAGATGGAGCTTCCAATGGCTATAGGAAAGACTATTACCAATGAGGTGTATATGGTGGATTTGGCTAAGCTTCCCCATTTGCTTGTGGCTGGTGCTACAGGTCAGGGTAAGTCAGTCGGTCTTAACGCGATTATCACTTCTTTGCTTTATAAGAAACATCCGAATGAGCTGAAGATAGTGTTGGTAGACCCTAAGAAGGTGGAATTCAGCGTCTATTCTCCTATCGCGCAGCATTTCATGGCTTGCGTAGACGAGAATGAGGATGAGCCTATAATCACTGATGTAACCAAGGTGGTTCACACCCTTAACAGCCTTTGCACTCTTATGGATCATCGCTATGATTTGCTTAAGATGGCAGGCGCGAGAAATATCAAGGAATATAACCATAAGTGGGTGAACCACAGACTTGACCCTACAAAGGGACACGACTTCATGCCTTACATCGTGGTGATTATAGACGAGTTTGGCGACTTGATTATGACGGCTGGTAAGGAAATAGAGCTTCCTATCACTCGTATCGCCCAGCTGGCGCGTGCCGTGGGTATTCACATGATTATAGCCACTCAGCGTCCTACCACAAATATTATCACGGGTAGCATTAAAGCCAACTTCCCGGGACGAATGGCATTTAAGGTGAGCGCGATGATTGATTCTCGCACTATTCTCGACCGCCCCGGAGCTAATCAGCTTATCGGTAAGGGTGATATGCTATTCCTTAACGGAAATGAGCCGGTGCGTGTGCAATGTGCTTTCGTAGACACTCCTGAGATAGAGCGCATTAATGAATATATCGCCAATCAGCCAGGCCCTATAGAGCCATTGATTCTCCCAGAGCCGGCAGTAGAAGGCGGCAATGCCTCAGGCGGTGGAGGCGGAGATATGCAAAACCTCGACCCTTATTTCGAGGAGGCTGCTCATGCCATAGTATTATCGCAGCAAGGCTCAACGAGTATGATTCAGCGTCGCTTCTCAATAGGATATAACCGCGCGGGCAGACTTATGGACCAGCTTGAGGCGGCAGGCATAGTGGGGGCTGCTCAGGGCAGCAAGCCACGCGATGTGCTCGTAACGGATGAGAACACATTGGCGCAGATTATAAACAAAATACATGGATTATAAAAAGTATAACTAAATAGAAAATATATCATGAAGATGAAAGGTTTATTTTCAGTTAAGTATGCGTGCATGGCATTGATGATGATGCTTGCCACGACAGCGTTTGCGCAGAGCGATGCTCAGGCGCGCAAGGTGCTCGACAAGACTGCTGCCCTCATAGGCAGAAAGGGTGGGGCAAGCGCCAATTTCAGTATCAGCGGAGCAAAGATAGGTGCCACATCGGGCACAATCGCCATAAAGGGAAATAAGTTTCACGCAACCACTCCACAGGCTACCGTATGGTATGACGGCAAGACGCAGTGGAGCTATATGAAGAAGACAAATGAGGTGAATGTAACTACTCCTACTTTGGCAAAGCAGACCACGATGAATCCTCTTACATTTATTAATATGTATAAGAAAGGATATAATCTTGGAATGAAGACTATAGGAACTAATTATCAGGTGCATCTCACAGCTTCCACTCCTGCCAAGCAGAGCATTAAGGAACTCTACATCATGATTAATAAGAGCAGCTATGCTCCAACGGAGGTGAAGATGAAGCAGGCAAGCGGATGGACCACTATCAAGATAAGCAATTTCAAGGCTAAGAATCAGCCTAACGGCACATTCGTGTTTAGAGCCAAAGACTTCCCTACGGCAGAAGTAATCGATTTGCGATGAATTATTACCAGTTATATAAGGCTTTACGCCATCACAAGAAACTTTCCGACCGTCGTAGCCTCACGGCAGGCAAGAAGATGTCGGCCAAGATTGCCGTGGGCTTCATGGTGGCTTTCTCGCTTATCTATCTCATGTTTATGGCGGTGATGCTGGCTATCGGAGTGAACAATGACCCATCGTCGAGCGGACTTGAGGTGAGCGTTACCATTATGCCCTTCGTGTTGGCTCTTGATTTCTTGCTTAGGTTTACTGCTCAGCAGACTCCCTCGCAGCTTGTGAAGCCTTACATTCTGCTTCCCGTGCCGAATTATATATGTATTGACACGTTCATAGTGAATTCATTGCTCACATGGGAGAACTTCGTGTGGTTTGCGTTGTTTCTGCCGTTGGCATATATGTCGATACTCTTTTCGCATGGCTTCGTGGCAATGGCTTATTTCCTGCTGTTCTGCCTAATATGCTTCATGGCCAACAGCCAGTGGTATTCCATCGTGCGCACCAATGTAAACAATAATCTTGCTTATTGGCTGCTGCCTCTGCTGGTGTATGCCGCGATATTCGTGCCCGCCTTTTATGATGGAATAAGCTCTTTCCGCCGCTGGAATAACGCCGCTTATGCCATAGGCGACATGATAGAGGAATGGAATCCTCTGCCGCTAATCGGGGCTGTAGCCGTGCTTGCTTTGCTCGTGGGCATTAATAGGAGGCTGCAATACAAGAATGTGTGGAATGAGCTTTCGCGCGTGGAGAAAGTGAAGAAGCTCAAGACTGTGAGCAGATTCTCATTCCTCGACAGATATGGCGATGTGGGGCAGTTTATCCAGCTTGAGATAAAGAGCATAATGAGAAATAAGAATGTGAGGAAAAATTTCATCAATGCCATGGCTATGGTGCTCATCTTCGCGCTGCTTGTAGTGTTTACTGATATCTACGACGGGCAGCTATGGGCTAATTTCA
The DNA here is from genome assembly GCA_024682415.1 of Prevotella sp. GTDB lineage: Bacteria > Bacteroidota > Bacteroidia > Bacteroidales > Bacteroidaceae > Prevotella. The sequence continues at coordinate 17,188 of JAIKZG010000047.1, forward strand.
TAGGCATATATGCTTTCGCAGTGCTTGCCACCACGCTCATTAGCACTATCATGTGTTATGAAGGCAACTATATGGACGGCCTGATGGTGCATAAGGAAAATATCCTCACTCTTCTCCGTGCCAAATACATCTTTGCCTGCGCATTGATGATAGTGCCGTTCTTATTGGTGATGCCGGTGGTGGTGTCGGGCAAATGGTCGCTTCTTATGGTCGTGGGCTATGCCATGTTTAATTGCGGAGTGAGCTATTTCGTGCTGTTTCAGATGGCTATCTATAATAATGAAACGATACCACTCAACGAGAAACTCATTAGCAAGAATGGCTTCAGCGGCAATTATGTGCAGATGCTCGTTACCATGGGATGCCTCTTGGTGCCAGTGGTGATGTTGGCGGTGTTGCAGATATTCTTTTCCGAAACCACCACCTACATTATCATGCTTTTGCTCGGCCTGATATTTATCCTCACCCATGAGTTGTGGCTGCGCAATATCTATAGCAGGATGATGAAGCGCCGATATAAGAATATGGAGAGCTTCAGAGCTTCAAGATAATAGGAATAGAAAAAAACTACTTAAAAAGGAAACATATACATTTTTTATACAAAGACATCATAAGGATATGACAAGACGAAGAAAACAATTGCCATTACTTGAAAATATAACTATTGAGCAGGTGGCGGCTGAAGGCAAAGCCTTGGCTCATGTAGACGATTTGGTCGTGTTTGTGCAGTTTGCTGTGCCGGGCGACGTCGTCGATATTCAGATTACAAAGAAGCGTCATAGCTATGCCGAGGGACGTGTCGTGAGATATGTGAAGAAAAGCGAGGTGCGCGAAGAGCCTCGTTGTGCCCATTTCGGTATATGCGGAGGATGCAAATGGCAAAACCTTCCTTACGAGAAGCAGCTTGAGGCTAAGCAAAAGCAGGTGTTCGACCAGCTCACTCGCATAGGAAAGGTGGAACTGCCCGAATTTCATAAGATATTAGGCTCGGAAAAGGTGTTTGAATATCGCAACAAGCTTGAGTTTGGCTGCTCTAATAAGCGCTGGCTCACCCCTGAGGAGATAGCAGGCAGCGAGGAGCTGAGCCAGAGCGAGCGCAATGCCATCGGATTTCATATCACGGGCGCTTTCGACAAGATATATCCTATCGACAAATGCTGGCTGATGGACGATTTGCACAACGAGATACGTAATTTCATCTATCAGTATGCGCTCGACAATGATATCACTTTCTTCGACCTCAAACAGCAGACTGGCCTCTTGCGCAGCATGATGATTCGCAATTCGGATACTGCCGAATGGATGCTCCTTGTGCAGTTCCACTACGAGGAGGCTGGCGACGACGCTAAGGCAAAAGCTCTGCTGCAGGCTGTGGCCGACAAATTCCCTCAAATCACTTCGCTGCTCTATGTAGACAATCAGAAGTGTAACGACACATTCGGCGATTTGCCGGTAGAAGTGTTTAAGGGCAACGACCACATCTATGAGGTGATGGAGGATTTGAAATTCAAGGTAGGCCCAAAGAGCTTCTATCAGACTAACACCGAGCAGGCTTATCGCCTCTATAGCGTGGCTCGCGAGTTTGCCGGGCTTACGGGCAATGAACTCGTCTACGACCTTTACACCGGTACCGGCACTATTGCCAATTTCGTGGCTCGCAAGGCAAAGAAAGTAGTGGGCATTGAGTATGTGCCCGAGGCTATAGAAGATGCCAAGGTGAACAGCCAAATCAACGGCATCGACAACACTCTCTTCTATGCCGGCGACATGAAGGATATCCTTACCGACGACTTTATTGCCGAGCATGGCCGCCCCGACGTGATTATCACCGACCCTCCACGCGCTGGCATGCACCCTGATGTGGTGAACACTATTTTGCTCGCCGCTCCTAAGAAAATCGTCTATGTGAGCTGCAACCCAGCCACTCAGGCTCGCGACCTCGCGCTCATGGACTCTGCCTACAAGGTGGAAGCTGTGCAGCCCGTAGATATGTTCCCTCATACGCCGCATGTAGAGAATGTGGTGCTGCTAAGCAGAAGGGCGGAATAGGAGAGGAGAAGACAGATTTCCCACCCCCGAAGGTACTAAGTTAACATGTGAACTTTTTTTTCTTGGGGAAACTGCTTCGCACGCAAACTACTACACTACACACAAACACGCAAACACGCAAACACTGCCACATGAACGAAATATACAAATCAGAAAGATGTAATAAGGTGCTCCTCGTCTACACGGGGGGCACTATCGGCATGGGCGTAGACCCTAAGACCGGTGCTCTCGAGCCTCTTGATTTCAACAGCCTGCTCAGCAATATGCCAGAGTTTGACTATATCAAGACCGATGTAGATGTTTACCAGTTCGACAATCCTATCGACTCCAGCGACATGAATCCAGCCCGATGGACTCAGCTCGTGAATATCATCAGCACTCGCTACTCTCAGTACGACGGCTTCGTAATCCTCCATGGCACCGACACTATGGCCTACACTGCTTCTGCCCTCTCGTTCATGTTTGAAAATCTCACCAAGCCCGTAATCCTTACCGGCAGCCAGCTCCCTATAGGTCAGCTTCGCACCGACGGCAAGGAAAACCTCGTAACGAGCATTGAGCTTGCCTCGGCTCACGATGAATTTGGGCATGCGCTTGTGCCAGAGGTGTGCATCTATTTCAACGGCAGGCTACTCAGGGGCAATCGCAGCACCAAGCAGAATGCCGATGGATTTAATGCTTTCGACTCGTTTAACTATCCCCATCTCTGCGACGCGGGAGTGAACTTTGTGTTTCATGAGCACCACATTCTGCAGCCTAATTTCAACAAGCCTCTCGTCACCCACACCGAGATGGATCCTAATGTCATTGTCTTTTCCCTCTTCCCGGGTATTCAGGAGCAGACAGTGCGCAATATTCTCACTCAAAGCACCATCCGAGGCATTGTGATGCGTACCTATGGCAGCGGTAATGCTCCGCAGACTGAGAGCCTTCTGCAATCGCTCAAAGAGGCTTATCTGCGTGATGTCGTGGTAGTCAACATCAGCCAGTGCCTTTCGGGCAATGTGGTAATGGAGCGTTACGGCACGGGTTATCAGCTTCTTGAGGCAGGCGTGGTGAGCGGTTACGACAGCACGGTAGAAGCAGCCACCACCAAGCTCATGTGCCTTTTGGGGCGTTATCGCAACGCCACCACCATTCGTAAGCTTATGAATGAATCCCTTGTGGGAGAGATTACCATATAAAAAGAGAGCCGCTGCTCATTTCTCTTTCTTTCTCTTTTTTTTGCTACACGCTTTCTTGTCAATTCTTTGCTTTCCTTTTTACGATTGCAAAGATACTGCTTCTTGACCTTTCGGGAGCGAGTAATGATAAGTTATGATTAATTACGGCTGCTTATGATTAATTATTTGAGTGATTTTCACTAAAATATTGGCATATCTCCCTAAAAAGTCATGTGAGGGGGTGTGTGATAATGTTTTTGCTCACGAAAAAAGTTCACATGTTAACTTAGTACCTTCTTAAGTTAGCATTGCATCACCTTACAAATTGAAAGAATAGAAATTTAATTATAATATATAATATAAATATTATATATTATAATTACTATTGTAGTGCTTACAATCTCTTGTGCATATCCCGAACCTACTAAGTTAACATGTGAACTTTTCTCGCGAGGGATAACCTATGCAAAAAGTGTGCAAAAAGTGTGCCAAAAGTGTGCCAAAATGAGCATGCCCAATGCCTATCTGTATATGCGCACAAAAAAAAGAGGCAGCTCCCCCCCGAAGTATAAGGAGAAACTACCTCTTATTAAAGTTATTGCTTTTTTTGTATAAATTATATTAAGCTATGAAAAGTCTTGTGCTTACAGCAGATACTGAGAAGAGATGCTCTCGTGGTTTTCCACGCGGCGTATCGTCTCGGCAAACATTTCTGCTACGCTGAGCTGCTTCACTTTCTCACATTGCTGAGTGTAAGGAATAGAGTCGGTGAACACAATCTCCTCGAGTGATGATTCAGCCACACGCTCTGAAGCAGGGCCGCTCATTACGCAGTGAGATGCGCATGCGCGCACGCTCTTAGCGCCGGCTTTCTTCATTATGTCGGCAGCCTTGGTGATAGTGCCTGCTGTGTCTACCATGTCGTCGATGATTACTACGTTCTTGTCTTTCACATCGCCGATAATCTGCATGCTTGCCACTACATTGGCGCGAGCGCGAGTCTTGTTGCACAATACCAATGGGCAGCCCAGATACTTGGCATAAGAGTTGGCACGCTTGCTTCCGCCCACATCAGGACTGGCAATAACAAGGTCGTCGAGATTAAGGCTCTGCAAGTAAGGGAGAATAACGCCTGAGCCATAAAGGTGGTCTACAGGCACATTGAAGAAGCCCTGAATCTGGTCGGCATGGAGGTCCATCGTGATAAGACGGTCGATACCGGCAACGCTCAGCAAATCGGCTACCAACTTCGCGCCGATGCTCACACGCGGCTTATCCTTGCGGTCTTGGCGAGCCCAGCCGAAATAAGGGATAACGGCAATGATGTGCTTGGCTGAAGCACGTTTGGCAGCGTCGATCATAAGGAGAAGCTCCATCAGATTGTCTGAATTCGGGAATGTGCTCTGCACGAGGAATACGTCGCGGCCGCGGATTGATTCTTCGAAAGAGACAGCAAATTCGCCGTCAGAGAATTTCGTTACCACCAGATTTCCCAGCGGACAACCTAAAGACTCACAGATTTTTTCTGCCAGGTATCTCGTTTTTGTGCCCGAGAAAACCATGAAAGAGTTTTGTTCACTCATTTTCTTTAGCGTTTTTTTATTTTGTTATTTTGTTTAATGTGGAGTATTTTCTTTTATCCTTTTCGTCGTCCTGAATATTCTTGTATATATATCTTTTGTAAAAAGAAATACCATACATAGCATCAGTCGACGGCTTTTGCCAATCGCGTGTAATGTTCTATAAGTTCCTTATAGTTGGTCTGATTATGAATGTCGAATTTATTCCATAAATCATCATCTATCACTACTCCTCCGAAGCCCAAGTCGCGGCATAGGGGAATATTGCTGAGCGTCACCCCGCCCATGGCATACACGTGCCTGTCGATAAGGCCCTGTCGCGAAGCTTCTTCCAGCTCGTTCATCCCGAGGCATTCATCGTCAAGCGTGGGAAATATGTTTTGCAGAAACACATACTGGCTCTTCCTCTTTGCCTCTTTCAGCTCAGCTATTGATGCGCATGTGCGGCTGAAGCGGCCGTGGTAGCCATCGGGCAGCTCTGCCGAGGCTTCGTCGATATGTATTCCGGCAAGTTTATATTCTTCTTTCAGGTAATAGTGCTGATGCACCGTTATCTTCTTATATGTGTAGTCAGGTAATAAAGAAAGCAGCCGCTCTGAATAGAGTGGTGATGAGTCGGGCTTGTAGAGATGCAGATTGCCGAGCCCCTCTTCAAAAAGCGTGGTAAGTATCTTGTCTTCTTCCACAAAAAATGTGGATTTAGTCTTTATTACGAGCTTCATTCTTTTCCTTTTCTTTTGTAGCGCGGAGAAATCTTAAGGTTGCCCCTTCCCACAACAATGTCGGCTGCAATTTCCTTTTCGTAATGCAAAAGTAGGAAAAATCCACTAAATAAGCAAATAAAAAGCTACCTTTGCATTTAAATATTACGCATAATAATAAAAACAGATAAACTCATAAATATGAAAGTAAACTTACAGACATTCGCTGAAATCGACAGGCCTACCTACATCTTGGAGGAAGAAAAACTGAGGAATAACCTGAAACTCATAGCTGGAGTGGCTGAGCGTGTCGATGTGGAAATTATCCTTGCTTTCAAGGCTTACGCGCTGTGGAAGACATTTCCTATTTTCAGAGAATATATCAATGCCACCACTGCAAGTTCTCTTTATGAAGCAAGGCTCGGATATGAGGAATTCGGAGCGCCCACTCACACCTTCTCGCCTGCTTACACCGACTACGAGATAGACGAGATAGCCCGCTATTCCAGCCATCTGACATTCAATTCGTTATCTCAGTTCCTGCGCTTGAATGAGAGGGCTAAAAAGGCTAATGCCGACGTAAGCCTTGGCATAAGGGTAAATCCTGAATATTCTGAGGTGGGCACGCTGCTCTACAACCCTTGCGCGCCGGGCACGAGATTTGGCGTCACTGCCGATTTGCTGCCCGAAGAGCTGCCCGAGGGCATAGACGGATTTCATGTGCATTGCCATTGCGAGAGCGGTGCCGATGTGTTTGAGCGCACGCTTGCTCATATAGAAGAAAAATTTGGTAAATGGTTCTGCCGGCTGAAATGGATAAATTTCGGTGGCGGCCATCTGATGACTCGCAGTGATTACGATATAGAGCTGCTCGTGAATATCCTAAGAGAATTCCACAAGCGTTATCCTCATCTAAGGGTGATTCTTGAGCCTGGTAGCGCCTTTGGGTGGCAAACTGGCTCGCTGGTGGCTCAGGTGGTAGACGTGGTGGAAAATCACGGCATAAAGACCGCTATCGTAAACGCGAGCTTCACATGCCACATGCCCGACTGCCTTGAAATGCCTTATCATCCCGCTGTGCGCGGAGCTGAACTCGATGATGATGTGAACTCTACTTCGCCTCATGTTTATCGCATTGGCGGCAACAGCTGCCTTTCGGGCGATTTTATGGGCTGCTGGAATTTTGGCAGGGAATTAAGGGTAGGCGAAAACATTATTTTCGAGGATATGCTTCATTACACTACGGTGAAGACGAATATGTTTAATGGCATAACTCATCCTTCCATTGCTATGGTTGATGCGGAGGGGCAGCTGAAAATGCTTCGTGAGTATTGCTATGGCGATTATAAATCGCGCATGGACTGATACGCGTTTCGTGTATGCGCATGTAATATATAATAAGGTGAGCGAGGTAAGGCTGAGGAAAAAATGCAGAAAAACATATTTTTTTTGAAAAAAAAAGAGCAAAAAGTTTGCAGGTTAAAATAAAAGCCTTACCTTTGCACTCGCATTCAGGGGAATGCTGATAACAAACATTGAAATTCTGAAAAATAAAGAATATAAAGCATGCGGCAATAGCTCAGTTGGTAGAGCGCAACCTTGCCAAGGTTGAGGTCGCGAGTTCGAGCCTCGTTTGCCGCTCTAAATATTCTCAAAAGGATATTAATCTCTTGCCCAGGTGGCGGAATTGGTAGACGCGCACGTTTCAGGTGCGTGTGTTTCACGACGTGCAGGTTCGAGTCCTGTTCTGGGCACACAAGGGAGATTTAATAATATTATTCTTTCGACATTAAAGTTGGAGAGGTGGCGGAATTGGTAGACGCGCTACTTTGAGGGGGTAGTGAAAATTGTTTCGTGGGAGTTCGAGTCTCCTCCTCTTCACTTAATATATTGATAGTTTAATCGCTATTCTTTATTTTGTTTTGCGGCAATAGCTCAGTTGGTAGAGCGCAACCTTGCCAAGGTTGAGGTCGCGGGTTCGAGCCCCGTTTGCCGCTCTTTTCTTTTTTATAATAAATACACACAAACTTTTGTCAATCATTTGATTTTCTTTACTAATATGATATCAATAGCGTATCATATAATGTGATACTAATCATTTTTATATTATTTAGGGAAACATATTTTAATTCAGATGAACTTATATATAAGATATTTTGGTAATGAAACATTGGTCTACAATGTTCAGGAAGCAATAGATTTTTTGGCTAACATACCAGCTATCGGCATGAATCGCCAACTGGAGGCTGATATCCGTGCCTATGCCGCCAGCGATGTGGTATATCCTAAGAGATACAAGGTGCGCCAGCGTGCATATTTCATAATCATTAAAACTGTAGCTGAAACTATGGCCGATTTTAAGCAAAAGAAAGGCGTGCGCGCTCCTCAGCAGGCAGGCTTCGGCTCTCGACGTGATTTGGCGGCTACGGCTGTCAATAGAATGACCGAGGTGCGTGAAGGATGGTATGAAGGCAAAATCAGCTTTAAGCGCGTAGTTACCCTTCCTTCTACCGGCAAGCATCAGTATCGCGACACCACTTTCGTGGCTCGTTGCAAGGCCGTTTCAGGTCAGGATTGCTACGACCGCATCGTAGAGCATCTGAAAAGTCGTGTAGACAGTCGTTCGCAGTTCCCATCGGCTAAAGGCAAAAACTTTAGCTTCAAGTATCTGGGAATGTGGAAATAAATTGTCAATAGGATAAAGTATATATATAAGGATAGAATCGCTTATTTAAAAAAGACGTTATGAATAAGGTAATGCTTATTGGTAATGTGGGCAAAGAGCCTGAGGTAAGATACTACGACAAGGATCAGGCTATGGCTCAGTTTTCGCTTGCCACTACCGATCGCGGCTACACATTGCCCAACGGAACAGTAGTGCCCGACCGCACAGAGTGGCATCGCGTGGTGATGTATCGTAAGCTGGCCAAGGTGGCAGAGCGATTTATTCATCGTGGCGACAAAATCTATGTAGAGGGCAAAATTCGCTATCGTTCTTTTGATGATAAGCGTGGCGTTCGCCACAACTACACCGAGATTCAGGTAGACAATATGGAGCTCCTCTCTACTAAGATGCAGGGTGGGGGCGTGCCTTTGAGTCAGCCTATGCAGGAACCTCAGCAGACAGCTCCGCAACCATATAGCGATGGCGCGCCGTCTGTTCCTCCGTCGCCTGAGCTTTCGTCTTTAAACCAGTCGGCAATGCAGAATATCGAGATGCAGAAGAAGATAGATAGTCCTTCTGATGATTCATCTGATAAGTTTGATTTGCCGTTCTGATTCTTATTATCTGCCTTATAAAAACAAAACCATGTAAATATCCTATATGTCATTACTCTTTAATATAGACAATATCCTAAATTCCATATCAGATGTAGAGCTTATGGCGCCTACATTTGGAGTGATATCGGCAGCTGTCTTGGCTGCCTTTTTGCTTATAGTCTCGGGATTTGCGAGCGGGTCGGAAATAGCTTTTTTCAGCCTTTCCCCCGTGGACATTTCCCAGCTCGACCCTGAGCACAGCGCAAGCGACAAGGCTATTGAAACTTTGCGTGGCGATAGTGAGCGCACATTGGCTACAATCCTGATAACCAATAATTTCGTGAATGTCACTATCATTATGCTGTGCAATTATGTGTTTGCCCACATCGTGAATTTTGGCGGTGCTGTATGGCTCGAGTTCCTATGTCTTACGGTGCTGCTCACATTCTTGCTCCTTCTCTTCGGCGAGATTATGCCTAAGGTTTACTGCCGTCAAAACTCATTGAAGTTTTGTCGTCGCGTTGCCGGTAGTATTATGGTGCTCAGGCGTCTGTTCTGGTGGCTTGAGAATGTGCTCCTCAGCAGCGGAGTGCTGGCTTCCAAGGTGATACAAAAGGAAAAGCGCACGCTGAGCGTAGACGATTTGGAGCAGGCTTTGGAGCTTACCGATAAGAGCGAAATAAAAAATGAGCAAAGCCTTTTGCAGGGCATCATACGATTTGGCGACGAAACAGCCAAAGAAGTGATGACTACCCGTCAGGACATCGTCGATTTGGATATTAAAAGCAGTTATGCTGATGTGCTCAAGAGCATTGTTGAGAATAATTTCAGCCGCATACCGGTGTATCAGGGCAACACTGATAATATCCGCGGCGTGCTTTATATCAAGGATTTGTTGCCCCATCTTAATAAGCCCGTTAATTTCCGCTGGCAGAGCTTGATTCGTCCGCCTTATTTCGTGCCTGAAACAAAGCGCCTCGATGATTTGTTGCGTGAGTTTAAGGAGAATAAGGTGCATATTGCCATCGTGGTGGATGAGTTCGGCGGCACGAGCGGCCTTGTCACCCTTGAAGATGTGCTTGAAGAAATCGTGGGTGAAATCAATGATGAATATGATGAGGTGGAGAAACCTTATGTTAAGATAAACAGCAACACCTATATTTTTGAGGGCAAGACCATGCTGAGCGATTTTATCAAGGTGTTTAATCTTGATGACGACGACTTGGCAAATGTGGAGGGCGATGCCGATTCAGTTGCTGGATTGTTGCTCGAGCTTAAAGGCGATTTCCCCGAAGTGCATGAGAAAATAGATTTCATGAATTTTACTTTTGAAATCATGGAAATCGATGAGCGCAGGATTAGCAAAGTGAAAGTAATAGAACATGAGAAATAGAAAAAATAGCATTATTCTTACTTTTTTTTTGCGAGATAGAAAATAATCAGCTACATTTGCACAATCATTAAAACTAATGGAGATCACGCAATGAGACAGTTAAAAATTACCAAATCAATCACTAACCGTGAAAGTGAATCACTCGATAAATACCTCCAGGAAATAGGTCGAGAGAGTATGGTTTCTACGGAAGAGGAGGTTGAGCTTGCGCAGCGCATCAGAAAAGGCGATAAGGAGGCCGAGGCAAGGTTAGTGAAAGCTAACTTGCGTTTTGTCGTGTCGGTTGCGAAGCAGTATCAAAACCAAGGATTAGGACTACAAGACCTTATAAACGAAGGCAATCTTGGACTTATAAGAGCCGCCGAAAGATTCGATGAAACACGTGGATTTAAGTTTATTTCTTATGCCGTGTGGTGGATTCGTCAAAGCATATTGCAGGCTATTGCTGAGCAAAGCCGTATCGTGAGAGTGCCGATGAATCAGGTAGGCTCTGTCAATAAAGTAAACAAAGTGCTTAATGATTTTGAGCAGGAACATGAGCGCCATCCTAATATCAATGAGATAGCCGAAAGAGCTGACATGACCGAAAACAAGGTAGAGGAGGTCATGGGCATCAATGGCAAGCATATATCTGTAGATGCTCCTTTCTCTGATAGCGATGGAAATGGATTGCTCGATGTGCTTTCAAATGATGATCAGCCTGATACCGACAGTCATCTTGAGCTTGAGTCATTGCGCGAAGAGATATTAAGCGCTCTTGAAGTGCTCAATGAGCGCGAACGCAATATTATCAAATCTTTCTTCGGTATAAACGGGCATGAGATGACCCTTGAGGAAATAGGGTCAAAGTATGGATTGACGCGCGAAAGAGTGCGCCAGATAAAGGAAAAGGCCATACGAAAGCTGCGCAACAATACCGATAGCAAGATTTTGAAATCCTTCTTAGGAAATTAAGACAACAACATATTATATATTAAATGAGCAAAAACTTCTATAATAAGTTATTCACAACATCTTTAAAGGGCATGGTCGCAATCGCGATTCTGCTTTTCTTTGGATTGGCTAATCACGCTGATGCTAAGAAAAATCAGGAGCCGATTTATATGTTCGGTTTCGCTGCTTCTTTTAACGACTCAACAGTTTATTTCACTGAAATCCAGCGCATGGATTCCGCAATCTTGGTGAATAAAAAATATTTCCTTTATGGAAGAGATAATTATTCTTATCAGTTGCGTGATTATCTTGGCGCAAAGGGCGTGAAAACTCCTACTTGTGTAACCATGTTTGGCAAGAATCATGCTGATGCTGAGAAAAAATATGTGCGTATGAAAAAGAAATACGTGCAGGGCGGTCGTTATACTGTGAAATATCTGTCTACGCAGGATTTCTCTTTCTCGGTTGTGAAAGAAGACAATGATTGATGTGGATACTTTGATTAGATGATATTTAAATTATAATACACACATACACACGCTTTCCCTGTATATGAAAATACATGATTTCCGCATTGCGGATTTTAACATACGACTTCTTTTTAGCGAGGATGGACGCAATGATATGTCGTTGCTTCCATCTTTTGCTACATTCGCAATAGATACTATTTCTCCAAACGACGATTTGCTTTTCACTTTAACTATTGATGATAATCTGAAGCCGATAGAGAAAAGCAAACGCACTCGCATAAGAGCTTTTGATACAGGCAACGGTGACACGATTGTAGACGAGGTTGCCAGTGGAGGTTATCAGTTTATTATCAAGGATCTTGAGGGCAGAGATTGCTGCCTATTTCAAGGCAATGCCGATTTCTCTGAATGTAAATGTGCTCTTAATGGCAATCGCATAATGCGCACGTTTGGATTGAATAATGCCTTGATGATGGCTTTCGCTTTCAGCTCAGGATTCCATCAGACGGTTCTTATGCATGCTTCCGTGATTATGAAAAAAGGGTGGGGATATGCATTTACCGCCGTCAGCGGAACAGGCAAAAGCACTCATACGAGCCTATGGCTGAAGCATATTCCGGGGGCAGAACTTCTTAATGATGATAATCCTATTGTTCGCGTCATTGATGGCGAGGCTTATATTTATGGAGCTCCTTGGAGTGGAAAGACCCCATGCTATCGTAATATGAGAACACGCTTGGGAGCTATCTCGCTTATTGTCAGAGATACGAAGAATTATCTTGAGAAAATGCCGACGCTTCAGGCTTACACTACGCTCCTGCCGTCGGTTTCGTCAATGCGATGGGATGGCAAGATTTTTGATAATGTATGTAATAATGTCGGTCTTGTAATGGAGAAGACAGATGTTTATTCACTTCATTGTCTGCCTAATAAGGAGGCGGCTGTTATCTGCCACAACACTATTGCCAAAGAATAAAAGTTTTATTATGTCTGAATATATAAAAGAAATAAAACTCGCAAACGAAGTACTTATACCTGAAATAGTAGAATTCCTAAATGAAGGACATACCGTAACTTTGCGTCTGCGTGGTTATAGCATGCGACCTTTTTTGGAAGACAACCGTGATAAAGCCCTATTGATAAAGGCTGTAACCTTTAAAAAAGGCGATGCCGTCTTGGCAGAAGTCAGTCCACGTCATTATGTGTTGCATCGCGTTATCAAAATTAATGGCGACGATGTGGTGTTGCGTGGTGATGGCAATATTGGGTGCGAATATTGCAAACGCAGTGATGTGAAAGGCTTTGTCGTGGGCTTCTATCGCAAAGGCAGCAATAAGATAGATAAGACCAACAGCTTCAAATGGCGAGCCTATTCGTGCGTTTGGTGCTTCCTTTATCCTGTGCGTCGCTATCTTCTTTTTGCGTATAGGTTAAAATTGAAAATATTTGGATAAGCTAACAAGTTTATATTACATAGTAAATATATAATTCGTATATATAATATATAAGGTATGAAAAGAAAGAATGGATTTAATATTCGCAAGATATGTGGCGAGAATATAATTGTGGCTGAAGGCAAAGAAAATATTGATTTCAGCAATGTGGTAAGCATGAACGATACTTCAGCTTTCCTTTGGGACAAACTTGAGGTAGGCAAAGAATATACTGCTGATGATTTAGCCGCATTCTTGACAGAGGAATATGATGTAGATGAAGCTACTGCTTTGAATGATTGTCAGAATATCATTGCCGACTGGGTAAAGGCAGACATCGCAGAGGCATAATCCTCGCTTCAAGCATGATAAAAAGTCATTATTAAGGAATAATGCTTGTTCCTTATTGCATAATAAAAATATATAGAGAACTTATTGCATTGCGATAGGTTCTTTTTTTGTTTAGTTGCTTATTTTTAATTAAAAATCTGATTATGGGTTAATTTAGTTAAATTGGCTATATTTTTTTAACTCATCATAGTTAATCTTTTAAGAATTTCTCTATCTTTGCCACCATGAAGAAGAAAACAATTTGGATTATAGCAATCATAATGGGCACCTCTTTTCTCATCTTGCTTTTTTTGCAGTTGAGATACATTCAGGAGATGGCAGATATGAAAAAAGAGCAGTTCGACGAAAGTGTCAATCGTGCTCTTTATCAGGCAGCTCGTAACTTGGAGCTGAATGAGACTCTGCGATTCTTGGAAAAAGATGTAAACGAGACCGAACGTCGCGCTTATCGCAAAGATTCTGTCGGCACTCGTACTGGTGCGCCGGGTGGAGCTATTCAAACTTCTCATCAGTATTCGGTTACTGGTAAGGATGGCACGATGTATTCTTCTTTTGAGCTGAAAACGATAGAGACAAAGCCGAGCCAAATGCCAAAGGCAATGATTTTGCATAATGATAAAAACTCGTTGGCCGATGCATCTAAGTCTTTGCAGGAAATTGTTAAGAACAGATATGTTTACCAGAAGGCATTGCTTGATGAAGTGGTATATTCTATCCTGTATTCTGCTTCGGATAAGCCATTGAAGGAACGCATTAATTTTAAAATGCTTGATCAAGACCTTCATGCCGAGCTTCTGAATAATGGCATAAACATCCCTTATCATTTCACCGTTTCCACACAGGATGGACGCGAAGTCTATAGATGTCCTGACTATGTAGACGAGGGAAGCGAATATGTGTATTCACAGGTGCTTTTCCGCAACGACCCACAGCAAAAGATGGGCGTGATGAAAGTGCATTTCCCCGAGATGGACAGATACATATATTCATCAATTCGATTTATGATTCCGGCAGTGTGCTTCACTATCGTATTGCTGGTTACATTCATATTCACTATATTCGTGATTTTCCGCCAAAAGAGATATTCTGAGATAAAGAACGACTTTATCAATAATATGACTCATGAGCTGAAAACTCCTATCTCAAGCATTTCGCTCGCTGCACAGATGCTTAATGATGATGTGGTGACTAAGAGTCCGGCTATGATGAAGCATTTGGGCGGAGTTATCAATGATGAAAGTAAGCGTTTGCGTTTCTTGGTGGAAAAAGTATTGCAGATGTCGCTGTTCGACCGCCGTAAGACTATTATTAAGAAACGTGTCCTCAATCTGAATGATATGGTGGATACTATCGCGAATACGTTTACGCTTCGTGTGGAACATACAGGTGGTAAGATATTTACAGATATAAACGCTAAAGTTCCAAATATATATGCCGATGAAATGCATTTCCAAAATGTGATATTCAATTTGTTGGATAATGCAGTGAAATATCGCAAGCCTGATCAGCCGGTTGATATAACGATAAAGACGTGGAATACGACTAATCATTTGTATCTCTCAATTCAGGACACAGGCCTTGGAATGAAGAAGGAGGACGCAAGGAAGGTGTTCGAAAAGTTTTATAGAGTGCATACCGGCAATGTCCACGATGTAAAAGGATTCGGATTAGGTTTGGCTTACGTAAAGAATATACTCGACCTCCATAAAGCGGAGATAAGCGTAGACAGCGAGTTGGGTAAGGGTACGAAGTTTACCATTAAACTCCCGATAATGCGCGACGAACCGCAGGAACATATTAATAAACAGAATATTAACAACAAATAAAACATAAAAAATTATGGAAGATAACTTGAAGATTTTATTGTGCGAAGACGATGAGAACCTTGGAATGCTTCTTCGTGAGTATTTACAGGCTAAGGGATATTCTACAACCCTCTGCCCTGATGGCGAGGCTGGCTATAGAGAGTTCCTTAAGAACAAATTCGATATATGCGTGCTTGATGTTATGATGCCTAAGAAGGATGGCTTCACTCTTGCGCAGGAGATACGTCAGACTAATGCTGACATGCCTATCATCTTCCTCACTGCCAAGACTTTGAAGGAGGATATTCTTGAGGGATTCAAGATTGGCGCTGATGATTATATTACCAAGCCATTCTCTATGGAAGAGCTTGTATTCCGTATTGAGGCTATTCTTCGTCGCGTGCGCGGCAAGAAGAATCATGAGAGCACTCTCTACCACATCGGTAGATTCACGTTCGACACTCAGAAGCAGCTCCTTTCTATCGGTGATAAGCAGACCAAGCTTACCACTAAGGAGAATGAGCTTTTGGCTTTGCTTTGCTCTCATGCCAACGAGGTGCTTCAGCGCGATTTCGCATTGAAGACTATCTGGATCGACGATAATTACTTCAACGCTCGCTCTATGGATGTTTACATCACTAAGCTTCGTAAGCATTTGAAGGACGACGACCAGATTGAAATCATCAACATTCATGGTAAGGGTTACAAACTTATCGTGCCAGATGAGGATTAATCATTAGCTTGTTATAATAAAAAACTCGGTAGAATTTTATCTTTTTTCTACCGAGTTTTTTATTTTTTTCATAGCTATAAAAAATAAATATTATAGCTTGCTTAAAAATCTTTTTCTGTCTACTATAAATCTCAGGTGAGTTCCCTCGCCTATAATCTCTTCTCCCATCTTAGCTACTACGTTAAAGGAAATCTTTCTTCCCTCGTGTTTCGTTACTGTTGCCGTTGCCGAAACCTTCGCTCCTATGGGAGATGGCTTTATGTGAGAACTCTCAATATGTCCTCCCACTGTTGTCTGCCCCTCTTCCAATGCGTCTTTTACGGCAAGCATTGCCGCGTTTTCCATAAGTGCCATCATTGCCGGAGTAGCCAGTACGGGCATATCTCCAGAACCTAAGGTAATGGCAGTGTTTGAGTCGCTTACTGTTATCCAGCTTGTGTGTGAAAAACCTGTAAAATCCATTTTATAAGTATCGTTTATTCGTTGTATGCTCTATGTCTTTTGTGGGGCAAAGTTACATATTTTTGAGCTTTTTTTTCTATTTATTGCAGAATAATATTACCTTTGCAATTGCAATCTTGAGATAGCAAAATCGTATACGAGATATATTTAACAACATGAACAGTAAAATCCGTCACGAGGGTGTAATAGAAAATATAGATGGACGCAATGCGAAAATCAGAGTTTTGCAGGCGTCGGCATGTGCCACTTGTAAGGTGGCGGGCCATTGCAATTCTTCTGTAGGGGAGAATAAAATCATCGATGTTTATGCTGATGTAAACGCCAATCATAAAGTTGGTGATACAGTCACCATAGAGATGGATACCCGTCAGGGATTCTTCGCTGTATGGATAGGCTTCGTCATTCCGCTGATATTGCTTATCGGCATCTCCTTCGGGGCTATTCAGATAGGGGTAGGTGAGGCTGTTGCCGCAGTGTCGGCACTATTGGCTTTCATACCTTATTATATTGTAGTATATTTGCTACGCGACAGATTGCGCAGACGTTTTTCATTCTGCATCGTTGAGAATGGAGCGTCTTTGTAAGTGAGAATAAAAACCTAAAGTTACAAAAAACAACAGTTGGATTATTTTTGAAATAATTAATCTATAAAAAACTATTATAAATATGTCATTCATTTTAACTGCGGCATTGGTTCTTGGCGCGATAGCACTCGTTTCGGCGGTTGTGCTTTTTGCTGCCTCTAAGAAGTTTGCCGTAAAAGAAGACCCAAGAATTGCTCAGGCACAGGAGCTTTTGCCAGGCGCTAACTGCGGTGGCTGTGGCTTCCCTGGCTGTTCTGCAATGGCAGAGGCTTTGGTCAAAGGTGCTGACGCAGGTTCTTTGGAAGGCTTGTTCTGTCCTGTAGGTGGACAAGCAGTTATGGGACAGGTTGCCGATTTGCTTGGCATGGCAGTAGCTAATTCAGAACCGAAGGTTGCTGTCGTAAGATGCAACGGAACATGTGAACTTCGTGCCAAAACCATTCAGTATGATGGCTTGCGCACATGTAAGGCAATGAATACATGTGGTGCCGGCGAAACAGGCTGTGGTTATGGCTGTCTTGGTTGTGGCGATTGTGTTGAGGCTTGCCAGTTCGACGCAATTCACATCAATCCTGAAACAGGTATCGCCGAGGTTGATGAGGAAAAATGTATTGCTTGTGGCGCTTGTGCTAAGGCGTGCCCAAGAAATATTATCGAACTTCGCAAGCGTGGTCCTAAAAATCGTCGTGTTTATGTCAGCTGCGTAAACAAAGACAAGGGCGCGGTGGCTAAGAAGGCTTGCAACGCAGCTTGTATTGGTTGCGGAAAGTGCGAGAAAGTGTGTCAGTTTGAGGCTATAAAGGTGGAAAACAATGTCAGCTACATCGACTACAACAAGTGCCGTATGTGCTTGAAGTGCGTTGAAGCTTGTCCTACACACGCTATCCACGCAGTAAATTTCCCTGTTCGTAAGAAGGTGGAACCTAAAACCGTAGAACCTAAGGCAGCTTCAGAGCAGACATCAGCTGCTGAAGTTAATACAGAAAAGAAGGAGGAGAACGTATGAAATTGAGAACATTCCGTATTGGTGGCGTTCATCCAGAGGAGAACAAACTCACATCTGAGGTGAAAACTGTAGCAGCAGCTCTGCCTAAGCAGGCTGTCTTTATGCTTTCTCAGCATATCGGTGCTCCTGCTAAGCCTGTTGTTCAGCGTGGAGATAAGGTGAAAGTCGGTACTTTGTTGGCAGCGGCAGGTGGCTTCGTTTCAGCTCCTATTTATTCTTCTGTTTCAGGTACTGTAGCTAAGATAGACAGCGTGTTCGACGCTACTGGCTATCGTAAGCCTGCTATCATCGTAAATGTAGAGGGCGACGAATGGGAAGAATCTATTGACCGCAGCGACAAGCTCGAAACATTGGCTGCTCACCCGGAGCTTACTCCAGAGGAGATTATCAACAGAGTGAAGAATGCCGGCGTAACTGGTATGGGTGGCGCAGGTTTCCCTACCTTTATTAAGCTTACCCCTCCTCCTACAGCTAAGGCTGAGTGCGTAATCATCAATGGCGTAGAGTGTGAACCTTATATCACAGCCGACTATCGTCTTATGATGGAGCATGCCGATGAAATTCTCGTGGGTCTTGATTTGCTTATGAAGGCAGTTAAGGTAGAGCGTGGATATATCGGTATCGAGGACAACAAGCCAGAGGCTATCAAGCTTTTCGAGGAAAAGACAGCTAACGACAGCCGCATAGAGATTGTGCCTTTGGCAAAGAAATATCCGCAAGGTGGTGAGAAGCAGTTGGTTGATGCTGTTATCAATCGCCAGGTGCCTGCTCCGCCTGCAATCCCTGTAAATGTAGGTGCTGTAGTTCAGAACGTAGGTACTGCATTCGCTGTTTATCAGGCAGTGATGAAAAATAAGCCTTTGTTTGAGCGCTACACTACCGTTACAGGTAAGAAAGTGAAAAATCCGGGCAACTTCCTTGTTCGCATCGGTACTCCAATGGCTGAGCTTATCGAGGCTTGCGGTGGAATGCCAGAGGGTGACAATAAGGTTTTGGCTGGTGGCCCTATGATGGGTAAGGCTTTGCCTACTATTGACGTGCCAGTCTGCAAGGGTACTAACTCTGTTACTATCCTTACCGATGCCGACGCAAAGCGCGTGAAGCCTTCTGCATGTATCCGTTGCGGTAAGTGTGTAGAAGCCTGCCCTATGGGCTTGGAGCCATTCCTTCTTGCTACAGCTTCAGGCAAGCACATGTGGGATTTGGTAGAAAAGAGCGACGTTACTTCTTGTATAGAATGTGGTTCTTGCCAGTTCACATGTCCTGCTCATCGTCCTATGCTCGACAACATCCGTTTGGGTAAGTCTACTGTTATGGGCTTCATCAAGGCTCGTGCCGCAAAAGCAAAGGCAGAAGCAGAAAAGGCTGCAAAGTAATATTTCACAGAATAAAACAAAACGTAAAAACATAAAATGGGAAATTTAATCGTTTCTTTGTCACCTCATGCCCATGGTGGCGATAGCGTTGAGCGCAATATGTGGGGCGTGGTTATCGCTTTGCTTCCAGCGCTTATCGTTTCTTTCGTCTACTTTGGTCTCGGTGCCGTTGTTGTTTCTCTCGCGAGCGTTGCTGCTTGCATGTTCTTCGAGTGGAGCATTACAAAATATATAATGAAAAAAGAGCCTACTATCATTGATGGCTCTGCCGTTATCACAGGTTTGCTTCTCAGCATGAACTTGCCATCTAATCTTCCTGTGTGGCTTGTTATTGTGGGCGCGCTTGTTGCTATCGGCGTAGGTAAGATGACGTTTGGCGGATTGGGTAATAATCCTTTCAACCCAGCTCTCGTAGGTCGTTGCTTCTTGCTCGTTTCATTCCCTGCTCAGATGACATCATGGCCTCTTGCCGGACAGCTTACCAAATACCTTGACGCAGAGACTGGCGCTACGCCATTGAGCATTATGAAGAATGCCATCAAGACAGGCGATGCTTCTTTGCTTGATAATCTTCCTGACGCCACACAGCTTCTTCTCGGTATGAATCCGAATGGCGGCGTGGGCACTATCGGCGAGGTTTGCGCCTTGGCTCTTCTTCTCGGCTTGGCTTACATGCTTTGGAAGAAGATTATCACATGGCACATTCCTGTATCTATCATCGGCACAGTCTTTGTCCTTTCAGGATTGATGCATATCGCTAACCCTGTATATGCAAATCCGTTTGCTGAGATTCTCAGTGGCGGCTTAATGCTTGGCGCGATATTCATGGCAACAGACTATGTAACATCGCCGATGACTCATAAAGGTCAGCTCATTTATGGTGCGCTTATCGGTTTCCTCACATTCGTTATTCGTAATTGGGGTAGCTATCCAGAGGGTATGTCGTTTGCCATTCTTATTATGAATGCGTTTACTCCGCTCATCGACACTTATGTTAAACCAAAGCGCTATGGGGAGGTAGCTAAGAAATAAAGATATGCAGAAGTTAGAATCATCTCTTAAGAATATGACGCTTGTGCTTGTTTGTTTCGCGGTTGTCATCGGTTGCATCCTGGCTTATGTAAACCATGTCACCGAAGGCCCTATCAAGGCGCAGGCAGAGCAGAAACTTGCTGATGGTATTAAGGCAGTGTTGTGTACTAACGATCTCACCGTTACAGCCAACGATTCTATCAAGCAGACCATTGACGGCAAGGAATTCACATTCATTATTCATAAGGCTGCCGATAAGAGCGGTAAGGAACTTGGCGCTGCTGTTGAAAGCACCACTGGCGGCTTCGGTGGCGATTTGCAGGTGCTTGTAGGTTTCGATACCGAGGGCAAAATCCTTGGCTACACCATTCTTCAGTCTGCTGAGACTCCGGGTCTTGGCGCAAAGGCAGATAAGTGGTTCCAGAAAGACGGCAAGGGCAGCATTATCGGTATGAACCCAGCCGAAGGCGACCTCACAGTCAGCAAGGATGGTGGTAAGGTAGATGCCATCACAGCTTCTACCATCACGAGCCGTGCTTTCCTTAAGGCCGTTAATCAAGCCTATAAAGCTTACAAAAACAAGTAAAACATAAAGGGTAAAAGACAATGGCAAATTATATAAAGATTATAAAAAACGGTATCATTGACGAGAACCCTACGTTCGTCTTGTTGTTGGGTATGTGCCCTACGCTTGCTACTACAACGTCGGCTATCAATGGTCTTTCTATGGGATTGGCTACAATGTTTGTGCTCATCTGCTCAAACTTTGTAATCTCACTTATTAAGAATCTCACTCCTGATAAGGTGCGCATTCCTGTCTTCGTGGTTGTTATCGCAGCTTTCGTTACAGTGTTGCAGATGCTTCTCAAAGCCTATCTTCCAAGTGTAGACAATGCTTTGGGATTGTATATTCCTCTTATTGTGGTAAACTGTATTATCCTTGGTCGTGCCGAGGCTTATGCCTGCAAGCATGATGCAATATCAAGCATCTTCGATGGTGTTGGTATCGGTTTAGGATTTACATTCGCCCTCACTCTCCTCGGCGTGGTTCGTGAACTTCTCGGTGCTGGCTCTGCTTTCGGCTTCACATTGTTGCCCGAAACATGCAACACCCTTTTGTTCATTCTTCCTCCGGGAGCGTTCATCACATTGGGTTATCTTATCGCAGTTGTTAACAAGCTAAAGAAGTAAACGTAGCATGGAATACTTATTGATTTTTATCTCAGCGATATTCGTTAACAATATCATTCTGTCTCAGTTCCTCGGTATATGCCCATTCCTTGGCGTATCTAAGAAGGTGGAGACAGCGGCAGGTATGGGCGCGGCTGTAGCTTTTGTGCTTACATTGGCTACCATCGTTACCTATCTTGTCCAGGTTTATGTGCTCAATCCGTTTGGTCTGCAATATTTGCAGACTCTTGCTTTCATTCTTGTGATCGCGGCTCTCGTTCAGATGGTGGAAATCGTGCTCAAGAAAGTGTCTCCTGCTCTTTATCAAGCTCTTGGCATATTCTTGCCACTTATCACTACCAACTGTGCTGTGCTTGGTGTAGCCATCTTGGTTATCCAGAAGGATTATTCTTTGCTCGAAAGCATTGTCTATGCCTTCTCTACAGCCATCGGTTTCGCCCTTGCTTTGGTCACCTTCGCAGGTATTCGTGAGCATTTGGAGCTTGTCGATATTCCTAAAGGCATGCGTGGTGTGGCTATCGTTCTTGTTACAGCCGGTCTGCTTAGCCTTGCCTTCATGGGATTCTCAGGCGTAGATAATGGCTTGCGCACCCTCTTCGGACTAAATTAAATTTAATATATGTGCATATAATGCGGTCGTGTAGATAAAAATTATTACCTTTGGCGACGTGTTATATGCACATTATATTAATACTACAACTAATATGAAACAAACAATTTTGGTAACTGGTGGCACAGGCTTTATAGGTTCTCACACCACCGTAGAATTACAAGAGGCGGGCTATAAAGTAGTTATCGTCGACAATCTTTCCAACTCTAAAATAGAGGTGCTCGACGGAATTGAGAAAATCACGGGCGTTCGTCCTGCATTTGAGAATGTAGACCTCAGAGATGCAGAAGCAACCGAAAACGTATTTAAAAAATATCCCGATATAAAGGGTATCATTCATTTCGCGGCGAGCAAGGCGGTAGGAGAGAGCGTAGAGAAACCTTTGCTTTATTACCAAAATAATATCAATTCATTAATCAATCTCTTACAACTGATGCCTAAGTATGATGTCAAGGGAATAATATTCTCTTCATCATGCACTGTTTACGGACAGCCTACAGCAGAGAACTTGCCTGTAACAGAGCAAGCTCCTATCCAGAAGGCTCTCTCTCCTTATGGTAATACTAAGCAGATAAACGAAGAGATTATTCAAGATTACATTCATAGCGGCGCTCCTATAAAGAGCATTGTCTTGAGATATTTCAATCCTATCGGCGCTCACCCTTCTGCCCTTATCGGCGAATTGCCTAACGGTGTGCCAATGAACCTTATCCCTTACGTTACACAGACTGCCATGGGAATACGTCAGCAGCTGAAAATCTTCGGCAATGATTATAATACTCCCGACGGCACTTGCATCCGCGACTACATCTATGTGGTCGATCTTGCCAAGGCTCACGTAAAGGCTATGGCTCGTGTGCTTGATATGGAAACAGAGCCTATTGAGTATTTCAACATCGGAACAGGCAAAGGCGTTTCCACTCTTGAGGTTGTGGAGGGCTTTGAGAAAGCCACAGGCGTGAAAGTAAATTGGACTTACGCTCCTCGTCGCGAAGGCGATATTGAGAAAGTGTGGGGTAATGTAGACAGAGCCAACAAAGTGCTTGGCTGGAAGGCAGAAACCCCTTTTAATGATGTGCTTGCCTCAGCATGGAAGTGGCAGCAAAAACTTCGTGAAGACGGCGTAATGTAGAAAGAGTTACGATATATTACAGTTTCTGTCCCTCGTGATAGAAATCTGTATTTTGTGTTTGTGTTGTTGTCAACCCTCGGCGTGAGCTGAGGGTTGATTTTTTTAGTTAAATAATAATAAAGTGGGGCGGTGAATTATATTTTTTATCTGTATAAACCTCTCATTTTCAGTTGAAAAGTAGTACCTTTGCAGCCGCTGTTACGAGATAGCAGCATTTTAATTCAAACCTCAAAAAATAAAAATTACATGTCAACAAAAATTAGATTGCAGCGCGGCGGTCGTAAAGGCTATGCCTTCTACAGCATCGTTGTCGCAGACTCGAGAGCACCACGTGATGGTAAATTTATCGAGAAGGTAGGTACTTACAATCCTAACACAAATCCTGCAACAGTAGATTTGAATTTCGAGCGTGCCCTCTATTGGGTAGAAGTTGGTGCACAGCCAACAGACACAACTCGCAACATCCTCAAGGGCGAGGGCGTTTACATGATGAAGCATCTCCGTGGAGGTGTTAAGAAGGGCGCTTTTGATGAGGCTGCTTGCCAGTCAAAGTTCGAGGCTTGGAAGTCTGAGAAGGACAACAAGACTAACGCAGTTCGCGAGAACGAGGCTAAGGCAAAGAAGGAAGCTAAGGCTAAGAATTTGGAAGCTGAGAAGGCTTACAATGAGGCTGTAGCTAAGAAGGTTGCCGACAAGAAGGCTGCTGAGGCTGCTGCAAAGGCAGAAGCAGAAGCTGCTAAGGCTGCAGAGGCAGAAGCACCTGCAGAAGAGGCACCAGCAGAGGCTTAATTTCGTATTGAGCCTTTGATTACTAAGGAAGAAAATAATCTTCTTTACAATTCAAAAATAGAGAGCACTGCGGACTTTATAGTCTGTGGTGCTTTTCTTTTTATCTGCGTTTCCTATCTTGATGTATGTCAAGTAAATTTTAATAAAACTTACATAATAATATAGTTTTATTATATTTTATATCAAATATGGCTACTATTCGTAATAATTAGCCAAAAATAATGCCGTAAAAGTTTTGATTTAATAATTATTTCCTTACCTTTGCACACAAGAAATAACAAAAGCACACATTTTGATTGCATAATCAGATAAAAGGTTGCTAAAAACCGTCTTTTGCTAATCAAATGAAAGAAATTAAGTGCTCATTGAGTTGTTTCAAATCAATAGTGAGAATAATTATAATGATATTTTTGATTTGTTTTAGTAGATTAGTTTTTAAGTAGTTTGTTTTTGGAATCGGAGACCGAGAGGCCTCCGATTTTTATTTTCCTCACGCTTTTTCGTTATTAAAGGCTTTTTAATAATTACAAACTCGTTTTCGGAGTGAAATTCGGTTTGTAGTTGTTACAAACTCATTTTCGTCTGGAATTTGGTTTGTAGTCGTTACAAACTCATTTTCTGTCTGAAATTCGGTTTGTAGGTGTTACAAACTCGTTTTCAGTCCGATTTTCAGTTTGTAGGTGTTACAAAGCCGTTTTCGGTCCGATTTTCAGTTTGTAGTTGTTACAAACTCGTTTTCAGTCCGATTTTCAGTTTGTAGTTGTTACAAAGTCTCAATCAAGCCTGAAAATCAGTTTGTAGGTGTTACAATTATGACACTTTTTAAGAAATAAGTGTTTGTAATGGCTACAAATGTTAAGGCGTGCAAAATTTTGCGATTTGTTGTAATTACAAATTTTAAATTACGCCCGAAAAATCACATTGTAGGAGCAACAAATTGTGAAAAAAGAACAGAAAATGATTTTGTTTTTACTCATTAACGAAAATTACGAGATAAACTTTACAGTTTTAACAATTACAAAGTCATTTTCAGTGTGAAATTGAGTTTGTAGGTGTTACAAAGTGATTTTTCGCCTTGATTTCGAGTTTGTAACTGTTACAAACTGATTTTCTGCGTCGTTTTCCACTTTGTAACACCTACAAAGTGACAAATCGCCCTTGAAACGCTCCCTGCAATTCATCAA
>JAIKZG010000035.1 GCA_024682415.1 Prevotella sp.
TGGGGATCACTATGTTTTGCGGATAAATTGTTTACCGACAAAACAATTTGTCTACTCACTCGATTACCAGAAGCATCGTAGGCAAAACCTATCCTGCTTTGGCAATACATGTACTGTTGAATTACAAATAGTAAAACAACAGTTAATTTAAATTTCTTCATTAATTTTATATGTTAGTAATTTTATAAAAATAGCAAAGATAAATCAAACATTATAAATACTTTTCATGCAAAAATATAACAAATGAATAATACATACAATTATTTTGTAAATAAGTTCAAAAAAACATCATATTATTAATATACATCAATTATAAACCTTTTTTGAAGATATTTTTGACCAAACAAAACTTGATTGAATGTCGCCAAGGAATCTCCAGCTCCATTTCAAGTTTGATTCAGCACCGCCAAGAAATCTCCAGCTTCAATTAAGTTTGATTTTCGTGTCGCCAAGAAATTTCTGCGCTCAATCAAGTTTGGTTTTGCTTCGCCAAGAAATTTCCAGCCAAAATCAAACTTGATTTTGCCCAGCCGTACCAATTCCAGCGTTTTTCAACTTTGATTCTACCCAGCCATACTAATTCTAATCGTTTTCAAACTTGATTTTGTCCAGCCGTACCAATTCTGACCGTTTTCAAACTTGATTTCGCCCAGCCGTACTAATTCTGACCGTTTTCAAACTTGATTTCGCCCAGCCGTACTAATTCTAACCGTTTTCAAACTTGATTTTAGGTCACAAAAAAGTTCGGAATAATAAGACATTATAGATAACGCTTATCATTCCGAACTTATTTTATATGATTGCAAAAAAATGCTATTCTATTTCAGATAAATCGAGCTTAAGGTATTTCTTGAAGAAATCCGCATCCTTTGCTGGCATTCTCGATGTCTTCTGACCGAGATTGTTGCCGTTGTTGCAATATTTATAAAGCGAGGCTATCTGCTCTTTGCTGACAATATCCACATACAGCAATCCGTCTTCTGGCATATACTCATTGATAGGCTTGCCAGGAGAGGTCATAGAGTCTACATGGTGATTGTCCACAAGCGCTGAAACCTCATCGATTCTAAGATGCACCTCGTTTCTCTGTCCGCGCCATACTGAGAGCACACCGCCGTCTTTGCACACGGGACACATAAACTTCACTTTCTCCGACTTGCAGCGGGCATACATCTTGTCGCGCTGCTTGGAAACGATGTCGTTCATCTCAACGAGAAGCACATTTCCCGACTCGTAGACAACAGCCATGTAGCCGTCTTCCTCTTTTTCGTCGATGGCGAGAGAGAGATTGGTGGTTTCGTAAGTGCCGTCGTCGGAAACACGGAATGTATCGGGATAAAGATGGAAGAAAGCCACCGTGCCCTCACCATAGCCGTCTTCATATTCAAAAACAACGTTTCTGCGCCATTTGCTTGTAGTTACGTTCTCCACGTTTACTACAGGCGTAGCAGCAACAGTGTCCTGACGGTAATCCATTGTCTGAGTTTCGGTAGGTGCATCTGCGTTTTCCTGCTCTACAGCGGAATTAGGAGTAATGCCTGTGGCGGCATTGTCGCTTGATTTCTTCCACTTTGCGTAAGCCTCGGAATGATGACGGCGCACATCGTCAAGCTCATGCTCATCGATGATGCGCTTCTCGGTATTGTTTCTCACATAATATTTGCCGTTGTATTTCACAAGGTTCTCGCTCGGACGTATCACCACTTTCAGCACATCGTATCCGTCGGTCTTCTCCCACATATATTCATGGCAGCAGGTGGAAGCCACATATCCGAAGTTGCTCAATATCTTATGATACAGATAGCGGCTATATGATTCTAAATCATTGTTGTGCAGATACTGGAAGTCGTTTTGCAATCCGCATGCCACGCCATAATTGTTTACACCGAGATAAAGCGTTCCACCCTCGTCGCTGTTGAGGAAGCTGCACACCACTTTCATTATCTCTATCTCCTGCAAGCGAGGGTGTGGCTGCATGTGGCTGTCGGCAGGATAAACCATCGACGACTTAAATTCTACCGTCTGTGTTTCCATGCCATAATCCTTCTTGGTAGAAGTGCGTATCTTAACGCCTATCTCATTGTTGAGAGCGTCGTAGACCTGCTTTTTTGCATCGGGCAGATTAAATTCAGAGAGCAACGACAGCGACATGGCAGCAGCACAGGCTCTGCGCACGGTGTCGCTCTCCGTTTCCTTCAATATCTTGTAAAGCAAATCGAGCTTGCTTGTATCGTCGATGGCATTGAGAATCTTGAAGAGCTTCACATGGTCGGTGATGATGGAATCAACGCCATATTTCTCGGTATCTTCATCTGAAACGATTTTCGACAAATCCTCTTCGCCTATCTTTCCGTTCTTCTCATAGAAATCAAAAAGCTCAAGAATAGAGCGGCGCTTGCGATAATATTCCACTCGCTCAGGGTCGTTGATCATGCGCGAGAGAATGCTTGCCACAGCAAGGTAGTTGTAAGTCTCGTCGCGCGACGGCATGAGCACAGCCAGGCGGTCGAGGATTGCGATAATCTCTCTCACGATATATTTCTCCATGTCCTCAGCCATTGACTCAATATCGTCGAGGTCGTCATCTTCCTTTTCCTCACACGCCATATTCTGCAATAGCTGATAGAAAGAGTTTACGGGATTGAAACCCATATCCACTTTCTCCACGAAGTCGCACACAAACTGGCTCTTCTCAGAATCCATGTAAGAAACGCAAGCTTTCACCACATCACCTTTCCACAGGTTAGGGCAGGTGTCATCTTTAGGTATTCTTACGGAGATACCATTGCGCGCCACGCCTATATAATAATTAGGTATGGTATTGAAAATTTTGCATACGAACACATCACCGGCAGAATATTTGTCGGAATATACTTCGCAGATGTCGTCCCACATGCTGAAATGAAGCATTCCCTTGGTATCGACATCGCTTATCACTTTCATAGGAAGGAGGAACTGCGTGCCGCGCGGCGACTTGAAGCATTCCAGAATGTTGTCGGAAGGATTGAGATAGCCCACAATCTGTTTCAAGTCGAGCCAGCCTGAGCCTTCAAACTCGTCATCGTCGATATGGCAGAGGAATGAACTGTAGTCTTCATTGGCACGTTCCACCCACGCATACACATAATCACCTCTCTTAGGCGACTGCTTAACAATCTTTCTTGATGATGAGCCAACGGTCTTGGTGCTGAGGGCTTCCTCTATCGCGCTCCAATACTCCTTGTAGGCAGAAATGGCTTTCGAGCCTTTCAGCTTCACGCCTGTCTTCTCATTGAGATATACACGGAGATTGTGCCATTGCAACTGGTCTTTTGGCACCACATCCACCTTATTATAACTTGCGTTTACAGGCTGAATGGTTACGTCATTGCCCTGAATGAGCAGTTCGGTGGTGCTGCCTTTATAAAGCTGATAAACATTGTTGAGCGGATGAATCTGCATCTTGGCGGCCACCACTATATATAGAATGTTGATGTCGGAAATATCTTCCCACTCGTAATCAAGCTCGCCATCCTTAGGATAAGGGGTGAGCAGACTTTCAAATGCCTTGGCGAGCATCTGCACAGAATATGCTTTCTTCGTGCAGGCAAGAAATCTGTAAAGCATTGAGCGGTTAAGGCGTCGGTCGAGTCCGTCGTCTTCGGTAGACAGCAGGAGCTGAATGGCGAGAGCCTTTATCAGTTTTGAGAGTCCCACGCTCATTGCCTTGTCCTTATACTTTGAAATGAATATCTCAAGCATATTCACAAACGCTCCGCGGAATGGTTCCGACTGCCAGTGCGACTGCTTTCCGCCCAATATGATGTCGAAGATTTCATCCATCTTCGATGCCATGAGTTTATCCTTATTATTGAATATGCTAAGTATCGTTCTGAACTTTCGGTCGGGCTGATAGAGGTTTTCCGATTCCTTAAGGCTTATCAGCTGCTCGTTTATATAGTTTTCTTCCTCGCCACGGTCTATCAAGTTGTTTGCCAACTGATAGTCTTCCGCGTGCTGCGCCACGAGAGTCAGCTTTTTCATCCATTCGCCACGCTCGTCGTCGGGCAATTCGCGCACCATGTGGGAGCGTTCTATCAGATAGAGTGAAAACTTTTTGAAGAAGTTGAGAAATTCGCGCGACTCCACGTGTGCCAATAGTCTTTCGTCGAATTTCGTTATCGCCACGAGCATCCATTGTCCGTCGTTAGCCTCATAGAGTTTGCGCGCTTCATCAAAATAAGGATCGGAAAGGATTATCTCTTCCAGCAGTCCTGCTTCCTGTTCGTCGAGGTTCATGCCGTGAGCAAGCGTTTCCATGTCTACGAAGAAAGTCTTCTCCTCGTCTTCCGTTTCCTGCTTTACGAGTCTCGCGAACACATGAAAACCATCTTTTATGCTTGTCACCTCGCACTGCACCTTTTGGTTTATCCTCAGTTCCTCGTCGTCATATTCCGTCATTCTGAATCTCAGTCCGTTTTCATCGCCGATAGGGTAATAGCCAAACTTATTTGAGCCGAGAATAGTAAACGGATAAGTCTGCCCCACCTTATACAATTTTTCGACCACATCAACGAGATCCTGACTTATTTTATATGTATTGTTGCCCAAACTTTTTATCACGCAAGGCAGATATTCAGGTTTATAGCTCTCTTTGTCTTGAAATTTAAATCTCGGAATGCGATATTCAGAGCCTAAGTAATTCACTGTGAGATAGCCTCTTGAATATTCTATTCCGCTACCTGTAACTTTAAGTTTTTCCTTTTTTTCTTCCATTTTTATTTTATGATAATTATCAGTATATTTCTATGTTTTACCGTTTAGTCCACAAAAATAATGATTGACATCTATAATTCTCCGTCCCTAGATGTTAATCATTATTAATAGAGAAGCCTTGATTATAGTGCGGATGAATTGTTTTTGTATTCTAAAATTTAATTACTAACTTTGCCCAAAATCTATAACTTAGTAGACTACATGAACAAAAAACTTTTATTCGCATCATCTCTTATCGCGCCGATGATGCTGCCGCTGAACCTAAACGCGGCGACAAACGACATTATGCCTACTTTCACCGAATGGCATGACTTGCAGGTGAACGAGGTAAACAGATTCCCTATGCACTCTCATTTCTTTGCTTATGAATCTGCCGACAAGGCTCTTAACGGCAACATGAAAATGAGCGACAATTATCTCTCTCTTGAAGGTCAATGGAAATTCAACTGGGTGGAGAACGCAGACCAACGTCCAACGGATTTCTACCAGATGGGGTTCAACGACACCAATTGGAAGCCGATGGAAGTGCCCGCTATGTGGGAGCTGAACGGATATGGCGACCCTGAATATGTAAACATGGGCTTCGCATGGAGAGGACATTTCAAAAACAATCCTCCGGAAGTGCCTACAAAGGATAATCACGTAGGCTCTTACAGAAAAGTGATAAACATTCCTGCCAACTGGAACGGCAGACAGGTCATTGCGCATTTTGGCTCGGTGACATCCAACATATATCTTTGGGTGAACGGAAAATACGTGGGCTACGCTGAGGACAGCAAGGTGGCAGCGGAATTCGACATCACCAAATATCTGAAGAAGGGCGACAACCTTATTGCCTTTCAGACTTTCCGCTGGTGTGACGGTTCATACGATGAAGACCAGGATTTCTGGCGATTGAGTGGCGTGGCACGAGATAGCTATCTATACAGCCGCAACAAGGCAAGCCATCTGAACGACATACGCGTAACCCCTGACTTGACAGACAATTATTCTAATGGCGTGCTCAACGTGAACGCAGATGTTGCCGGCAAGAATACTGTTTCATTCAAGCTGCTTGACGCAAAGGGCAACCTCGTGGCAGAAAAGAACGTTGCCACAAAGGGAGGAAAAGTCACAACTACTTTCAATGTGGAGAACCCACAGAAATGGACTGCCGAGACACCTTATTTATATACATTGCTCACACAGGTGGGCAAGGGTGAATTTACTGCTCAGAAAGTGGGATTCAGAAAAGTTGAGATAAAGAACTCACAGCTGCTCATAAACGGAAAGGCAATCTTCATCAAGGGTGCCGACCGCCACGAAATGGATCCTGACGGAGGATATGTGGTTTCAAGAGAACGCATGATACAGGACATTCAGCTGATGAAGCGATTCAACATCAATGCTGTGCGCACAAGTCATTATCCTAACGACCCAGTGTGGTATGATCTCTGCGATGAATATGGAATCTATCTTGTGGCAGAAGCCAATCAGGAGAGCCACGGATTCGGCTACGGCAACGACGCGCCTGCCAAGAAACCGATGTTTGCCAAGCAGATATTGGAAAGAAATCAGCACAATGTGCAGACATATTTCAACCACCCTTCAATCATCATTTGGAGTTTGGGAAATGAAACCGTAAACGGCGACAACTTCAAGGCTGCCTACAAATGGATAAAGAGCCAGGATATGAGCCGCCCAGTGCAGTATGAGCAGGCATGGAAGCTCGGAAACACCGATATCTACTGCCCTATGTATCTCTCACAGAAAGGATGCGAGGAATATTCACTTAGCACAAAGGATATCGACCAGAAGCCACTCATTCAGTGCGAGTACAACCACGCCATGGGCAACTCATCTGGCGGATTTAAGGAATACTGGGATTTGGTGCGCAAATATCCTAAATTCCAGGGCGGATTTATATGGGACTTCGTGGACCAGGCTTTGCACGGCAGAGATAAGCAGGGCAACCGTATATACACTTATGGCGGTGATTACAACAACTACGACCCATCTGACAACAACTTCAACTGCAACGGCCTTGTAAGTCCTGACCGTGTGCCTAATCCACAGATGTACGAGGTTGGCTATTATTATCAGAACGTATGGGCAGAAGCTGTAGATTTCAACAGTGGAAAGATAAGCGTACACAACGAGTATTTCTTCCGCAACCTCAATAACGTGAAACTTTGTTGGGAACTCCTCGCCAACGGCAAGAAGGTGGAATGTGGAGAAATAGACAATCTCAATCTCGATGCTCAGCAGACCAAAGAGTTTACTTTGCCTTATTCTCTGAGCAAGACAGAGGGCAAGGAGGCTTTGGTGAATATTTACTTCAAGCTGAAAGAAGCAGAGCCATTGATGCAGAAAGACCAAATCATCGCTTACCGACAGCTTGGCGAAAAGACATTTGCCAACGCCATCACTGCCAATGCAGCAGAAAAGCTCACAATAAAGCAGAATAAGAAGGACGAGCCACAGATTACTCTTACTGGCAATAATTTCTGCGTAGCTTTCGACAAAGCCACAGGTTACATTTCAGAATATAAGGTAAACGGCAAGAACATCTTGGGCGAGGGCGGAACTATCAAGCCAAATTTCTGGCGTGCCGTAACTGATAATGACATGGGCTCTGGTTTGCAGAGAGAATACGCTGCATGGCGCACTCCTAAGCTTAATCTCAAGAGCGTAAATGCCACAAAGAAAAGCAAAGAAGGCTACAGCGTCGTTGCCACATATGATATGCCCGACGTGAAGGCTCAGCTCACAATGACCTACACATTGAGAAACAACGGCACAATGGAAGTTTCTGAAGCTATGGACGCTACAGACAGCGCAAAGATTTCAGATATGTTCCGCTTCGGTGTAGTGATGCAGTTGCCTTACGATATGGACAGAAGCAAATTCTATGGTCGCGGACCGATAGAAAACTACAACGACCGCAGTGAATCTCAGCTAATCGGTATCTACAGCCAGACTGCCGACGAACAGTGCTATCCTTACATTCGTCCACAGGAAACAGGCACAAAGAGCGACATCCGTTGGTGGAATCAGACCACTCCGCAAGGCTTCGGATTCTGCGTAAAGGGCACAAAGCCATTCTACGCAAGCGCGTTGCATTACGACGTGATGACTCTCGACGATGGCATGAACAAAGGTCAGCGCCACATGGAGCAGCTCGCAAAGTCAAAATTCACCAACCTATATCTCGACAGCGAGATGACAGGCGTGGGCGGTATCGACTCATGGAGCAGAAACGCAAGAGCTTTGCCTCAATACAGAGTGCATTACGGCGACAAGACATTCACTTTCTTGATTACCCCTAACATATAAGAATATATATAACAGCACTAACTAAAAATACATCACACAAACTAATAATGAAAAGATTCATCTCGTCTATAATGATCTGTGCAGCTGCCTTCACGGGCGTGGCTGCACAGCATCATCTCATTGTAGACACGAAACCGGGCGCGCCCATACAGCCCACAATGTATGGCATATTCTTTGAAGATATCAATTTCGGTGCCGATGGTGGTCTGTATGCCGAAATGGTGGAAAACCGCTCTTTCGAGTTCCCTCAGCGACTTATGGGATGGAACACATACGGCAATGTGAGCGTCAGCGACGTGAAGCCAGCCTTTGAGCGCAATCCTCATTTCATCACTCTCCGCCCATCTGGCCACAGAGAGAAATACACAGGAATAGAAAACCGCGGATTTTTCGGCATGGGATTGAAGAAAGGCATGGATTATGACTTCTCTGTCTATGCCCGCCTTACTGATTTGCAGGGAAAGAAAGCACGTTTCAGAGTGGAACTTGTAGGCTCTGACGATGTTCCCGTAAGTCGCGACACTATCACCGTGACCGCCAACCAATGGACAAAGTGCACAGCGAAACTGCATTCCAACAAGACAGACGCGAAGGGATGTATGCGCATATTCCTTATGTCGGGCGATGGCGTTGATCTCGACCACGTTTCATTGTTCCCTAAAGATAACTGGAACGGATTGCGTGCCGACCTCGTGAAAGATTTGGAAGATCTCCATCCCGGCATATTCCGATTCCCTGGCGGATGTATCGTAGAGGGCACCGACCTTGCCACGCGCTATCAATGGAAGAACACTGTGGGAGCAGTGGAAAACAGACCATTGAATGAGAACCGCTGGAACTACACATTCCCTCATCGCCTTTATCCTAACTATTATCAGACTTATGGTTTGGGATTTTATGAGTATTTCCTTTTGTCTGAAAAGATTGGCGCAGAGCCATTGCCTGTGTTGAATGTGGGTATGGCGTGCCAATATCAAAACTCTGACAAGGACAACAACGCCCATGTTGCTTTGAGCGATTTGCAGCAATACATTGACGACGCTCTCGACCTTATTGAGTTTGCCAATGGCGACGTAAACACAAAGTGGGGCAAGCTGCGTGCCGACATGGGACATCCCGCTCCTTTCAACATGAAGCAGATAGGAATAGGCAATGAGCAGTGGGGCGAACTATATCCCGAACGTCTTGCTGAATTCATCAAGCAGATACGCGCTAAATATCCTAAGATGAAGATATGCGGTTCGTCAGGTCCATCTGCCGAGGGCGACAAGTTTGAATACGGCTGGAAGGAAATGCGCAAGCTGAAAGTAGACCTTGTAGACGAGCATTATTACAAATCTCCTGAATGGTTCTTCAAGAATGCAGGCAGATATGACAATTACGACCGCAAAGGCCCTAAGGTTTTTGCTGGAGAATATGCTGCCCACGGCAAGGGCGAGCGCAACAATTTCGAGGCAGCGCTTTCCGAGGCTGCTTTCATGACAGGCCTGGAAAGAAATGCCGATGTAGTTTATCAGGCTACCTATGCACCGCTCTTTGCCCATGTGGAAGGATGGCAATGGAAACCAGATTTGATTTGGTTTGACAATTTGAGCAGCGTGCGCAGTGCCAACTGGTATGTACAGATGCTTTACGGCACGAATAAAGGCACTAACGTATTGAATATCACCGAGAATGGCAAACCGCTTGCGGGCGACGACAATCTCTATGCGAGCGCGGTGTACGACAAAAAGAATAAGTCTTACATCTTAAAATATGTTAATAACAACAAAAATACTCGTGATATAGTGATTACATTTAAGGGCGCGCATAGTCTTACTAACGGAATCGCAACAACAATGCATGCGAAATTGAGTGACGAAAATTCAATTCAAAACAAAAAAGTTGTAGTTCCAACGACTGAGGACATAAAAGTTAGCGGCAATGAGTTGAGTATAACTATTCCGGCGAAATCATTCGTTGTTTACCGCTTGAAATAAGTCCAAAGATATTAAAGTAGTCAAAATATACTTCATAGTGCAATAATATTTATTCAGCGCTTTTGGCTCGTGAGGAGTGGAAAGCGTTTTTTGTTTTTATACATCTAATACATTATTTCCACAGCAAAATACGATTTCTGACGCGTCAAGAGCAGTCAAACATTCTCTCACAGCAGACTAACGATGATTTTATTTTATACTGCGAAAAGATTTATTAAAAATTTGTTTTTATATAAATAATTCTCTATCTTTGCCCGTGACAAATAATAAATTGCATGAGCAAATATTCATTTCATAAAAACGCCGATAATTATTCAACTATTACAGAGGCTGCGACAGGGAGCATCATATACGAAGCTCCTAATTCATCATTGCTGAATTCTTTCGAAAGAAAGCATCCATTTATTTCTGGCATAGGAAGCATATTGGGTATAGGTGGTAACTATTACGACAATAATGATATTCATAAAGATAACAAAGCTCTATGGCACTCTGATATGATAAGAATAGGTCATGACATTTATAATGTATTATCAAGGCTATAATTATGGAAAATGAAAAAGAACTAAATAAGAACAACAAAGAGAAAAATGATATAAAACAAGTTCTCGAATCTATTCCTGCTGAAAAACGTCGTATACTAATAGCTGCATTCCAGTCATCCTATACAAGCCCTTTCCCACCACCCGAAGTATTAAAGCATTATGATGAAGCATTAAAAGGTTCATCAGAACGTTTACTCACGATGATAGAGAAAGAGCAATCGTTCAGAATGGAAACTACTAAAGAACAGCTACGCTTAAATAAATTCGGTCAATATTTTGGATTTATCCTCGCCATATTATTAAGTGTAGCAGTAATTCTATTAGGCATAAATGGGCACGATGTTCTTGCTGGTACTATAGCTACGACAACAATTATCGGACTCTGCATAATTTTCGTTTTGCACTCGAAGCCCAATAAGCAATAAAAATATAATTATAGGGCAAAGAAAAGTATCATTCAAAAATGTGATTTCGCCGTTTCATCGCCTTGTATTTCATATTCACGTATTCTGCTTTCTCATATTTATTTTGTAGTTTTGCAGCAAGTTTTAATAATGGAACTCTTAAACCCAAAATAATGAAAGAATTAGCATTAAAGTATGGTTGCAATCCCAACCAGAAACCCTCACGTATCTTCATGAATGAGGGAGAGTTACCAATCGAAGTACTTAACGGCAGACCAGGCTACATCAACTTCCTTGATGCATTTAACTCTTGGCAGCTCGTGCGCGAACTGAAAGCAGCGACAGGACTTCCTGCAGCAGCTTCTTTCAAACACGTTTCTCCGGCAGGCGCGGCAGTGGGACTTCCACTCAGCGACACTCTGAAGAAAATCTATTTCGTGGACGACCTTAAGGTGGAACTTTCACCTATAGCCAATGCCTATGCACGTGCTCGCGGCGCTGACCGCATGAGCTCATACGGTGATTTTGTCGCGCTCAGCGACACCTGCGATGTTGCTACGGCTACTCTCATAAAGCGTGAGGTGAGCGACGGCGTTATAGCACCTGATTTCACTCCTGAGGCTTTGGAGATTTTGAAAGCTAAGCGCAAAGGTACTTACAACGTTATTAAAATAGACCCAAATTATATACCTGAACCTGTAGAACGCAAACAGGTGTTCGGCATAACATTTGAACAGGGACGCAATGAGGTGAAGCTCGACGACCCTGCACTCTTCGAGAACATTCCTACTCAGAATAAGACTTTCACTGAGGAAGCAAAGCGCGACCTCATCATATCGCTCATCACTCTGAAATATACTCAGAGCAACAGCGTATGCTATGTGAAAGATGGTCAGGCTATCGGTATCGGCGCTGGTCAGCAGAGCCGCATTCACTGCACACGCTTGGCTGGCAACAAGGCAGATATATGGTGGCTTCGTCAGTGCCCTAAGGTGATGAACTTGCCTTTCAAGGAGGGAATACGCCGTGCCGATCGCGACAACACTATTGATGTTTACATCAGCGAAGATCACGACGATGTGCTCCGCGATGGCACATGGCAGAACTTCTTCACAGAAAAGCCAGAAGTGCTCACGATGGAGGAAAAGAAAGCATGGATAGCTCAAAACAAGGGCATAGCTCTCGGCAGCGATGCTTTCTTCCCATTCGGCGACAACATCGAGCGTGCCCATAAGAGCGGTGTGGAATTCATTGCTCAGGCAGGCGGCAGCGTTCGCGACGACAATGTTATCGAGACATGCGATAAATATGGTATAGCAATGGCATTCACAGGAGTGCGTTTGTTCCACCATTAATTATATTCTTTTTTGTAATGTTGAGTTAGGAATTACTCTTAACTCAACATTACAAACTTAACAGCCGATTTATTCAGAATATTAATATATAATAAAACTCATTTTAAATTATGGACGAAATCGACGAGATAATCCAGGGCGGCATTGTTTTCAAAGGCGCGCCTAAAGGTGGTCCTCGCAAAGACGACGGAAAGGTGAAGACCAAAGCCAAGAAAAAGAAGTATATCACAGGTGCTCACGGCAGCGGCTCTGCCAAGCAGAAAGCCAAGTATCGTGAGCAGCGAGCAAACAGAAGGCACAAATAGCCCGCAAGCTATTTGTGCCTTTATTGTGTATATATAAATCTTATGCTATAAAGAGAAGAGGAAGGATTTACTTCGCGTCGGTAGCAGGGAAGAGTCCGAAGAGATTAGAATCTATCTGGTCGGCTATCTGCTGGAAATCCTTCTGGCTGTTTTCAAAGTCCAGATTATCGCCATCCACAATAATAAGATTACCCTTATAATCCTTTATCCAGTTTTCATAACGCTGATTAAGTCCCTCAAGATAGTCTATGCGGATAGACTTCTCATAGTCGCGTCCACGCTTCTGAATATGAGAAACGAGAGTAGGAATGCTTGAGCGGATATAAATCATGAGGTCGGGCAGCTTCACGAGCGACATCATGAGCTTGAACAGCTCGCTATAGTTGTCAAAATCCCTGTCGCTCATCATTCCCTGCGCGTGAAGGTTTGGCGCAAAGATGCAGGCATCCTCAAAAATAGTGCGGTCCTGAATAATCTTCTCGTCAGACTTTGAAATCTCTACCACCTCGGCGAAACGCTTGCTGAGGAAGAAAATCTGAAGATTGAAAGCCCAACGCTTCATGTTGGCATAGAAATCCTCAAGATAAGGATTATTGTCTACTGGCTCAAAACGTGGAGTCCAGTTATATCTTTTGGCAAGCATATTGGTAAGAGTAGTCTTACCGCTACCTATATTTCCTGCTATTGCGATATGCATAATATATCTATTATTGTGAGTTATGAATATGGAGTTACTTCTTGTTTTATTTCTTCGAGAATAAGCCAAACATTTCGGCATCGATGCGATCTGTAATCTTGGCAAAATCCTTCGGGTTGTGCTCAAAGTCGATGTCGTTGGCCTCTACTATCATCAGTCTGCCTCTATATTTATTCTTAATGAAATCCTCATAACGCTTGTTGAGGTTTTCAAGATAATCTATCGGCATTGTCTGCTCATATTCCCTTCCTCGCTTCTGAATGTGGGCTATAAGGTGAGGAGTTTTTGAGCGGAGATAAATCATCAGTTCGGGATATTTCACTACGGAAGTCATCTGGTCGAAGAGATCCATATAAGTCTGGAAGTCGCGTTCCGACAGATGTCCCATTGCCTTGTTGTTGGCTGTGAACACATAAACTCCTTCATATATAGAGCGATCCTGAATGATCGTTTCTTCAGAATGAGCTATTTCGAGCAAGTCGCGGAAGCGTTGTTTTAAGAAATACACCTCCATGTTAAACGACCAGCGGTTAAGGTCTTTATAATAATCCTCAAGATAAGGGTTATAAGAAACGGACTCAAACTTCGGCGTCCATCCATAATGCTTGGCGAGCATCTTGGTAAGCGTAGTTTTTCCGCTTCCTATATTTCCTGCGACAGCGATATACATTGGTTATTTTTCCTTGATTTGTTTTTACCGAGGTGCAAAAGTACTGCAAATCGAACACAATAGAAAATAAATCCCTATTTATTTTAATATTGTTGAGATGCAGCGTACTTTATTTAAAGGTAGCGCAAGTTGAGTGAAAACACGATTTTTTTGATAAAAAAATCTTCAGAATTTATTCATTTTTATTTCCGAAACGCCGCCTACCTTCTTTAAAGGTACTGCAAAATCATAGTAATAAGCAAACTTTACCTATATTTGTTTCATACTCTGCATTCGGTTGCGTCATCAGTTTATTTAACCTCTGCTTAGAATCTGTTCCTCTCCTCATTGCCAGCACCGCTGCCTTTATATTTGCTGCGCATGGTATTAAACTTATATCTAAGAGTGAGGAATACCTCGCGCGAATCGTAATATGCCTTCTGATGAGTGATTACATTAGTGCGGTATATCTTGTCGCCACTCTTTTCAGAATGAAACATGTCGGAACAACCCACGGCAATGGAAAGCTGGTCGTTCATAAAACTCTTCTTCACCATCACATCGTAAGACGACTTGAAACGAGTGTTTTCTATATTTTCCTTATATCCTTTCGTAACAAGCCATACGTTAGCCGTGGCAAGCCATCCCTTGCCGAAGTCGAAAGTGTTGTTGAAATACGTTTGCCAAATAGGAGTTTTGAAATTCTTATCTACGCCCCTCACGTCGAAATGAAGCCAATATCTTGCCACGCTCACTGACAGCTCAGGCGACCAAATGCCTATCGTAGGCGAAACATTCAGCGACGCGCCCACATTTTTTATGCTGTGCATATTGGCGAAAGAGAAACAAGCCACCGTGGGGTCTTCACCCTGCTTCTCCCAATACACGATACCATCTCGGCGGTCGTTGTATGTAAGCGACAATTCTATAAACTTCCACATTCCCATGAGCGAAACATCATGAATATATTCATGCTTCAAATATGGGTTTCCGCTGTCATACTGAAAGCGATTGATATACGTTACATTATTGCTCAGCTGCCTATAAGAAGGACGACGAGTCTTAGCGGCATAGCTCAGCAGCATCTGCACATTTCCTATCTTATTCAGCAAACTTATGCTTGGAAACAGGTTGCCGAAGCTACGGCTCTGCTCATCCTGATGCACATCGTTTTCATAATAGTCGAACTTCACGCGCTCATAACGCACGCCCACGTTTACATTACCTATCGCAGTGGATTTGCTGTATTCCACAAACGGAGCGATGTGCTCTTCCTCAAGCTTCGCCCTTGAGCTTACGATATATTTCTCTGGGTTGAGGAAATCATCATTGCGCCTTGTCTGTGTATATTCAGCTCCCACCGACAGCTTACCCTTAAACAGAGGATAAGAAGCAATGAGCTTTGTGGCAAACATATTGTTCTTCACCTTACCCTGCGTGCTCAGCTGTCTGCTCTCATAATTCTCGCTTTCCTCCGTATATTCAGTAAGGTCTTTCGACTCGCTGTGTACGAAGTCGGCATTTAGGTCAATGTCCAGCTTGCCAAGCATTCCTTTATAATAAGCATTCACATAATGATAAGGCGAATGATTTGTGCTTTCATTTGCCATAGTGAGCGTTTTGTCATAGGGCTCGTTATCCTTAAATACATCATTGGTAAACGCAAATCTGCCCACGCTGCGCGGAGTGGAAAGATAAGAATAGCGCATGCCCACGGAGTTGCTGTCGTTTATGGCGTAAGCCGTGCCTATCATGCCCTTCAGCGACTGCTTGTTAGACAACGCCTTCTGATGCAAAATGTTTTCCCATTCATTGTCAGCCTTCAGCGTGGTAGACATTTCAGTGATATATCTCGTGTTAATAGAAGAATAGGATGCCGTGCCAAACACATCCCACGCCTTGCGCCTGTAAGTGAGGTTTACGTTTTCCATGAAGTCGGCATTCTCCGACTGATAATACGACGAGCGGAAATCACCGCCCAGTCCTTCGCCTTTCTTTCTTATAGTCCTTATCTTGATTACCGAGCGCACGTCGGCACCATATTTCGCGCCCGGAGTAGTTATCAGCTCCACGCTCTTTATCTCGTCGGCTCTCAGCGACTCCAGCTCATTGTCATCGCGCATCTGCCTGCCGTTGATATAGATAAGCGGAGTGCCCTTGCCCGTCACCTCGATAGCGTCTTTCCTTTTCTGCACTCCCGGCACATGACCGAGCACCTCCTTTGCCGAGCCGAGTTTCTCAAGCACCGTGCCCTGCACATTTGTTTTCAGTCCTTCCTCCGAGAGTTTGTAAACAGGCTTGTGTCCTTTCACCACTACGTCGCCGAGCATAATTGTCAGCGAATCCAAGTTTGTCGTCTGCGCCTTCATAGCGATACCATTTGTCATAAACAACGCAACGGCAATAGTCATTAATTTTATTCTAATCATAATATTTATTTAAATCGGGGAACAAAAGTACTGCAAATCGAGTGCAGAACAAAATAAATTTATTTATTTTTTATGCCGAGATGCAGCGTACTTTATTTAAAGGTAGCGCAAGTTGAAGACAATAGAAAATAAATCCACCAATTTATTTTAAATTTCAATCAAGTTGGATTTCGTGCCGCCAAGGAA
This sequence comes from Prevotella sp., assembly GCA_024682415.1. Taxonomy (GTDB): domain Bacteria; phylum Bacteroidota; class Bacteroidia; order Bacteroidales; family Bacteroidaceae; genus Prevotella. The sequence continues at coordinate 16,620 of JAIKZG010000035.1, forward strand.
TTTCCAGATCCAATCAACTTTGATTTCATGCCGCCAAGAAAAGAGCCTTATCAAAAGACTGCGAAAGCGAATCTTATGATAAGGCTATAGATATATTTAAGTGAAAAACAATGAGTTATCTTGCGATATGTTTCTTGCCATTCTGAATGTAAATGCCACGAGCTTTGTCAAGGCGCATACCATTTAAAGAATACTTAGGAGAAGAAGCATCGGCAGAAGAAGCCTCAACGCCATGTATGCCAGATGTGGAAGCTACACGGATAATACCCTTTGTCATCAGCTCGGCAGTGTCCCAATGAAGACCTGCGCCAGGAGTTTCGGGATAGATATGGCTAAAGCCGTTGCCGGAAGGAACGGCTGTGGCTGTGAACACCTGCAAAGCAGTGCCCTCGGCAAGATTGAGATTGCCGTCTTCCTCATTGCCTATCTGCAATGTGGCATCGTTGATGGTAAGCGCATCGCCATCAATCTGCAATGTGTTCACCTTGTCGCCAGACAAAGGAACTACGATTTTGCCACCACTTACATTGAGCGTTTTCTTCAACAAGAGTATTGAGCCATCGATCATTGTGTCGCCGGCACAGATTTCGCCCTCGCTGAATACAGAAACAGGAGCATTTATTTTGCCAACACCCGAAAGACGACCTGCCACAACGGAAACACTTGAAGTATTGTCGAGCGAGCCATCAATGATAAGATTACCGCCATAAACGCTCGTTACACCAGAATGGATGTTATTGCCGGTAAGACGCCAATAACCACTGCCCTCCTTAATGATGCTTGTCTTTGCATTATGTCCATTAGCAGAGCAGCGATTGTCGATTACTCCGTTGAAAGTTTCATCGGTGTTGGCACCGCCCACGCGCCATGTCATCGTGGCACTGCTGCTCTTTTTGCCGTTGCTGCTGAGGAATGTGCCCTTTTCGCCGCTAAGACCGCCAAGCGATATAGAGCCTGCCTTCCAGCTCACCACGCGAGTGTTGCCCGAAAGATGTACCACGGCATTAGGGATGTTGATACCGCCTGCCGAGAACATCAGCTGACAGCCGTCCTTTTCCTTGCCCACACCCTTTGCCACGAGTGTGCCGTAGAACTCATTCCAGTTGCCGCTGATATATTCACGCACATAAGGAATGCGATATTCTATTGTGCCACGCCCAGTAACATTGTTTTTTATGCTGCAATTTCTGGCTACCGAAAATGTGGAATAAGTGTTTTCCAACGCCTCGATAGGGAAGTTATAGCTTATGCCGCTTTCCTTTGCTGCGTTTGCCTCAAAGCTGCCGCCTGCGAGAACGAGTTTCGAGAAACCATCCTCTTTATCGCTTAGATAAGTTTCGTTCTTCTCATCCTTTTCAAAATCCACGATAAGCTTTCCGCCTTTAAGCACGATGTCGCCACTAAACCCGAAGAATTTATTTGATGGCAGATGCAGCGTTCCATTGCCCGAAAGGCTTACATTGCCACTGCCCACAATTTTACCTGTCATCTGCAATGTGGCAGAATCTATCTTCAGCTCGGTGTCGTTGTAAATCTGAGCGCAGCGGTTGGTGGAATTGTCAGAGCCGGTGTATTCCCATGTTCCGCCATCCCACACCCAGTTTTGAGGATATTCTATTGAAGCTCCGAGCGAACTTGGCTTACCGCCATCGGCAATGGTATTAAACTTGACTGTGCCATCATGCAGCACGGTAGCACCTGTGTAGTCGAAATCTGCGTTAAGGGAGAGAGAGCCTTTACCAATCTTGTTTACCGAGGTAGAGCCTGCAATTGTGCCCTTGCCCTTTCGTGTGATTGTGGTGTTCTTGCTTCCTGCCACTACGATGGCATTCGGGGTAATAGTGTCCGACGGTGCGAACGAAAGATTCATTGAGGGCGAGAGCAACACATTAGAGCCGTTGGCTTCCTTTCCGAGGCTGTAGGCATTAGCTTCATAGTGATTACAATCCACCATCGGCACGTATTTCGGCAACGTTTTGGTGTTCAGTTCCGCATATTCTGAGAGTGCATCGCCCTTATAAGCTGCCACACGGAATGAATAAGATGTTCCCTCGGCAAGTCCGTCGGCAACGAATGATTCTTCGCCTGCTTTCACTCTGCCAATCTCCTTATAAGCATCGCCATCCTTACGTTCTATCACGAAGCCTTCATGACCCTCTGTGAAATCATACCATGAGAGCTTAATGCTGTTTTGCTTTGACTCGGCAGAAGCCACGAGCTGCGGAGCGCGCAAGAAAGCACGCACATTGCTTTTAGATATGCTGTTTACATAGTTTTCGATGTTGGCATATCCATTGGCTGCAATCGTCATCGCGTCGTCAGCATTAGGATTTGTGCCGTTGGCCTTTTCCCATTCATCGGGCATTCCGTCGTTGTCGCTGTCAGTAGGCTTTTCAAAGGCTGCGCATTTCCATGACGACGGCACGCCTATAGGCAATTGGTTTTCATTAGAGATGATTACGCCCGACTGTCCAAACGACTTCACTTCATGCACCATGTAGGCATCGGCAAAGTCGCGATAAGGCAAGTTTGCGCCCACCTGTGGCAAAAGCGAGTCTACAAGCTGATTAGCACGCCATGTGGCAAGAATAGGATATTTGTAAGGAGCGGTTTCTATAGTAGCCTCATTATAGTTGGTAATTTCAGAGGGATTGTACACTCCGTCGAAATTGCCATCCTGCAAATTGTCTGCCACATAAGCATGAAAATCGGAATTGGCACGAGAGAACACACCAGCGTTGCCTGTTTCAGGGCCGTTCACAAACAAGTTGTTGGTAATATTCACTGCCGAGCTGCCTTCAGAATCGCCACCCATGATGTAGCAGCCGTCGTGCCAGTTATAAACGATGTTGTTTACATATTGGCTTATACCTTTCACCTTATTGTTACGGGTGTTGTTGTCGCAATACAAATTGCGGTAGAGGGAAACGGAGTCTGCCTGAATAAGTCCGCCGGCAGAGTGAGGGCTAAGTCCCTGCCCCATTATGCAATTTGAAATCGTGATATTGCGCGGAGCAGTGCCCTTGCTGTCCCAGTTGATAGAGAATGTTTCGTCAAGTCCCCATGAGAAAGAGCAGTGATCGAAAATCATGTTTTTGCCGTGGGCAATGCCGCCTGCGTCGGTGCCCGACTTGCCTTTCTTACCTTGGCGGAAACGCATATATCGCACGATGATATTGTCTGCGCCCGAAAAGCTCACGCCGTTGCCATACACGATTATTCCCTCGCCCGGAGCAGTCTGTCCTGCCACATAGAGGTTGCTCGCAAAGACAATACGATTAGTTATATTGATTACTCCCGACACGTCAAACACGACGATACGGTTAGGCTGGCTCACGGCATCACGCAGAGAGCCTGCGCCTGAGTCATTAAGATTAGTAACATGATAGACCGTGCCCTTATCGCGCGCGCCGGTGGCAAAACGTCCCCAGCCCTGTGCCCCGGGAAAGGCAAGCTTCTGCGCATGGGCAGATATTGGCATCGCAGCCATTGCTCCCAACAGCAGTGGGCAGATAATTGATTTCTTAATCATAGTAAAACAAAAAAGGAGAGCCGACACGCCTCACATGGGTATCCGCTCCCCATAAAGTTTAAATAATAGTGATTTTGTTATTTAACAAGTATCTTCTTTACAATAACTTTTCCATTTGAGTAAACAGTGCGAACGATGTTAAGTCCTGGCTGCAATGCGCTCTGAGCGATACCGTTCACATTGAAAATCTGTGTGCTTACCACATTGCTGTTATCAGCTACGATGTCGGCGATACCTGTAGAAGCATGTTTGGTGTGCTCACCCTCGTTGAGCAGATACATATCAAAGAGCATTGCCTTTGTGCCGCCGCCCACATGAGCCAGACGCACATAAACAGGAGTTGTTGATTCGTAGCTCAACTTAACACGGTTCCACAAACGACGAGTATCTGAAAGCTTAACATCGCCAAGCTTCGTCCACTTCTCACCATCCTCTGAAATCTCTACTTCCATTTCAGGAATGCTTGAGCCGTTACCGTTAGCCATGTAAGTTACCACGTCGAATGGGCCTGCGTAAGCCTTTGCTGTGGTGAGAGTAGCAGTGTATTTCTCGTCTTCCACCTTTCCTCCGAAGTTGAGGATATAGTTGGTGATACCGATAGAGTCGTTGGCCATGAGCATATCTTCAGGGGCTTGTGGGTTGTAGTTGCTGCCATCGCCTACGTTTGTCTGGAAAGCAGTGTTTTCCCAGTCTACCACCTGACCGCAAGAAGAGAGTATCCACTCGCCGTTGGTCTTTGTTTCAGGAGCTACCATGTGATAGTAAGTCACGATAGAGTCGTTGCCCTGAGCATTTTTCAGATGCACGATAGAGTCTACGATGTTAGTGTCGTAGATAGAGCTTGCAGTTTTGCCCCAAGAGAACAAGTAGACAGCCTTTGCGCTTCCAGTAGCGTCTTCAGGCTGCGACCAGTCTTTGCGGTTAGCGTCGAAATGGGCAAGAATGTCAAGACGGTGAGCCACGCCCTTCACGTCAATATACTTGCTGCTCAATTCAGAGTCTACATATTTGCCGCCAGAAACGAATGTGGTGATGGTAACAGGCTCTGTTACGACGATAGGTGCTGTGTAAGCCTTTGACTGAGCGATTTTGTTGCTACCGATGAAGTTGTAATAGATAGTAACACCTTCTTCAGCTGCCGTAAGCTCAATAGTGCTCTTGCCAGTTTCGCTCTCTACGTTTACTGTAGGCTGTGAAGCCTGCTGCTTGATTGTGATATTGAGAGTTGCAATGTCGCTTGCGTCGTAGCCATCAGCCACAGCGATTGCATTCAGCGTAATGGCTTCCGTAACGGCGATTGGCTCTGTATAGAGCGTGCTTTCAGTGGTAGGCTCTGTGCCGTCGGTAGTATAATATATCTTGGCAGCCTTATTGCCGCTTGCAATGCTGACAATGGTCTTGTTGTCTGAATATGTTTCGGTGATTACAGGCTTTACTACGCTTGTAACTTTAGCTTTTGTAGCTGCTATTTCCTTTACAGCCTCAGGCAAAAGCACCGACATATTGTCTGCGTTGATTGTAGCGAGCTCTTCCTTAGCGTAAGGCAAAAGCATATAGGCATTGCGACGCGTATTGTGCACATGGATAGCGACACCGCCAGTTACTGTAGCGATTGTATCATCGGCTGCGAAATACTCGCCGAGGTTTACACCCTTGATGCCAGCTTCATTCCACTGCAATGGGAAGCCTACGCCTGTATTCACAAACAAAGCGTTGGTAGAATCCTTAATGCCAATATTTTGGTCGGAAGTCTTAACCGATGTGCCATATCCCCAGCCCTCATACAAATCAGGATTGAGGTTAAGAATTGGCTCATAAGCAATGACTTTCTTCAATGTAGGGAGGTAAGCGTCATTGGCAGCTACGAAAGGACTTATCACCACAGCGTCAAACTTGCGCAATGAGTCGGCAGTTACAGTAGCTGCTCCATCGGCAATATCAATATTTGTCATAGCTATGCCGTCGGTTCCGCTAAGAAAAATCCTTGGGAAGTCTTCATCTTCCGAATAGCCTGTGCCATTGTATATGTAGGCTATCTTTTTAGCTTCCTCCGTCTGTGGCACATCGCCCTCGCCTACCGTGATGTAGTAGATGTGGCAACCATTGTTTGTAGTCAATGTGATGTCTACGCTATCCTCTACATCAGGAGTGTCGTCTTCTACGAGCCATTCGCAGTCGTTGTAAACAGTAGGGTTTGTAGGATTACCCTTTGTTATTGTAATCGTAGCGCCTGTGGCAGAAAGTGTGAAGCCTCGTCCTTCTGCTTCCTTATGGCTTTCTACACCCATCTTGATGGTTTCTCCCTTTCTCACCTTAGGGATTATGAATTTCTTCTTGCCACCGTTAATCCAAAGAAACGACTTACCGTAAGTGTACATACCATTAGGAGAAGAAGCGTTTTCCTTCTGCCCCCAGTTGTGAACGATGACGAAGTTCTTCGCGCCCATGCCCTTTACGTTGAGCTGAGCCAGCTCAGGAATAATCTGCGCTGTGCCGTCGGGATAGACAAGAGCGTTGCCCTTCTCGTCGGTAGAGATTGTAGCTGCGCACCAATAGGCTCTGCCTCTGTTGGCTTCTGTTTCGCTTTTCTCATAATCGCGCCAGTGACTTGTAGCACCGTTCAATGTCATGTCGGCCTCAAGATTGTTGAGCGTTGTCTGACTCCACTTAGTGAAGTCCCATGACTTGCGTACCTGTGCGTTGGCATTCAGGCATAGTGCCAGACCAAGCGCGGTAAGCGTAAAAAGTTTCCTCATAAGTTTAATGTTTAAAGAGGAATGCTTAAAGGCTCGCTGATAATTGCCGTGCCTTCATCACATTCCTCATAGTTAGTAAATATGTGTTAGTTTTTAATCTGTCTGTATATATGCAAGGTCTTGCTATTTCATGTTTATATTGAATGGCACCCAGTTGCCGCCTGCGAGAATTCTCTCGCGAATTTCCGCTGACTTGCCGGCAGTCTGATACTTTTTGCACACTCTGTCGGCTACTATGTTCAGGTCGCCGTAGCGCATTGCCATACGGTTCATTGAGGCATAGGTCTTGCCCTCGCAGGCAAACTCAAGCATTGTCTCATCGAGGATCGCCTCATCGTTAAACTTCAATGTAGCGTCCTCGCCAAGCTCAGTGATAGAAGTCTTTATCGGGCGCGCATTGAGATTGAGCGCGCCACGTATACCCATGCTCGGATATTTGCGAGTGCCCCACTCCGCGCTTGAAGTCCAGTTGGCAGTGAAGCCTTCCCATTCAGGGTCGTCGTCCTTATATTCAGTAGCTTTCACGCCTGTGTTGAGCACTGCGTTCATTGCCTTGAATCTCTGCAAATGGTTGAGAGCCTCGGCAAGCATCATGTGATATTGAGTTTCACGATAGATATAGATGTGAACATCGTCCTGATAAGCATTGGCGCGAACAGAGCTTCCCATTGGGCGAAACTTAGAAATGTAGTTGCCGTTATAAGAAGTGCCAAACAGGCAGTTGCTGCGTGCTTCGCCAGACGCTCCGCCAGGGTTGAAAGTGTTGTCGTAGAATTCTGCCATTCCTTCCTCCGATGGTCTGAGCAAATACTTGTTAGGATATTCCGTAGAGAAGTGTTTGAGCAACGTGTTTGTCTGATTGTTAGTGTAATCGTAAATCAAAGCAGCTACTGTTTCTGCTGGATAAGGCTGAGCATTGTTCCAGAATGTGGCATAGTGACCTGGAGTAGTAGCGCAAGGAAGCCAGTAAGGAGAGTTGCCGCTATAGTTCTGGTCGTTCACATAAGTGCCGAGTGCTCTGAGAAGCAAGTCGGCAGCCTTTTTATAATACATTGTAGCGTCTGATTTCTGCGCGTCCAATGCTGCGCCACGCCACAAGCAAAGCTCTGCGTAAAGCCCCTCGAAAGGTGGCACCATGTAGTTCCACTTGCGGTATTGGCTGTTGGCGATGTTGGTTACATTGTCAGGGTCGAGCCACTTTATCCAGTCGATGTTGCGCGACAACTCCACGCCGTCTATTCCATTATCGAGCACGCTAAGGCATTTCTCCGTCAAGGCAGGCATATCCATTTCAGTGAAGTTAGCGGAATTAGATATCTCGCTGACCTTTGTTATCGGGTCGTCAAACCACACTGCCTTGCCATATATCTCGCCGAGAGTCTTATATGTCCATATCTTGATGCGCGCTGTAGAGGCTACAAGGTCTTTATATACATCATCGTCCACCTGCGGATCATCTCTGTATTCCTTCATCTTGGCGAGATAATCGTTGCAGGCTATTATCACCTCGTAATATCCGGCAGGGTTGGCATAGCTGTTGTTCTGCAAATCCTGATCATAGTTGTAGAGGGCTATGAGGTCGGCAGTGGAATTATCCGTAGGCTCCAATATGTCGGCACGGGTATCGGTGAGGAGTATTTCCTTATCACCGATAGCCTGCAATTTCGTCATAATACCGAGAAAGCCTGTATACATTTCTGTGTTTGATGAAATGTAGTCGCCACCGTTCAGCTTGTCGTCGGTATCGGGATTGAAGAAGTCGCTGCACGAAGCAAGCGTCGTCATTCCCATGATTAGTAGAAGAATGTGTTTGAATATATTCTTTTTCATTATCGTTTACTTAATCTTTGTAGTTAGAATTTGAGATTTACGCCAAACTTGATTGCACGTGGCGCGCACACCTTAGCATAGTCTACGCCCTGCATCATGCTGCTGTAAGAATAAGATGTCTCAGGGTCAAGACCGAGGTAATCGGTTATGCAGAAGAGGTTCTGACCAGTGATGAATACTGTTCCTCCCTCAATGAAATGCCACAACGACTTGTTCCAAGTGTAAGACAATGTGATGTCGCGTAGCTTCAGATAAGAAGCCTTTTCTATCCAGCGGTCAGAGAAATCGTTGTTGCCAACATTGTCGCCATAGGTAGCGCGAGGCATATCCGTGATCTGTCCCTCCATCGACCAACGGCGCGCTACAGAAGAACTCTGATTAGAGAAATCGCTTGAGCTTTCGGTGATTCTTCTCACTGCGTTGTAAGCGTCGTTGCCAACAGAGTAGTTGAAAGTCATGTCGAGAGCGAAGTTCTTGTATTCAAAGCGTGTGAACACATCTCCGAAGAAATCAGGAGTAGCAGAGCCAAGCACCACTTTATCCTTATCGTTAATGATGTGGTCGCCATTCATGTCTACATAGTGAATGTCGCCAGCCTTGTAAGCCACACCGCTTCTGTTTGTCAGGGCTGCCTTATCCGCTTCCTCTGTGGTGGAGAATACGCCTGCCGTCTTATATCCGTAGAATGAATATGGATTTTCGCCCACACGGGTAATTATCTCGGCATTGTCGCCCAATGTTGAGATATACTGGTTGTATCCACCAAGCGACTCTACCTTGTTTTTAACGGTAGAAAGAGTTCCTCCAAGAGTCCATTTAAAGTCTTTGGTATAAATAGGTGAGGCATTGAGGCTCAGCTCAAAACCCTTTGAGCTAATCTCGCCATCGTTGTTATAATATGGACTTGTGCCAAGAATCACGCTGTGTACGCCATTTATCAACACATCCTTTGCCTTGATGTTATAATAAGCAGCCGAGAGTTGCAGGCGATTGTTGAGCAAAGATGTTTCCACGCCCACATTTAATGTGTTGTCGCGCTCCGTCTTCAAGTTAGTGTTAGGCACTGTAGCGCGAATTATGCCGGCAATAGTCTGATATGGCTGTGATGTGTAATAATGGCGTCCGAACTTCGACGAGAAGCGGCTGTTACCTGTGCTGCTGTAATTGGCATACACATTGAGCTTGTTAATCCAATCAGCGTTAGTAAGCAACTCCTTAGCCATAAACACAGCCTCAACAGATGGGTAAAGGCTGAAGCGAGTAGCATCCTCGCCCACACTTGAAGCACCGTCGTAAGAAACAGAAGCACCAAGTTTCAGCATATCCATAAAAGTGTAATCCGCATGACCATAGAATGCCATCCAGTTCCACTTATTGTTATAGCCAGAGAAGTACTTTCCAAGAGTTACGGCATCGCCAAGAGTCTGATAGAAGTCATTGTTTGAGTTGCGACCATAGGCAGCGTCATATTCATAAGAATTCATTATGCTGTGCCAGCCTGCGTTGAAATTGAGCTTATGGTTGTCGCCGAGATTGAGCTTATAGTCAGCGTTAAGTCCGAAGTAGAGGTTGAAAGTGTGATTAGTACCTACACGCACGGAGTTGTCTGCCTTGCCATACTGGTCGAACAACGGACTGATGTCGTTGTCGTTTTTACCAGGAATGAATGTCTGCTCTTTGTTGTAGTTGTAATACATTCCCACGTTACCATTAATGGCAAGATTATGCAGCGGATGATAGATGAAGCCCACCTTGGCATTGATGTCATACTGGCGGTTTTCGCTGCTGAGCTTGTTAACCAAAGCAAGAGGATTGCTGACAATGAAATCGTTATTTCTGATTGCTCCATAATAATAGTCGGAGTATTTGTCGATAAGATTGCCATACATATCGCTGCGGTAAGGGCTGAGCAGCGGACTGCGACGATAGGCAGCCAGCAATGGATTGGTTTCCATACTTATGCCCTGCGACTGATAATTACCTTTAAGATAAGCAGTGTTGATAGATGTGTTGATTTCGAAGTTCTTACTTACGAGCACGCTTGAATTAATCTGCGCGCTGTAGCGGTCGCTGTTTGTGCCGCGCAATGTTCCATCGTCGCCGAGATAGCCAAGCGAGATGTTGTATTTAGCAATGTTGTCGCCACCCTCCACACGGAAAAGATAATCCTTAGTGGTAGAGTTCTTGTAAATCTCGTCCTGCCAATTTGTGTCGTATTTGTAGAGATACGACTGATTGGCGTCAGGGTCTGAAAGGAAAGTGAAATCGCCGAAGAACTGCTCCATGTTAGGATAATAGGTAAGGCCTACATCCTCAAGATAGCTCTTATACTGCTTTGAGTTCATCAGCGGAATGCGCTTCTTGTTCCAATTGAAGCCATAAACAGCCGAGAACGAAATCTTAGTGTCAAGATTGGTTGCCGAAGCCTGATCGGTTTCTATCATTATCACGCCATTAGAGCCAAGACTGCCATACAAAGCAGCCTCAGCGCCTTTCAACACAGTGATGTTGCGAATATCCTGATTGTTTAGAGCCTGGAATATCGAGCGAGAATATCCGTTGATAATCTGGCTTTCATTCATATCGGGCATGTAAGGCACGCCATTGATAACCACGAGCGGAGCATTCTCCGCTACGAGCGATTTCACGCCACGAAGTTGCAGATAAGCGCCCTCGCCTGTCATTCCGCTCTTGTTTACCACTTGCAGACCTGTGACATCGCCCTGCAACACTTTCTCCAAGCTCAATGAGCCTTGCGCGAAATCCTTGCGGCTTACGTTGGTAATGCCCACAATGCTTTTGTCATTCTCCGCCTTACCAGTAGGCAGAATGGCTGTTTCGTTGTATTTCGCCTTGTTCTTCTCTATAAGATGCAGGCGCAATGCCACGTTTTCAGCTTTCTTTATGTATTTGTTTAAAGTGAAAAAGCCATCGTGCCAAATCTTCAATGTAGCGCCGTCTTTCACTCCCTCAATCACAAAATGTCCGTTCTTGTCGGTTCTCACCGTCTTGCAACCGGGGCATGTGATTACAGCATCAACGACAGGCTGACTTGTAGATGATATTACATATCCGCTCACCTCCTGCGCCATCACGCTTGTAGAGAAGAGCACAGACACTCCTATGCTATATATTACTTTCTTTAAATTGTTCATTTCTCAAATAATAGGATTTTAGTAGTTGTTTGATGTAGGACGCAGGCACCAGTGGTGCAACTTCACCATTGTCTTGCCTCCCCAATTGTCTGATACTATTCTCAGCGTGATAGTCGAAGCAGAGCCGTCGCCTTTCACGTCAGGAATATTCAGTTCGCTGATAATTGGGCCGCCATCAGTGTCGTAGTTGGCAGCTTTCTTGTTGCCGCTCTTGCTGCGCACATAGTTTGGCTCAAAGCCTTCTGGGTATCTATTGTCGAGCACTGCTCCTCTGTCATAGTGATAAGTAGTAGCCGAACCGAGCGTGATAGATGGCGATGTAGCGATAATCTTGCCGTTTACGAGCACTTCCACCTTGATGTCTACGCCCATATTCTGCACAAATCCCATCGCAAGGCGATATGTTCCTGGCGGAATCTTATAAGGGGTAACGTCGCCATTGGCAGAAAGCATGATTGGAGTGAAATCTATCTGGAATCCCTGCGAGTCGTCTACGCCCTCCGTCTTGTCGTAGCGCAAAATACGGTTCTCATGAAGCGGCCAAACGCCAGCCCAAGGGGTCCATTCAGCAACTTCTGTCTTGCAGCCATTGTAAGTCATGTTGAAAGTCTTGAAATAAGAGTCTTTCTCCTCATCGGTGCAATTCTCATAATAATAGAAGTAATCCTTCAGACGATATATGAGAAGATTAGTCGGCAGATGCAGTTTCTTAACCTTATATACCACGCCGTTAGAGAGTTCCGTAGGATTGGCTACATCCACCTTCTGCACATTTGTGCGCCACTGCATGCCATATATACTCTGCAAATCGTTGGTGTCGGTAGTCTGTATTTCGTCTGCCTCATATTTCTTGTTAAAGAACGCTGCCTTTAATATCCAATGACGCAACGTGTCCTGATTGCGCTCCAGTCCCCATGAGGCAAGACGCTGCTTAGCGTCGTTCATCGCCTCGTTGATAACATCATTAGAGAAAAGAAGCATTGTAGCTGTGAGCGACTCTGAATTCATGTCAAAGCCCTTTGCCTCAAAGAATGAGTTTTTGTAGATGAACACTGAATCATATACAGTGTTACCCTCGTTGTTCACTCCTATCGCCTTGCTGTTTGCCTTATCAAAAATGCGCTCTCCAGAGCTTAGCACCATATCCTTGAACAGAGAATAGTTGTCGTCGAGATTATTGATGAAATCATAGAGAGAAGTAGGAGTGCTTATCATGTCGGAAATCACATATACGAAGCCGTTGTTGGTCTTTATCACTTCCTTCACGGCAGCGTTATTGAGCATGATATGATCCACCACATGACCTTTCTGACCGAGCGAGTCGATATCGATGTTCACATATTTGCCATGCCACATCATCAATCGCTCGCCGTTGTGCACATTGGCAGGCGAAATCGCGATGTCAGAAACGTGGGATTTAGCGATGTATTCCTCCTTGCTTGCCTCCGGCTGCTTAAAGTTGTCGTTGCTCACCACGAGCATTGTGCTCACCTGTCCTTTCGCGTCAAGGCGTGAGTAGATGCTGTCTTTCTCAAACAGCTCATTCATGCTGCTGAAATCGGCACGGCTTTTGATATATTCCTCAGAACTGAGATTAGTGATCTTCAATTCATCATTGAGCACCTTTGAGTCGGTATCGCTGTAATAGTCCTTGTCGTCAAGCTCGGAGCACGATGTCGCCAAGCCTGCCAACAGGAGCAATACCAAGGTAGTATTTAGTATTTTCATATTCTTATCTGTTTCCTTTTAGGATAATCTCCATTACTTAATTGGGATAAACTTAATGCAGTCGAATTGCAGGCTGAAACCTGAATTGGTGCTTGCTGCTGGGTCGAGCACCACAAACTTGAAGTCGTGGGCTGCCGTTTCCGGGAATTCTATTTCATCATATATTGTCGATGTGTAGACACCTGGCAACGCGCTTGTCACCTTTGTGTAAGGCGATGCGTAAGTGGTGTAGTCGTCCTTGTCGTCGAAAGAAAGTTTCAGCAATCCTCCGTTGCCGGCAGTCTGCTGACGCATGAAGTTATTCGACGTAAGGTAAACAATACTCAATTCCACACGATACTTACCACGCACGAGAGTAGGCGTTTTCATGCTTACGCTTCCGGCATAGCCCACATTGAATACCACGCGGTCGTGATTATTGGCATTCTTCAAGTTAGCCTTACACGTAACATAATCTATGTCGCTGTAATTGTTGTTACGTGAGCCTGCCTCGCCCATTTCGTAAGTGAAGCAAGAAGCTGTTGCTATGCGATGACGCTCCTCCGTTGCCGTAGGCTCTTTAGGCTGATAATTGTCTGTCGGTACAAGGTTTTTCACCTCCGCGTAGTCAGCGAAATCCCAAATCACCTCTGCCTGCTCAGGCTGCCATATCGGAAGCCAGCTGCTGAGTTCATGTACATAACCATTCTTAGCCAAAACATCAGAGTGAGCAGCAACAAATTTCGCGCTTGTGCCGAGAGCGTTAAGCGTATATCTGTCTGTGCCTGTCTTAAATGTGTCGGTAGTTACGGTGAGCACCTGATTGTTTGCCTTCGTGCCCCAGATGCGAGTGAGAGAAGAGCCATTTACAGCACCTAAGTCATCAGCCTTGTAAGAATTGGTCAATATGTGATAACCCACATAAGCACGCAGCAGAGAATCTTCGCTAAGTCCCTCATGGTCGAGAGATTTCAACTTAGCCTTTAAATCGCCCAAGCTGTTGATACCAGCCTTAGCGAAAGTGGCATCGCTTACGCCAAGCACTGTGAAATAGCGCTTATTCACAGTAGAAGTCGAGATACCGTCTACTATTGCTACCACAGTGTCCTTGATTGTGCTTAGCTCCTTCTGCCATCCAGTAGCCGTAATGGCTTCAAGCATAATCTTAGAGTTGCCGGCATTCACAAGACGGTCGTAAACTGTTTCCACGAGAGGAGTCATGGCACGTGAGAGCACATAAATCTTGCCGTTATACGCGCTTATGCCCATCTTCACCACCTGTCCCTCATCGTTGAGCAAAGCCTGACCTGAATTGGTAGAGTCGATTTTTATTGAAATGTCGTCCTCGTTAAGGTTGGTGATATTTGTCTTATTGATAAACTGCTCTGGCAGAATAGAGTCGTTCACTGTGTGAAACAACACGAAAGAGCGAGCATAATCTTTGCTTATCTGTGGCAAGCTGTCTACGCCCCTGCTCTGATAGAAGGCGCGCATCGCCTCGTTGTTAGGAGCGAAGGCTGTGAAGCTTGTTCCTGCCGAGCTTTGATTCAAGGCGTTGAACATATCAGAATATCTCAACACCTTTACATATTCCGTGAAATCCTCCTCGCCGGCGAGATAAGTAGAGATAGGCGAATTGAGAAGATTGCTGTATTGCTTGTCCTTCGCCGGGTCGGCATTTATATCAAACACATCTGAATCGCATGCCGTGAGAGCCAACGCCGAAGCGAAAGCCGCGCACACATTTATCAGTTTCCTATATTTCATTGTTTTCATTATATTTCTTAGAATTGCTTTATAATCGCGGATTTTGTCTTCCGCCTGATTACTTACCAGCGTAATATGGATTTTGCTTCAACAGCTTGTTATGCTGCAATTCGTCTTCAGCCAACGGCATATACCATGCGTTGCTATTCTGAAGCACCGAACGAAGCCATGTCGCGTTGGTAGTCTGATTGCCTTCAATCATCTTTGCGATGAACTGAGTCTTATACTTGTTGTTCTGTATTCTGCCAAACCACAGCAAGTCATACCAGCGTTTAGCCTCGCCATAGAATTCCAGCTCCTTCTGATTGAGCACTTCCTCAAGCAGTGTAAGTTCATCGAGCTGACTTACATATTTCTGCGCGTCGGCAGCCTCAGGATCGATGCCATTGAAATAGTCAAGACCCGCGCGCACACGCACCTTGTCAATCAGCTTCAACGCCTCAAGATAATTGCCTTTCATTATCTCTGCCTGTGCCTTCAGCAACACGATTTCAGCCACACGATAGATAATGAAATGAGCGTCCTGATTGGCTCTCACGCCACCTGCGATATCCTGCACGTCGGTGCCACGATATTTCCACATATAGTAATTATTAGAAGTGGTCCAGCCAGTGGTAGTACCTGTTTCGGGGATATATGTAGCGAGGAGCATTCTTCCCATACGAGAATCAGAAGAATAGCCTTTTGCGAGCAGCTTCTTTGTTTCCTCGCGCATATTCTCAATGGCACGGGTGGTGAACATCAACGGAGAGTTTACCGAAGCCTCAAACAAGGAGTGGAAGTTGTTGGTTTCTTGATTTTTGTTGTAATCCCAGTTAAGCTCAAAAATGCTCTCATTAGAATTGCCTGGATAGAAGATTGTAAACCAGTCGTTGGTGTTGGTCATAAACGCGGGGCGGAATGCGTCGGTAGCGTCGAGAATCTTGTCGCAGTATTCTATCGCCTTGTCATAATCCTCGCTCCATACGCAGGCATCAGCCATAAGAGCATACAACGCCCATTTCGTGGCACGGCCCTTAGTCTGCCATTCCTTTTCGTAAGTACCTTTTGCCGCGCCTGTGGCGAGAGCAGCCTCAACGTCTGCCTTTATCTGCTTTATGATGTCTTCCTCTGTTGATTTGGCAATGTCGAACGGATTCTTGTCGTCTACGTATGGCTCAATCACGAGAGGCACTTCCTTGAAGTTTTTCACCAACACGAGATAGCTGTAGGCACGTAGGAAATAAGCCTCACACAGATTGGCGTTTCTCATCGCCTCATAATAAGTGTCGTCGTTCACTCCAGGAGCATATCTTATCACCGAGTTTGCCATATTGATAATCTTGTAGATAGTAGAATAATCGCAAAGCTTATCCGTAGGCACCATCTCAAAGTTCTGCAACTTGGCGTCGCCCGAATTTGAAGTGTACATAGCTCCGCCGCGAAGTTCGCCCCACTTTATGAAAGTAGGCACAGCCTGGCGCATATAGACATATCCCGAAGTGATCACGCCCTGCACATCCTCCTTAGATTTCCAGTAGTCAGAGGTCACTTGCTCATTGTTTGGCTTCACGTCGAGCCAGCTGTTGCATGAAGAAAACGCCAACGAAGCCACGAGCGCCACTGCCACCGATGATATATTATAGAATAATGTATGTTTCATTTTAGTTGTCATAATTTTAAAAATCTACATTCCTTCACGCTGCGTTAGAAATTCACTGTCACGCCGAAAGAATAACGCTTGGTGACAGGTGTCGTCGCATTGTCTTTCACAAGGCTTGTCGCTGATGGCAGGCTCACCTCAGGGTCTTGTCCCTTGTAATTTGTCCATGTGAAGAGGTCGTAGCCTGTGGCGAACACATTAGCGCGAGAAATGCCGAGGTGAAGCTTCTTCAACATTTTCTTAGGCACATTCCAGCTCAAAGAAAGAGTCTTCATACGAATGAACGTAGCGTTCTCCACAAAACGGTCGCTGCCGAGATAGTTGTAGCCCATGCCATAGAGAGCGCGAGGAATATCGGTGATATCGCCCTCATGACGCCAGCGGTTGAGCGTAGCGGTGCTCTGGTTGCTTGTGCCATACATGCTTTCAAGGCTCATGCGCGCTGCGTTGATAATACGCTGTCCGAAGCGTCCGTAGAAGAATGTAGTAAACGTGAGGTCTTTCCACTTCACCGAAAAACCGCCACCGCCCGTGAGCTTAGGATTGGCGTTGCCGAGATAAACGATATCATTCTCATTGATTACGCCATCGTGGTTGATGTCCTCATACTTGGCGTCGCCTGCGTAAGTCATGGCCGTTCCGTTGCGCATCACGATAGGCTTGCCCTGATAGTCGTACATCACTCCGCCGTTTGCGTCGCGTGCGTAGGTGTCGGCAGTGTTCTGATAAACGCCCTTATATCTGTAGCCATAGAATGCGCCTACAGGAGCGCCCTCTACGATGCGGAGAGCATAGTTGCCGTTGCCGAATGTGTAGTTGTCGTAAGTCCATGTGCTTGGCAACTTCTCCACCTTGTTGATGTTTCGGCTTATGTTGGCATTGGCAGAGATTGTCCAATTCTTGTTTTTGAAGATGTCGTAGTCGAAGCGAAGCTCAAAACCCTTGTTGGTCATCTCGCCTGAATTTATCCACGCTATCTCGTTGTAACC